>NZ_JACJQJ010000028.1 GCF_014696615.1 Nostoc linckia FACHB-104 | reverse complement strand
CAATGATTATATGATTCGAGTTCTCAATTCTTGTTTCATTGACTCTACATTAGATTCCTCCCAGCCTTTATGTCAAGCCTAATTGAGATGCTCTTACCCTGGGGGATTTAGGGGGATCTAGATATATGCAACTTCATATTAAATTGGTTTAAGGAAAGTTTGAATAGCGTAAAAGTTGGATATTTTACACTGATAAATTAATTTTTTAACAATAGCCTACCATTAGACGGAACTAAAATTATCTTTTAAGTAATACAATAGTATTAAGGCTAAAAATATTTATTGCAGAAATAGCTTCACCAGCTAAAAAAAGTAAATCAAAAATGTATCTTTAGAAATACATCTTTTGAGTTTATTTATTTTTAAAGAACAAAGTCAACTAAGTCATAGTCCGACAAATAGGTATATAAATTACATTCTTGGTGTAAATAATTTTGTCGAGAATTGACAGCAATTCTAGCTATAAAAAATAACAATAACCTAAAAGGAAAAAATGCCAAGACTCGTAGGACATCGCTCTCATACTGGAGCAAATATCACCATTCTCATCATTATTCTCGCCATCTTCGGAGTAATCTACGAATACTTTGGTGTGATTAATATTGTTCCTGGTTTTGGTCGAGAAGGACGAGATTTTCAGCTAAAAAGTCAGCCAACTAACGAACAAGTCACTGGACAACCCAATCAATAAAAACTGCGAGGAATAAATGCGTAAAGGTAGCGATATTATCGATAAAGTTGTCGTCACATACGACGCTGGTAAAAAAATTGAGCGAATTGGAGATTTAATTTTTGACCAAAATCGCAATCAAATTTTGGGCTTTTTAGTTGAAGAGAAGGGACTATTTCGGGATGCAAAAGTAATTCCTCTGCAAGAGGTGCGAGCTATAGGGTTAGATGCGATCGTCGTTAACTCGAAAGCATCTGTTGTTGAGGCACATCGTGTTCCGGCAATTAAAGAGATTTTGCGCCAGAATATCGTGCTGAAAGGCACGAGAATTCTCACCACAGAGGGACTCGATCTTGGCGGACTGGTTGATTTGTTCTTTGATGAGCATAGTGGACTGGTGGAAGGATACGAAGTTTCAGGTGGTGTGTTTGCCGATGCTTACTCTGGGCGATCGTTTGTGCCTGCTCCCGAAACGCTGAAAATTGGTGCTGATGTTGCTTTTGTGCCTCCAGAAACTGCTCAAATGATGGCAGAACAGGTCGGTGGTATCCGAGGAGCTGTTAACGCAACTGAAGATAGATTCCAAGACTCAGCTGAGACTGCTAACCGCAGACTGCAAACAGCAGCTCAAACCGTAAATGAGCAACTGCAAAGCTCAGTAGAGAACGTGAACCGTAGTCTACAACAAGCAAGGCAGAATGCAAGTGAGCAATTGCAGACGGTAACTGATGCTACTAGCAGCAAACTGCAAGACCTGAATCGAGATGCGTCTGCTTCGCTGACAAATAATCTGATTGACCCTACGGAGCAAAAGGTATATGTGATTGGCAAGCACGTTGAACAGGATGTGCGGACTCCAGACGGAAATGTATTGTTACTGCAAGGCCAGGAAGTCACCCTAGTCGATGCAGAAGCAGCCGATCGCCTGGGTATCCTTGATGAACTTTATCGGGCTACTGGTGGCAGTCTAACTGCAAACATCAGCCGCAATCTGCAAGCAGCAATCCAATCTACTAGCAATCAAATTGGGAGCGCAACTCAAAGTAGCGTCGCTAATCTGCGTCACTCAGTTGATGGGGTGGCTGCAAATGTAGCGATCCTACAAGCAAAAGGGCGCAGAGTCTTGCAAACAGTGCGTGCTAACGACGGCTTAATTATTGCCGCATCTGGGCAAATTGTGACCGAATCTATTCTTGATCGTACTCAGGCTTACGGTAAAGAAGCAGAATTACTCAACGCTGCGGGTTTACATTTGGCAACCACAGCACGTTCTAGCGCTAATGAAACTTGGTTAGACACCAAAGTTCAACTGCGTGACGGAGCCAGCATCGCCCAAAAGAACCTCAACAGTTTCTGGCAAGCCTTGAAAAAGCAGTCTGAAAAGCTACAAGGACGCAGCACAAGGGCAATGAAGAAGCAACGGATTGAACAAGCATTGGGTCGTCCAGTTACCCGTGTCATTCTTGACCCAGAAGACAACGTGATTCTGAATGTGGGCGAACTGATTACGCATCGTGCTGTCCGTCAAGCTGAAGAAAGTGGAGTTTTGAATATCTTGTTGAGTTCAGTTTATACTAAGGAGCCAGAAATCTCGGACAAGGAGTTACGTGCATCAGAACACGGAATGGCAGCCTTGGCGCATCACACTAATGGGCGATCGCAACTTGAATCTAAATCAATAGTAGTCAACTAATGCTAGAATTTAACACCTTAAATATTCTCCTACACAGAGGTGTTAATTTCTGCATCTAACTCAAGCTATTAGCTTGCCTAAATTTTGGAGATGGGTTTGAGGATTGTTGACTCAAACCACACTCAAATTTAGTTTACTAAGACTTATTGAGAATTTTATTCGACTTTACTGTTATTCCTGTTCCAGATATAACTCAAGAGTCCAAATGACTGACTATTTTAATATTTATTTAGATACTCTTGACTTGAAAATGGGCACAGAGCATGGGAAAGATAGATTTTTTTGGCAAGGTTTATGCCAAAACCGGCGTGAATGGCTGACTTGAAAAAGCAAGGAACACAGAGCAAGTGGAAAAACAACTAATGACAAATGACAAAAATTTTTCATTTGTCCTGCTGTACATCATTGCCATCTATAATACTGCTTTCTCTTAATTCAACATCTTGCTCAAAAACCAAGAGCAAATCATTGACTGTTTTT
Organism: Nostoc linckia FACHB-104; assembly: GCF_014696615.1. Lineage (GTDB taxonomy): Bacteria > Cyanobacteriota > Cyanobacteriia > Cyanobacteriales > Nostocaceae > Aulosira > Aulosira linckia_A. The sequence goes on along the minus strand of NZ_JACJQJ010000028.1, from coordinate 103,703 downwards.
TTGTACTGAAAACCATAATCTAACAAAGCTTGCTTTAAACTTTTTAACTGAAATTCGTCGATTTGATTCTTGAGGACTATCTCAATAGCTTCCTTGTTTACTGTAAAACTAAAATAATCTTTGAACTGATTATAATCCCAATTTAATGTTCGGGCTGCATTTAACTCTATTGCAGCTAATGTATCATCAAATTTTTTACTTTCAACCATAACTTTGTCTTAGTATATAAGCTTAACTACATTTTAACAATTCCAAGAGAGAAAAAACCAAATCTCAATATTAATGAAAATTTAAGAAGCACAGCAAAATATATTTAAAAAATCTACCTTTGGATAAATGTATAAAAGGTAATTATAGAGTAACCATTTATAGTTATTTTTCTAAATGCTCACAAGCAGTGATAAGTATTTTAGATTTTCTGAAGCATGATTTGAATTGATGTATAGAGATTTTTTAGTAAAAGAATCTTGAAATAATTCATCTATCAAAATTTTCTTAATTTTCATGTTGAAGTTAACCAAATAACCCTCGAAATCAAACAGCAACTTGTCATGCTGTAGAAGAAAGGATCTTATATTCTTGCTCTCTAAAATTTCACTCGTTTTGGGAATTACTGAGGGTTTTTAGCACTCGTTGCACATGAAATCTTGATTGGCGTAGCTATGTATCCAAGTAATAGATTTCTTAATAATCTTTCAGCCCTGCAAGGGCTGAAAGTACTTGTCGTAGACAATAATGTCGATTGCTGCGATTTGATGATGATCCTGTTGCAACTCTATGGTGTTGAGGTAAAACAAGCGTTTTCAGTTCCGCAAGCTCTGGAGATATATGAGCAATGGCAACCTTATATCGTCGTCAGTGACATTAGCTTGCCCAACGAAGATGGCTATGCCCTGATTCAAAAAGTGAAAAGCAAAGCGAAAGAGCGAGGGCAAGTGGTGTTAGGAATTGCTGTGACAGGCTACGCCGATGAAAATATGCGTCAACGTGGTTTGTCTACTGGGTTTGACCTATGGTTTACCAAACCTCTGGATATTGATGAGTTCTTGGTTATGCTTGCCTGTTTAGCTATTTACCAACAGTCCTCAGATGCGATCGCGCAACCGATTTTGAGTCATGTTCCTAGATATGGTGATTTAAGTCTTAAACAGCAGTTAGAATCGTCAGTTTCAAGTCAGCATCACCATTTTTGAAAAACTATCAATTAATGTAATTTCGTTCTGGAGATTTTGAAAAATGCCATTTACTATCGAGTCTGCACGCTCCATTTTTCCAGCAACTCAAGTTGCTAATGCAATTCCAGCTACAGTTGAATCATGCAATCAACTCAGTGCTGAGGATCAGTTGGCTTTACTTTGGTTTGCCTATACTGAGATGGGAGTTACAATCACTCCTGCTGCTATGGGAGCAGCCAATATGGTCTTCGCAGAAAAAACCCTGACTCAAATCAAGCAGATGCCTGCTAGAGAGCAAACGCAAGTTATGTGCGATCTAGTTAACCATCGTGATACTCCCATCTGCCGTACATATTCATCTTTCGGCACAAATATCAAGTTGGGCTTCTGGTATCAATTAGGTGAGTGGATGAAACAAGGAATCGTGGCTCCCATTCCAGAAAGTTATAAACTGTCTCCACAGGCATCTGATGTCCTCCAAGCTATCCGTCAACTTGAAGGGGGTCAACAACTCACCGTATTACAAAATATTGTTGTCAATATGGGGTATGCCCCAACGGTTAACACCCAAAAAGTCAAAGAACCTGTAGTTCCACCTCAAGATATCGCACCCAGAGCGAAGGTCAGCATTGAGGGCATCAACAACTTGATCGTCCTAAGCTATATGGAAAATATGAACTCCTTTGACTTCCAAGAGGCTGTGGCTTTATTTGCTGAAGATGGTGCCCTGCAACCCCCTTTCCAAGAACCGATTGTGGGTCGGGAGAACATCCTCGCCTATATGCGCGAAGAATGCTACGGACTCAAGCTCATACCAGAGCGAGGGGTATCGGAAGCAGCAGAAGGAGAATTCACCCAAATTCGAGTGACGGGTAAAGTGCAAACTCCCTGGTTTGGTGACAGTGTTGGCATAAATCTAGCATGGCGGTTCTTGCTCAATCCGCAAGGCAAGATTTTCTTTGTGGCAATTGACGTGCTGGCATCTCCCCAGGAACTACTTAACATGGGCTTTATCAAGTAGAACAGGTTTGGGGTAGGCAGTATCTGGGTGGGTCTAGAGGAGTACAGTTGGTAAATATTCTCTTAAAAAGGGGCTATTTAGCTAGCAAGCAACCCATTTGCAGCAGCATAACCCTTTGAACCCCTGAAACACGGGGTTTCTTTATTTTTATGAGAAGACACCATATTTAGTTGCAACAAAGTTTTTGGAACTTTTACAAAGGCAAAGATGTTTTTAGTTAAAAGGATAGAAATAATATCATAAGTATTTTATTAATGTAAATAATTTGTTATAATAATTACATATAACAGACTGGTTCTGAGCGTTTTTTCTGAATTATGTTAACAAAAAAAATGTGATGAACATAGATTTGTCAAAGAAAATTACTAGCTTATCTTTATTGCTACTTTGTGTTGCTTACGCTTTCTTCGGTTGGTATCTATCTGCTTATCACATTATTTGGCTTGTAGGAAGTTTTATAGCAACTGTGGTTTTCTTTGGCGGACGGAAAAATAGTTCTCTGTTTGAGCGGGCGTTGAGTTTTTTTCTTCCAAGCTCGTTGGCAATTTTTCTTATCTCTTTAATTGTCAGTATAATACTATTTGCTTTAGCAGTAAATAGCCCTATTTTAGGAATTCTCATTATCACCCCGCTAGCAACTACTGTTTTAGCAGAATTAGAAATGCGTCTTACTGGTTTAAACAAACTAAATGCATTAGTAATTTTAACAGTGATAGCTGGATTTGGTTTAGTATTGGGCGAAATGATAGATGTTGTGCTTGTACCAAGTACCAGGTACTAAGTTATAGATGTTGTGTCAATACAAAAGACAAGAACTGATTAAAAAATAATTTAAGTCATATCTTTTTAAATTAAGTTTTTCTAGTTTATATCATAAATAGGAATACTTTTTCATTTTTCTTAAAATTTAATTATAAAACCATCAACAATAAAGAAGACAAAAAATGCTGGCTTTATCTACTAATTCAAGTCAATTACTGACTCTTAATATAACTGATAACAGCCAAATAAATACAACTACATATACCTGTGACTCTTTGTGGAGTAAACATAGTTGCCCTTGCTGTTCATATTTTTTACTCCGTCATATAAGGAATAGTGGTATTTACTGGCGTTGTAGCCATTGTTATCAAGAAATGCCAGTTTGGGATATATCTAAGTGCAGAACTAGCTACTCTAGATTGCTGCCTTTACAATATTTTCAAGCCAAAAATTCATATTAAAATCTCACAACTTAGCTAGAAAACTAATGCTCGACTTTAACACGTTAACTGAATTCTCAAGCACTTACTGCATTGCCATTTGTGCTTTTCTAATTCCAGCCAACCTGCTTGCTACGTCATTGACAATAACTTTTACACTATTGCATCGTCCGGCTATTCAAGTCTGGCAAGCTGCTGGAATTGCCAGTATCTTTGCTCTACTCATGATACTGCATGTACTTGCTTGGTTTATGATTGGAGTAGTTATGGCTCCTACATACATTTTGTTGGGTTTGGCAAGCATCTGTTTATTAGCAAATTTAGGGGCAATTCTTAGACATAGACGCTTTGTGAAAACTTATAATGACAATACAGTTTATACCTGTATTTAAAGACACTAAATGCTAGTAATTTAAGTTAATTAGCGTTTAATACTTATGGTTTAAGGGCAAAAGGTGAAGGGGAAAAGGGGGAAAAAATAACCTTTAACCCTTACCCTTTAAGCAGAGGGAGCAGAGGAGCAGAGGAAGTAATTTGTATCAATAACCTCATTTACTCGCAACCTGCTGTGATATTTAGAGGCTACTAAAAATAATTACGTACGAATTACGAATTATCTTAATGTTTTTCCCTATTAGCAACACGACAATGCTTAGGATATTCAATATGGGGAGTTAAAATAGAAGATTTATCTAAAAATTCTTCAGCATATTGGGCTTTATAAAAATCTGCTTCTGAAGGGTTCCATTCAATAGTTGAGCCGTTCTGAAATTTAAAAAAACCTTTAGTAAGCAGTACTTCTCGCGCTTCAATAAATTCAGGTAAATGTTGTATTGCTTGTGTAGTTAACTCCGAGATAATTCTATCAGCTATACCAGCCAGCTTAGTTGTTTCTCCATCGAAATCATTTTCGGAAGCATTATCAATCAGGTGAGATAGAATATCTTCTCGCTGCATTCTAATATTTGCCACTGAATCTTCATCCCAGAAGCAAAAATGTAAGATTCTATCTAACGTATCGATACATAAAATTTTGCTTTCTGAGTATCTTTCAATGAGGAAGCCTACCCAGTTAGGTACATCAGCGTTAATAGCTTGTTTTTCGTAGTTTGCATCTAACGGTTTCCTGTCCTTAGCGTCGCCCATTCTGCAATACTCCCTAAAATTATTTCTTCGCCTTTTCGCTTCAGATGAGATTTAATAACCCAATACTTCCAACAAATTTTTAGCTGTTATTTCTCAATATGCCCAAAAAAAGTTTATTTATCTCGGCTTTTGATATTTAAGCTATTTTAAGGCTTCTAACCTTATTTTTAGTTGTTTTGTGTCAATTACTTATTACCCATTCCCCAAATCCAAAAATTGCTATAACTGGCTTTTTGGGTTTGCATCTGGGAATTATCAATATAAGCAATCATCGTTACCTGTGCCACAGGCTGATTTTTTTATGTCATTAATGCTCAGGATGGTTAATTTGACGGCAATAATTGCCAGATTGTGTGATTGATATTTTATGCGTTATCAACTCATTCGTCAGCACAGTGAAGAAGATTGTGGCGCAGCTTGTTTAGCTACAATCGCCAAACACTATGGTCGGATTTTTAGCCTTAACCGTGTCCGTGAAGCTGTAGGAACGGGACAACTTGGTACTTCTTTGTTGGGGTTAAAACGTGGGGCGCAAACTTTAGGTTTTAATGCTAGAGGAGTTAAAGCTGCACCAGAAATTCTTGATAAATTACAGGAACTACCGCTACCGGCAATTATTCACTGGCAAGGTTACCACTGGGTAGTCTTGTATGGGCGGCGGGGTAAAAAGTATGTGATTGCCGATCCGGCTGTGGGGCTGCGTTATCTAGCAAAGCATGAACTCATGGCGGGGTGGGGAAATTGGCTAATGCTGTTAGTCGAACCAGATAGCGATCGCTTTTTTGCTCAAGAGAGCGATCGCATTGGTAATTTTCGGCGGTTTATGCAGCCAGTCTGGAATTATCGCGCTATCCTCGGCGAAGCATTTCTGATCAATATTTTTGTGGGACTGCTTTCGCTGATTTCTCCGTTTCTGCTGCAAATTCTCACCGATGATGTGCTAGTGCGTGGTGATACTAAGTTGCTAGTCAATGTTGTCCTAGCAGCGATTGTGATGAATTTGCTCAGTAGCAGTCTCAGACTAGTGCAGTCTAATCTGATTACCCATTTTGCAGGGCGGCTACAGTTAGGATTGGTATTAGAATTTTGTCGGCAAATTCTGCGCTTACCTCTGACATATTACGAATCTCATCGCAGTGGAGAAATTATGAGTCGGCTGCGAGATATTCAAGAAATTAATCAGTTAGTTTCTCAATCAGTAATTGGATTACCTAGTCAGTTTTTTATCGCGCTGATTTCCTTGGGTTTTATGTTGTTTTACAGCATGAAACTGACTTTGATGGCTTTAGCGTTCTCAGTGTTGATGACATTATCTACATTTTTATTTTTACCTATCTTGCAACGTAAATTCCAAAACTTATTAATATTAGAAGCAGAAAACCAAGGCATCTTAGTTGAAACTTTTAAAGGAGCCATCACATTTAAAAGTTTATCTGCTGCGCCACAATTGTGGGAAGAATTACAGACTAAATATGGACGAGTTGCCAATTTAGCCTTTAGAACCATGCAGATTTCTGCAATTAATAATATTTTTTCAGGATTGGTATTTACAGTTAGTAGCGTTATCCTCTTGTGGTTTGGCAGCAGTTTAGCGATCGCTAAAGAATTAAGCATAGGACAATTACTCGCTTTCAATAGCATGAACGCCAATTTTCTAGGGTTTCTCAGCACAGTCATTGGCTTTGCTAATGGATTGGTGCGCGCTAGAACTTCCATTGAGCGATTAGCAGAAGTTATTGATGCCACTCCTGAAAATCAAGGAGATGAACAAAAGCCTTGGGTAAAAATTCCTGCTAATTCCGATATTGTTTGCCTTGATATTAATTTTCACCACGCTGGCAGAGTTGAATTATTAAAAGATTTTTCCTTAACAATTCCTGGAGGGAAAATAGTAGCGTTAGTTGGTCAATCAGGCTGTGGTAAAAGTACATTGACCAAACTAATTTCTGGATTGTATCCGTTGCAATCTGGCAATATTCGGATTGGTGATTACAATTTGCCAGATATATCTCTAGATTCACTACGTCAACAAGTAGTGCTAATTCCTCAAGAAGCGCATTTTTGGAGTCGTTCAATTATTGAAAATTTTCGTTTAAATGCTCCATATACAAGCTTTGAAGCGATTGTTAATGCTTGTAAAATCACTGGCGCTGATGAATTTATTAGCCGCCTACCCGATAAATATCAAACTGTCTTGGGTGAATTTGGCGCGAACCTCTCCGGCGGACAGCGTCAGCGTTTAGCCATAGCCAGGGCCATTGTCTCTGAGCCACCGATTTTAATTATGGATGAATCGACAGGGGCTTTAGATCCTGCCAGCGAATCTTATTTACTAGAGAAATTATTGAGCGATCGCTATGGTAAAACTACAATTCTCATTAGTCATCGCCCTCATGTCATCCAACACGCAGATTGGATAATTGTGCTGAATGAAGGCCAATTAATCGCCCAAGGATGTTTTACAGATTTGCAAGCTCAACCTAATAATCCTCTGTTCTTCTTAAATTTTTAGGCGAATTGAGCTATGGGAGTTGGGATTGGGGACTGGGAAAAAGCAGGGGGCAGGGAGCAGGGAGCAGGGGGAAAAATCACAAACACCAATTACCAATGCCCAATGCCCATTACCCATAACTTTAGTAACAAATCAGTAATAATTTACACATTTGCATAGAGTAAGACCTATTATATAAAGCCGTTGGGTCTTTAAGGGAGGTTGTGCATCACAAGACCAAGATTTTGGCTGTAATTTGCGGAATCTGATTTTGTCTTGTGTTTCTATGTCATGTCCCAACATAAAAAGGCCTTAGAGAGGAACTCTGCCCTCTGAAAAAATCTGTTCTAAAACATAAAGTAGAAAGTTTTCTAGATTAAACAAAATAGGGACACACCACCTACATTAGTTTTTTGCTCCTTTGAACGGTGGATTCTTGCCACTGTTTGCCATCACTTAGTTTAAAAGGGAGAATATCTGACGATGGCTCGAAATAATAAGAAATCAACTGGTTTTAACTGTGAACATATAGGGTATTCCAGATGTCCTATCTGTTGTATTATTCCGCCACACATGCTGGAAAATGTTGCTGTTAATGGTAACCCTGAGCAACGAAGTTGGGCTTTTCAAACATTAAACGTTTCCGCACAGTTGCGCGGTAGACGAAATGTCGTTGGTTCTGTCTCATTCGCGCCATCCCCAGGTGTGAAGCGCCGCACTATTTATGATGCAAAAAATTCCGAAAATTTACCTGGGATATTGGTGCGCGGTGAAGGAGATCCACCAAGTAGCGATCCCGCAGTCAATGAAGCCTATGATTATGCTGGTGCTACTTATGACTTATTTCATGAAATATTCGATCGCAATTCGATTGATGATAAAGGATTGCGTTTAGACTCTACCGTACATTACGGTGTCAAATATGAAAATGCTTTCTGGAATGGCGACCAGATGGTTTATGGTGATGGTGATGGGGAATTATTCCAACGCTTCACTAAGTCCATTGATGTAATTGCCCATGAACTGACTCATGGCGTGACCCAGTACGAGGCTGGTCTACAGTATTACGCCGAACCAGGGGCACTCAATGAGTCTTTTTCTGATGTCTTCGGTGCTTTAGTGAAACAAAAAAGCAAAAATCAAACAGTACAACAAGCAGACTGGATTATTGGGGAAGGCCTTTTAGCTCCCAATGTCAAAGGTGTTGGTATTCGTTCCCTGAAAGCGCCAGGAACAGCATACGACGATCCCGTTCTGGGTAAAGATCCTCAGCCTGCGTTTATGAAGGACAAGTATACAGGTACAGAAGATAACGCTGGCGTGCATATCAACTCAGGTATCCCCAACCATGCTTTTTATCTAGCTGCAATGGAGATTGGCGGCTATGCTTGGGAAAAAGCTGGCAAAATTTGGTACATAACTTTGCGCGATCGCCTGCGTGCTAATGCTAGCTTTAAAGCTGCAGCTACTGCAACTATCAAAGTTGCTAGCGAACTTTACGGTAACGATAGTAAAGAACAAAAAGCTATACAGAATGCTTGGCAAAAGGTAGGTGTCATCAAATAGTGAATGGTGAATGATGAATCATCAACAAGTAAAATTTTCATAATTCATCATTCGTGATTCAGAATTTACACTGTCTTGTCCTTTGTTGTTACACTGGAAGATAACCATCGAAATCTTCCAGTTTTTTTATTCCTTCCCCTAGAAAGCACAATGGAGAGCAAAAAATGAGAATCTCCTTTGAACGCACAGGCGGCTTTGCTGGAATTAGCAAGAAAACTACTATTGATACAGCTAATCTCCCGCCTAACGAAGCAAACGAACTACCGCGACTAGTGGAAGCTGCTGGTTTATTTAACTTACCTGAAAACATTACTTCACCTAATCCCCAAGCGGATCGCTTTCAGTATAAGTTGACGGTGGAAGACAAGGGTAAGCAACATACTGTCACTGTTAGTGAGGCCGCCTTACCCGGAACTTTAAGACCTCTGATTGAATGGCTGAATCAAGTAGCAAAGCGTTCTTAAGGACTGTCAACTAAAAACTTTGTAGTCAGGGGAGAGAAACAGCCAGTAGGGTACGTTAGCCTCTGGCATTACATACCCTTGTATATACTAAAGCAGTTGTAAAATTTGCAAATTAACCGAATTTGAGATTTTAAATTTTGGATTCAATCTAAAAATCCAAAATCTAAAATTGATCGACTATCAACGGTTAATAGTCAACAGTTAACAGTCAACCAACCCCATAAATGATTATGTAATTTCAAAGCTTAAGGGCTTAACTTCTGGATAAAGCCATCACTTCATCAGTTGTTAAAGCTTCCCAAGCTGTACCTTTGTAGCCATAATCAAAAATTTCGGGATGCAACATTTCTGCCAAAATTTCTAGAGAATCTACTAGCCTTGGCCCTGGACGGTTAAAGTAGGCATTACCATCAGTAATGTAGACTCTACCAGTTTGGGCAGCATGGAGTTTTTGCCACTCGGAACTTTGAGTTAATAACTGCGCTTCTTGGCGAGTGCGTTCTAAATCCCAACCACAAGGCATAAAGATAATGATATCGGGATTACTGGCTATGAGTGTTTCCCAAGGTAAAATAGCCGATGGCTGTCCTGGGGAACTAAATAGCGTTTGTCCACCTACCAAGTTGACTAATTCAGGAATCCAATTAGCGGCTGTCATCAAAGGATCAGTCCATTCGATGCAAGCAACTGTAGGTAGTTCTGTTAAAGTGAGTCCTTGAATTTTTTGCTGACAGATTTTGACACGAGCTTCTAGGTTTTCTATCAACTTCACTGAGTCTACCTGGAAGATATTACCGATGCGCTCAATATCATTCCAAATATCTTGCAGCACATTGGGTTGCAGAGAAATAATTTGGGGTGAACTGTCAATGAGACTGGCAACTGCTTTTTCTACATCTTCGAGGCTGACTGCACAGACATCACACTGGTCTTGAGTCAGAATATGGGTGGGCTGTAATTTCTCTAGAATCTCCGTATTAATTTCATAGATGCTGAGAGCTGATTGTAATAAATCATTCACCTCATTATGAATTTGTCGACTGGAGGCATTACTATTGATCCGGGCTGCCGTACAAATAGGGCGATCTTGAATTTCTGGGGGATAATCACATTCGTGCGATCGCCCCACAATTGCGTTACTCAAACCCAGTGCTGCTAAAATCTCTGTTCCACTTGGAATGAGAGAGACAATTCTGACGCTGCTATCTTTCATTGCTCCACCTCTGTAACAGCTGCTCTACATTAATTGTCGCAAAATTTGCGGGTTTGCGTATCTCTCTAGAAGAATACACTGCCTTTTAAACGATATTTTTAGCAAAAATTAGGAATAAAGATCATGGCAACCATAGAGAGAATTTATGTCCTAATTTTGCAAAATTTTGTAAAGTTCAAAAAATCTGGACTCTTAACCTTGAACTTTTAAGGGACTTCCAGAAAATAAATTATCCCATTTTCATAGCGGCAGATTCTTTCTCCTCTACTTCCTCTACTGACAAAGCGTTCGCGTAGCGTCCCGCAGGTATGGAATATTTTTTTAGTTGGAAGTCCCTAATCTCTAGCGCACCATGAAATCAGCTCAATTAGAGCCAATTATGTAAATTTTTGTAAAAATAAAGCCTAAGAAAAGAGAAAAAGCTGGCTTTGTGGTTAATTTTCCTTTCTGAATATCGTTATGAGCGATCGCTAACCTACTTAAAAAGTAGATTTTATAGCTGCATAAATTCTCATCAGTTTAATAATGAGTTAATAAAGCGTTGTTTTAATTTATTGAGGCTCAAAGTTTATCAATAGATGTAGCGCTCTTGAATTTATTCTTAAATAATGCTAATTGTGTAAAAACCGTATCTCATTTCCCTAGATGCGTAGTAGCGGGTCATTCTTAGACATCGCTGACAAGGTGGCAATCATTGCGATCGCTGATATAAGAGATTAGGTTTGCAGCTTACTAGCTCTGAGTTAATTACCACAGAACTATTTAATTAAAAGTGAGTTACACCTTAAGTTTGGCACTGGCTCTTGCGTAGGCAAGTGACCAGCAAGGGCATGAATGAATGCTGAGAAAAAATAACTGTATGCTACAGCTATAGCAAGTTATGAGAGACAGTTGTCGTCTTTCTTTAATTTGACTGAGCGCAAAACCCAAAGACATTGTTCGATTGAAACAACGTTTTAATGAGTCATCTTAGATCATAGAGGAATGATTGTCGATGCAAATCATAATTCTGGCAGAAATGACTAGTTATGAAATTGCAAAACTGATTGACAATAATGTCCTCAAGATCATCACGCTAGAATCACAAGTGTTGATAGTAAAAAATATGCTTTCCGGGTCTGAAAAAACCAGTGAAGTAATTGTATTTAATAAAGATGACTCTACTTTCCCTGTAGAACTTCAAAGCAAAATTATTTCTTACGCAGGTCAAAAAATGCATGTGGTGGCAGCTAGAGATATTACAGAAGGCAAGCAGTCCCAGGCAAGTTTGCAAACTCGAGAACATGCTCGACGAAAACAAAGCCAAACGTTGGTGCAGCTAGCAAGAAGTAAAACATTCCAACAGGGTAATCTCAATGCAGCATTTCAAGAGATTACAGAAGCTGCTGCTCGCACCCTTACCGTGCAGCGAGTTGGTGTCTGGTTATATAACGAAGACCACTCAACTTTAGAATGTATTGATTTATACGATTTAAGAACAAAAGAGCATACCTGCGGCTTGTCATTATTGAAGGCGAATTATCCTAATTATTTCCAAGCTTTATCTGAGGAACGTAGTATTGCAGCCGATGATGCCATCAACGACATGAGAACTGAAGAATTATCCCAGTCTTATCTATCTGTGTTGGGTATTGCATCGTTGTTAAATGCACCAATTTGGCTAGGCGGTCGGTTAGTAGGAGTAGTCTCTCACGAACATTTGGGCGAGATTCGCCAATGGACATTAGAAGAAGAAAATTTTGCTGGTTCAATGGCAGATTTTGTGACCCTAGCTATAGAAGCCAGCGAACGTAACGCCGCCGAGTCTGCACTGCGTCAGAGTGAGGCCCAATTCCGAGCAATTTTTGAGTGTTCCTCAATTGGCATTGGACTAATAGATATGAAAGTAGAAATAGTGGATGCAAATCCGGCACTATGTCAAATGCTGGGTTACAGCCGCGAACAACTATATGGACAGCGTTTTACAAATTACATTTCCCAACAAAAGGGAGATTTAGAGCTTTTTGGACAACTTGTTTCTGGTATTCACAAAGACCCAGAACAGCTGAGTGAAAGACATCGTATTGAGATGGAAAGACTCTTCCTTCATAAAGAAGGAGGTTTAGTTTGGACTCATCTGTCAGTTTCAGTTATACCTGACAGTAATGGCAACCCTGAGTTTTTTTTAGCTATTGTTGAAGATATTACAGAACGCAAGCAAACTGAGTTAAAACTACGCGCCTCGCAAGCCGCAGCGGAAGCTGGGAGTCGTGCCAAAAGTGAATTTTTAGCGACAATGAGCCATGAACTGCGAACACCCCTAAACGCGATCATGGGTTTATCGCAATTGTTGCAACAAGAAATGGTCGGCCCTCTCAATGAAAAGCAACAAGAATATATAGGTTGTGTATATAGCAGTGGTCAACATCTCTTAGCGCTGATCAACGATATTTTGGATCTATCTAAGGTAGAAGCGGGGAAAGAAGAACTTTTGCAGTTACCTTTGTTAGTTAGAGATGTGTGTAACTATGCAATATCTACAGTCTCAGACCAAGCTTTAGATAAAGGATTACAGCTGACCCACGAAATTGATTCAGAAGCCGAGATTTTTATTGGAGATGAGCGGCGAGTCAAGCAAATGTTGCTCAATCTGCTGACAAATGCAATTAAATTCACACCAGCTGGTACGGTATCTTTAGAAGTAAAAAAAGTTAGTAATGGTATTAGCTTTACAGTTGCTGATACTGGTATAGGAATTGACCCTAATAATTTTAAATTTCTGTTTCAACCCTTTAAACAACTTGATAGTCGGTTAAATCGTCAGTATGAAGGTACGGGTTTGGGTCTAGCTTTAACGCGCAAACTAGCACGCTTGCATGGTGGTGATGTCACAGTGGAATCAGCTTTAGGCCAAGGCAGTCGGTTTACGTTGTTTCTGCCAGATCAACCTTATAGTAGTTCGTAATGGGTAATTGGTAATTATGAAAGCAACCCGTAGGGTGGGTAAAGCCCAAGATTCAAAAAAAGCCGCCCTAGAGGGTGGCACAAACTTATCAGTGCAGCTTGAAGGTAGGTAGTAAGCAGCCAAGTGCTTACTACCTACTAAGACTACTAGCGATCGCAATTAGCAATCGTAGTACAGATAAAATTCGTAGGGATGAGGACGTAGTTGTAGCTGCTTAACTTCGTTAACTAGCTTGTACTCGATCCAGTTTTGGATAAAGTCTTCTGTGAATACACCGCTTTCAGTCAAGAAGGCGTGATCGTTTTCTAGAGCTTCCAATGCCAGTTCCAAAGAACCAGGAGTAGAAGGAACTTTTGCTAGTTCTTCTGGAGAAAGTTCATAGATATTTCTGTCTAAGGGTTCACCAGGATGGATTTTATTCTTGATACCATCAATACCAGCACAAAGCATAGCAGCAAATGCTAAGTAGGGGTTAGAGGTAGCATCTGGGCAACGGAACTCTAGACGCTTAGCTTTGGGGTTAGTACCAGACAGAGGAATCCGCACAGAAGCAGAACGGTTACCTTGGGAGTAAGCCAAGTTAACAGGTGCTTCATAACCAGGTACTAAGCGCTTGTAAGAGTTGGTAGTGGGGTTTGTAATGCCCAACAGTGCTGGTGCGTGTTTGAGGATACCACCGATGTAATACAGTGCCATGTCACTCAAACCAGCATACTTATCACCACCAAATAGAGGTTTGCCATCCTTCCAAATAGACTGGTGACAGTGCATCCCCGAACCATTATCACCAAAAATTGGTTTTGGCATAAAGGTCACGGTTCTACCATATTTCTTAGCAACGTTCTTGATGACATACTTGTAAGTCATCAACCAGTCAGCAGCTTCGATGAGCTTACCAAAGCGGAAACCCAATTCGCACTGACCACCAGTGGCAACTTCATGGTGTTGTTTTTCGATGGGTACGCCGCACGCTGCCATCGTCAGCAGCATTTCTGTACGCATATCCTGGAAAGTATCCGTGGGCGCTACTGGGAAGTAACCTTCTTTGAAGCGTGGTTTGTAAGCGAGGTTAGGGCCTTCATCTTTACCAGAATTCCAACGACCTTCTACGGAGTCTACGTAGTAATAACCTGAGTTGGCAGTTTGGTCAAAACGGGCATCATCAAAGATAAAGAACTCAGCTTCTGGGCCAAAGAAAGCTGTGTCACCAAGGCCAGTAGAAACTAAATAGTCTATGGCTTTTTGGGCAATCACGCGGGGACAACGGTTATACCATTCGCCTGTGCGAGGTTCTTTAATGCTACAAATTATACTTAGAGTTGGCTCTTTCATGAATGGGTCGATCCAGGCAGTGTTTGGATCTAAAACCATTGTCATGTCTGATTCTTCGATGCCTTTCCAACCCCTAATACTGGAACCGTCGAAAGGTACGCCATCAGTGAATGAACTTTCATCGATCTGGTTATAGTACACGGTGAGGTGCTGCCATGTCCCTGGTGTATCGATGAATTTCAGATCAATCATCTGAATTTTTTGGTCTTGAATCAATTTCAAGACTTCTTGTGGGGTTGTCATTGTTACTCCTTCTCTGCCAATTAAATAAACTCAAACTAGAATCTTTAAACCACGCTGACCCTGCTGAGATGAACCCAATTGTGACACACCTGGAATATCCTAAGGATATGACATTAGGAATTTTTGTAGTCTTTGTTACAGATTCTCCAGTTTACAGTTTCTATTAACCTTTGTCTAACACCTATACAAAAATCGAACATCTCAACTCAGAGGGGCAACTTTGGCATAGAATCCTTAAATAGCGGGTAGATTGTTTTGTGCCGATTCTATATTGTAATTGGCACAAAAAATGACTGGTGCATGAAGCAGCCAAATTAATATCAAACCATAGATAGTAATGATTGGGAGAAACCGGAATGCGCGATGCAGTAACAAGTTTAATTAAGAATTATGACGTAGTTGGTCGGTATTTTGACCGGGATGCACTCGACAGCCTGAAATCCTATTTTGCAAGTGGTACCGCACGTATCCAAGCTGCGGCAACAATTAATTCTAATGCGGCTGCAATTGTCAAGCAGTCCGGTTCTCAATTATTTGATGAACTACCAGAATTGATTCGTCCTAGCGGCAATGCTTATACAACTCGTCGTTATGCTGCTTGTTTACGGGATTTAGATTACTACTTGCGCTACGCCACTTATGCTTTGGTTGCTGGTAACACCAATGTATTAGATGAGCGGGTTCTGCAAGGGCTAAGAGAAACTTACAATTCTTTGGGAGTCCCCATCGGCCCCACAGTACGTGGTGTGCAGATTATGAAGGAAATTGTTAAGGCACAAGTAGCAGCAGCAGGTCTTACTGATACAGCTTTTGTAGATGAACCTTTTGACCATATCAGTCGTGAATTAAGCGAAAACAATATCTAGGTATTTGGGGCAGGACAAATGTCCAACCCCTAAAAATATCAACAGCAAACCTTCATTTGAGGTAGCTGGATTGAGGAATGTGGGTTAAATAACCTGCAATATTTGTAGGGTGCGTTAGGTGATTGATTAATCAAAAATCTGGGGTCTTGAGGTTACGATTTCGCACTTGGCACTTTACATCAAAAGTTTTGCATTTTATTTGATCTACATTCCTTTAGCAATTCGCTTTTTGCTATTGCATAAAATCCGATAAATTATCAATTGAAAAATAAAATTTAATATTTCCCAGGTTTTATTTACATCCCCGCAGTAAATCAATAATCTTGTTAAAAGATTGAAGTGATTTTTCATTTGTCAATGAGCAATTGTGCTGAGAATATGACTTTATCTGTCAGAGGCGATCGCTTCATATTAATTAACAAACCCTCCTCAGCAGTTCACAGTCATATTCAGTAACAAAAATTAGTAATATTCGATTAGCATTGGCTCCTCAGGGATAAAACGCGAAACAAAGTTAGTTTTTTTACCTAATGGCTTAAAAGAGGCGATCGCAATTGGAGTCTTGAGCTTTTTTAACTCTTGGATTTCCCAAAAAACCGCCCACCGAGGTTTGTCGGCTGTAGTAGATGGTGGCAGAAACTTTGATTTACCTGCATATCTGCCATTGCGAGAATTTGCATGACCAATATATAAACCTCCCCAAGAGACTTCCGAGTTCAGAGGTTGATCCGCACAGTCTGAAGCATAAATTAACACTTCTACGGTTTTTTCTCCACGTAATTCATCAGCTTTGCGGAATACTTCAAAAGCCATGCTACCGAAAGCGACTTTGATGATTTCATCGCTAAGTTCACTGTCTAGCTTTTCCATTGTCTCTAATGCAGATAGCAAATGTGTCTCCGGAACAGCTGCAAGAATCGCGAAAGAAGTTGTTTTGACCATTTCTGTTCCTATCTATTAACCTTGTAATTATAATTACGTTTTATACCCACCGCGGTAATTTTGGCAGAATTTAGGTTACTTCCTAATAAACATAGCGTCCCTTTTCGCTTAGCATCTCCTATCGGATATTGTTGCCAGATAGAGGGTTAGACCCCTCAATACAACCATAAAATAAGGTTTTCTGCAGGTGAGTGCATTATTAAGATTGCATAGTAAAGCCTAGAAAATAATGGAGGTGAGGGGTGACAACCTTGAATAGCCAGCAGCATCCGACAGGAGAGGTGTAGGGGAACAGGAAAAGAAGCCAGTTGAAGTTGTACTGAGTTTATTCAAAAATTAAATACGAGTCTTATATTGAGTACATTATACTAGCCGTTCCAGATATAAAAAGCTACAATTAGCGTACTGGATATTGATAACCAAGGTTTGTTTACTTTTTTGAATATAAAAAATCAGTTACTCTTTTAGCCATTGCAAGAATACTTAAATATTAAAGTAAAATATATGTCCTAAAATTTAATTCTTTCTTGGCAAATGACTATTAATGATTTAGAGTTTTTGCATGGTGCAGCTTTTCTTCGGCTATTGAAAGGAACATCTTATATATCTATAAGTCATTTATGTTCCATTCATCCATCTCTTTATTTTCTAAAAAACACAAATAAAGAATCAGCTATCCTCTTCAAAATATCCAGAAAGCCCAATTCCTCTTGGTCTTTTAGCTTCAGTTCACAAGAAGAAATTGCACTAGAAATATTCCATAAAACCTATCCTGATGTCCAACTGTTTATAGCATTGATTTGTCATCGGGATGGTGTTTGTTGTCTATCAGAAGAACAACTATGGACAATTCTTGATCGTGATGAGGGTTTAGCGCAGCAGCGTGTTTCTGTAAAAAGAGAACTAAGAGGAAGTTATTATGTTAAAGGTACAGGCAAAGTTCCGTTAGAGCGTACAATTCCTCAAAATAATTGGCCAGGTATAGTTTTATCAGCATAATATCACTTATGAAACACACTCGTATTAACATTAATGGTTCTTGTATCGGTAAATTAATTAAGAGATTAGAAAAACAAATTGGACAAAAAGAGGCTAATCAACTTAAAGAAACTGCTATTGAAATTGTCCAAAATTGTGTAAATGTTTATGCAGAAAATTTTGGTCATGGTGATGTAGGACAAAATAGTACAGGTTTAGTGAGTCAACAATATAAAGGGACTGAACCTATTCCAAGTGGAACAACAGGACTGATTTATGGTCGTGTTCAAAGTGGTAAAACCAACACAACTATTGCAACATTAGCACTAGCCCATGAAAATAATTTTCGTTGTTTTATTGTTTTAACATCGGATAATACATGGTTAGGAAAACAAACTGCTAATCGATTTAATAATCAAGTTCAAGGAGGCCCTGTCTTTTTTGATTGGGAATCATGGAAAAAAGACCCTATAGGTTTTGCAGAAAATAAAGTTATCCCATACGTAAAAGATACAGGAATTGTATTAGTTTCTACTAAAAATGTTCATCATTTGGAGAATTTACTAAAGGTTTTAAAAACAGCAAAGGTTAAAGATGTTCCTACTTTAATTTTTGACGATGAGGCAGATAATGCTAGTTTAAATACAAATGAATATAAACAAGCTAAACAAGGAAAAATTACAATTAGTGATAGTGCAATCTTTGAAAAAATAGGTAACATTCGTAAAGAAGTAGCTAATCATATTTATATTCAAATTACAGCTACTCCCCAAAGTTTATTATTACAACGTCTCCCTCATCCGTGTAAACCAAAATTTTGTGCGGCGCTACCAAAACCTGGAGGTAGTTATATGGGAGGAGAGTTATTTTTTGTTGAAAAAAGTCAATACTCTTATATTGTAGATGCGGAAGAAATTAATGAGTTAAAAAAACAGAAAGGTTCTATTAATCCTGGTAATAAATGGATAATCCCCGAAGGATTAAAGCTTGCACTGTGCTGCTTCTTTCTTGGTTCAAGTTACAAAATGTTATCTTCTACTCAAGAAGATGCTAAATATTCTTTTCTAGCTCATATTTGTTATAAACAGGATATTCATAGCATTTTAGAAAAAGTTATTAGCCAATTTGTAATTAATTTAGATCAAGCAATTAGAGAGAGAAGCTCAGCAACGGATAACCAACAAGCGATGAAATGGTTAGAACAAGCTTATAAGGAGTTAAATAAAACTGCTATTCATTTACCTCCACTTACTGAATTAATAGATGAGTTGAAAATTCAACTAAGACGTGCAATACCTAAAATAATTAATGCAAATAATCCCGAAAAAGAGCCTAATTATAATCCTGGAATGAATATATTAATTGGAGGGAATAGATTAGGAAGAGGTGTTACAATTGAAGGTTTAATGGTAACTTATTATGGGCGTGATGCAAAACAGAAAATGATGGACACAGTTCATCAACACGCTAGAATGTTTGGTTATCGTCCTCATTTAAAGGATGTTACTCGTCTCTTTGTACCTGAAAATATACTAGACGCTTTTCGTTCTATTCATGAAGCAGATGAAGCTATGCGTCAAGCAATTGGAGATGATATTCATAATATAAAGCTTCAACCAGTTTGGATAGGAGGAAATCTAAAACCAACTCGTTCTGGTGTTTTAGACCCTTCAGTTATTGAAGTATTAGTACCAGGAACATTAATTTTTCCTCAAAATCCAGCTTACAAAAAAGAAGAAATTTATCAAAGTTTTCAAGAAGTCGAAAAACTTTTAATAAATTATCAAGATAATAACTTATATGCGGAAGTAGATATAGATTTTATTATTAAAATTCTTAGTTATACAAAAAGTCACTATGTTCCATCAGAAAAATGGGAGTACAAACGTATTATTAAAGGGTTAACAGATATGAAATCAATGGGTATGGAAAAAGGGCGTTTAAATGTTCGTAGAGGTGAAAAAAATAATAATCAAGGACTAGATATGACAAGAAAAGAACCTTTTGAATGGATGTTTGGCTTTGGTTCAGGTAAGTGGTCATCAGAGGCTAAAGATAAATATCCTGATGTTCCTACTTTAATTATTTGCTACCAAAAAGGCGAAAAAATTAAGAAATGGGATGATCATCCTATATATCTACCTATGTTAGTTTTACCAAAACAGAAATTTGTTTTAATGTTTAATTATGATGAGAATGAATAAGGTTTATATAGAAAAAGTAATTAATCTTTTAGCTCATGATTAACAAGTTAAAAGAAAGTTAGTATTATCAATTAGAGGTTAAAAATGTGAAAATTCATAATTTAGAATCAATGCGATAGTAAGCAAAAACATTTGTGGAAGTAAAGATTGGCTAAACAACGACTCGACACACTGTTAGTAGAATTAGGTTTATGTACTTCTCGCGCCTTAGCACAGCGACTCATCCAGGCGGGGGAAGTCAGCGTTAATCAGCAGGTTGTTGATAAGCCTGGTACAGAAATAGATATTACATCTCACATTCAGATTAAAGAGCGATCGCGGTTTGTTTCCAGAGGTGGTGAGAAACTAGTTAAAGCCTTAGAAAATTTTGCTATTCCTGTAGAAGGGCGTATTTGTATAGATGGTGGAATTTCCACAGGTGGCTTTACCGATTGTCTGCTACAAGCTGGAGCAAAACTAGTTTACGGCATTGATGTTGGTTATGGACAAGTTGACTGGCGATTGCGAAATGACTCGCGGGTGATTTTGCGAGAACGCACCAACTTACGCCAACTACAACCAGAGCAATTGTACGCTGAAGCTGACCCTATACCTGATTTAGCAGTCGTAGATGTATCGTTTATTTCCTTAGCGAAAATTTTGCCTGCCTTGTGGCAATTAACTCAAGCGCCCCGCGAAGCAGTATTATTAGTCAAGCCCCAGTTTGAAGTTGGCAAATCCCGTGTAGGCAAAAAAGGCGTGGTGCGCGATCCAAACGACCAAGCAGACGCGATTTTCCAAGTGTTGCAAGTGGCGCAAGCATTAGGATGGAAATACCAAGGCTTAACTTGGTCACCCATTACCGGGCCAGCAGGAAATATCGAATATCTTTTATGGTTGAGAATGGACAGCGAAACACCATCGCCTGATTTAGAAGCAATTCAGCAAATCACTAAATCAGCTGTGGCTGATTTGAGGGAATAGGGGGACTGGGGACTAGGGACTGGGGATAGAGAATTGCTTATTTCTCCTTGTCTCCCTGCTCCCTGCCCCTTTTCCTCTTCTTTGACCCTTCACCCTTCCTAAACGTCGTATATCAAGCACTCAATTGCTTCTGGATGTTGTTCACAGTAACTTTCTAAAAAGGTTTTGCGTTTTTTGGCTTGTTGTTGATGAGCTTTTTCAGCTTGCAATTCTTCGACAATTTCCCATGCTACAGCGCAATTAGTAGAATCACTGCCGTTGCGATCGCAGGTAGAACGCGCTTCATTAATAGCTTCTAAAATCGCTTCTTGCAAAGTTTTAGTTCCATTTTGAGCGGCAGCGACAGCAGCCTGAACTACTTCTAAATTTGTCTGCATGATACTTTTACCTTTATGTATTGCGATAGAGATGAGACTGCTTGTAAAACCTTCTTTCGCAGTACATTCTATTTTGACAAATATTATTAGAAATAGCTTCAATAGAATGGCTTATTTCAATATTCCTTGAAAATTGCTTGATGTAAAAAATTAATCGAAGAATATAAAAAATACAACATTCAATAGATATAAATTTGCTGATATCTTTTGGTATACGAAAAATTATTGATAAATAAAGTAACTATTTTTTCCGTTTTTACTGACTGAGTTATAGCGTGAAAATGCTTACTCTGGCTCAGTAGAGGCTGAAAGCGATTTATAATTTTTACTTTTTTGTGTGTTTTGCCACTGTTGTTTAAATAGATTTTTTTGTTTATAAGTAATGTGTTATTTGCCATTTACTTTTCTTTACAAATGGAGGCAGCCTACCAAAAATTAATCTTTTCTTTGTTGTTCAGATAGGTAATTAATGTCAGAATGAACCGTCCGTTATTAGGGATTGTTTGGGATTTACTCAGCACCCTATTGTTAACCATTGTTGGTACTTTTATCGCCAGCGCACCTAGTATTAACTTACTCTCTATTGGTGTCGGGTTGATTTCAGGAATTAGCGCCTCATATTCTGGAAGACTCGACTCCCTATTTGCCAATAATTCTTCTGTTGGAGTACTGGCTATTTGTGTAGCTGAGGGCAATTGTCAGATTGATGGCAGCAAAACCAAGAACTATTTTCAAAATATTGATCCAGGTAACGGCTTGATAAATAGAGGTTGGTGTTCGGATCAAGGAAGAGGTGGTTCTAATCTGACAAATGCAGATGCTGGATGTCTCAGACGCACAAAAAGCCGTATTCCCCGCCTCGTTGAGAGAATGAAGCGTGTAGGACTCAATCCTGAACAGCATGAAGAAGCATTTGTAAATGCAACTGACTTATGGAATCAAGCTTCTCCCAGAGTCAGCGATGCGTTCCCTACAACCTATCGTGCAGCACTTAATCGAGGATTGCAGGGACAAGAAGCGATTTTGTGGGCACGTGTAGAGGCTTTTCGCGATGATTCTGGAGAATTATCAGCCGGCTACATAAATCTCCAAAGAGGTGTTTATATAGGTTTGTTTGGTATATGTGCAAACCCTCAAAACACCTATTACCAACCCCGTTTGCAGACTTATCCTCTCATGTCAGAACGTTGGCGTTGGTCTTGTATTGCGCTAGATCAAAATAGGAGAGTCGAAGCTATTCAACGTGTTTTTGCAAGCATTCAGTGAAGGGTGAGGTAGAGGAAAAGGGGCAGGGGGTAGGGGGACAAGGAGAAATAAGCAATTCCCTAATCCCCAATCCCTATTCTCCAATCCCCAATCCCCAACCACCGGTGAACACAAAGCTTTGTTGGGGTTTGCGTTGACGGGGGGAAAACTCGCGTTGTTGATATTGTTCTGGTAGGGTTTGCGGATCGCCTGGATAGCCAAGTGCGATCGCAGCTACTGGTTCATACCCTTGGGGAATCTTGTATAAGTCCTTTGTTTTCTGTACATCAAAGCCTGCCATTTGGTGAATGAATAAACCAAGGGCTGTTGCTTGGACTGAAAGACTGCAAACTGCTGTACCTACGTCATGAAAAGCATGACGGTTATCTGCGCCGTTTTTCTCAAAATAAAGTTTTGCTACCGAAATCATCAATACAGGAGCATTTTTTGCCCATACTTGATTTCCTTCGGCTAAACAACTCAGCAGACGATTAAAGTCTTCTGGGTTGTCTTGAGTTGCCACAATAAAGTGCCAAGGCTGCTCATTATAAGAAGATGCAGACCAACGCGCCGCCTCAAATAAGCTATGAAGTGTTTCTTTTTCTATGGGTTTATCTGAAAACGCCAGAGGACTCCAACGTTTTTCTAGTAAAGGATGAATTGGATATTGAGTAGGAGCTAGTTTTTCCATGACTATATATATTGTTAACTTCAAATAGCTTAGACATGATAAAGCAGCTATCTGTTTGACACTACCGTGAGGAAATGAATCTAGTCATTCCCTCGAAAGGAAGAGATAAGGTCAGGGGATTTTGGATTTTGGATTGATCTAAAGCTTTCTCTTGTGCGATCGCAGTCGCAGTTATTCAGTATTTGTTCGTAATTATTTTTACAGAAGACAAAGCAATACTACTGAAAGTAGACTCATATGCATATCCAGAAAACTTGCGCTGGATATAAAAGCTGCTGGATTGGTAAATCTGCAAACAAGTACAGTAATTGATGTGCTGATGGCAAGTTTTCCTCTACTAGAAGTTGAATTTCTTCATTCGCAAGTTTTAGGGAACTTCAGGAATATGGGCTTTTTCATCTTTTTGGTGGTTGTAATTGCAACTGTTACGGTGATTATTATTACTAGCTACAACGATTTAGTGAAGCTGCGTAACCGTTACAAAAATGCTTATTCTCAAATTGATGTGCAATTACAGCGCCGCTATGACTTAATTCCCAATTTGGTGGAAACTGCTAAAGGTTACATGAAACATGAACGGGAAACCTTAGAAGCAGTAATTGCAGCGCGGAATTCTGCATTAAATGCTAGTACTCGTGCAGTGCAAAATCCTGGCGATCCACAAGCGATGCAACAGTTAGGTAATGCGGAAGCCGCGTTGACAGGTGCGTTAAGCCGATTCATGGTACTTTCGGAATCTTATCCAGAATTAAAAGCCGATCGCTCTATGAGTCAGGTAATGGAGGAACTCTCTTCCACAGAAAACCGGATTGCTTTTGCACGTCAGGCTTTTAATGATGCTGTGACACTCTACAACACTAAAAGCGAATCTTTCCCCAGCAATTTAATCGCCAATAATTTTAATTTTAGGGTTGCGGAATTGCTGCAAGAAGCAACACCAGAAATGAAAACTGCTCCTCGCGTGTCTTTTTAAGCCCATATGAATTTTTTTGAACATCAGGATCTTGCACGCCAAAACACGCAAAAGTTAATCGGATTGTTTGCAATATCAGTTGCAGTCATGATTGTGGCGATTTATATTGCCACTTTATTTGTGGTTGGTATAGCACCTCGTAGTTTGTGGCAGCCACAATTATTATTTTCCGTGGGTGTCATCACAATAATTGCGATCGCTCTTGCGAGTTGGTATAAAACTTTTTCGCTGCGGGAGGGAGGTAGCGTCATTGCCCAAGAGTTGGGGGGACAGCTTCTCATCCCAGAAATGGCAGACGAACAAGGGCTACAGCTATTAAATATTGTCGAAGAAATGGCGATCGCTGCTGGTATTTCTGTGCCAGCCGTCTATCTTTTGGAGTCAGAACGGGGGATTAATGCTTTTGCTGCTGGGTTTACCCCCAACGATGCAGTAATTGGAGTTACCCGTGGAAGTTTGGAAAACCTCAACCGTGATGAACTCCAAGGAGTCATCGGTCATGAATTCAGTCACATTCTCAATGGAGATATGGGGCTGAATTTGCGTTTAATGGGGCTATTACACGGAATTTTATTCATTTATTTGACTGGAGACTTGTTATGGCACTGGCGAGTTCGCGTTAACTCCGATGAAAACAAAGGTTTGCCTTTGTGGGCTTTTGGTCTAGCATTAATGGCTATTGGTGGTATAGGTTTAATCTGCGGTCGTTTGATTAAAGCCGCAGTCTCTCGACAACGGGAGTTTTTAGCTGATGCTTCGGCGGTACAGTTTACTCGTAACCCTAATGGCATTACTGGGGTACTGCAAAAACTGCAAAAAATGGATTCACGGTTAATGTCTCCAAAAGCAGAAGCCGCCAGCCATATGTTTTTTGGTAACGCCCTCAAGCCTTCTTTTTTAGAAGATATGTTTGCTACCCACCCACCACTAGCAGAACGTATTCGCCGCATTGGGGGTTTGAATGCGCGTGATGTAGCAGCTATGCCATCTCCTATGCGCCATTCCAGGACTTCCGGTGATTCCCTAACGATGGGTTTTGCTGCGGGTGGTGGAAATACTACATCTGTAACTCCAGAACAGGTAGTTAACCAAGTAGGAAGCGTTGCACCAGAACATTTTGCCCATGCTCAAGCATTGTTAGCAAATTTACCAGAATCCCTACGCTTGAGCGTACGAGAACAGCAAAGTGCAACTGCGATCGCTTTTGCGTTGGCGTTAGATACAGAAAATCTTCAAATACAACAACGACAAATTACTTGGTTGCGCCAAGTTCAGCCTCCTGAGGTAGTAGATCAAGCCCTAGAATTGAGTAGCGAAATTAGCCAATTAGACCCCAGTCTGCGCCTACCGCTAGTGGATTTGATCATACCCGCATTACGTCAAAACTCCGCTAAAGAATGCCAAATGCTGTGTAAATGCGTCCACGGTTTAGTGACAGCCACAGGTAATATATCTCTAGGGAATTTTGTCTTGCAGTTAGTACTATGGCACCGACTTGAGCCTTCTATTAATCCCAACTCTGTAAAAAAGGTAGAATTCACATCTATAGAAGAGATTTGGTCAGATAGCATCTTAGTACTGTCAGCACTAGCGAGAGTAGGACAATCTCAAACTGATGAAATTGCTTATGCATTTCGTTCCGGTGTTTTTAGGCTACCGCGCGCCGGACAGCTAGAAACACCAGAATCGCCAGTTGCTTGTAGCTTTACTGAAATCAAAAAAAGTATCGATCGCCTGCGCCTTGCTAGTCCCAAACTCAAGCAAGGTATTGTTGATGCTTGCGCTCATACTGTCTTACTAGATAACAAAGTTACACCATCAGAAGCCGATTTGCTGAGAGCGATCGCGATGACATTAGATTGTCCCATACCGCCGTTTTTAAATTCCCAACGCGGCGTTTCTAAAGCTAAACAATCTTCTGTAAAACAGTAATTGGGAATTGGGTATTGAGAATTGGCGGCTGGAGATTGGGAAATAGGAACTAGGGACAAGGTAGAAATGCCAAAACCCAAATACTAAATAACTATTGATAACCTTAACGAAAAATCTCACGCTTCAAATAAAAGTTCTATAACAAGATTTTTCCTGAATAATTTGTTGGGAACTGTATTCCGGTAAACTAGCGTCATTGCCGGAAGGACAGGTTAATAGTGAGGCGTGGTGAGTTATTAATTTAAAACTCTTCCAGACAGCTTTGCCTGTACCGTATAGTTCCCCTTTTCATTCTGGGGTGAGGTAGTTAACAATGGGTTGAATGTGTTTCAAATGATTCAACTTTATGCCTAGAACACCGAATGAATACGCAGTCTACCTACTACTGGAAAGTGGCCATCGCGAAGAAGTACGTTTTCCTACTATTCAAGAGTTCCAAAAGTGGTATAGTGGCGAGCTTGTTCCTAAGTCTGCCTCTAATGACTTTATTAGCGTGCCGATCAAGAATATTCAAGGGGAGTATATGGTAGTACGCCCATCTCGGGTTGTCGCAATTCGAGTAGAACCAATTTTTAGTTCTAGTGTTGAAAGATTTAGCTAAATGAACAGAAAAACCCTTGCTTTGCTTTCTTTAAGTCTAGGAATTACCTTTTTAAATACATTTTGGTCAGCTGTTGCTCAGATTCCTATTTACCCACCACCAGAACAGACTCCGCCAGCGATACCCATCCCAGTACCGCCAATCACTCCCGAAATTGAGCCACCACTTAAACCAATAGACTTAGAAAGCAATTGTACCCCTAGCTCTGCTTGTTTAGGTTGGGATGAGCAAATTTGGGGTAGCAGGGTTAAACGCGGCGATCGCAAAGCGCTGTTAGCAGCCATTGATAACAGCTTAAGTTACTTAGAAAAAGATAAGGCGATCGCTGCTTATCAACAATATCCAATTAAAGAAATTACTTTAGATCGGGTGCGCCGGAGTTTAATCCGCTTCCGTCAGTTAGTGGTTAAATCTAAGTCGCCAGCGCAACTGCAAGCTGCTGTGCAGCGAGAGTTTACCTTATACCAATCCATAGGGAATGACGGCAAGGGTACTGTTAAATTTACTGCTTACTACGAGCCAGTTTATCAAGCTAGCCGCGTCAAGACTGCTCAATACAAGTATCCCCTTTATCGCCTACCACCTGATTTTGATAAATGGGCTAAACCTCACCCAAAAAGAGTTGATTTAGAAGGGAAAGATGGCTTACTGGGCGAAAAAAGCCAGTTAAAAGGTCTAGAACTTTTATGGTTCCGCGAGCGCCTCGATGCATACATGGTTCACATCCAAGGTTCTGCTCAAATCCAGTTAAGTGACGGTAAAAGAACCTCTATCGGTTATGCAGGTGGCACAGATTACCCCTGGACAAGTATTGGTAGAGAACTGGCAAAAGATGGCAAATTACCCCTTGATGGATTAACTATGCCGCGTTTAATCCAATTTTTTAATCAAAATCCTCAAGAATTAAGTAACTATCTACCTCGTTGGGAGCGATTTGTCTTTTTTAAAGAAACCAGCGGTGGTGCAGCCACAGGTAGTATTAATGTCCCCGTGACAGCAGAGCGCTCTATTGCTACCGATAAATCTTTGATGCCTCCAGGCGCACTAGCCTTGATTGCTGCCTCTATTCCTTATCCTAATAACTCAGGTAGGTTAGAGTATCGTAGAGTTAACCGCTTTGTACTGGATCAAGACACAGGTAGCGCCATCAAAGGCCCAGGCCGAGTAGATTATTTCATGGGAACCGGCAAATTAGCAGGCGATCGCGCCGGTATCACAGGCGGTAACGGCTCATTATATTATTTACTTTTAAAAGAATAGATATTGGGCATGGGGCATGGGGCAATTCAATTTTGGATTTTGGATTGGCGATTTTGGATTAGGTTTCAATCTAAAATCCAAAATCTAAAATCTAAAATTCCTAGTCCCCAGTCCCCAATCCCCAATCCCTAATACGGCGGATAACCAAAATCATCCTCATCCGCGTAAATATAAGAACTAGAAACACCTGCCATTTCTACCTTAGGTGTTTCTATTTTCACAGCTTCCTTACCAAACTCTTTGTGGTCTTCAAAAGACTTGCAAATTATTGCGGACTCAGGCGAATCGGAAGCTATTAAATATTGTGTTAATGTCCCAATTGTTGGATGTTTAAAATCTACAGTAGAAGCCACCAGTACTGTATTTGGTTCAATGCCTCTTTCTTCACATTCAATTATGGGCGAAAAAATCCCATGAGCATGAAATAACGGGCCTTTTGGTGTTACTGGTTGCTTTCTATATCCTGCATAAGCCTTTTCTAATTCAGCCACAAAACCACTAATAACTTTACCTTGTTGATATTCACAGTAAGTTTTAGCAAAACTTGCCCCAGCTGCACCATTGAGAGTTAATTGTAATGGCGTGTCATGTAGGAATTTTTTATCTTCACCTACTATAAAAATTAAATAGCGAGTAAAAGTTTTAAATTTAAGTTTATCTGCTAAAAAAGCATCATAATTTTCTTTTAGTGTACCCAACTTCAAACCTGTTTCCCGGTCTTTGACAGACAATGGCCCCCGCCGTACAATCACTAAATTGGGAGTAGGAGTAATAAATACAGTTTCCACTCCAGAGCTAAATTCATGCTCTACCTGTTGCCAATTATCGTCTGGCTGAAAGCCTACAGCTTGGGCATTATCGAGCTTAATCGCCAAACCGTAAGATTGAATACCATCTGTGCCATACCGAGGATTAATCATCTGACACCAGGGGATGACTTGAGAAGGCGGTGCATTAAATTTCTCGTCCTCAAAGTCGAACTTAGCAGATGCTTTCATCGTTTTAGGCTATCGAAGTGTTTTGCTAAATAAGTGTATCAGTAGTCAACAGGAAACAGTCAAGAGTTAAACCTCAAGGGTTAAATCTTTAACTGCTTTCATAATTTGGCTACTAATAATACTTTTGTACCATCTATCTAGTATATCGGGTCAATTCTCAAGTTCACATCTTGCGGCAGTTCCTTGATGATGTGTGGCTACAAATTACTACGTATTTACGAATTTAGGTGCAAAATTCGCTCAAATCTGCTGATGATTGACCATAAAAACTCCATCCCCTTGAGGGTGGAGTTTCTGGGTATTGGAAATTTCTTCCCCATGCCCAATGCCCTAAGCGGCGGGGCGGCTATTCTTCTATACCCACAAGGGGATGAATTTTCCCGCCGCTTTCTATGAACTTTAGGGTAGAATTTCTGGCTCAGATTCTCTCACAGCTAAAGTAACAGGGCTAAGTTTCTGAGCATTAGATGCTTCTAAAATAGGTTGCTGATTTGTAGTTGCTTCAGCCAAGGTAACCTTTTTGCTGGCTGCTAAATTATCGCGCTGGTTGATGAGATAAATACTAATTAAAGTCAAGAAAACTCCCATCCACTGTAAGGGACTGAGGACTTCTGAGAGGAAGAGATTGCCAAAAAGTAGAGCAAAAACAGGTGTTAAGAAAGTAAGAGAACTGAGACTGGTGAGATTACCACTAGAAGCGAAGTAGAAAAATAATCCGTAAGCGATCGCACTACCAAATATGGTGGCATAACCCAATGCCAGCCAATCGGATGTGGCAAGATTCTGCCATTGCTGGGATTCTACAACTGATGATGCTCCCCATAATGGCAATCCACCGATAATCATGTGCCATCCTGTAGCTACTACGGGATCTGCATAGCGACAAACAAACCGAATTAATACTGTTCCTACTGCCATTGATAACGCAGCTAGCAGCATTAACCACTCACCGCTAGCAAATAACTGTTGCCAATTACCAATTGATATATTTACACCAGAACCAAGAAGATGGAAAATCCACTCATCGGGCAAACCAATTAAACTGATACCAGAAACTCCCAATCCTAAACCCAGCCATCCCCAAAAACCAATCCGTTCTTGAAATAGCCATAACGATAGCAAGGCTACAGCCAAGGGTTGAGAATCAATCATCACAGATCCCAATCCGGCGCTAGTTCTCACTAGTCCCTCTGCCAAAAAGCCTTGAAATAGAGTTCCATCCACTAATGCAAATAAGGTAATCCATAACCATGCACCCCATCCCTTGGGTTGGGATCTACCCATTAATGCTGCTGCTACGAGGATTAATATCCCAGCCGGTAGCAACCGCACTCCTGCCATAAATAGTGGTGTAGTGTGGGGTATCACTCCTTTCATTGCTACCATTGCCGTACCCCACAAGAAAAAGGGGGCAATTAGTAGTAAGGAAGCTATGGGAAATCGAGATGCACTGATTTTCAGATGCATGAGTTTGCTGATGCCTTGATTTAACAGGTGCAAAAATTGCTTTAACTAATTTTACCTAATTATGTCTTTTTGTGAAGGAAACAATACTCACACCTAGATTTTGGATTTTGCCAAAAGTTTAGCTAGGGGTTTCCCCCGTTGAGCAAAATTTTTCAGACAGTCAATTACAGTAAAAACCCACAACCAAAAAATACAATCACTCTCAATACTGCTCGGTTAAGGATTTTTAACTCGGAATTTGGTTTGGGGAAAAGGTAAAAGGGTAAGGGTTAAAGGTTTTTTCTTGCCCCTTCGCCCCTTCCCCTTTTGCCCTTAAACGATAAGTATTGCAATCACTCTTCTCTAGCTTCTAGCCGCTCTTTTTCCCGCTAGATTTTGAATGAAAAATCATCTTTCTTCTAGGCGTTTTTATATTCTTCTATATTTCATACCAATTTGAAAAAAGAATGCGACAGATACACAGACTTAAAGTCTTGTCATGTTTGGATTCTTAATTTTGAATTTTGAATTTTGAATTGGTATCAGTATCTTGTTTGAAAACAGATATAGCAATCCTAAATGATTTGTGAAATCTGATCTGAAGGGTTTTTGACTGTTAAGCGTGGACAGTCAACAGCCAAAACCGATATTTTTCACAACTGAAATAGGATTGCTATAAATTGATGTATGAATAATAGAAAATGTGAAACAAGATTAATTTGTGGGGTAATTAATTTTGAATTGGCAATTCTGAAAATGCGATTACTTCTTGACAACAGAAGGAGTTGAATATTTCTGAATACCTATTCTGTCGGCTTTTCCGGTGGCTCAAACTTATAACCATAACCCCGAACAGTTTTAATAAATTCTGGGACATTTGTATCAACTTCCATTTTCTTGCGGAGCTGACCAATATGTACATCAACCACTCGTCCATCTCCAACATAATCGCAACCCCAAATTTTTTGGATTAGCTGGGGACGGCTCCATGCTTGACCTGGGTGGCTAGCCAAAAAATGTAAAATATTAAATTCTAGGGCTGTTAATGATAGAGGTTTATCGTTAAGTGTCACTTCTCGGCCATCAGGATTAATTGCTAACTGTTGAAAAACGAGGCGTTGTGCTGGTGAAGTATTGACTGTACGCATACGCCGCAACAAAGCTTGGACTCGGACTTCTACTTCAGCTAGGCTAAAGGGTTTTGACATAAAATCATCAGCACCCGCAGCCAAGATTTTGATTTTATCAGCTTCATCAGTCCGGCTACTTAGTATCATGACTAAGACGTTAGTGCGCCGTTGCATTTCTTGGCACAGAGTATAGCCTGTGCTGTCTGGTAAATTCCAATCGAGGATGACTAAATCAGGTTGAAATTGATCGAATAAATTTAAAGCAGTCTTACCATCTGCTGCCGACTCAATATGATATTTTCGACTTAAAAAGCGATATATGAGAGTTCGGACACCGTAGTCGTCATCTACAACAAGAATTTTGGGATTAGTAGCAGGAACCATCACCATAACTGTCTAGCCCATTATTTATAGTCTATTGTCTATTTGGCGATTTAATATGCGATCGCTACTTTGTAAAATCCTACCTTCAGAAGTTTTTTGCACCCTAGAGAAATTTTGTAGTGCTGAGATTATTAACATCTATACCTCAGAGGATCATATATATAAGCTGTTAACCATTTAATTTGCACATTGAGGCTGCAGGGGGGTAGGGAGCAGAAGGTAAGGGAGAGGGTTTGCAGCTTTTACCAGCATGAAAATGATGCAATTTAAATGACAATTAGCTGAACTGTGACTTTTTGTCAGGTAGCTGCCGCTCAACAAACATTGTTATGATCATACTTGGTTTGGCTACATTTTATCTTTTACTACATATGTTAATCACTTAACCATGATTATTATCCTATAAAAGTCTTCTTTTGTAGAGCTTGTTATATTTTAAATCACAGCCTAGTAAAATTGATACTCATAAATCAATCACAAACAAGGTATAAAATCACTGATAAATTTCTCATTATTGGTTAACTTTAAACTCATCTCATAGTAATTATTTTGACAATCTGATTTATTTATTTTAACAATCAATAAATCATCTGGAAGCCTAATTTCACGGATGTAATTTGTAATTTATTTGACTTTGCTTACTCATTTATATACCTCAAATTAGCAGATATGAAAAATTATCAAGATTCAGTATCAGTTTAAATAATACTAGTTACTTGTATAAGTGTTTTATAATACATTTTTAAAATATAGCGATTAAAAATTGAATGCAATGCAAATGATAGAATCGTGGATATTGGTTAATCTGGTCAACTATTGATCCTGTAAGAAAGCACTTTTGGTAAGAGAATTTAAAATTTAATATTGAGGATTCCACAATAAAATTAGCGTTGAGCTGATACGCACCTAAATCAAATATTCTGGCGTTAGGACTGTCAAGGGTCAATCGTCTAGGGTCAAAGGCTAGCTTGGACTTTGGACTTTTCAACGCCAGTTGCTTCTCTAACAGGAGAGGCGACTGGCGTGGGTTAGGGGGGATCTAATACTGCTCAGTTAAGGATTTTCAACTCGGAATTTAGTTTGGGGAAATGGTGTACCCCTGCGGGGAAGCAAGCTACGCATAGCGTCTCCGCAGGAGAAAGGGTAAGAGTTAAAGGTTTTTTCTTGACCCTTTTACCCTTAACCTACAAGTATTGAGGGGGTATCGAATTCTCTGCAGCCTCATAAAGAATTGGTGTGAGCCATCAACTTCTAGCCTAGATTTATCTATTTTTGCCTAAAAAATCAATTAAAAAACAGAAGGAAAAGATAGATAACGGCTATTTTAGATTTAAAAACCAATTGGGATGAATTAGTAAAGTAAATAATCAATAAATTACCCATTTGCAACTAACTAAATGCTTAGTTCATATACATCAATTTTTAATATTGAATTTTAAATTCATAGCAATACTAGTACAGCATGACGTAAATAAAGTATCAATTAGCAAGTTGCGGCAAAGCTGAATATAAGGCTTGGTTTACTTGAGAATTTAGCCTTGAAACTTCTCCTATTGCAGACGCTATGACTAGCTTTATTCTCGCCAGGAGTACAGCCTTTTTGTAATAGTCTATCTCAAGAGAGAGTTTAGTAATCTTCATACCAGGGAAAGAGCAAATTAAACTATATTTTCAGATAAATTGCTGTTAACGTAATCAGCAAGAGATAGTTATGGCTAACAATTTAGTAGATAATATCATCCCCCAACAGCCACCCATTGAACCACAATCTGATGCTCATGTTGTTAAAGCTCGTCTAGAATGGGGCGAACCCGCTTTTACAATACTTGATGTGCGCGATCGCGAATCATATAATGAAGGCCATATCATGGGCGCAATGCCAATGCCTACAGATGAAGTCGTAGAACGAGCTGCATCATCTTTGGATAAAAGCCGTGATATTTATGTTTACGGTGCTAATGAGGAAGAGAGTGCTCAAGCTGCACAATCTCTCCGTTCTGCTGGGTTTGTGCATGTATCTCAACTCAAAGGTGGTCTAGGTGCGTGGAAAGCAATTGGCGGCCCAACAGAAGGTATTATTGAAGCTATGACTCCTCCAGGTCGTGGTGACTATAACGTCGTATCTCGGTTAAAAGAACACGCAGAAACCCAGAGTAAAGACGTATAGTTTGAGATTTTTCATCAGTCATGAGTGGTTAGTTATCAACTAATCACTCATAGCTGTTAGGGAATATGAAAAATTCTCTCTCTGCTCCTACCCTGCGAAAATATTTTTGACAAACGCATCTCTACAGGATATTTGATGATGAACTGTAGAGATGCAAATAATTCAGAGACAAGATGCCATCCTCAGCCTAAATGATTTGTGGAATCTTACATGAAGGGTTGTTGACTGTCAACAGCCAAAACTGATATTTTTCACAACTGAAATAGAATTACTATAGTAAATTGTTATCGTCGATATTCATCGCCACAATCGCCAATTAACTGATATAAATCCCGTGACTGGCGAGACACTGCATCTATCTGATTAAAATCTTCCTCATCTAAGTTAAAACTAAAGACTTTAGCGTTATCTTCGATATGCTCAGATATACCAAGTCTCGCACCAACAATCACACCTCCGACAGATGGCTTATCTAAGATATAGCGTACTGCGACATTAGAAATACTGACTCTATGTTTATCAGCAATGGATTTGAGAGTCGAAAGCAATTCTTGAAATAATTGCCAACCACCCCAAGCATCAATCATATTTTTATATTTTTTCAAGCTAACTGTAGCCAGGTCAAATCCTCTAGGTTCGGGTTTACCTAAATACTTTTCTGATAGCAACCCACCGCAAACTGTGCCGTAAGTAAATAATTTGATGTCATGTTGTTGACAGAATTGGCTCATATTTACTTCTGGACGACGGTCAACAAGGGAAAATTGTACTTGGTTAGAAACTATTTTGATCCCTGCTTCCACAATAATTTGCAGGTGTTCAGTATCAAAGTTAGTTAAAGCTAAATGCTTAATTTTGCCCTCGGTTTGTAGTTCTGCCATATATTTAAGTGCATCGAGGTAGTTTTTATCTTGATATTCCCACCAATGGAATTGCATTAAATCTAATGATTCTACATCCATCCGGCGGAGGGAAATATTAATATTGTCCTCGACGATTTTTTTGGTCATTTTACCAGGACGAGGTACCCACTTTGTAAAGGCTTGGATATTAGCTAAAGCTTCTTTACCACGAGTAGCAATAATTTGCCGGCGGAACTCACCAATTAAATCTTCGGCGGGGCCATAATGGTCTGCTAAATCCCAGGTAGTAAAGCCTGCATCTACATATTTGAACATAGTTGCAATAGCGAATTGAGGATTTATGCGTCCATGTCCACCAGAAACTTGCCACATTCCATTTAAGATACGGCAGATATTTAAATCAGGGGTAAATTGCAGATAACTTGTTGTTGGTATCATGGGAAATTATGAATTAGTTAACGCCAGTCTTTTTCGGATTGTTCTAAAACATAAGCAGCAACATCTTGAATTTGCTCTGGAGTGAGGCGGTCTTTATAAGCTGACATATTATTTTTACCATTGGTAACAATGGATGATATTGCTTCTAAAGAATCCATACCATATTTCTTGAGGGCTTTTTTCTTTAAAGTCTTACCACGCCTAATGATATTTCCACCGTTAATATGACAACCTGCACAATGAACATCGAATATTTGTGCGCCATTAACTGTATCTGCTGCGCTAGCAGAGGGGGCAAAAAAACTTGTGAAGCTCAAACAAATAATTAATAGCAATTTTATGAGTTTGTTGAATTGCTTTTTCATATAATCAACATCATTTTTTACTTATATATCAACTAGCATTTTACAAAGATTCAAAGTCTGAAGTAAAGCCAACCAACTGCTGACATTCTTCTACAAAAGCCTCTGCATCGCTGACATCCTCAATTTTGTATACCATAATCCGCTGACCATCTGGCATTTTTTTAGAAGTAATGCAAACACCTGAATATTTATCTGCTAGCGCTTTAAATTCACTACCATAGATTTTCCATGCTTGACCAGAACAAGTGATATTTACCTGCCACATAAGAAATTTATTGCGTATCAACAAATATTAATCATCTCACAAAAGGGAATTTGTGAAAAATATATAGCAATCCTATTTTAGTTGTGAAAAATATTGGTTTTGGCTGTTGACGGTTAACTGTCAACGGTTAACCGTCAATAACCATTCAGAGCAGATTTCACAAAACATTTAGAATTGCTATAGTCATTTTCTGTCTAAAGGAAGTGCCCGACTGCAAAAGGCTACACCATAATGTGAATAGAGGATGATATCTAGAAAATTTTATCCAAATTAGCTAAATACCTAGAGTGGAAAATGCCTAACAATATCAAAGAGAAAATTCAAGCAGACTTAGAACAAGTTAAAGAAACAGGACAGTTAAGAAGCGATCGCATCAGGGAAATTGTTAAAGCCGCAGTTTCTCAAGTAAGTTCTGAATTTAAGGCTGGTTCTATAGAACTGCGTACTATTGTCAAAGATGCGCTTTCGGCTGTAATGGAAACTTTCCAAGAAAGAGGTAGCGAAATTAAAGAAGAAGTGACAGCTTCTATTGAAGGTGTATTGGAAGGTGTTAATAGCCGCCGACACGAAAACATCGCAAAAACTCAAACAGAAATTAAAAAGCTACAGTCTCAACTAGATAGCGAAGAAGAACAACTCCAAAAAGATGTTGATGTAATTTTGGCTGAGATTGAAGAGACTGGTAAGGAAACTTCTACTAGTACAAAAACTGTCCTTGATTCTGTCATTGATGGGATTAAAGATAGTGAAGAAGCAGCTTTGCTCAAGAAACGCTATGCTCAACTGCAAGCACAACTAGCTATTGTGCGAGCTAATTTAGCTGCACGCTACGGCGGACGTTCGGAAGAGGTGAAAGATTACTTGGAAGACGCAAAGCATTGGTATAATCAAGCTCGTCCCCAAGCAGAAAACATCGCTACTCAAGTCGAACAGAAGCGATCGCAGCTCGATGATAAACTGGGTGCAGCTGGCAGTGCGATCGCAAAAAAAGAACATCAGCTAAAACAGGCTTTAAGAGAATTGCTGTTAGCGGCGGCGGAATTGTTCAAAGATAAAGACCATACTAGTGATAAACACAAACTTCCCCCTGCTTAATACCTTTGCTTGTCTTCTTTAACAGATAAATATCCCTGGTTTATTAAAAAGCTGGGGATATTGTTTTATATGTTGAAAAAATCTCAGATGGAGTCTGTAATACCAATTCTCCAAAATTCAGCAACATATACAAACTCAAAAACCCTTGCTACATATGGTTTTCTTAATTTTGAATTTTGAATTGGTCTAACTTACTGTGCTATCTAAGGCTAACGCACCCTACATATGAATGGCACTGTAGTGAGATTTAGAACCCCGACTTTAAAAAAATCGGGGTTCTGAGCAACAACTTTTGCTTTATAGAAATTAGATAAAACAAAAAAATTAGGATGGATAACTACCACCCTAATATAGTTTAATTGAGAGGAGAAATTTGATGAAACCCTGATACCGTAGCGCGAAAATCAAAAATTAAAAGTCACAATTTAAAAAGCTTTGAGTTGGGAGTTGATGACTATTCTAAATAGGAGCTTTTATTTCTGGCAGAACTGTATTGAGATACAAACTGAATTGAAACAGACTATGACAAATTGGTAATGGTAATTACTTGTCGAGAATTAGTTAATACTCATTACCAATTTTGCGGTGTTAGTAAATGCCATCCTGTCTGTTAAATTGCTCATTATGCTTGGCAATGACCCAAACTGCATGAATGCTACCAGGAAGCCAACCTAACAATGTGAGCAAAATGTTAATTATCAGAGTTGGGCCAATACCAACTTCTAGAAAAACTCCTACGGGAGGTAACAACAGACCAAGAAGTAAGCGTGTTATTTTCATGGGTTTGATTCTAATGAATGTTTGAGATGGGTTGCTTGCGCCTACGAAATCCAATTAATTCGACGACTGCTAATTGGTAGAAAAATCTTGGGGAAATCTTATCTGTACCCTAACTGCTGATTAGCTGGAGGGTAATTCTCCCTTGTTAGTTGCGTTTCCACTACCTAAAGCCAAATTCTTTTCAGCAAAGTAGTTGTTAATGAAGGTGTTAGCAAAAGATAGAATTACTGGCCCCAAAATAAAAGCGATAATTCCGTGAGCAGAAAAACCAGGAACTAAGGCTGCTGCTACTGCGAAACAAATACCGTTAATTACTATCGAAAATGCGCCAAAGCTTAAGAAATTCAGCGGCATAGATAAGGTAGAAAGTACTGGTTTGACTGAGCCATTAATCAAACCAATCACTAATGCTGCAATGATTGCAGCGGGAAAATTAGCAATATTAACGCCTGGTACCACCAAATCTACTATTAGTAGACTCAAAGCTGTAGCTATTGCTGTTAAAAATGGCCCTAACATTGTTTTTACCTCAGAAACAGTTGATTGAGCGTGTGAACTTCATGTCACTATCATGAACTAATCAATCTGTTGGGGCATCAATATGAGGATAGATTACTGTTCTATCGTTTGGCTGAAAAATCAGGGTTTAATTTTTCCATTTGATTATTTATTGCTAAAATGCTTAATTAAGCTGGTAAATTCTATAAAAATTAGTTTATAAAGAAAATCTTAAATTAAGCCGATTAATTTATACTTTCAAAGATGAGTATTTAGTTTCTAAATAAATAGCCAAATATCTAATTAAAAAAATTTATTGTTTATAGTAAAGCGAAGATTTATATAAAACTTGTTCTTGATGGGTTTCGAGAGTGCAATCAGAGGTGGGATAAGTAACACAGGTAACAGTATAGCCAGCCTGTATTTCCTGGGGACGGAGAAATTTCTGCTCACTTTGATCGACTTCACCACTGATGAGTTTGGCAACACAGGCAGAACATTCGCCTTGTTTACAACCAGATGGTAGGCGGATGCCGTTGTCTGCTGCTATATCGAGAATATATTGATCATCTGGTACTTGAATAGTACGGTCTAACCCCATTGCCGAGTTGATTAGTCGAACTTGATAAACTGCCATATTGTATTACCAATAAGGTACGATACCTGAATTCTTGGCGGTGCGTTGTCGCGCAGCGCAACGCACCCTACAACTAACTACCAATTCAAATAATGTTTGCGACACATCAATATATTCTAGAGGACAAGGCAATGCCTTGCCCCTACAATCTGTCGCATTCTTTTTTCAAATTGGTATAAGCCATAAAGTTACTGTCTTACGGATTTCATCGATAAACTAATTCGCTTCAATTTCTCATTGACTTCCAGTACTCTAACTTTCACAACTTGTCCGACTTTGACAATCTTTTTGGGATCGTCAACAAATCTATCCGCCAGTTGGGAGATGTGGACTAAGCCATCTTGATGTACTCCGATATCTACAAACGCACCAAAGTTGGCGACATTGGTGATGATACCTTCTAATTCCATTCCCTCTTGTAAATCTTTGATTTCTGTAATTCCTTCTTTGAAGGTGGCATATTTAAACTCAGCACGGGGATCTCTACCGGGTTTTTCGAGTTCGCTGAGGATGTCGCGTAATGTTGGTTCGCCTACGGTATCGGTGACGTATTTTTTCAGGTTAGCCTTTTGGAGTTTGGCGGCGATTTGGGTTACCTGATTTAATGCTACGTTGAGGTCAGATGCGATCGCTTCTACTAAGGAGTAACTCTCTGGATGCACGGCTGTATTATCCAAAGGATTTTCACCGTTGCGAATCCGCAGGAACCCGGCTGCTTGTTCAAAGGCTTTTGGCCCTAGTTTTGGTACTTTTAACAATTGGCGGCGATTTTTAAAAGCCCCGTTCTGGTTGCGATAGGTAACAATATTATTGGCAACTGCTGGCGTAATTCCCGAAACAAAGGTTAAAAGTTCTTTAGAAGCCGTGTTTAAGTCTACACCGACATAGTTAACGCAGCTTTCTACAGTTTCATCTAACTTTTTCTTCAGCAACTTCTGGTCAACATCGTGCTGATATTGTCCCACCCCAATGGATTTGGGATCAATTTTTACCAGTTCCGCCAAGGGATCTTGCAAACGCCGACCGATGCTAATAGCACCACGCACGGTAATATCTAAATCGGGAAATTCTTCTAAAGCTACTTTACTAGCAGAATATATAGATGCACCCGATTCATTCACCATTACCTTTGTCGGTTTGCGTTCCATAGCTTGCAGTACTTGGGAGACAAACTCGTCAGTCTCACGGGAAGCTGTACCGTTACCAATGGCGATTAAGTCAATTTTGTACTTTTCAATCAGATTTTTGAGAGTTTGTGCAGCTTTAGTCCGTTGTTCTGCTGCTTGATGGGGAAATACCGCTTGATACTCCAAAAATTTCCCTGTTTGGTCAATTACTGCGACTTTACACCCAGTTCTAAACCCAGGATCAATTGCTAAAGTTGGTTTCATCCCCGCAGGTGCAGATAATAGCAATTCCCGTAAATTGGTTTCAAAGGTTTTAATCGACTCAAAATCAGCGTAGGCTTTCTTTTCAGCTATTACTTCTCCCATTAAAGAAGTTTTCATCAAGCGATTAAATGCATCTTTAATCATCACTTGGTAAAAATCGCGAATAGCACGGACTTTGGTCTTAATTTCCTGAGATTCTAGATAGGAAAGTACGATATCTTCATCAAAGGCGATTTCAAAATTTAATACTCCTTCTGCTTCACCCCGACACAAAGCCAGGATATTATGAGGTGCAATATTTTTCACCTTAGCTTGATAGTTGCGGTACATTTCAAATTTCGTTGTACCTTCGGGATGTTCATCTTTAATCCGAGAGTTAAATACCCCAGATTCTAATAAGTAATCCCGAATATATGCCCTTGATTCAGCTTTTTCGGCAACTTCCTCCGCTAAGATATCAGATGCACCTTTGAGCGCTTCTTCCGCAGATTTTACTCCTTGAGTTTCCGAAATATATTTAGCTGCTTCTGTTTCTAAAGAAGCAGACACAGGATTTTTTACATTCAATGATTTAATAAATTCTGCCAGTGGTTCTAAACCTTTCTCTCTGGCGACAGTAGCGCGGGTGCGACGCTTTTGTTTATATGGTAAGTATAAATCCTCAAGTTCTGTTTTTTGTAAACTAGAAGTAATCTGCGCTTTTAGTTCATCAGTGAGTTTACCTTGATTGGCGATCGCATTTAGAATTACCGCTTTTCTTTCTTCTAATTCTGTTAAGTATGTATACCTATCCGATAAATTACGCAATTGAACTTCATCCATTTCACCGGTGCGCTCTTTTCGGTAGCGTGCGATAAAAGGGATTGTTGCACCCTCTGCTAAAAGTTCCAGCGCATTTTGCACCTGATAAGGTTTAAGGTCTAGTTCAGTTGCCAGTAATAGAGGAATGTTCAGCATTGAGTGTTTAAATCGCAAACGTTAATTCTGTAGGTAATTATGCTATATCGTTCGGCTGATGCCAGCACAATAATGTTAAGCTAATTTACCAGATGATTATCAAATATGAATTTTCTACATGATTATTTTACATACTCTGTTGTAAGGGAATCCAACAGAGAGGTAAAATGAACCAATTGTCAACAACAGATTTACTCTGTTTATATCAACGTCATACCTTTGATTTCAGAGGTTAGGAAAAATGGCTTTGTTTTTTTTGGTTCCACTTTGTACCGCTTTAATAACTGGCTATTTCGTTAAACAATCTACTGATGAAATAGCCTATATAGCTGGTGTATTTGGATTCATTTGTTTTATTTTGAGTTTAGTTTTAGCACCTTGGCAAATCCAGCTATTACTGCTCATTGTAGTCCTGCTAGGTACTAACAAGCTCTTGTCCAAACAATGAGTCTTGCCTACCAGGTGCTATGTAGCAACAAGACGATGATACAAATTAATACAACAGAACGGAAACAAATCTCTACTTAATAAAAGTCTCACAGCCTAGAAATTAATCTTTATTCCTTTGGGCTTAAAAGTGCTGTGTATTGAGTTTTGAGTTATTTGTCTTGTGTCCCACTGGTTGCCCTTTTCTCTATTTAGGATGGGGTTAAATTTTGTGTGGGCACTTTTTTGTTTGCACTTCTTTTCTTAACTGCAAGTGCTACAAATTTATTATACCTAAATATTAGTGTTATACCAATCTAGTAATTAATAATTCGTAATTCGTAATATTTGCCAAATCAAGCACAGTAAGCTGAGTAAAAAGAGATCCAAGGAGAGAGATGTTCAAACACTCATTTGTAAATAATCATATAATTCTATAGGTAGAAAAATAGGGAAAAATGTAGCTTGCATTAGATTAAGGGATATTAATAGATAAAATCCTGGTGTAAATATCCCAATTAATCTAAAATTCTCAATGATTATCAAGAAAAGTAAATTATGAACCGCCCAGAGGTTGGGGATACAGATGCGATCGCAACTGCTGTTAACATCACTTCCTATAACCGCAATACTACATCAATATTTCTCGTTTCCTTGTGGGCAAGGAATTTAGTAATAAGCTGTTCCACATTTAACTTGCACATGGACTCGATTAGGCTGTTAACCGTTGACCGTTGACCGTTGACCGTTGACAGTCAACAATCACCACGAGTAGTTATGCAATTTAAAGGTGTATTAGCTTAGCTAATAGTCCGATCACTAATTACCAATTACCAATTACCCATTACCTGCATCGGTGAGGCTACTTGAGGAAAAAATATGACAGCGCACATCCTTTTAGTTGAAGATGAAGTTAAGTTGGCGCGATTTGTCGAATTGGAATTGAATAGTGAAGGATATCAGGTAAGTGTAGCCAATGATGGTATCCTCGGCTTGACCTTGGCAAGAGACTTGTCTCCGGATTTAGCAATTCTGGATTGGATGCTACCAGGACTGACGGGTTTAGAAATCTGTCGTCGTTTGCGCGCCACCGGTAACTCAATGCCGGTTATCTTGTTGACAGCTAAAGACGAAGTTAGCGATCGCGTGGCTGGTTTAGATGCTGGTGCTGATGATTATGTAGTTAAACCATTTAGCATTGAAGAACTGTTAGCGAGAATTCGCGCTCATCTCCGCCGCACCCAAGAAACAGATGAGGATGTTTCCCAGTTTGAGGATTTGAGTTTAAACCGTCGCACTCGTCAAGTATTTCGCGGTAAACGCGCAATTGAGTTAACCGCAAAAGAATTTGATTTGTTAGAGTATCTGATGAGTCATCCCCGTCAGGTGTTTACTAGAGACCAAATTCTCGAGAAAGTTTGGGGTTACGACTTTATGGGAGATTCTAATATTATTGAAGTCTATATTCGCTATTTACGCCTGAAATTAGAGGAAAACAAAGAAAAACGTTTAATTCATACAGTGCGTGGTGTCGGTTACTCACTGCGGGAGTAGAGCAAAAACTAAGTAGCCGCGATGAAACTGAACTATATAAAGTTTTTACGGGAAAGTTTAAAGGTTTGTCCTTAGTTCACTTTCCCTTTAAGTTTCTTCTATCGATAACAATTGCTGAGGCTGTAATTTGAATGCGATCGCACTCTTAATTATCAAGCAAATATATAGCTATATGAGTTAAATTTTACCCCTGAATGTCTGCATTGCATCTCAGAAATGCTTCTGTAGTGGGTTGCATGGTCAACATTCCACTTCAACGCTAAAAGATGAAATTTGTTTACTGTCTGTAACATCAAACTGCCATAGGTAATATTGTTTGAGAAGCTTGAAACAGTCTGCTGTTAAAGCTTTCAATATCAAATCCAAAATTGGTATAACAAAGCCTAGATTCCCTGCAAATATTGGTATAAAAGGTTTCTGTCATCTACCTTTAGGTGGGATACAGTGTTCTTCATGTTGAAATGCAATACTTTATACAAAATTCACAGATATATGTATGGTTTTTACAAAGGCTTTACGCCTGTCTGCATTTTTACTTAAATAATGGAAGGGTATGCAAAAATCAGGTGGGCATCTGCATGTGATTGCTGAGTAAAAACTTCTCAATTTTTAGATTTCCCCCACGCTTAACAGCAGGGACAGGAATACAGGATTTTGGATGATGGATGTTACAGCAAGTCTAAGCAGAAGCTTCCTTTGCTTATAACTTTGCAACACAAGTTTTTCAGTTGAGCTGCTTTGGTTTTAGGGAAATACCAACAGAAGCAAGTGGCGTTAAGATTAGGGTCTTTTACCATTTTTTAAATTTCAATCTTTCAATCCAAAATCTGTATTGAAAAGTTTGCTCGATTCGGGAAACCTACGCAACTTTTCTGTCTAAAATTTGGTCACAGCTAAAAACTCAGCAGATGAATGTTTACCAACTCCAAAAGAGCCTAATGTATGCAATTCATTAGGACATTTTGCAGATGGCAAAAACCTGATACTAATCATTTTTCAATGGAGACAATCATGGCTTTCAAAACAATAGGGCTAGGATTAGCCTTAACTTGCGGCACCTTTGCTGTAAGTAATACTGTTAATGTTTCATCGGCTCAAGCAGCTTCATTAGGCAGAGTCAATATTGCTGGCTCAGCTAATTTCGCCAAGGGTGCGGAGAAAATCCCATCTGCTACTGACACACTTAAATTCGGTACTGATTCTACAGTTAAAAATTCATCAAATGGTATGTTTGCCGGTTACATTGGGCAAAACGTTACCATATCCGACATTGCTTTAAAGCTAATCAGCTATACTCCATTAGGAAACAGCTCAATAGCTACTTACTCAGGAAAAGCACAAAACCCATTCATTAAATTTGCTGATGGGCTAATTTTTAACATAGATAACCCATTTGAAGTTAGCAAAACATCTAGTGGCAAATTTGCCTCTGGTATCATGCCAAGATTTACTGGCTCATTTGTTAAGGGTAATTCTCTTTTAGGAGAAGGGCTTTTAACTGTTAACCAAATCAAATCAGATGGCTCTTTCTCCATGACTGCTGAAGCGGTTCCCGAACCTTTCACAATCTTAGGCTCGGTAACAGCTTTAGGAATGGGAGTTGCGTTGAAGAAGAAACAAATTCAAAAGCTGAAAAAAGAAAAAGCTACAGCTTAATTGCCAACTTCAAATGCT
Source organism: Nostoc linckia FACHB-104 (assembly GCF_014696615.1). Classification (GTDB taxonomy): domain Bacteria; phylum Cyanobacteriota; class Cyanobacteriia; order Cyanobacteriales; family Nostocaceae; genus Aulosira; species Aulosira linckia_A. The sequence goes on along the minus strand of NZ_JACJQJ010000028.1, from coordinate 58,806 downwards.
CTAATCACGAGCAATTGAAATTAGCCAAATCCCGAAATGCCTGTTATTTACGTGGATTATCATAGTTGCATCTCACCATTTATCTACCCAAAACAAGAACGCCACTTGTCTGTATTTCGCAAGTTTGTACTTTTATCCGATCTACCACCATTCTTCACGAATTTACAAAATGCTGTAATCAGCAGGTGATTCAAGTACTGGATAGTTACAGGGTGTATTTTCTTCAAGATTCAATCCAGCTATGAGAAATTAAGAAAATACATCAAGAAGTTCCTAATTACTTACATTAAGTTCCCATCTATCCTTTAATTCTCCAAATATATACAGCAATTAAAGTTTGATATTATCAGTCCTTTCCTGACTAATAATTAATCGCAAAATAGATAAACCCAAAATTATCAAAAATAGCACTAGCCCAATTGTGCAAGCATAGCTAATTTCTAAATTAGTGAATGCTTGCTCATACAAATAGTAAACTATTGTTTTTGAGCTATTAAGTGGCCCTCCCTGGGTCATGATATATACTTCTTCAAATACTTTGGTGGCTGATATCGCCGAAATCACAGCCACTAAAGCTAAATATGGTTTCATTAAAGGTATCGTAATATCTAAATGTTTGCGAATACCATCGGAACCATCAATAGCCGCAGCTTCGTAGACATCGCCAGGGATGGATTGCAACCCAGCTAAGTAAATTACCATGTAATAGCCTAGACCTTTCCAAATAGTTACAGCCATGACGCTTGCCAAAGAAATTGGCAGAATACCAAAAAGTTTATTAGGGCTAGTTAACCAAGGAACTCCTTCGGGAAACATTCCCAAGGCTTTGAAAAATTGATTAAGTAAGCCATTTTCTGCATAAAGCCATTTCCATGCTATGCCGGCAACAATCATGGAAATTACTACTGGTGTATAATATGCAGCTCGAAACCAATTCATTCCCCTGAGTTTTTGATTAACTAAAATAGCTAACCCCAAAGGCGCAATTACAAGAATTGGCACTACACCAACAAGATAGAGAAAAGTATTTGTTAAACTTTGCCAGAAAACAGCATCTTGCCCAAGCTTGAGGAAGTTAGCAATACCTATCCATTGCGGTGGTTGGGAAATATCTTCATAGCTAGTAAAACTCAAATAAAAAGCTTGCAATGCAGGCCAAAAAACGGTTAACCCTAAAATTAGTAAGGAGGGTAGCAAAAATAAATAGGGGGTTAGTCGCTGTTTGATTAACACCCAATCTTTAGATGACAATTGATTCATAGAAGGATGAAGGATGAATTAAAGGGCTAGTGTTTGACGTAAGGAAACCAAAAACTGAAATATTAGGTTTAGCTTTCAAGATTCATGTTGGGTTGCGCTGCGCTTAACCCAACCTACATCTGCTAACAACGCTAATTTATATTACACGAGTCAGATTTTGGGTCAGCCCAACAGTGAGAACTTCACGGGGAAATGCAAGTGGTAGTTGGGAATCCTAATAAACTTTTAAGCAGTCATCATATTTGTAATACAAATGTAGTATAATAAGATTGTGATTGCTCTAAAGCCTGCTGGGAGTAGGCTGAAACTGTTTATTGCTTGAGCAAAAGGACATTTTATGATTCCCCGAGAACGCATCCGCAATATTGGTATTTCTGCTCATATTGACTCTGGTAAAACTACATTATCAGAGAGAATTCTCTTCTATACGGGCAGAATCCACGCCATTGAGGAGGTGCGGGGAGGCGGCAAGGGTGCGACCATGGATTTTATGCCAGAGGAAAAATTGCATGGCATTACGATTACCTCTGCCGCTACCACCTGTCAATGGCACGATACGCAAATCAACTTAATTGATACACCGGGACACGTGGATTTTACGATAGAAGTTGAGCGTGCCTTGCGGGTATTGGATGGGGCGGTAATGGTGCTGTGTGCCGTAGCAGGCGTACAGTCCCAGTCAATCACCGTCGATCGCCAGATGAAGCGATATCGTGTGCCGCGTATAGCATTTATCAACAAAATGGATCGTATTGGTGCTAATCCGTTTCGGGTTGTGCAAGCAATGCGCGATCGCTTGCAGTTGAATCCCATGTTACTTCAGTATCCCATCGGTAGTGAAGACAAATTTCTGGGGGTCATTGACCTCATAGAAATGCAAGCTTCTTACTTTGAAGGTGAAAATGGTGAAAATTGGGTGAAAACGGCAGTTCCTGAGTCACTGCTTGCAGAAGCGCAACAAGCAAAAGAAAAACTGCTTGATGCTTTGTCGCTATTCTCAGAACCCATGACTGAGATGCTATTAGAAGGTAAAGAAGTTCCCCAAGAACTGATTTGGCAAACCATTCGCCAAGCCACCTTGAGTTTGCAACTCACACCCGTACTTCTAGGTTCAGCATTCAAAAACAAAGGCGTGCAGAACTTGTTAGATGCGATCGCCCTTTACCTCCCATCTCCTATAGATAGAGAAGTCGTCAAAACGGTAGAGTCTGTCAACCTTTACCCCAATCCTGACGATCCCTTAGTAGCGTTGGCATTTAAACTAACTGTGGAGTCCTTTGGACAGTTAACCTATACCCGAATTTATTCGGGAACTTTGAAACAAGGCGATACTGTATACAACTCCCGAACCGGACAACGAGTGCCAATTGGCCGCTTGGTGAGAATGCATGCCAACAAGCGTGAAGAGGTGAAATCTGCGGAAGCTGGCGATATTATCGCTCTATTGGGTGTAGATTGTGCCTCCGGTGATACCTTCTGTAGTGGCGAGCCACTGGTATCTTTAGAGAAAATGTTTGTACCAGACCCAGTAATTACACTGGCTGTTACACCCAAAAAACAAGAAGATAGCGATCGCCTTTCTAAAGCCCTCAACCGCTTCCAAAAAGAAGATCCCACCTTCAAACTCAGCATTGACACAGAATCAGGGGCAACTTTGATTTCTGGCATGGGTGAACTGCATCTAGAAATTTACCTAGAGCGCATTCAACGGGAATATAACACTGAGGTATACGTTGGTACACCAGCAGTAGCATATCGCGAAACCATTGGGCAAAAGACGCGCTTCGATTACCGACTGAAAAAACAAACCGGGGGTTCTGGACAATACGCCCATGTCACGGGATGGATTGAACCGACAGATGAACCATTTGTATTTGAAAGCAAAGTAGTTGGCGGTGTAATTCCCAAAGAATTTATTCCCGCTTGTGAGAAAGGTTTCCGCGAAGCCATGCAATCAGGCCGTTTAGAAGGTTATCCCGTTACAGGGATCAAAGTTGTGCTAGAGGGCGGTTCATTTCACCCCATTGACTCCTCCGAATTGGCATTCCGATCAGCATCCCATCAAGCCCTGGATGAAGCGATCGCCAAAGCCAAACCCTACATCCTCGAACCAATTATGTTGGTAGAAGTGGAAACACCCAACGAGTATTTAGGTAGAGTCCAGGGTGATCTCTCCTCCCGTCGAGGCTTGCTATTAGGTTCCGAAACCATGCAAGCATACTCTATCATTCGGGCAGAAGTACCCCTAGTGCGAATGTTTGGTTATTCCACAGACTTGCGATCGCAAACTGCGGGAATGGCAACTTTCACGATGGAATTTGCTTGTTATAGGCAAGCAAGTACGTAATTACTGTTAACTGTTGACTGTTGACTGTTTTACGGGCGGGTTTCATTTACACATCTCATGGTTAAAGGGTAAAGGTGAAAGGTTTTTCTTTCTCCCTTTCCCCTTTACCCTTTTCCCCTTAACCGACAAGTATTGCTTACTGTCCCAATTCTTTGATGTTATTCATCACTTGTTGGTACAAATCTTTGTTACCCTCACTTTGAAAAATATCTGCGGCTTGCTGTAAATCTTTGAGTGCGCCTGGTTTATCGCCTTGGGCGGCGCGGGCGTTTCCACGGTTGTTGTAAGCGGGGCCAAAGTTAGGATTAATGCGGATAGCTTGATTATAGTCAGAGATTGCGCCCTGTTGGTCGCCCTTAGCAGCGCGGAGGTTGCCGCGATTATTGTAGGCGATCGCATATCTGGTATTGATGCGAATGGCTCGATCAAAATCTTCTAGTGCGCCGTTGCGATCGCCTGTGGTAGCCCGTGCATTGCCGCGATTATTGTAAGCTTCAGCATAACTAGGAGCAAGGCGAATAGCTTCGTTATAATCTGTAATCGCTCCTTTATTATCTCCAATTGAGGCTTTAGCATTAGCGCGGCTATTGTAGGCTTCAGCATCGTTAGGATTAATCTTCAGCGCTTCGTTATAATCTGCGATCGCTTCTTGTTTCTTTCCTGTGTCAAATTTAGCCAGTCCCCGCGCTTTGAACGCTGCACCATATTGGGGATTCAGGCTAATTGCTTGATTATAGGAAGCGATCGCAGCTTCTGAGTTACCTTTAGCGTGTTGACTTTGTCCTTGAAGATAAAATTCCACTGCCTTAGATGTTTTGGCTGGGCGACGGCTGGGGGGAGTAACTCCAATTTCCGTTACTAATACATCACTATTTTTACTACAGGAAAGGTTAGTAATTGTACTCAATATTGCCAACAAAGCGATAGTAAATCCTTTGCCTAACCTTGTCCACTTTCTATCCAAGAATTGCAGTTTCATACGTTACTTTAATCCGCCACCCTCCCTAAATTCATGCTTACTAACTTTAGCTATATCTTGAAATAGTGATTAATTTTAAATGCATATAGCAATCCTATCTGATTTATGAATATTACTTTTTTAATGTAGACGTGAAGCGCTAATAAAACCAAGTAACAGAAGAAACAGGTGATGGCATAAATCATAATATAACTGCTATTTACTCTAGGTTTATATACAAGATGAAGTATAAATTTGAAGCCAAGCTTGCCCACTTATTTCATCTTTTTCCTGCAGAGACGCTACGCGTAGCTTGCTTCCCCTCAGCGATACGTCCTTAACCCTTCATTATTTTCTTGCGTAGATGTTACTAATATTTGCTGCCCTAGTACCCTATGCAGCACAGTATTAGACCCAGAGTTGCTATTTACAGGCCAAAATAAAGTATAAAAACTATTATTCTTCCTGATTATCTATTTAGTTCTCGCTTTATCAAATTTATGTTATATGCGGCGAGACCTATTTTTGCCGCTTTTCATTATACTTTTTAAAGCCTATTAAATTAAGCTTTTTATTTTTTTCACAAAATCTTTATCTATATAAATTTTTCATTCATAGAAATCCATACACTTAAATTTACGTGTATCTATGTGCATGAATTACAATTTTATATTTTAGATTTAGGATTATAGATTGTAAATTAATAAATTGCATTTAGGATTATCTGCCAGTAGCTTTTATTGCTGCTAGGTTAACAGTATTTTTGAGAAACAGAATGAATTTAGGAATTTTTTAACTGCCTTCTGTCTCATTTTCTGCGCTTTTGGCTGTCAACCGCCAAGATGTAGTTTCATCGACTTCTACAGAGAGTTGTTCTAGATTTGTGCCTAAATCCTTTTGGAGTTTCTGAGTCAGAGGAATGGGAAAATCTAAATCAATACCTGCGGTTTCTACGAGTCTCATGAGTTCAGTAAATGCCACTTTTACTGTTTTACGCTCATATTTAGTCAGCTTACAATATGATGTTTCCAAGATATTTTGCGTCTGCATAGCTTTTTTAATGCGTTCTTGCAGATGTTCTAATTCGGAATTTAATATGTGATGCTGCTGTTCAATTTCTGTATATCTAGCACCAAGTAATGCTAAATCTTCTTGCTCAGGATCGGGATTTGTTTGGGATTGTAACTCTAGTAATTTTAAATGTACTTGAGCAAGATATATACAATCTAGGTACGCATAATCAACTTGTGCGTCAGTTAAAGGACGCTGTCCCCAATCGCTATTTTGCTCTTCTTTATCAATATTATTAAAAGAGCAAAGTGCAGTAGCTAAAGTTTGCAGCTGATAGTTAGGTACTGGCAAAAGATAGTAGGGAATTTTTTTAGCCATTTCTAAGGTACAAGTAACATTCTTAGCTTGCTTATTACCCAGAAATTTCAAATCATAACTAGCATTATGAAATACTTTTTCAATACTAGGATTGAGCATAATGCTGTCAATAAATTCCCCGACGATCTCAGCTTTGCCTAGAACATCCAAAAGATAAACGCGATCGCCACTCATATCTGAGGAATCATCTAAAACCTGAATTAGTGAGAGTTTCGGTTGACGACTTTTATAATCAGCTACTTCTGTATCAATCCAGAGAGTTTTAGCGTTGGTATATTTAGCAATAATGGCGTAAATATCCCTGGCGTAAGTAAGGTAGGGCATAGGCTAAGATTTCCTCGGATTTACAGATACTTCAGTTACAATAATGGACTTTCAGGGCATTGGGTAATTGGTAATTGGTAATTACTTTCTCCCTCATCTCCCTCATCTCCCCACAGCGATAACTTTTACTGGGTAGTCTCTAAAACCGTCCGCTGCAACTCTGAGAAAACCTTAGATACCTTACTCAGCACATAATCCCCATAGGTTCCTTGAAAGTCGTGAACGCTAACTTTATCCCAACGTTCTGCGCGCTTTACGTAACTTGAATATACTACCAAATGAAAGCGTATTTATCGGAGATCATCCTCAAACAGATGTGATGGGAGCTAAGAGGATGGGGATGAAAAGTATTTGGAAGAGAGACTTAGGATGGCAAGCACCAGAAAATCCGGATGCGATTATTGATGATTTAAGAGAATTGCCTGGGATTGTTGCTTCTTGGTAAATAAAAGATATCCATGCTGGTATCTTAGAGATAAAATTTGAGAAATGTTAACTTGCAAATCTTTAATATTCTTCCATAACTTGTATTTATTAATATAAAAAGAAAATATATTTGCTATTACTGATTGAGCAGCATAGATTAGAGAGATAGCAATCCTAAATTATCAAAACAAGATTCACTCCCTACTTTTAAATAGTTAGGCTTCTAAGTAATTGCTTTTTTATAACTTAAGGAATATTGCTATATTATCCCCAAAATGAAACACACTTTATGAATGCACATATTACTACTAACCAAATCGACTGGGATTTTATTCTTAGCCGAATGAAGTATACAGTAGGTCACAGCTTACCTGCTTATCCCGGAGACTTGAAAGCTGCATTACTCAATCATGCTGGACTGACAAATCATCCCAAGGGTGAGGAAGCGTATCAGCTAGCCAGAGAAATGGCTCGACTGACGACCTACTGCGATCCAGAAATTGTGTATTGGTTTTCTCGGCTTGTATCTTTGATGAATAATTAAAATTTGGGTGTTTAGTCAATAGCTGCGTTTGGAAGCTGACTTGCGTAGATAGAAATCTTTGGCTGACTTAACAACGGTAGTACAATTTTGGAGTGGAAATTACAATACTAATGACTCAATAGGCACACTGTAGAAAGTGCCATATGATGCTATAATTTAGCGATTTAATACTTAATTAGCGCTCGCTGTTTGGTGTATAAAAATCTTAATATATTTTTTATTCAGCGAAAAATACTTACACCGCTAAGGTTTTGATTAGGTGCGTCAACCGTCTCAAGAATTAATTCACAGTAGTTCCGGAAATTGGGTGGAAATTACAGAAAAAGTAGATTAGGACTACTTACGAAGTAACCAGCTCATGATCCACCACATGATCGGTAAAGTACTACAAAGGCGTTACCAAATCGTTCAAAGCTTAGGTGCAGGAGTATTTGGACAAACCTATATAGCCGTAGACATAGATTACCCCGAAAACCCTAAGTGCGTTGTTAAACAGCTCAAGGTGAGCAATTGTCAACCTAGTTATTTAGATGACTTAAGGTTACGTTTTCTCACGGAAACTGAAACTCTCAAGCGTTTGGAATGCCATGACCAAATTCCGCAACTCATTGCTTGCTTTGAAGAAAACGAACGTTTCTATTTAGTGCAAGAGTTTATTGAAGGACATTCATTAACTGAAGAACTACCCATCAATAAAAAATGTGGTGATATTTGGAGTGAAGTCCAAGTTGTAGATTTTTTGGAAGATGTTTTAGGAATTCTGGATTTTGTTCACTCTCAGGGAGTGATCCATTGCGATATCAAACCAGAAAATTTAATTAGGCGCGCTGCTGATGGCAAATTAGTACTGATTGATTTTGGTTCCATCCAGCCAGTTGATTTTGGCGAGGATACAGAATTACCTATTCAGAATGTTCCGGTTACCTCATTGGGTTATATCCCACCAGAGCAATTTATTGGTCAAACACAGCCTAATAGCGATATTTATTCTTTAGGTATAATTGCCATCCAAGCTTTAACCGGAATGGCACCATTACAATTTAAATTAGATCCTTATACAAATGAGATTATTTGGCATACTCCACAAACACAAGTTAATGATTATTTAGCTGCTATTCTCAGCCAAATGATCCGCTACGATTACGAAGACCGCTTCCAAACTGCGGGTGAAGTATTGCAAATCATCCAAGAAATGCGGTGGGAAAATGAGTTACCCCAACTAGAAGCACTATATAGTCTGTCTTTACCACCCCAAGAAGAAACTAGCAAGATTGTCGAAACTGCTGTACCACCACAGAAGTCTGCACCACTACTTACAGGAATGAGAGTAGGTATCGCTGCTAATTCTATGTTGCTGGGATTGGGGGTATATTCATTATTTACAACTTCTCCAGCTTACTCAGAGAAAGAAACTTTATATAAAGCTACCGAAGAATATCAATCGGGAGATTTAGACGAAGCGATCGCACTCGTTAAATCCATTCCCACCCAAAGTAAAATTTATCCAGAAGCTCAAGCCACCGTTGATGAATGGCAACAGCAATGGCAAGTAGCAGCTGAACAATACCAATTTGCAGAAACCGCCTTTCAAGCTGGTAGATGGTCAGATGTACTAGCGATCGCACCTAAAGTTCCTGATATTTTATACTGGCAGTCTAAAACAGATAAACTAGTGCAGCAGGCACAAGCAAACATAGAAGGACAATCGCAAGATTTATTAGCTAAAGCTTACGACAGCGCAAATAATAAAGATTTTGCTACTGCTATCAGCTATCTGCGTCAAATTCCTAAAGAAAGTGCTGCTGGTGCGATCGTGCAACAAAAATTGGCTGAGTACGATAAAAAGCAGCAAATTCGAGCTACTTACTTTTTACAAAAAGCCTACAACAAAGCTTCGGCTGGCCAATTTGATGATGCTGTCAAATTCCTGCACAAGGTTCCGAAAAATACTACTGTTTATGCACAAGCACAAATGAAACTCAATGAGTATGCTCAAAAGCAACGTCTACGAGGCCCAAGTAGTAAGGTAGCTGTATCAAAAGTAAATTCAGCCTCAAAAAAGACGAAAGCTGATTCCCGTTACTACTCAGCTAGTAAGATTGACAATTTATATTAGTCAATATCCCAAGCTATACGTGCAAAATTCTTTAAATCTCAATAGGGGCGCACAGCTGTGCGCCCTTAATGTTGTGTTAATACAAAGAAAGAAAAATGATTGATAGCAATTCATGAATACATTAATCTTGTAAGCTGTTCAGCCCACAAGATTTATCGAAATTTATAGATAAGCAAAATCAAAAATCAAAAATACTAGAATTCATTGTTTTGGCGCAAGAGGGTTAGGAATAGTGATGATGGGAATAACTAAAGGCTGTGATTTTTCAGCTTGCAGTTCATTTTGTGCTTGCTTGCTGGCTTCGATTGCTTGTTGGTAGTCAGGCTTGTATTTGATGGCTTGTGCATAAGACGCGATCGCATCTTGATAGCGTTTTAAGTTTACTAGGGCATTGCCTTTGCTATACCAGCTTTCGTAATGGTCTGGTTTGTAACGAACTGCCCGATTATAGGATGCGATCGCATCTTCGTATTTTTGTAAATTGTATTGCGAATTTCCTAAGTTATACCAAACTTGGTAATCGTTACGCCGTAAGGCAATGGCCTTATTATAAGAATCAATCGCTTGTTGATAGCGTTGGCTTTGATGTAGCGCCCAACCCCGGCTATACCAGGCTTGGAAATTTCCGGGATTAGATTTAATTACCCAATCAAATGATTCTATAGCTTCTGGATAACGTCGCAAACTCATGAGAATATTGCTTCTCGATAACCAAGCTTGATAATAATCAGATTTATATTGTACTGCCCGGTCATAATCTTTCAAAGCATCTTCGTAGCGACCTATATTTACTAAAGCATTGCCGCGATTATAACGGAATGAAGCATCATCTGGCTTTAATTCAATGGCTTTATCGTATGCTGTAATTGCGTCGTCATAGCGTTTTAAATTATGCAGCGCTAAACCCTTATTTTCCCAAGCAATTTCATAATTTTTTTGTAATTCAATTGCTCTGTCGTAAGCTTTGATAGCATTATCATATTGCTTTAAGCTACTTAAAGCTTCGCCTTTAGCATTCCAAATTTCGGGAGAGTTACCTTCTAATTGTAAAGCTTTATCAAAAGATGCGATCGCTTCTTGATAACGCTGTAAATTTGCTAAAGCCAAACCTCTAGCACTCCAAGCTTCTACATAATCTGGCAAAATTTGAATAGCTTTATCATAAGCTGCTAGCGCTTCTTTATATTGCTTTAATTCTGATAAAGTTCTGCCTTTTCCATACCACCCTTGAGGGTAAGCTGGTCTAATATTAACTGCTTTATCATATACAGCTAGTGCATCTTGATAGCGTTGTAAATCATATAATGTATTACCTTGTTTATATAATTCTGTAGCGTTATTTATATGAATACCATCAATAATAAATATCCCCACGGCGGCACTTACGCCTAAAATAAATGTGGCTGCTAAAATCTTGTGAAGTATTTCTTTTTTTAATTGAGGATTTGGCAAATTTTTAAATGCTAGCACCGGAGTTAAAGCGATTGTTTTAGAGGCTGGCTGTGTTAAATCTTGGAGTGCTTGTAATGCTTCTATTGCGGAACTGTAGCGCTGGCGAAAATCATAACATACCATTCTGTTCAAAACTTGAGCGAACTCTGGCGATACTTTAGTATGATTTTGCCAAATAATTTCATTAGTATCGGCATCTTTTTCTAATTGTTCCGGTGGTAATCCAGTCAGCGCTTGTAGTGCGACTATCCCCACCGCATATATATCACTGCTAAATTTGGGGTTTCCTTGCGCTTGTTCACCTGGGAGATATCCAGGAGTACCAATAGCAACAGTAGATTTAGTGTGTCCTTGTGGTGTAATTACTTGTGTAGAAATTTGTTTAACTGCACCAAAATCAATTAAGACTAACTTCCCATCTGATTTACGTCTGAGTAAATTGCAGGGATTGACATCGCGGTGAATTACCTTTTGTTGATGAACAAACTTTAAAATTTCGAGAATCTCCATCAACAAAGAAATTACCTCAGTTTGAGTCAGAATTTTCCCTGGTGTTAATTCCTGACTGAGATTGTGTCCTTCGATAAATTCCTGTACGAGATAGAATTCTGTATTTTCCTCAAAATATGCTAAAAGTTGAGGAATACAATCATGAGTACCTAATTTATACAGAACTTGAGCTTCTGTATCAAATAAACGTCTAGCAGTTTCTAAAGTTACTGGATCATTGGCCTGAGGCTTGAGTTTTTTGACAACACATTGAGGAGATCCCGGTAAGTGAGTATCACAAGCAACAAAGGTTTCCCCGAAACCCCCACCACCCAAGTGGCTAATAATTTGGTATCTTCCTACAAGTGTGTTTCCCAGCATCAGGTTTGCCTAATTGAATGCAATATTATCTGATTCCAATATTGACACAGGGTAACCGGATGGGGATTGGGATGAGGGAGATGAGGAAGCAGAGGAAGCAGAGGAAGCAGAGGAAGCAGAGGAAGCAGAGGAAGTAGGGGAGGAATTCCCATTACCGATTACCGATTACCGATTACCAATTACCAATTACCAAATGACAAATGACAAATGACAAATGACAAATAATGATTCCTATTAATGATAATATTCGCATTCGTCATCGACCGATGATTACTTACTGGCTGATTGGTATTAATATTGCAATATTTTTATGGGAAATCCGATTAGAATTAAGCGATCAATTAGGCGCATTTATTCAAACTTGGGGTGTGATACCAGCGCAGATTATTGGCGGAATTATCAATGCGAGTGTTAACCCAGCAGCTTGGATAGTGGTAGGCTGGCGATTGCTTTCTTTGCCAGTAGCAATGTTCCTACATGGTAGTTTTAGCCAAATATTAGGTAATCTACTTTTTTTATGGGTTTTTGGTAAAAGTTTAGAAAATATTCTCGGTCATGGGCGTTATTTAGGATTTTATTTATTAAGTGGCATTTTTACAGAATTAGTACAAATATTTTCCGAACCTAATTTAACAGTTCCATTAATTGGCGCGAATGGTGCGATCGCAGCTATTTTAGGGGCTTATATTGTAAAGTTTCCTAAAGCCAAAATCGATAGTATTCTCCCCTTAGTATTCATTTATATCCCTGCTAAATTACCAGCATTTGCCTATTTAGTTTGGTGGTTTATCCAACAGTTATTTTATGGAATTGGTAGTTTAAATATTCCCCCGGCGGGGGTTAATCAATTCAGTATTGCTTACTGGGCACAAGCGGCAGGATTAGTGATTGGCGCTGTTTTCATGCGATTACAAAAGTGAGCAGGGGATAGTATTTAAGTTTCAAGGTAGTTTCCTTTCCCCTTTTCCCTTTCCCCCAAAATTACTATGGCTTGTGCTGTCTATCAACCAACACAGCTCAGATAAGATTATTAGTGATTGATTTATCAGTTGTGAAAACAACTAGCTCAATTGGGGGATTCTCCCCCAAACGCCCGATTGGGTGACGGTTGCGTCCCCCAAACCCCCTCCAAAATTATTGTTCTGTTTTTTGTTGAGTAACTAGTTTTTTGGTTTTGTTGTCAATTAATTTTCTTAACTGAACCGTATTGGCTTATAAACAGGTACGGCTATTGCTATATGTTTTTGTCATAAAACCGAACTTACCAACTGATAAAGTTGCACTAATCTATTAATTAGGAAGCTTGAGATTAAGCTTTAAGAAATAAAAAGTTAATTGCTGACAATGACAAGAGTTTTTACCTACAAGCAAGCTTGAGATTAAGCCTCCTCAAACCAAACATTGCTTCTTAGAGGTGATAGTATGGCACTTATGCGTTGGAATCCATTTCGGGATATTGACCGTGTAGAACCATTCCGCGAAATTGATACTTTACAACGGCAAATGAACCGCTTGTTCGAGGAATTAATGCCAACCACTAACGGTGGTGAAAGTATCGGATTTGGCTTCGTTCCAGCAGCGGAAATGGAAGAAACTGATGATGCAATTCGCCTAAAACTTGAAATCCCAGGATTGGAAGCAAAAGATATCAATGTAGAAGTAACTACCGATTCAGTTTCTATTAGCGGTGAGAGGAAATCTGAAACTAAGACCGAAGAAAACGGTGTAGCTCGCTCGGAATTCCGCTATGGTAAATTCCAACGGGTGATTCCCCTACCGTCCCAAATTCAACATGAAAAGGTAGAAGCCGAATATAAAGATGGCATTCTTAAACTCACTTTACCGAAAGCAGAAGCTGACAAACAAAAAGTTGTCAAGGTAAATATCGGTTAATGAGGTTTTGGCTAAGGTGGCGATCGCACTTTGACTCATTATCGAGGTGCGATCGCTTTTTGTTGAAGTGGGCATAGGGTATGGGGTAATTGGTAATTCCTCCCCTTGTCCCCTTATCCCCAGTCCCCAGTCCCCAGTCCCCAGTCCCCAACCCCTAACGCCTCACAGAATTAACAACCTCAGCTTCCCGATCCAAAGCGGCTAAGGGGTGCTGAGTATCGAGTCTTAATACCTGTGCTTCTAATTTGTCACAGCACTCTCTTACCAAACGCAAACCGTCATCTCGAGAAAGTTTAGCGGTTGTGGGGGTAAATTCTTCCAAAATATCCGCTTCTATACTGTGATAATGGTCTAGTTGCGATCGCAATTTTGTTAAATACTTTGTACCTTCGCCGCCATCGGTAATGGCAAATTGCAACACAGAATCAAGATAAGCTTGAACTTTCGGGTGTTTAACTCCTTCTGTCGCCGCAGCATAGAGTAATTCGCCATTTAAATATTCAAAATCTGGCACCCACAGGTAATTTCCGCTAACTTCAAAGGTATATAATTCTTTGGCTGGTCTAACTGTTAAGTGCTGACTTCTGACTCGATGGGCGGCTTTTTCTAAAAGTGCAATCACAGCAATAATTACTGATGGATAGTTGCTGTCAATACATCTAATTTCTACAGTACCCAGTTTATTGAGCCTGATGGGATTCCATGCTGATTTCAATAAGCTTCCTCCCGCCTTTAAAAACTGCTGGCGTTCGATTCCAGCTTTATCTAAGGCTTGTAGCCAAGCATAATAGCGGGCAAATTGCTGCTCAACTAAGCTTTCTACGTTTTCGGCATAAGGCATCAATCCGCCAACTGGCTGTAAATAAGTATATACACCATCCCAACCAAAGATTTCACTACCGCGATAACGAATTGTGTGAGCAGCTAACCCAATCGCCTCACCCTCATAAAAAGGACAAGCACGCGCCAAAGAAATTAATGCTGAGTCAAAAGCGGTAGCTAAGTTGTAGATATTAAGTAATTCCTCTCGCTCTGTTGCTGTAGACTCATAGGATACCGCCACGCGCGGATCGATTACCCCAGGTGCTACTTCTAAATGTAGGTGTACACCCGTACATTTCCCCGCGTGCAAAAAGCGATCATAGCCGACTGTTCGCGCTTGGATATGATAATTTGGATGGTCGCGCATCACAGGCATAATATGCAAAGGGTAGCTAGACAGAGGATAAAGCCGTAAACCCATTTGCCGCGCTACAACTAACGCTAATTTGACATTTTTTAAATACTCTGTAGCTAGCTCTGAGCCAGAGTAAGCTGGTGGAGTATTAATTTCTACAATACTTTTGACAAACTCTGGCACAAAGTAATTAGGGTTTAAGCCTTGAGTTTCTGCCATCAAATGACAACCCTGCAAAAATTCATTGCCACGATTGCTGAGTTCGCCTGTCTCATCTACTAGGAAAAACTCTTGCTCAAGACCCATGCGACGTTGTAATACATCCATAATCCCAAATATTTTGTTAATAATGAGGTTACGGGTCTTACCAACGTTTGGAAATCCTTGAGATAAATGTAACTGTTCAGTTCCGCAGTTGAGCGATCGCATTAACTCCAAAACTGGAAGACCCTATCAGTAAATATCCCAATACCCAACAAGCTGATTGCTACTCGTGGGT
The DNA here is from genome assembly GCF_014696615.1 of Nostoc linckia FACHB-104. GTDB lineage: Bacteria > Cyanobacteriota > Cyanobacteriia > Cyanobacteriales > Nostocaceae > Aulosira > Aulosira linckia_A. The sequence continues at coordinate 43,551 of NZ_JACJQJ010000028.1, read as the reverse complement.
AGTTGTGATTGATCAAAAAATAATGCTCAAATTCTGAACAAGCTTTATTGTCCTATATCAGCCTCCGCCGATATCACTTTCGCAACACACCTACAAAGTCGGGTAAAGGAATACTTGGGAAAAGGTGTACCCCTGCGGGGAAGCAAGCTACGCGTAGCATCTTTGCAGGAGAAGGGTTAAGGGTAAAAGGGTTCTGGCTTTCTCGATAACTATTACATCAAGGCGTTCGGAACAAATGAGTTGATGTTTTCTATTAATGAGAACTCGTTAATCAAAAACCTGAAGGCGTTAACTAAAAATGCCTTCAGGCTCTCTACAAATGGGTTAACGTTAGCATTGACTTTTGAGTAGAGACGCGATTAATCGCGTCTCTACAAGTTATTGACCTTTTGACAAATTATCTACCTGCAGAAATTTTTCTTTCAATCACAGAAATCCGCTCTTGTGTTGCTGGGTGGCTACTTAAAAATGATGGTTGAGAAGATTGGCGAAGTAATTTTTTCAAGAATGCAGGCATAGCGCTTTGATTATACCCGGCTCGTCTCATATACTGTAAGCCTTTATCATCAGCGTTAAATTCGGCTTCGCGGCTATTGGGTAAATCTACAGCCAACTTGTAAGCGATCGCAGTTACAGCACTTTGGTCTAAACCAGCGAGTGAGGCTGCACCTTGAGCTAGCTGGGTTTGTTTCAATTTGTTGATCAGGTCGTTGTTGCAAATGTGAGCAATTTCATGTCCCATCACTGATGCTAATTGGTCTTCGTTATCTGTTGCTTTGATTAGTCCAGTATTGACATATACATAACCACCAGTTGTGGCGAATGCATTAATACTAGAATCTCGGACTACATAAAAGCGAAAAGGAATTTCTGAGCAGTTACTAGCTCTAGCTAACCGTTGACCAACACGGTTAACGTAAGCATTAGTTTGAGCATTGGAATCTAATCTGTAATTTTGCTTTACTTGCTGGTGAATATTTTGACCCAGTGCAACTGTTTGCTTTGGGGAAACGTTGGAAAGTTGCAACAACTGAATCCCATTAAATAGTAGCTGACCCCAAGGAACTGCACTAGCTGGTGCAAGAGAAGTTAATCCCACACCGACAGCAGTACCCATACCTAGTAATACAGAAACACCTTTACGTAATTTTGGAATCATAGCCAAAAATGAAAAGTTAATAACAGATGAAAGTTAGGTTGGTGTAATTCACCTATGCAGTAAATTACAATTTCTTATGAATAAATACTTAATTTTTTTAATGCAATTGTGTTATTTAAAATCTAATAGCAGTTAGCTAATTTACCTTAATAGGTATTCTATATCTATATATAGAATTCATCTTTCAGTGGTGAAAACTATTAGTTTTGACTGTTGACTATCAACCGTTAACAGTCAACAACCCTGTATGTAATATTTCATTTGTGAATAAAAAGTACATTTGTAAATTTTTCTTCCCGGTTCCCTACCTCAATGAGTAGTTTCCATAACTCAGTTAGGACTGCTATATTTAATATTCTACCAAAAAACGTGCTAAACGAGCCTGTACAAAGGCGTAATTTGATTTACTAAATCAGCAACTTACTATCAGTCTTTAGTCAGTTGCTAAAAACGACAAATTTTGAAAATTAGACGATTTAAGAGATGTGAAATCAGCAATATTGCTCATCTTCAATATTTACTACATCTATTCTAGCTGTATTACTTGGTAAAAATGATATAGCATATCTGTTAACAGTATTTCTGCCTAATTTTATTAGTAATAATAGTTTCCCAGCACTATATATTAGCTAAATAGTGTTAGTAAGCAATAAAAAGCTTAAATCTCTATTAGCGCCTAACTATTTCAGCTTTCGGCTTTATTTTCTCTCAAAATGGCTAAATTAGAGTTAAAGCAGAAAAGCAAATTATTTGCTCAAAAAAATACGAAAACTTACAACATTCATTTGAAGCTAATAATAATCAAAACTTTGACTAACCTGATTGCTCAAAGCAGGTTTTTTGCTGACTCTGCTTATTTAGAAACTTAATCATATTTCAGGAGTTTCATTTCATGATTCATCACATTTCTATTGCTGCTCAAAATCCTTTACTTGTTGCCCAAGTCATAGCTGAAGTTTGGCAGGGAAAGGCTTTTCCTTTTTTTCCTCACCCAGGTAGCTATATGGTTTTTCCCATGAACGAATATGGCACAGGTATTGAAGTTTATCCTTTAGACACGAAGTTATCTCCCGGTGAAGGTAACGAGTCCTGTCAGTTTACACAGGAAACTAATTCTAGTGGGTTAACAGCTACCCATGCAGCCATTTCTGTTCCTACCAGCCAGGAAGAAATTGAGCTAATTGGCAAACGTGAAGGTTGGCGGGTGGTGCGTTGTAACCGCGAATCCTTTTTTGATGTCATGGAGTTTTGGTTAGAAAACAAGGTGATGTTGGAACTGCTAACACCAGAGATGGCATCTCAATATTTGGCAATGACACAGCCAGAAAATATCGAGAAAGTCTTTGCAGAACACGCTGTAGCAGCAGCTAGCGCATAAAACATCAGTTAAATGTCGATTTTATATTAAGAGCGATCGCTATTCTAAACTAGGGCATTTGTGCTTAGATTTGTAGTAGCGATCGCTTCATTTATTTAGCCACAAATCGCCATTTATTTTATTGATTTGTATTTATTAATTATTACTCAAAACTGTTTCATCATACTTCACCCAATCGTGTGAAAAACAATTCAACCAAGTGGATGACCTTAGTGTGCGAGGGTGAAATTTGTCAAAAAGAGGATTCTAGTAATAGAGAACATTAATTGCACTTAACTCTAGTGCGGAGAAATTATGAAACTTCTCAAAGCTTTGACAGCTTCTGCCCTTGTTGTTTCTTCTGTTGTCCTCTCCGCTGGAATGGCTTCTGCTCAAACAGCTGGTACTGACAGCAACTACATCGGCGTTGGTATTGCCGCCGGTGCAACTAGTGGCGGACAAGGAAATGATGACGCTCAATTTGGTGGTAACGTGCAAGGACGGGTAACTATGCCCAGAACACCTGTGTCGCTTCGGGGTTCCGTTCTGTTTGGTGGTGATGCCACTGCAATTATGCCTATAGTTACATACGATGCGCCCATTGCCAAAAATACTAACGTTTACTTCGGTGGCGGTTACTCGTTTGTGACTGATGAAGGTAAAAACACCCCACTAGGTAATCAAAATGCACCCGTAGTTACCTTGGGTGCAGAATCACAAGTTGCTAACAACGTCATCGTCTATGGCGATGCTAAATGGGGCATTGACGCTTACAGAAATAGTGATGCTGATGCCGTTAGCTTCCAAACTGGAGTAGGTTATAGATTCTAATGGATGGGGCATGGGGCATTGGGCATTGGGCATTGGTAATGGGTAATGGGTAATGGGTAATTGGTAATTGGTGTTGGGTGTTTGTTATTTCTCCCCTGCTCCCTGCTCCCTGCCCCCCTTGCCTTTTCACAGTCCCCAATCCTTACAGCGCCTTAATAAACTGCTGTACCTTTTCCAATAGTGGCTGATATTCGACTTCCTGAGCTAACTCTTGAGCATTTTGGTAGCAGGATAGCGCTAATTTTTTACGTCTTCTGGTGGCGTAAAGGCTGCCCATGTTCAAGAGAGTCGAACTTTCTCCTAGGCGATCGCCTAGGTGTTGATAAATCGCCACAGCTTGCTTGTAATATTTGAGTGCTTGGGTATGATTTGCAATGCTGTTGTAGGTAAAACCAAGGTTATTCAAAGTGGTGGCTTCACCAGAGAGGTCTTTGAGTGCCCGACGTGTCAATAGTACTTGATGATAAAGCAATAGTGCTTTTTTTGGTTGCCCTAAATCACTGTAGATAGAGGCAATATTATTCAAGGTAGTAGCTTCACCAACTACATTCTTAACAGCTTTTTGAATTGGCAATGCTGCTTCAAAATATTCTAGAGCCTGCTCTTGCTGACCCAAGGCGCTGTAGGCAAACCCAATGCCATTTAAGGTTGTCGCCTCGCCAGAAAAGTCTCCCAGTAAGCGACGCATAGCCAAAATTTGATTTTGCAGCAATAGCGCTCGTTTTGGCTCTCCCAATCTGGTGTAAACCAGTGCTACATCATTAAGAGTAGAAACTTCACCTTGAGCATCTTCTAATTGCCGGAAAATTTGCAGTGCTTTTTCAAAAGATGCTAAAGCTAGGGAAAACTTTCCTATACGACTGTAGGTAGAACCTAAATTGCTGAGTGCAGTCGCCTCGGCTCGCACATTGCCAAATTCTTGAGCCAGGGATAATGCTTCCTTAAAACAATCCAATGCTTTATCAGGTTGCCAGCAACCGAGGTGAGCCAGTCCAATGTCATTTAATGCGTAACCTTCTCGGGCTCGGTCTGGGATTATTCTAGCCAACTTTAAATTTTCGGTTGCAAGTGCAAGATATTCTTGAAATTCACCCCGCTTGTAATAGCGGGTTGCCTCATCACGACGTTGTTCCCACTGGGTGACTGGATTTGAAGGTTGCGACATCTGACCTCGGTTGCACTAAAAGTAAATAGGCAGGTTTGCTAGGGCCGTTGCATTTGGAAATTAACCCTTCTCAGGTCATAATTTCCAAATATGAGATAAACAATATTCTCTATCTTTAGATATAAGACGTAAATAGAGTGAATATAGTATAATAGCTAACTTAAAAATGTACCTCAGAGAAATCCTGTAGTTATCAAGTTGAGTGCTGTAGTTGAGGTAATGAAGAGAGTTACAGCCACTAAAGATTAAGGAACTATTAAGGGTTTTAAGCAAGATATTGCTGATTTCTGGCGATCGCTCATATCTAAAGAAGAGTTAATTTTGGCACAGATGCGATCAGTTTTTTCCTGTTATTGAACTCAGCATACAGAGAATTACAAGATTATGCAGTAGCAAATTTAACTAAAAAACCTAAATTTAACCTTGGCAAAACTCATCAGGAACTTTAAAAGCTTTGTCAAATTCTCATAACTTATAACCATTCAAATAACCATTCAATTTATTTATATGCGCTTAAGTATTATTGTTAGTACTGGATTAGTCAGTACAGGATTATTACTGGCTTTGGGTTTAAACAAACCAGCAATATCTCAATCTCCAGCACAAATAGCACAGTCATCAGCGATCGCTAACACAAACTTACAGGAATTTAGACAGAATCGCCGGGTATGGAGTCAGCAAAGAATCCGCAATTATCGCTACAAAGTTAGTAGAAGTTGTTTCTGTACAGAAGAAGCCAGAGGCCCAGTAACAATTGAAGTGCGTAACGGGCAAACAACTTCAATTACCGATAAAAATGGTAAAAAAGTCAATCCCGAGTTATTTCAGGAATACAGTACAATGCCCAAAGTTTTCAATGTAATTCGGGATGCGATCGCCAAAAGAGCATCCAGTATGAATGTCAATTACAACAAAAAACTCGGCTATCCGACTCAAGTTAACATCGATTACAACAGTCAGATGGCCGATGAAGAGTTATATCTCACAATCGAAGATTTCAAAGAAATTAAGTAATGGGCATGGGGCATTGGGCATGGCGCATTGGTAATGGGTAATTGGTAATTGCAATTTGTCCCCTTGTCCCCTCATCCCCCTGCTCCCTGCCCCCCTCTGCCTCCTCATCTCCCCAACCTACTCCACCTGCTGCCACAAACTTTGGTAGCCAGTCACCAACCGACTACCATCTTTAAAGACGTGAATTTCTATCTGGTCGCTAGCCCAGGTAATTTTGTCTTGGAAATCAGGATTAAAGATGTTAACTCGTTGATTGCTGGATGAGACTGGAGAATTAGGAGAATGGATCGCCAAAGATTCCACAAACGGCCCATCAATCAGAATATCTAGTTGTTCTAACAAATCTTGCGAACCTGGGGGAGCAGATTCTGATTGCAGCTGCTTTAAAGTAAACCCAGTAAATGACATCACATTTAATCCAGCAGCTTTCAGCTTACGTGCTAAAGATGCCAATGCAGGTGCTTGCCAAAAGGGTTCGCCACCAGAGAAAGTTACCCCTGTATTGCGCGGCTTTTTCAGGATATTTTCAGCAAGGGTATCAACAGATATTAATTGGTTGACCGCGAATGACCAAGATGCTGGATTAAAACAGCCAGGACATTCGCGGGAACAACCTTGCACCCAAACAACAGCACGACAACCAGGGCCGTTAACTTCAGATTCATCAACGTAGCCCATAATATTAAGATGCTCAGGGGGAATTTCTATAAGTTGTTGCGATGGGTTATTTGGCTGGGATTCCATCTTTTTCCTCCTTTGAAGCTTTAGCTGTTAAATAAACTCATAACTGACTGTTTGCTCAGTCAAGACGCAATAAATTGCGTCTCTACAGGATTTAAACGTCAATCGATTTGTGTTATCCGAACCCTATTGTCCCCACTCTTGACTCAGGACTCTTGTACAGACGCGATTAATCACGTCTCTCTAAACCAGCACAGCCATTCCTGGATAACGCACTGGGATTTTCACTGCATTGTGAATTTGATTAGCTAGCGAAGCTAAGACGCTTGTGCTGACGCATCTAAGGTTTTGTACGAGGTAAGGGGCTGGTTGGAGAATATCGTTACCACGCGCATCTAATTGGCGTACCAAAACACGGGGACGGGAAGGAATATTGAGTTGAACCTCATCCGGTTGCAGAATATGAAGGATTTGGATGTAATCCATGATCCTTTCTGGTGTCCAAGGAGACAAGACCATTGTTTGAATAGCCAAATTTCCTGAATATTCCTGACGAAATTGCTCGATTCCTGCCACAAGGCTGGGTAGATTAATTGTCTCTACACAGCGATTGACTTGCTGCAATTGATTTGACGAAATGGCATCTAGTTTTGCAGCTACCGTATCTGCCGCGATCAAATCTCTACGGACTCTGGGATCGCATAGCAAGGTGCTATTAGTCAAAACTACAGTTGGCTTTTTAGTAATTCTTTTGACAACACCGATAATTTTCTCTAAATTCAGGGCTAGTGTAGGTTCACCACTACCGCTCAGGGTGACTGTATCTACATTATCTAGTGTTTCCATAGCCTCCAACTCATCAACAATTTGAGATGTAGGTACAAAAATTTGGCGTTCAGTTGTTCTGCTCTCTATTTTTCCCAACTGGCAGTAGATGCAGTGGAAGGAACAGGTAGATCGTGAACCAATAGGATCTATGCCCAGCGATCGCCCAAATCGCCAAGATTCTACTGGGCCATAGACAGAAGAACAGGATGGATATTGTTTGTATGCTGTAGCACTCATACTTGCCCCTTCATAAAATCAAACATACACTGGTATCAAAAATCAATCTAAAAATTTGGATTTAATCCAAATTTAAAGCTAGAAGTTGAGGAACTTGTGAGTATGAACTATAAAGTCATAAAAAACCTCATAAATAATTAGGGTATTAAAACTAAAATGTTGCCCAGATAACTTTTTCTTGTATTGGTACAAGTATGAAGCGTTCTTATTTAGAGTAAATAAATTTATTCGTGAGTATTATAATTTTGTATTTTGAATTTCCCGGATGGGCTGATTCTTGAGTTTTGGAAATCAAATTAAAAATTGATATGGCAATTAATGTTCAGGAAATCAAAATTTTAGTGGTTGACGATCAGCCAGAAGATTTAGAATTTTTAGCAGATATTCTCTGCTGTCAAGGGTATCAAGTTAAAAGTGCCAGTTCGGGAAAATTGGCCATTAGTCAAGTAACTGCGTTTCAACCCGATTTAATTTTGCTAGACCTGATAATGCCAGAGATGGATGGATATGAACTTTGGCGATATCTTATATATGAAAAGACTACACAAAATATTCCTATAATTTTCCTCAGCTATCCAGATGAATTCTTCAAAAAATTTAAGTCTTATGAAATAGGGACTGTTGATTATATTTCTAAGCCATTACATTTGGAAGATGTTGTATTACGGGTAAAAAATAGACTCATGCTGCAAAACTTCCAAAAGCAGTTAACAAATAAAAATCCTATTTTGCTTGCAGAAAAGGAAGATATACAGCACAGCAACATACATATAGATGCGATGTTGCATAACGCCAAAGTAGGAATTTGCCTTACGGATGAAAATGGATATTTTTTAGAGGTGAATCCTGCCTACTGCCAAATGTATGGATTTACCCGTGAAGAACTGATTGGTCAGCAATTTACATTACATTATGCAAATTTAACAGCTGTAGCTAAATCTAATTTAATTCAGCAATATAAAAATTTTATTTTTAATGCCGCTCAGTCAGAAAAAAGAGAATTTATTATTACGCGTAAAGATGGTTCGCGCTTACCTGTAGAGATGACCCAGGTGATTGGTCAACAGGATGATAGCAAATATTTTGTGGTTACCACACTCATAGATATTAGCGATCATCAAGTTGCCCAAGTTACCCAAAAATCCCGCGAACGCTATCTAGAAGCATTGCTCAAAATTCAACGCAAATTGTCTACTTTTGATGGAAATAAAAAATGTTACACCGAAATTGTGCAAATTTTGGGGACAGCAGCAAAAGTAAGTCGTGTATATATTTTTGAAAATTACCATGCAGCCAGTGGTGGGTTAGTGATGAGTCAATGTGCTGAATGGTGTGCGCCGGGAATTCAGCCAAAAAATCATAACCCTGCTTTACAAAGTGTTGCTTATGATAAGTCTTTTCCACGTTGGGCTACCTTATTATCACAAGGCGAAATTATTTCCGATATCGTAGCGGAATGTCCGGAATTAGAACGTGAGATTTTAGCCAGTCAGGGAGTTTTATCAATTCTGATTCTCCCGATTTTTGTTAAAGGTGAGTTTTTTGGTTTCATCGGCTTTGATAATTGTGTCGCCGCCCGTTTTTGGGAAAATTCCGAAGTCGCACTTTTACAAGCCACCGCTACAGCTATTGCTGTTGCTCACGAGCAAACTCAGCTATTAGAAAAAGAAAAACAAGCACGTGCAGAATTAGAAAAACAAAATCGCCAACTCCAGCAGCAAATTCGCATCAGCGAAGCTTCTCGCAAAGCACGCCTGTTTGCTCTCAAAGCTAGCGAAGGTAAATATCGTCACTTAGTTGAGACTTCCCAAGACATCATTTGGTCTGTTGATATAGAAGGATTAATTACTTTTATTAATCCGGCGGTGAGAAAGTTGTATGGTTACGAACCCCAAGAGATGATTGGGCGGGCGTTTACTGATTTTATCTTACCCAGCCAAGTTACCCAAATGCAGGAAGTTTTTCTGCGTCTTCTGAATGGCGAGTCGATTTTCCAGCATGAAACTACCTGTAGTACGAGAGATGGTAGCATCCTGTATCTGATGCTGAATGCGATCGCTTTACATAATGATGAGGGCGAAGTTGTTGGCATCACTGGTACAGCTAGTAATATTACGCAGCGTAAACGTGCCGAACAAGCATTACAAGCCAGTGCAATTAAACTCCGTCAGCATAATTTAGTCCTCACCGAACTCGCCACCAATCAGGTGCTTTATCAAGGCGACTTAAAAGCGGCGGTGAGTCTAATTACAGAAGTAGGGGCAAAAAATATTGCGGTGGAACGAGCTAGTGTTTGGCTATATGTAGAAAACGAGACGATTTTGCAATGTGTAGATTTATTTGAGCAAAGTCAAGATAAACATAGTGAAGGATATTCCCTGATCACCGCAGATTATCCAGCTTATTTCCAAGCTTTGCATCAAAACCAGCTAATTGTTGCCCATGATGCCTGCAGCGATCCTCGCACTAAAGAGTTCTTTGAGTCTTACTTGACTCCCTTAAACATCACTTCGATGCTGGATTCACCAATTCGGCTAGGCGGAAAAACTGTCGGCGTTTTATGCCTAGAATCTGTATTAGTTGCTCATCATTGGACACAAGAAGACCAAAATTTTGCCCGTTCCTTAGGAAATTTAGTCTCTTTAGCTCTAGAAGCACGAGAACGCAGACGTGCTGAAAGTGCACGCCGCATTTCCGAAGAAAAGCTAGGTTCAGCTTTTCGCTCATCTCCTGACCCGATTAGCCTCAGTATTATTCCGGAGATGCGCTATATCGAAGTTAACGATAGCTTTTGTTCGTTTTTTGGTTATTCCCATTCTCAAGTAATCGGGCATACTAACCAAGAATTGCAGATTTGGGTAAATCCAGAAGAATATGCTTATCTTCAGCAAATTTTGCAACAAACAAAAGCGATTCGTAACCATGAAGTTGATGTCCGCACAGCTACAGGTGAAGTGAAAACTACCTTGTTCAGCGCGGAAATGATTGAAATTGACGGGCAACAGTACATACTGGGTACAGCTAAAGATATCACTGAGCGTAAACAAGCTGAAAACGAAAGCCGTTTATTGCTGTTAACTACCCAAGCGATAACTCGTGCCATTGACGTAAACACAGCTTTAGTCGTCATTCTGCGCTTAATTTGCCAAAATATCGGCTGGGATTTTGGCGAAGCTTGGATACCGAGCGATGATGGCAAAATTTTAGAACATACTCTCAGTTGGTACGGTGAAGATAGCAGTTTAGAAGAATTTGGCTTAGAAAGTGAAACTATTACCTTAAATCTAGGCGAAGATTTGCCAGGGCGAGTTTGGCAACAGAAACAACCAGAATGGCTGGAAGATGTGTCTGGTGTCACACAGCCTGTTTTTTGGCGATCGCCACAAGCAGCTAGGGTAGGATTAAAAGCTGTGTTTGGTGTGCCAATTTTAGCTAGCAATAAAGTCTTGGCGATTTTGGCATTTTTTAAAAGCACTTCGGTACAAGTTGATAAGCGGTTGCTATTGCTAGTATCTGCGGTTGCAGCCCAGCTAGGGGGATTAATTCAGCGCAAACAAGTAGAAGCAGCCCATAGAAAGAGCGAAGAACGTTTGCAATTGGCTTTAGAAGCCAGCGATTTAGGATTGTGGGATTGGAATCTCACCAGTAACAAAATCTATCGTGACTGGCGCTGGAAGAAGATGCTGGGCTATGAAGAACATGAAATTGAAGATAATGTCCAAGCTTTTGAGCAATTAGTTCATCCCGAAGATTTGTCTTTAGTGAACTCAGTTTTAGCTCAGCATTTGCAAGGTGCAAGCCCAATCTATGAAGTAGAATTTCGGATGCAATGCGCCTCAGGTACTTGGAAGTGGATTCAAACTCGCGGGCAGATTTTTGAGCGTGACGAACAGGGTGTACCACTGCGAATGACAGGTACAAACAAAGACATCACCGAACGCAAAGCTTTAGAAAAAGAAATCGCCCTGAGAGAAGCTCGCCTCAACGCCTTTTTCTCTGGTGCTCCTGTGGGCATGAGTATTTTAGATAATCAACTGCGGTTTGTGCAAATCAATGAATTGCAGGCAGATATTAATGGCTATCCGCAAAAAGACCACATTGGCAAGACTATTCAGGAAATTATTCCCCATATTGCCCCTGTAGTCATTCCATATTACGAGCAGGTGTTATCCACTGGGAAACCGATTCTCAACATAGAAGTTAGCAGCCCTACACCCAAGCAACCAGATACGGTGCGTCACTTCTTGATTTCCTATTTTCCCATTCCTGGTGAAGACGATCGCCCTTCTGGTGTGGGTACTGTCATGGTAGAAATTAGCGATCGCAAATATGCAGAGCAAAAACTGCGTTTAGCTAACGAACGCTTACAATATCTCCTGACTTCTAGCCCAGTAGTGATTTATAGCTGCAAAACTGCTGGGGATTTTGGCACTACTTTTATGAGTGAAAACGTGAAGAAAATGCTCGGCTATGAAGCGCGAGAATTTCTCCAAGATTCTAGTTTCTGGTTGCGCCACGTCCACCCAGAAGATGTGGAATCTATCTTGAAAAAGTTTTCCGAGCTGTTTGAGCAGGAGTATCGGTCTTATGAATACCGCTTTTTGCACGCTGACGGGACTTACCATTGGATATACGAGCAAGTACGGTTAATCCGCGATGAAGCAGGTAACCCGATAGAGTGTGTTGGTTATTTGGCAGATGTTAATGTGCGGAAATTGGCAGAATTAGCTTTGCAAGCCAGTCAACAACGATATCAACTGTTAGCAGAAGCCTCACCAGCTTGTATTTTCCATACTGATGTTGATGGTAATGTTTTATATTTTAATCAACGCTGGAGTGAAATTACTGGGCTTTCCTTAGTCGAGTCTCTGGGTAGAGCTTGGACAAAAGCGATGCATCCAGATGATTACGAGCAATTGGTATATACATGGAATGAGGCTAGATTAAGAAAAAGCGCCTATAAAATGGAACAACGCTTCCTCACGCCTGATGGGAGAATTGTCTGGGTAATTTGTCAGGCATTGCCAGAAATTGGCGAAGATGGCGAAATCAAGGGCTATATCGGCACAGTTACAGATATTACCGAGCGTAAGCTAGCAGAAGAAGCTTTACAAGAAAGTGCTGAACGGGAAAGAGCGATCGCCCAAGTTATTCAAAGGATGCGGCAAACCTTAGATTTAGAAACAATTTTCGCCGCCACCACCCAGGAATTACGACAAGTGTTAGACTGCGATCGCGTTGTGGTTTACCGTTTCCATGCCGATTGGACTGGGGAATTTGTCTCTGAATCGGTAGGATTTGGTTGGTCTTCTCTCATGGAAGCACAAAAACATGACCCTGCTCTCGCTGAAGGTGCTTTAGAAGAAGGGCGCTGCATTTGGAAAATGTTAGATAGTATACAGGAGGTACTCGATTCAGAGCGAGATACCATCCCACACAGTGACTATACCCAAGTCGCCAATTTCCGCTGTGTTGCAGACATTGACAAAGTCAGGTTTCAAGATGATTACATCAGCTTTTTAGAGCGTCTGCAAGCCAGAGCCTATATTACTGTGCCAATTTTATGTGGCAATGAAGTGTGGGGATTATTAGCCAGTTACCAAAATTCTGGCCCCCGCCAATGGAAGACAGAAGAAATCAATATTGTCGTTCAAATTGGTAATCAGCTAGGAGTCGCTTTACAGCAAGCACAATTGCTGGCACAAACTCAAAGTCAGTCACAAGCACTACAAGCAGCTGCGATCGCAGCTGATGCAGCTAATCGTGCTAAAAGTGAATTTCTGGCGAACATGAGTCATGAATTGCGAACACCACTCAACGCGATTCTCGGTTTCACCCAAATTATGAGCCGCGAAAATTCCTTATCCAGCGAACATCAGCAACACTTAGCAATTATTAATCGTGCTGGCGAGCATCTGCTGAATTTAATTAATGACATTTTAGAAATGTCGAAAATTGAAGCTGGTAGAACTACTTTAAATGTTACTAGCTTTGATTTAATTCACTTGTTAAAAAGCTTGGAAGATATGTTGAACTTCCGGGCTGCTTCTAAGAACTTAGAGTTGATATTTGAATATGCTGCTGATATTCCTCAATATGTGCAAACAGATGAAAGTAAATTACTGCAAGTTCTGCTCAATCTTTTAGGTAACGCCATTAAGTTTACTCACCAGGGTAGTGTAATACTGAGAGTTACATCCCAGATGATGGAGCAAAATTCATCTTATCTTACACAAATTTTATTTGAAGTCCAAGACACTGGCCCTGGCATTGCACCCCAAGAGATTGATTTATTATTTGAAGCTTTTGGACAAACTGAAACTGGCAGGAAATCGCAACAGGGAACAGGATTAGGATTAGCCATTAGCCGTAAATATGTACAACTAATGGGTGGAGATATTAGGGTTCGTAGCACTTTGGGAGAAGGTAGTAAATTTACTTTTGATATTCAAATTAATCTTGCTTCAGCTAGCGATATTCAGCTGCAACCAACTAAATCTCCAGTTATTGGTTTAGCACCCAATCAAGAAAACTATCGCATCTTAGTAGTTGATGATGCTAGAGAAAGCCGTTTATTGATAGTAGAACTATTAACTTTTATCGGTTTTGAGGTGCAAGAAGCTACTAACGGCAAAGAAGCGATCACTCAATGGCAAGAATGGCAACCACACCTAATTTTTATGGATATGCGGATGCCAATCATGGATGGCTACGAAGCAACAAAATTGATTAAAGCTTCAGAAAGCAAACTTTCTATCCCTCAGCGCCGGACTATCATTATCGCCTTAACTGCTAATGCGTTTGAAGAACAACGCGCCGCCATGATCAAAGCTGGTTGTGATGACTTAATTAATAAACCCTTCCGCGAAGAAATTTTACTAGAAAAGCTGAGTACTTATTTGGGAGTCAAATATCTTTATCAGCAAGAAAGTAACCAATTGGCCAAGGCGAATCTCAATAAAAAAGAACAAATTTTAACTTCTATTGAATTACTATCTTTGTTATCGCAAATGCCACCGGAATGGATAACCCAGTTATACCATGCTGCGGCTCAGTGCAGTGATGGTATGATTTTAGACTTGCTTGACCAGATTCCTCTACAAAATGCTGTGTTAAAAACTTTTTTAACTGACTTAGCAGATAACTTTTATTTTGAAAAAATTATGGAACTTACTGAGCAACTTGATATTTCGAGGCAGTCCCAATGAAACAAGTTTCACCACCAAGGATGAAAGTCGAGGGGGGATTTTTACTCAGCACTCAGCACTTAGCACTTTCAAGCTAGGGGGTTGGGGGAGAATAAATTACCAATGCCCAATGCCCAAACAATTTTTACACCTTATTCAAGTATGAAAATCTACTTGCCTTATTCTCTATCCAAAATTAAACAATCCCTGAAAACTATTTCCCGAGCTACTATTGCCAAATTTTTATAAGCAGATATACTGAATATATAGAGACTCAAAAAAACTCTCGCATCTACAAAAAAGTGAGAAGCTAGCTACAAGAAATAGCAGCTAGCTTCTAAGGGTATCTACCGTTTTTAGTCTTCAGCCGCTTACTGCTCCATTTCCCATACTAAGTTTGTCATTTTTTTTTGTCAAGCTGTCATTTAATTTAGACAAAAAAAAATGTCTTGCATTTGTGACTTCATGAGAGAAAATAAAAGACAAGCGTAATATTCAGGATTTCGGTATATGACTGACAGAAGGCGTTCTGATGATTACAAGCAAATCAGCGGCTATATTCCCCTAGATTTAGCTCTGGAGTTCAAGAGCATCTGTGCTCGTTTAGGCATTTCCCAAAGCGATGCGATCGAAGAGATGGCGGAGGAGTGGATAGCCCAAAAAACGGGTTCTCGCTCGAATAGTTCTCGAAATGCTGCTCCCAAAACCATTGCTGATTTGGTGCGAACCAATATGGCAGAACTGAAACGCTGTGGAGTAAAAAACTTATCAGCGTTAGCCAAAGGTGAAGTTTTACCAACACCAGGGGACTTTGCCATCATCACATCGGCTTTAGCCATCCCGGAGGAGGAAAGGATAAAGATTTGGCAAGAAACTTTTAAATTGTCCGTATATCAAGATACTAGGGGTGTAAAAGTGTATAGAGATTCTGGAGGTGTCAAAGAAGATGAGTGTGAGTATTCTTAGAATCCTCAACTTACCGGGGTGGAATTATAAAATGTCTCACGAGGGAGTTTCAATTGTTGCTCCTACTAAGCGTGAAGCTACGCAGTTAGCACAAAGCTACGGAGACGCTCTCAGTGAAACTGCATACAGAATTAATGGGAAAGTGCGGATTCGCTGGCGAGGTTGTAAGAACCCAATTGAATTTTTTGGGTGGATGGCGACTCAAGAACCGCCAACATCCGCAGAAACTGCGGAACGGATATTACAATATCAAGGTTCTGTGTTTTGTAGCCAGTTACAAATACCGTCAGAATTGTTGTACCGCATGGTAGCCGCTGCAGAAAATGAGCGCCCTGTGAGTATCGTCAGACAAGATACTCGCAAGCAAATCATTGTTAATCAGCCAATGGCTGAGATGCTAGAGACACCACCAGAAATTGCTACTCAGAGGGTAATGACCCAATTTTGGCTACCTGAGGATTTAGCAGAACTGGAACAAAGATTGCATAACGATCGCCAGTTCACCTGGACATATTCTGCGGGATTGAATG
Source organism: Nostoc linckia FACHB-104 (assembly GCF_014696615.1). Lineage (GTDB taxonomy): Bacteria > Cyanobacteriota > Cyanobacteriia > Cyanobacteriales > Nostocaceae > Aulosira > Aulosira linckia_A. The sequence goes on along the minus strand of NZ_JACJQJ010000028.1, from coordinate 27,596 downwards.
AGCGCGCTTGGGCGATTCTCACCACTCAATTCGAGGCTTTTGAGGTTGAAGGTATTTGGTATAGACAGGGAACTGCCTTGTCAACACCTCAACTTGTGCCGATTCCACCAGGAGTATTGGAACAGGCTTAAATAAATAATTTGACTCCTTCAAGAATTTTAAAATCATCAGGTGCGTTCTTTCTTCTGTAATTTCAGGGTGCGCTCCTTCAAAATTTTGGATTTTGGATTAAAAATTTTTAAATCGAACAAAAAACCTATTGAAATTTTGTATCAGTGGTTAATAAGATCAATTCCAATAATGTTTGCGACAGATAAATTCTTTGTAGGGACACTGCACCAGTAAATCTGTCGGCTAGCATAATTCAATGTTTCAACTAAATATCTGGCTTTTTGAGAATTGCAGCGATCGCTTCTAGACTAATGGGCTTACTAATGTAATCATCCATACCAACGTTTAAGCACTCTTGGCGGTCTTCCTGGCGTGCATGAGCAGTCATGGCAATTATGCGAGGTTGAGCAGCAGGCGGGAGTTCTTTGCGAATCCGGCGGGTGGTTTCCAAACCATCCATTTCTGGCATTTGCAGATCCATAAACACAACATCATATATTTGTCGTTGCAAAGCTTCTAGGGCTTCACGTCCATGATTAGCCACATCTGCTCGGTAGCCCAAGCGCTCGAGTAACTTCAGGGCGACTTTCTGATTCACTAACCCATCTTCTACCAACAAAATCTTGAGTGGTAAGTTTTGCACAGTCTGCTTATCGCGTTCTGAGACAGTTGCAGTCGGTAAGCGGGAGTAAGAAGGGATAGTTGCTTTGGGGTCAACTTGGTTAGAGCCAGCACCACGAATAATTTCTAATAATGTCTGATGTAATTGATACTGCCGCACTGGTTTGTGTAAATAGGCATGAAACTCAGCCGCCATCTGTTTTACCTCTAGAGTTTGCTTTCCTTTGGAACTCAGCATGACTAAAGGTAAATGTCGATGTCTGGGTATGGCGCGGATTTGAGATGTTAAGTTGAGAACATTGATCTGCGGGCTATCGATATCTAATACAGCTAAGTCAAAAGTAGTTTGTTGACGTATCCAGTGCAGAGCTGCCACATTCGATTCTACAGCTTGGACATATAGCCCCAAGGTCTCAAGTTGGGAAGTTAAGCATTTTCTTAAATTGGCATTAGCAGCAACCAAAAGTAATTTTTGACCGCGTAAATTGAGATCAAAAATTATGGTGCTATTAATACTAAATGGATCAACTAATAATGTCAGATTGAAATAGAAGGTAGAACCTCTACCTACTTCACTTTCTACCCACATTCTCCCGCCCATCAACTCGCACAGACGGGTGCTGATGGCTAACCCCAATCCTGTACCGCCATAACGTCTAGTCATGGAAGCATCAACCTGGCTAAAAGGCTTGAACAATCGATCTAGGCGATCGCGGGGGATACCAATACCTGTATCTCTCACTGCAAATTGAAACTCGTAGATTTGCGGTTCTGTGGGTGTGGTTCCCCGTTGGAGGACTGATGGTTGGGCGGCGATCACCACAACTATTTCCCCTTCATTGGTAAATTTCACGGCATTACTGAGCAAATTCCAGAGAATTTGGCGCAGGCGGGTAATATCACCAATAATTTGCGTCGGGATGTCTGAATCCAATTGATACATCAATTCAATCCCTTTGGAAGCCGCCTGGGGAGACAATAAATCTAAGGCTTCCTCTATACATACCCGCAAGTCAAAGGGTTGTTCTTCCAGATCCAGCTTGCCAGACTCGATTTTAGAAAAGTCCAAAATATCATTGATGATTGTTAATAATGCATCACCACTGTTGCGGATGGTTTCTACAAAATCCAGTTGCTCTGGCTGCAAAGGCGTATCTAAAAGCAGTCCTGTCATACCGATAATCGCATTCATGGGGGTACGAATTTCGTGGCTCATGGTAGCGAGGAAATTACCCTTAGCGATATTCGCGGCTTCTGCGGCTTGCTTGGCAAAATTTAGCTGTTCATTCTGCTGTGCTAAGAGAGAGGCTTGATGAGTTTCCTGCGCCAGTAATTGAGCTTGGGTGAGAGCAATACCCATTTGATCGGCAAGATATTTGAGCAGATCTACTTCCCATTGCGTCCATTGTCTGGGGCGATCGCATTGATGGACAATAAGTAACCCCCACAAATTTTCTCGTACCCGAATCGGTACGACCAAATTAGCTTTTACCTGAAATTGCTGTAAAATTTCTACGTAGCAAGGCTCTAATGCAGCTTCCTCCAAATCAGCAATCATCGTCGTCTTACCCTGACGATACAAGTTTAGGTATCTATCTTTCAGACAGGGATCGTAAATATCGCGACCAAAAGTTACCAACCATCCCGGAACTACAGCTTCTTGAATAACTTTGCCTGAACCATCCGGGTGAATTTGGCAGATAATGACGCGATCGCTCTGCAAAATCCGCTGTACTTGTGTGACTGTTGTTTGCAAAATTTGCGGCGCTTGCAAAGACTGACGAATTTCTTCTGTAATTTGCTGGAGCAACATAGCACGTTGATATTGCTGTTGTAGGGCTGCTGCTGAGTGCTTGTGCTTGGTAATATCTAAATGTGTTCCTACCATTCTCAAGGGTTTTCCTTGGGAATTGTGACGCACCAACTTACCCCGATCCAAAATCCACTTCCATTCTCCAGATTTAGCGAGTAAACGTAGTTCTGCTTCATAAACAGGAGTTTCACCCCGGAAATGGGCGATCAGTTTTTGTCGCATTAAGGGTAGATCCTCTGGATGGATTAAGGGATTTTTAGCTTTAATATCGCTTTCTATTTCTTCTGGGGCATAACCCAGTATAGAAAACCAACGCGGGCTACGATATACTTCTCCAGTCCTTAAATTCCAATCCCATAGCCCTTCTTCTACAGCATCCAACGCCAGCTGTAACCGTTCTTCACTCAGTTGGAGAGCATTTTGTGATTGCTTCTCTAAAGTGATATCGCGATATTTCCACAGATGACCATAAAATTTTTGCTCAACCACAATCGGGACATAATCTTGGGCAATAGTTCGTCCATCTTGAAGTTGCCATTCTTGATGCACAACTACTTTCTTTTGGTGATGAACCTCATCTAAGTCCTGCACAAATTTTTCTGGTTCAGCAAACAGTTGCTTACAATTTTCAGATGCTTGGCGACAGTCTAAACCTTCTAAAGCTGATGGTGGCACAGCAAGTTGAAACTGATCGCACAATTGCTGATTTACTAATAAAATCTTTTGATTTTCGTCTTCTATCAAAACACCAAAATCTAAACTTTCTATCAGCGTTCTTAATCTGGCGGCTGTGGCTTCTAATTCGGCTTGCTGATGTGTGAGGTTTTCTGTATTTTTTTTAACATCATTGAAGACTGTATTTTGGTTCTGCAATGTGAAAAAATCATCAGCAATAGAGTTATATACAGGAAAATCATTGACCTGCAAATTGAGCTTTTGCAGATCAGCAATATCCCTCATTTGGGGATAACCATGAAACAGCAGCTGATCGGATGCTTTCATATATACCATCTCCCCTTTGAGATGGATTTTATGTTCATGGGATTCTAACAGAAACAGCGATCGCTCTGAACACCTGAGGCGAGTAACTTGGAAATGATCTTCTAGGTAAGTATTCGCGATCGCGATCGGTTCCAGAATACGTTGAATTACCTCACCTACCTGGACAATCTTCATCTCTCTATCGATCACCAGATGAAAAGGAAACAATGTCGTAAATTGGTCGGGGGTAAGGCTGAATTGTCTTAACCCGGTAGCCCGATCATTTGTCATAAGGAATGGGGGATTGGGGATTGGGGATTGGGGGCTAGGGATGGGGGAGATGAGGGGGATGAGGGGGATAAGGGGGATGAGGGAGAAATTTCCATGACCAATTACTCATGACCCAACTATCCATTCCCCATCTCAATTCCCCTATCTAACACCAAAGCCAAAGGATGATACTTTCGATCATGCAGTCGCAATCTACGCGAATGCTTGAGTATTTGTCCGGATTTGTGGCAATACAAGTTTTTAGCTTCTACATCTGTTCCAATCAAGTTTGGTTAAGGGGGAAAGGGAAAAGGGGGAAAGGATTTAATTCACCCTTACCCCTTCCCCTTTTCCCAAATCACAAGGGAGATGCAAAATACTTAGGACTTACGCAACGCCGATAATGTCATTGCGACCGAAACGAATTGTAGAGAAACAATCCCAGCGTCAGGGGAGATTATACCAATTCTCCAAAATATCGCTACACATAGGCAGCAGGGGGGCAGGGGGCAGGGAGCAGGGGGAGAATTATCTGTAGCTTAAATTTAAAGAAATGGTATTACTTCCCTATTCAATACTGCTCGGTTAAGGATTTTCAACTCGGAATTTAGTTTGGGGAAAAGGTGAAAGGGTAAGGGTTAAAGGTTTTTTCTTGCCCCTTTTCCCTTTCCCCTTTTGCCCTTAACCGACAAGTATTGCTTCCCTATTAACTTTGCTCCTCATTTACTTCTTCAGGAACTTCCGATTTATCGGTTAAAGGTTTGACTACTCGTGCGATCGCTTCTTGGACAAAAGCCTTAATAAATTCATCGCGGCGATTCATTTGAAACTGTCGCTGCACAACTTCTGTCATTCCACCATCGCCCCAATCTTGATCGTGACGAAAATATTCAATAAAACTTTTGCCGGCAATTCTGGTTAAATAAGCTGCTGTTACCCCTTGAATTGCTCTACCAACAATAAAAGTAGCTGGGTTAGTTTGCAAAGCTGTAGAAAGTAGTTGAATAGCACCTTTGACAATTCCTAAACTCGCTAAAGTTTTAGCTAAAGATAGGGCTAATTCTCGCCCCCGTTCCATGTTCAATTCACAACCGTAGATTCTACCGATTTCTACGACCATTTGGGCATTTACAGCCGCAGTTGCTAGTAAATCTACCACTGGTAAAGGGGTAACTGATACCACACCAGCACCAATCCACTGAAACCGCTCCACGATTTTATCAGCTTGGCGACGACGTTGAGCATCGATGAGTTTTCGTGCTTCTTCTCCTAATCGCAGAGATTGCAAGAGAATATTATCTGCTACTAAATCTTCACCCTCAGCCCTTAAAATTGCTGCCATCCGCCGCAGCAAAGGTACAATATCTGGTTCTGGCTGGAAGATTTCACCAGTTTCTAATTGGGCTGTTTGGGGATTAGCCGCGATCGCTACGACATCGTTAGGGGCAATAAATCCCCGCACTCGTTGACGCAAACGTGCCAAAATAGCTTCCTTATTCTCGTCTGTATATAAATCTGTTTTGTTGAGAATTAACAGCGATCGCTTACCAATTTCCGCTAAACCTTTAAGAGGTTCATATTCCGATCGCCGTAAATCATTATCGACAACAAACAATAATAAATCAGCTTCTGTTGCTAAGGCCCTTGCTAGTTGTTCCCGTTCTGTCCCTGCAACTCCTGCTTCTAAAATCCCTGGGGTATCGGTAATTAAAATTTTGCGTTCCAAACCCTTCAACCGCAAACAATAGGTTTCTCCTACTTGGGTAGTACCCATTGGTGCATTCACCTGTCCCACCATGCGCCCCATAATGGCATTTACTAAGGAAGTTTTACCAGCGCTTCCCGTACCGAATACTACTACTTGGATTTCACCCCGCGCTAAATTGACTTCAATCTCCCGCGATCGACTAAGTAAAGCTTGTCTTGTGACCTCATCTTGAATTTGCGCCACCTGCTGGCGCACAGCTTGTAACGTGGAAGAAGCTGCATCAGATTTAGCTGCGGGGATTTGCGCTGGAGTCACACGTGGGCGCTGGCGGCGAGAACGTTTTTCCCCTGCTTGCAGCACCAGTACATAATAAACAAAAGCCGCAACTAATCCGGCGATCAGCACAATTAATAACAGCAACAGCAAATTGCCCAGCAGTGGCGAATAAGACAACTGCCAGTAAAGGCGTGACAGGGAATCAATCAGCCACAGGCTTAACCCCAAAATCACTATCAAACCAACAATCAGCGTTACTATGCGCGAGAGAGGCATGGTGAGTATTCAGTAGGCGGATGTTTTTTTATCTTAATGGGGATTTGGGATTGGAGAGTGGGGAGATGAAGGGGATGAGTAGGAAGAGAGCAGGGGAGCAGAGGAAGCAGAGGAAGCAGGGGAGCAGAGGAGGAAAAATTACCAATGACAAATGACAAATGACAAATGACAAACCCTTATATCGGTTTATGATCTAATCTTGTAGCTTGTTCTAGTGCGGCTTTTTCTCGGGATCTGCGTGCATAAGGTTGCAGTTGAGTGCGATCGCAACCTGTGAGAATGCTCAAATTTTCTAAAGTCATTCCTCGCATTAACATTTCTACGCGCCAGGTATGTTGTGCTTGGGCGATGACTGGGGCTTGTCCTTGGGGTGTTAACATTCCTTGAGTCCAAGTTTGCCAGCTATTGTGAATTTCTGCATCGGAGATTGGTTCTCCTAGATTATTAAGAAACATAGCTGTTTGACTGTCTTTACGACTTTTCAGCCATTTAATTAAGGGATTGTTTGTATAGGAGCCATAATGTTTGCCCATAATCCACTGATTTACAGGTACTTGGCGGACTAATCCCGGAGTCGTAATTTGTAAAAAGTGCCCTTGATCGTCATAAATTTGATGCGATCGCTGTAAGTTAACTATTTCTTTGGCAGATAAGCCAGCACCAAATAAGACATAGGCTAAGGCATAATCTTGGATTCCCGCTTTCCTGGCTTGGCGGAATGTTTCGTGCACTAAACTAGCAGGTAAATCAGCTACCTCTGTAGTTATGCTAATTTCTGTTGACTGATTGATTGCTGATTCTAGTGAAGGTGACATTGCACCACGTAAAAATAACTCTACCAATGTTTCTAAAAAATCATCTCTGTCTTCCCAAAGTTCATGAAATTCGCTAGTAAATTCAATGACGGCATATCCCAAAAGCATTCCATTCAGCATACTAGCTAATTTTTCTGCCGGCAGATAGGTATTTAAATGTCCTTGCTGAATTACCGTAGCTAAATACTGGGCTACATAGCGGTTAGCTTCTGTTAACCCCTTCCCCAAGGCGCGGCGATTTTCTGCGGGGTATTGGTCAGCTTCACCAACAACAGATCTGACTAACTCTGGTACTCGTTCTAATGCAAGCAAGTTATCACTTGCATAGTCCTTTAGGGCTTGATAGACACTACCAGGGGGACTAGCCCGGCGCACCAAAGATTCCCCTAAAGTTTTGAACACAGCAGATTCTTCTAAAACCGCTAACAGTAGTCCATGCTTATTACCAAAATGCCGAAATAAGGTGACTTCGTTCACTTCTGCCTTTTCTGCAATTTGGCGAGTTGTCGTACCGCTGACTCCTTGAGCAGTAAATAGTTCCAGTGCTGCTTGGATCAGACGTTGACGAGCTGAATGGGTGGGAGATGCCATAAAAGCACTAATGCAAGTACTACTTGCATATAATTTTCAGAGTTGTTAGGATAACAAATGTAAGTGATACTTGCTCTACTTTACTGTAACACCTTGATACAGAACGGGTAGATTCCTTGTAGGTTGTGAAGTGTAATAGCCAAATACACCCAATGCAAGAGTACATCCGTGACACAGCAGATCGCTTCATCATTCATCAACAGGAATTTTTATGGCTGCAAAATCGCTGGCGTTCGCCCCTGAGCAAGAAACGTCGCTCCGCCTCAGTTGGACGAACGTAGTATTCTTTGGCACATATCATGCCTTAGCTTTACTAGCTCCTTGGTTTTTCTCCTGGTCAGCATTAGGTACAATGCTGTTTCTGCACTGGTTGTTCGGAAGCATTGGGATTTGTTTAGGCTATCATCGGCTACTCAGCCATCGCAGCTTCCAAGTACCGAAGTGGTTAGAATATGCGATCGCCCTCATTGGTGCTTTAGCATTACAAGGTGGGCCGATTTTCTGGGTGGGTGGACACCGCCAACATCATGCTCATACTGAAGATATCAATCTTGATCCCTACTCTGCTAAACGCGGGTTTTGGTGGAGTCATATGTTGTGGATTTTCTACCCCCGTAACGAGTTTTTTGATTACGAAGTCTATCAAAAGTATGCGCCCGATTTAGCGCGTCAACCCTTTTATCGTTGGTTAGACCGTTACTTCTTGTTATTGCAAATTCCTTTGGGTATTTTGCTATATGCTTTGGGTGGTTGGTCTTTTGTTATCTATGGAATGTTTCTGCGCTCAGTATTGCTTTGGCATTCTACTTGGTTTGTCAACTCAGCAACTCACAAATGGGGTTATCGTTCCTTCGATGCAACTGACGACGCACGCAACCTTTGGTGGGTATCGATTGTGACATATGGTGAAGGCTGGCATAACAACCATCATACTTATCCCCATGTAGCAAAATCAGGATTTTCTTGGTGGGAAGTTGATATTACTTGGTGGAGTATCCATCTTCTCAAGACATTAGGTTTAGCTAAAAAAGTAATTATGCCTCCGGCTCAAAGCACCACACAAGTATAAATTGTTATCAAATTAATGCATCTACCATGCCTACAGTGCGATCGCACTGTGGGCAAATTCTGATCAACAAAGGTAGAAGCAGTCCCAATTACCCAATGTGCAGCGAAAAAGCACTGCGATCGCTACATTAGAAGAATATAAACAAAAATCATAATTGACCAAGAGCGATCGCATCTCACACACAACCATGACTCAAAGTGCTACTCTTTCTCAGAACCCCCTACTCAAGGGCGCTGGCTTACCTCCCTTTGGGGAAATTAAAGCGGAGCAAGTAATCCCAGCCTTCAAGGAACTGTTAACAGAACTGGATTCCGAACTTACTGCTTTAGAAAAGAATGTCCAGCCTACTTGGAGTGGTTTAGTAGAACCCTTAGACAAACTCTCAGACAAGCTGTCTTGGAGTTGGGGTATAGTCAACCATTTAATGGGTGTCAAGAATAGCCCAGAACTACGGGAAGCTCATGAAGCAGTGCAACCAGATGTGGTGCAATTTATCACCAAGCTGGGTCAAAGCCAACCTCTCTACAATGCTTTTAAGGCTCTCCGTGCGAGTGATGCTTGGAACAGCTTGGAATCAGCACAGCAAAGAATTGTGGAAGCTGCAATTCGGGATGCGGAACTTTCTGGTGTGGGCTTAGAAGGAGAAGCAAGGGAACGTTTCAACGCCATCCAAATGGAGTTAGCAGAACTTTCGAGTAAGTTCTCTAACCATGTACTCGATGCTACCAAAGCCTTTAGTATCACCCTCACCACTAAAGAAGAAATTGACGGCTTACCCCAAAGCTTACTCAGTTTAGCAGCCCAAGCTGCCCGTGCTGCTGGGGAAGAAAATGCCACACCAGAAAACGGCCCCTGGCGTATCACCCTAGATTTCCCCAGTTACGGCCCCTTCATGCAGCACAGCACCCGCCAGGATTTGCGCGAACATCTGTACAAAGCTTTTATTAGTCGTGCTGCATCCGGCGAGTTAGATAATAATCCTCTAATTGACCGCATATTAGAATTACGCCAAGAATTAGCCGGGTTACTAGGCTTTAAAAACTTTGCTGAATTGAGCCTAGCTAGTAAAATGGCTCCTAATGTCGAAGCCGTGGAAGCGCTGTTAGAAGAACTACGTCGTGTTAGTTATGATGCAGCCATTAAAGATTTAGCAGAACTCAAAGCCTTTGCAGCCTCCAAAGGCGCAAAAGAAGCGGAAGATTTAAAACACTGGGATATGAGCTTTTGGGCGGAACGTCAGCGAGAAGAAAAATTCTCCTTTACTGCGGAAGAATTACGCCCTTACTTCCCCCTTCCCCAAGTCCTCGATGGCTTATTTGGCTTAGTTAATCGCTTATTTGGCGTTACCGTCACCCCTGCCGATGGTCAAGCCCCAGTATGGCATGAGGATGTGCGTTATTTCCAAATAGCAGATGAAACAGGCGCGCCCATAGCCTACTTCTATTTAGATCCCTATAGCCGCCCCGCTGAAAAGCGCGGTGGTGCGTGGATGGATGTCTGCATTAATCGTGGTAAAACCAGTGAAAATGGTAGCAGCAGTGTTCGCCTACCTGTAGCATATTTAGTTTGTAATCAAACTCCCCCCATTGATGGCAAGCCCAGCTTAATGACATTCAATGAAGTGGAAACTTTATTCCACGAGTTTGGGCATGGTTTACAACATATGCTCACCAAGGTAGATTATACAGGTGCGGCTGGTATAAATAACGTCGAGTGGGATGCAGTCGAACTACCCAGCCAATTTATGGAAAACTGGTGCTACGAACGCCCCACCTTGTTTGGTATGGCGAAGCATTATCAAACAGGTGAACCGCTACCAGAGCATTATTACCAAAAGCTGATCGCAGCCCGCAATTATATGAGTGGTAGCGGGATGTTGCGGCAACTCCACTTTAGCAGTGTAGATTTAGAATTACACTCTCGCTATCGTCCTGGTGGCGCGGAAACTCCCGCCGATGTCCGCCAGCGCATAGCCAAAACTACCACCGTTATACCCCCATTACCAGAAGATGCTTTCTTATGTGCGTTTGGGCACATCTTCGGTGGTGGTTATGCGGCAGGTTACTACAGCTACAAATGGGCAGAAGTCTTGAGTGCTGATGCTTTCGCTGCTTTTGAAGAAGCTGGACTAGAAGACGAATCTGCCATTAAAGCTACAGGTAGACGCTACCGGGATACAGTGCTGGCGCTGGGTGGTAGCAAGCACCCAATGGAGGTATTTAAAACCTTCCGGGGACGTGAACCCAGTACTGCGCCTTTGCTGAAACACAATGGTTTAGCGGCGACAGCTTAAGTGTTGATTTAAAGCAGGACACGGCATCGATAATTTTCTAGTACATAGAATAATGTTTTTGGTGTCGTGCCCCTACTGCTATCTGGTCTGTTTACTTGAAAAACGTGTTAAAGCAAGAGGGTGCGTTACGCCAAGGCTAACGCACCCTACTTTTATTAAGGACTTCCAGAAAATAAATTATCCAATTTACTCAGATAATATTTTATTTCTCCCCCTGCTCCCTGCCCCCTGCCAAGACAGCTAAGTGATAATATTTTTTTAGTTGGCAGTCCCTTAAACGATGCGATTAACAATTGTCCAAACTTCCCCATCTGAACGAACATGGGGAACCGAGATTGTCTTGAAGCCAGTAATAAATGGTTTGTAATAAACCTGCCAATATATAGGGCTGAGTTGATCGGCACAAGATTTCAGTAGGCGGATTTCTTGGGCTAGTTCTCCCGCTAATACATTAATGCGTTGAGCATGAACTTGCGCCACGTTTCTAGCTTCTTCTAGCTGCTGTTGTAGGGTGATTTCTTTGGAGTCGATTTGCCAACGTGCTAACTCAGCTTGTTTTTGTTCTAGCTGAAATTCTAAAGCTGCGATCGCATCATCAATTCCTTTGAGTTCCACAGCTAAATGGGAATTTTCCCTAGCAAAGCGACGGTAAGCTTCAGATATGACGGTGGGTGAATCATTCTCGCTCAACACTACATTATTAATAGTGAGGGCAGCACGTTCCTGGTGGAGAGCCTGAATTTGTTGGCTAAGTGCTGCTATTTCTGAGATAATCTGCTGCATAATTCCTATTTATCCTTCTTTAAGGCTTTTCGCACCTTGGTTATCCAAAGAAAGCGATCGCACATCAGCTGTAATTCCTGCTGTTTGCCAAGCCGCTTGCATTGCTGCTGCTACAGCCTGAGAATTTTTGGCATCTGCTAAAGCCAACAATGTCGGCCCCGCACCACTAATCACCATGCCATAAGCACCAGCAGCAACAGCAGCTTGATTCACAGCATCGTAACCAGGAATCAAGGCTTGACGATAAGGTTGATGTAACTTATCTTGCAAAGCCGTCTTTAACCATTCTCCCTTACCAGTTGCCAAGCCCCGCAACAATAAACCCAAATGAGCTGTATTGAAAATTGCATCTGCACGGCTGAACTCTGTGGGGAGAACCCGCCGCGCCTCTTGAGTTGAAAGTTCAAAATCAGGAATTGCTACCACGGGAACAACATTTTCATCCCAGGGAACATCGCAAATTTCCCAACCCTCAGCACTGGTAGCAGCTAGACGACATCCCCCCAACAAAGCGGGAACGACATTATCAGGATGTCCTTCAATGGCGATCGCTAATTCCATCACCTGCAACTGGGAGAGTGGTTCGCCAGCCAGTTGATTAGCCGCAACCAACCCACCAACAATTGCTGTCGCCGAACTACCTAAACCCCTCGCCAAAGGTACACCTAAATCAATCTCAATTTTCACACTTGGCGGAATCTGCTCTATATGTTGATATAACTTGACAAAAGCCTGATAGAGCAGATTACTTTCATCAGTTGTTACCCCTTCTGCTTCTTTACCTGTAACGTGAATAATTAACCCGCCTGCATCTAGACGCGTAAACTTAACTTTGTTGTACAGCGTTAAAGCTGCACCAATACAGTCAAAACCAGGCCCCAAGTTAGCAGTGGTGGCGGGAACAGTAACAGTGACACTAGAAACAACAGACATCTGCAAATCTCACTAATCGATCAATAAGCATCCCATGTTGGTTGTCATTTGTCATTTGTCCTTGGGCAATTCAATTTTGGATTTTGTTTCAATCTAAAATCCAAAATCTAAAATCTAAAATTCCTGCTCCCCTTGCCTTACTCAGTCTCCCTTGCTGGGAAATATCAGCGTGCTATATTAATGCACCGGGATGCAATGCCATTGTATCGAGTGACATTGTTAATGTACCGGGATGCAATGCCATTGTATTAACTGACATTGTTAATGTATCGGGATGCAATGCCATTGTATTGGCTGACATTGTTAATGTACCGGGATGCAATGCCATTGTATTGGCTGACATTGTTAATGTACCGGGATGCAATGCCATTGTATTGGCCAATAGCCAATCTTTTACTCCCTCATCCCCCTCATCCCCCTCATCCCCCTCATAGTGCTTCATTAAAGGTTTTACCATCGGGACGGGTTACCTTGAGATAAGCATTATAGAGTCCTAATAAGTAAAAACTAAATTTTAAAATACCAATTACGACGATACATGAAATAAAGAATTAGCCACCAAAAAATTAAGGTTGTTATAGCAAATAATAAAGAACCATTCAGCGCACCTGCCCAAGGTTTAAATAAATGCTCGTAAATCCAAGTATATGTAGTTGGTGCATCACTACCATTACCAATGCGAGTTTTAATTAATATTCTGGCTATAAAACCAGAACCGACAAAGGCGAAAATAGCATTTAAGCCCATGATTTCAAAAGGAAAACCTAACCATTTGAAATTGCGAACTTCTATTAATTCATAGCAAGCAGCTAGTAATAACAATGCAAACCCAGCAGTGAAAATAACAAAAGAACTTGTCCACAATTGTTTGTTGATGGGGAATAAAAAGCCCCACAAATGCCCGACTAAAATGCAACTCATTCCCCCAATCACTAAATTAATGCTGGTACGGCTTTGCTGAGGTTGTTTACTTAGCCATTCTCCAGTAAAGTAACCAACGAGAACGGTAACTACAGCAGGTAAGGTACTTAGTAAACCCTCTGGATCGAAGGGTTTTCCTCCTAATAAATGTTGCTGTCCTAAAATTAAGCGATCGCAGTACCCCACCAAATTACCTTCTGGTGTCAAGTTACCAGCACCATAACCCGGAACGGGAATCAGTTGCATTGCTGCCCAGTAGCCAAGGAGCAAGATTGCCGCTAATATCCATAAAGCACGACGCTGGAGGTTAAGTACAGCGATCGCACTGATGAAATAAGCGAGACTAATCCTTTGCAATACGCCCATAATCCGAATTGTGGCGAATTTGGAAGCAGGCGCGCCATTCAGCCAGAAATCTAGAGTTAAGGAAAATAACGCTAAAAATAATCCTAATCCAAATAAAATGAAAGCTCTACGCCCAATCCGCCAATATACTGCTTTAGTCGGACGATTTTCTTGTGTGTATTTGGATAGGGAAAAAGGCATTGCTGCACCGACAATGAACAAGAAGAACGGAAATATCAAATCTGTGGGTGTACAACCATTCCATTCAGCGTGTTCTAGCGGTGAGTATATATGCTCCCAACTACCAGGATTATTAACTAAAATCATGGAAGCGATCGCAATACCACGAAATACATCCAGAGATTTCCAGCGCTGAGATAGTTTCATGTAAGTAGGTCTGCGAAATTAAAAATAACTGGCTGAGGCTGTCATTGGTCATTGGTCATTGGTCATTGGTCATTAGTAAGGGTTTGAAGATTATTTACGGTTAATAACATAGTTTGGTTTATTTTCATCGATTTATTTCACACCCAGATTTCAGGTAAGCTAGCAATCGGTTTAAGTTAATTAAGTAAGCCGTTAGAAATAAAGCAAACTAGATTACGAAATCTAAAAAGGCTTGAAACTCTTACCAATGACAAATGACAAAGGACAAATGACAGCCTTAACTAGTTATCTTTCTTTGCAGTGACCTACTGAACGATTGAACATAACTATATTAATAAGGGAAAAAGCTTTACCCTTTCCCCCAGCAAAAATTTACATATTTCAGTTTAATCGCGCACTTCCTGAGGAGATTCACGTGGGGTTGAGTTCAGTTTTTGGGTTGCAAATTCCAATTATTGCAGCATTACTATTCATCTTGTGCTTATCAGCTATCTTTTTTTACTCTTTTGCTATATATGCAGCGATCGCTTTTTTTCGCCAACCCCGTGATATTGATTTAGAATTCCACCCGCCTGTTAGCATCCTCAAGCCTATTTGTGGCGTTGATCGAGATGCTGAAAATAACCTGGCTTCATTTTGCCAACAAGATTATCCCCAATATCAAATTATCTTTGCGGTGCGCGATCACCAAGACCCTGGTATAGAAGTTATCAATAAAATTATCCAGCAGTTCCCCGATGTCGATATTGATTTGGTAGTCAGCGATCGCATTATTGGCGCTAACCTGAAAGTGAGTAATTTGGCGAATGCTGTGACTGCGGCGAAACACGAAATTTTGCTCATCGCTGATAGTGATATTTGTGTTGGTAAAGACTATTTGCAACGAGTCATCCAACCATTAAAAGACGAGAAAGTAGGTGTAGTTACTTGTTTATACCGTTCTCTGGCTCAAGGATGGGTAACAATTTTAGAAGCTATTGGCACAGCTTGCGATTTTCATCCTGGTGTTTTAGTCAGCAACCACCTGGAGGGGATTAAATTCGCCTTTGGTTCTACGATTGTAATCCGCAAGCAAGCCTTAGCAGCAATGGGGGGATTTGATGCGATCGCCAATCATCTGGCTGATGATTTCCAACTGGGTTATTTACCCGCCCAAGCTGGTTATCAAGTAGTGCTATCTGATTACATCGTCGATCATGTTTTAGACGATAGCAGCTTGGCTGATGTTATCCAACGCCAAATCCGTTGGGCGCGTTGTATCCGCGTTTCTCGTCCTGGGGGTTATCTGGGATTGCTGTTTACTTTCGGTACAGTTAATAGCTTGCTGTTTTTGCTAGCTACGGGAGGATCAATCTTCGGTTGGGTTGTACTCGCTATTACCTGGGTAATGCGATCGCTGATGGCTTGGGTGGTTGGCGTAACCATGCTTAACGATTCAGTAGCCAAACAGTTTTTTTGGGTTATTCCTGTACGTGATTTGTTCCACTTTGCGATTTGGTGTAGTGGCTTTGTGGGTAGCACCGTGGTTTGGCGAGGACAAAAGTTTAAGTTGAGCGCTGGTGGTAAATTAGTTTTCTTAAAAGAATCATGAGGATATTTGTTCTGAATTCTCTGTAAAAACCGCGATCGCCTTTTACAGATAACATAGGTTTTATTTAGCAAATTCCCTAACTGTAGAGTCAGGCAATCTATTTTTTCAGCAATAATTGAGGTTAGCTAGATATTTGGCAACCTATTTTTAAGAAAACGTTGCAATCAATGAGTGAAAACATCTAAGTGGGTAAAGTTTATTTTCAGTATAATTAATCAGAATTAAAGCGTGCTACTTTAAATACATGAAGCTAATAAAGCTTCCCTGGCAGATACAACAGCCAAGTTGATAAAGTCCAAGTTAGTTAAGAGGTAAAAAAAGCTGTTAATTCGTCTGTCTCGTCAGCTAACAACAACACCCAACTCGAAAGCTAATATTTCCTCAATCTGGTAAAGAGGGGGATGATACAAGTAAATTATTATTACATAGCGAGTATGTAGATAATTTTTGTAGCCCCGTTTGCAAAGTCAAAGTCAGAGGAAATCACTAAGCAGGTCGCAGCTTGGGTGTTGTTGTTTTTAGAAGTTTTTGCCAAAATTTCATAGGATTTCGCTAGATAAGCTAGGGCATAACATTGTTATGCCCCAATACAGTTCAGATAAGTTCATTAGTGATGATTTGTCAGTTGTGTAAAAAGCTAGCTCAATTGGAGGATTCTCCCCCAAACCCCCGATTGGGTGACGGTTGCGTCCCCCAAACCCCCTCCAAAATTATTGTTGAGTTTTTTGTTGAATAACTAGTTTTTAGGTTTTGTTGTCAATTCA
Source organism: Nostoc linckia FACHB-104 (assembly GCF_014696615.1). Classification (GTDB taxonomy): domain Bacteria; phylum Cyanobacteriota; class Cyanobacteriia; order Cyanobacteriales; family Nostocaceae; genus Aulosira; species Aulosira linckia_A. Next base: position 11,048 of record NZ_JACJQJ010000028.1, on the reverse strand, counting down.
TTTTCTTAACTGAACTGTATTGTGTTATGCCCTTAAAATCATCTAAACATCACACAGTGATAATCTGCTGTATTTATTAAAAAGAATTGTTGCCATTTATAAATGAAAATATTTTAAAAAGTAAAGTTTGGTTTCATCGTGAATCTATCAGAATTGAAGCGTGTTATTTTAAAAATATGAAGCTAATTAAGCTTCCTTCGGCGAACAAAACAGCCAAGTTGACAAAGTCCAGTTAGTTAAGAGGTAAAAAACGCTGTTAGATAGTCTGTATCGCCAACTAACAACAACACCCAACTCGAAAGCTGACATTTCCTCAATGTGGTAAAGAGGGGGATAATACAAAAGGTTAATTACATGGCGAGTATGTAGTTAATAATTGTAGCCCCGTGTGAAAAGATAAACGAGAGGAAATCACTAAGCAAGTCGTAGTTTGGGTGTTGTTGTTTTTAGGAGCTTTTAACCAGAATTAAATAAAATTTCTATAGATAGAGTAGGGGCACAACATTGTTGTTTCCTAAAAATTATCTGAACTTCACGCATTTACAATCATTGTATTTAGCAAAAAGAATTATTGCCATTTATAAAGAGCAATATTCTAAAAAGTAAAGTTTAGTTTCACAGTGAAGCTATCAGAATTAAAGCGTGCTACTTTAAAAACATGAAGCAAATCAAGCTTCACTCGGCGAACAAAACAGCCAAGTTGACCAAGTCCAGTTAGTTAAGAGGTAAAAAAAGCTGTTAGATAGTCTGTATCGCCAACTAACAACAACACCCAACTCGAAAGCTGACATTTCCTCAATCTGGTAAAGAGGGGGATATTACAACTAAATTGTTATTACATAGCGAGTATGTAAATGATGGTTGTAGCCCCATTTGTAAAGATAAGCAAGAGGAAATCACTAAGCAATTCGTAGCTTGGGTGTTGTTGTTTTTAGGAGCTTTTAACCAGAATTAAATACAATTTCTATAGATACAGGACTTATGCAACTGGTACACCTATCTTCTGGTTTAAGAGTCAAAAGTCTAGGGTCAAGGGTCAAAAATTCGGGTTTTTTGAACCTTGACCCTGGACAGCCTAAACGAAAAATGATGTGACACTTGCGTAAGTCCTACGATAGCTATTTCTAGAGCATCTCTCTTTCCAGTCAACAGTCATCCGTCAACAGTAAATCTTAAGCATGGATGATGCGTTAGGCGCTAGGATAGTTATTCGGTGACAAATCATCTTGGAAACCAGCGCCTAACGCATCCTACAATAATTTTATTTTTACTTTATAAATAATCTCTCAGCACAACATTCTTCATGATTACTGGCTTGTGGAAACGCAGAAACTAAAAGCTTGCAATAGTCCGGCTTGCTACTTCCCACTGATGAATGGACGCTACGAAGTCAAACCAGGGATGATGGCTTTTGGCACGTGTTTTAGTAATGGTGAAGCTGATAGCCAAGTGTTTCAAGTCGATGAAAACTTTGCTGATTACCGTCAGGCTAAACTTTTGGCCCGTGGCGAACGGTTAGGTAAATACTACCAAACTCATAAATATTCTGAGGCTGTGGCTGGTGCGATCGCTCGTTTGATAGTTGAGCTACTCACCCAAGATCATCCACAATACTTTAGCTACCAAAAATCTACAGCTAATACCTTGATATTTCACAGCCAACTGACTCAAGAAACGCTTTATCTAGATTCAGACTGGCAATTACAGCGAGTTGAGAATAGTTCAGTGTTTCCAGCTTACAGTTCTACCCTCGATGCTTTAGCAGCACAGGTGCAAGAAGATTTGACAGTCATCTGTCGTGGTAGGGATGGTTGCAATTGGCTGAGTGCAGTTCACTTGTGCTATCCCAATCATTGGTCAGCTGAGGAAAAAATCGGTAAAAACTTTGCAACAATACATATGCCTGTAGCAGGTATGGAAAAAATTAATCGCCGGGCAGATGCGATCGTTAATACAATGATTACTTGTAAACCGATGGTGCGTTTTGCTTGGGGTTTAAGTACCGACACCCGTCTTAACCACCATCCCGAACCACCGCCTAATTTGTCAGTTAGTCAATGGCAAGGTAGAAGCTTTGATCCCGAAAATCCTCAGCTTTACTTACGAATTGAGCGACAAGTAATTTGGGGACTACCGGAGTATGAAGCAGCATTATTTACTATTCGTACTTATTTTAGAGATTGCAGTTTAATTAAAAAAGATTCCCTATTACGGGTTAAGCTATGTGCTGCAATTGAGTCCATGTCAGCCGAGTCTTTATTTTATAAGAGATTAGTAGATAGTAAAGCCAGGATTTTACATTGGCTCAATGAAGTTTAAATATTTCCCATTTTTAATATGTTTTTTGATCAGTCTAAGGCTGGTAAAAATCTGCGAGAAGAAGTGGAATTTTAACCAAATTACAAATTGCGATCGCCTTACTTTCAAGCATTCTTTAAATTCACAATTTCACATATTTTTGAATATCAGCCATCATTCCTTAGCTAGAGATTGCCAATACATCTTAATTCTCTCTAAAGTCAAATATTAAACTAAAGAATATCAAGTTTAATATGGTAGGATAATTTTTTATGCTAACGATGAAAGAATTAGTAACTCTATTTTTTGGTTTGGGTTTTATCTTTAATGCTAGTCTGTTTATTCCACAAGCTCTGCGGATATTAAAAAATAGAAGTGCTAAGAGTATTTCTTTAATTACTTTCGCTGGCTTTAATCTTATTCAGCTCGATGGTATTCTCTACGGGTATTATCAAAAAGATGTGATTTTGATGTATGGTAATTTAATTAGTTTTATTACTTGTGGCATAGTAACAATCTTGGCAACATACTATAAAAATAGATAACTTGGCAGTTTATCTCTTCTAATGATTGACTTTACTCTTAGCTTAAAAATACTAACAGCTTTAGCAAATCAATGATTTGGCTCTATTAATGCTATATATCCACCAGAGTTGATTGTAACTCCTTCAGCATCAGGTAATTCTGATTTATATTAGAAGCGCTACACACTGCCAATGCTAGAAGATGAATATTTTTATGTTTCTACTTCTAACTTGTTGGCTAAGCCTACAGGCAAACTGATAGTAAATATACTGCCATTACCGGGTTCAGATTCCACATCTAATGAGCCTTGATGCGATTCAATAATGCAGCGAGAGAGATAAAGTCCTAAACCGCTACCTGAACCTAAATGTTTACCTGGACGAAACCTCTCGAATAAAATTGCTTGGTGTTTTTGTGAAATTCCTGGGCCTGTATCTTGAATGTTAATTATCACATTATTTTTATCTACATTTACCCGAATATTGATATAACCTGTTGCGGTAAATTTAATGGCATTTCCAATAATATTAGTTAATACTCGTCTAATTTCTATCCGGTCAGCTATCACTGTAGTTAATGTTTCTGGCTCTGCATTTAGATTTTCTAGGAGTTCAGCCTTTAAAACTAAGTTTTTTTCTTCTGCTAGTGGCTTTAATTCCTGCGTTACTTCACCAACTAATTCTTGAATATCAAAGCTAGATACTTTTAATGTTTTAGAACCTGCTTCATGTCGATAAACTTCCAGTAAGTTATTGACCATTATTAGCAAATCTTCATTACTGCCAATCATCGTATCAATAACTTTGGCAAAGTCTGAGGTGACATTACAAAACAGTCCTTCTCGGATTAATTTTAAGACTCTATTGGCAGCTGCAAGAGGTGTGCGTAAATCGTGCGTAAAGCGCGAGGCAAAATCTTCTCGCAAACTCGCCATGTGGTCTCGTTCATCTATACTGTGCTTCAGGCGTAAAAGAGAACGAACCCGTGCATTGAGTTCATCGGGATCAAATGGTTTACGAATAAAATCATCTGCACCAGCATCGAGTCCATCTACAACACTGGAGTAGATGTGCGCGGTAATCAATAATATGGGGATATATGGCAAATTTTGATTGTTTCGGATGCGACGTGTAAACTCATAACCATCGAGTTCTGGCATCATAATATCCAAAAGTATTAAGTCTGGCGGTGACTGCTCAACTAGAGATAAAGCATATTTGCTATCTTGCGCCAAGATAACTTCGTAGCTATCTTCCTGTAAAACTGTTTCTAGTAGTACTAAATTGTCATAAACGTCATCAACAACTAAGATTTTATCTTTTTTAACCGATTGATGTATTGACATGGCTGTTTAGACAATAAACTAATTAGTCTTATTAAGTTAACTCTTTTTGGGATACAAATTGATTGAATTAGGTAATTTTTTTTGTCATCTATCTGTAGGCTTTATCTGATGATTAATTTATTTCTAAGTTCAACATCAGTCTATTGATAGGTGCATCTAATTGTTACTTAAAAAGGTTTAGATAAATATTTTGGTGTATTAAGAAAGAAATAAAATTTTTATCACTTATGGTAGATGTATTTATTAGTAAATTTGTCATCATCTTCCTTTTGGTATAAACTTCACAGTAAAATAGCGAAGATATTTTATTCTGTACTTTAGATAGATCCGGGTAGAGGTAACAGCCATGAGTGAGATTAAGGTCGTTGTGATTGAAGACCACAACCTTACCAGAATAGGCTTACAGGCTGCTTTACAAGCTGAGGCAGATATTAAAATTGTTGGTGAGGCTGCCAACGCTACGGATGGGTTGCAACTTTTGTTGACGCTGAAGCCAGATGTTGCCACTATTGATATCGGGTTACCTGATATGGATGGGATTGAATTGACTCGCAAGTACAGGCAATTTCAACAGCAGAATCCCGAACTAACCACCAAAATTCTCATTCTCACAATGCAAAGCAGTGAGGAAGCTGTGTTAGCAGCTTTTGGGGCGGGGGCAGATTCTTACTGTATGAAGGATATTGACAGAGATAGGTTAGTAGATGCAGTCAAAACAACTCATACAGGTAGTCCGTGGATTGACCCGACGATAGCAGATATTGTACTCAAGCAGGTACGCCAAGATGATGTTTATGGTGGAACAAGTGGCAAAAGAGTATTAATTGATGGTCTTGACTCAGAGATTGAGAAAACTATAGAAACTTCTTCTTTAACTCAACGTGAAATGGAAGTTTTAGAGTTGATTGTTGCTGGGTGTGATAATGCAGAAATTGCTCAGAAATTGTATTTAACTATTGGTACTGTGAAAACTCATGTGCGGGGAATTTTGAGTAAACTCTGTGTTTCTGATAGAACCCAAGCGGCTGTGAGGGCTTTGCGTGGTGGTTTGGTGCATTAAGGGACTTCCAATTAAAAAAATAAATATCCCGTCGCTGAGTAGGCAGGGGGGCAGGGAGCAGGGAGCAGGGGGAGGAAGAAAAATATTATCTCTTGTAAATTGGATAATTTATTTTCTGGAAGTCCCTAAAGCCTGTTCAAGCTCATTATTGCTTCAAGCTAAACATTTCTCTTATGCCATTTTGAAAAAAGAATGCGACAGATGGGTAGGTTGGGTTGAACGGAGTGAAACCCAACATATACAAGGTTTTGAGGCGTTGGGTTTCGTTCCTCAACTGTAAGGGCTTTGCGTGGTGGTTTGGTGCATTAAAGCCTGTTCAAGCTCATTATTTCTCATTTCCCCCTGCCCCCTGCCCCCTGCCCCCTGCCTCTCCTACTGCTGCTTCACCCATTCCTCAAACAGGCGGGAGCCGACTGTATAAAACTCGTCATCTACATTGCTAATTACACCAGTGCCAGCGATGACTTCTAGGGCTTCTGTGACTTTGGCACGGCTGAAGCTGGTATATTGTGCTAGGTCTTGGGGGGTGGTTTTACGGTTATGGATGAGGGCAGAATAAACTGTGCGTTCGTCTTCGCTAAAGCCGCCGGTGAGGTTTTCGTCGTTCCACCAGGCGGAAAAGTCTTTGTCGTGGTGCTGGAGTAATTTGTCAATGAGATGATCGAGGGAGTGTTGCGGGTGGGAGTCAAAAATTAGGTTGAGTGATTGTTGGGTGAGGTAGGGGTGACATCCTGACCATTCCATGATTGCGGTGATGGTATCGTCATTTAAGGTGATGTTTTCTTGTTCGGCGCGATCGCCTATCAGTTTTTTGGTATCTTCTTCACTTAAAGCACCTAACCATTCGATTTCGGCAATGTTTAATAATGGCGAACCGACGCGCTGCTGATATTCTTTTAAGTCGCGGTAGCCGGAGAGTAATAAACCTAAGGAAGATTTGATGGCGGTGTCGGTATCTTTTAAGCCGCGCAGGTAAGCCCAAGCGTCATTCGCCCAAGTTTGCTTGACAATAAATTCAGCGCCATCGATGAGGAAGCAAACGCCTTGAAATTTGAGCTTTCGCAGTTCTTCTGTGGTTTTTAAGAATGCTAACCGAAAGTTATCGTTATCTAAGCGCTTTTCAGTATCGGAATTTGTAAAATTTAATGTAATATCGGCTTGGGTGAGGAACTTTAAGGTTACTTCTCCACCTGTGATTTTACCGAGAAAGTCGCGGTACATTTGGCGAATTTCGGCTAAAGGCACTTGTCGCCACCTTTCTATGGCTTCGCGCAGTCTGGCGATGAGGAGGTAGCGCAGGTTGTCTAAGTCTTTGGGTTGTTCTAACTGGAGGTTAATTAATACGGGGAAGGCGCGCCGGGGATAATTGCTAGTAGGATTAAGTAAGTTCCATTCCACAGCCCGTAAAGCGCTGGTTTTACCTAAACGCTTCCCAGCTAACAAAATCCGCACCTGAAAGGGGGATTTGAGCATGGTATTAATTAAGTCGCTGCGTCCGAAGAAGTGGGAGGGATCTGTAATGGCGACGCGGTAGTTATCGAAGGGACGTTCTCCACCAAAATCCGACATTGTTCGCTTTCCTCTGCTGTCATTTGCATCTGTATCCAACGTGATAATAGAGGAATTCGGAGATGGTAGAAATCCTGATGCTCAATTTCCTCTTGATACAACAATCCAACATTTGTGAGCCAATTACAAGCATCTAGGCATTGGTTGGCGGTAAAGGAGCTGTTAAGGTGATTGAGTAGGGCTGCTTGGGGGATTTTGTCGTAAAATTGTTCGTTACAGGCGATGACGCGCAAAATTGAGATTGCAACTTGAAAGTCGCGTTTTTCTAAGTCTTCCCAAATGCTTTTTTCCAGGTAATTCTTTAACTCGCCTTTCTGGGTTAAGGTTCTGGCTAAATATGGCTCTACCATTGCCCAGGTAATTAGGAGATTACCATTTTGATTGAGCTTGGTATTATTATCTTTAATCTTCTCTGTTAAAAAGCGAGCTAGTTGACGAGATACAAAGGGATGTCCGCCGCTTTGGTTGTGGATTTGTTGGGGTGTATCTGTGTCAAATTCTAAGCCCATTAACTTACCCAAATTCACTAGCATATCTTGGGTTTCGTCGGCGGAGAAAGGAGCTAAAAAGATTTCTTTGAAGAAGCTATATACTGGATTTGTGGCAACTCCTGGTTGTGACCAGTAGTTAATGCGATTACAATCGGGATGCACATCAGCAATTAGTAATGAGATTTGCCGTTGTTGTTGGCATAATACTCGCAATGCTCCAAAAACAGCATTAAATTCTTCGGCTTTTTCGCGGTTGTCTGTTGGGGTGGGAATAATCCTTTCGACTTCATCTAAAAAGCAGAGAATCGGCAATTTATATTGATTATTTTTTTGAATCGCACTTGCAAGTTGATTGATTCGTTGAATAAATTCACTCGCTAATTCGCTGGCTGGTTTATCGGTGGCAAAAGGTGGAAATTGGGGGAGTGAATCGGCACTTTCTAGAGTAGAGAGACATTGGATAAACTTGTTAAATAAATCCGCACCGTAGCGAGAACCACTATAACTTTGTAAATCGATGTGGATTATGGGATGTTCCCGCAGCATAAAGCCTAATTGCAGTAGTACTGAGGTTTTACCTGACTTGCGTAAGCCAAATAAACCCACACCTTGATATCTGATTAATTCTTCGCCTAAGCGTTGTAGTAATTCTGTGCGGCCGAAAAATGATAAAGTATCAGAAATGGCGTTTCTATCATCAAAGAAATCAGCCCGTTGCAGGTATCTATCAGTATATTCTTCTAGCAAGCCGATACAGTCATATTTATCGCTTAATGCTTTTTCTACAGATGTTAAAGGTATGGGAATTAGTAGAAAGGCATCGCGTAACCTTACCTTAGCAATTTCCATTCTGGCTGTAGTATCTGGCGGCAGTTTGTAGATTAATAAGCCAGCTTTTTGGGTTTGTTCTGTAGGTAATTGCTGGGCAAGTTCTACTAAATGGATGATATGTTGATCTGTGGGAGGATTAACAGTAATTAAAACTGGAAAAGGTGCGTAACTGCTCAGACTACTGGTAATAGATTCAATAACTAGATGTTCCTTTTCCCGCTTTACTTTGGCATCAACTTGTTCTAAAAACTTGGCTACTAAATCTAAATATTGGGTTTTCTGTTCGTATTGTTGTAACAGTTTCTTAAATGAGTTGTGTTGAGTCCATTGGGAAGGTAAGCGTAACTGTACTAACTGGAAAAACTTATCACTTAATGTATGGTCTTTGCTATTAGCGGCGTATTCAATAATGCGTTCTCGCAGTTCCACAGCCGCATTTAAAGGCAGTAAATTAGCTAATAAGAGATAGACACCGCGAAACCGGGGATCGTTAATGTGTTGATTAACCCGTTCTTGTACCGCTTCACCTTCACCGAGAAAGTTTTGCACCAAGAAGAATTCCATGATTTTATCGTGGCGGAAGTACCAGATTTTCTCAGCTTCGCCCTTGTCATTCTCCCATTGACGGCTGATGACCATTTTATATTTTTCATCTTCCAGGCTAGTTAATTCCCGTTGGAATTCCTCAGCGGGTATGATGGTTTGATCATTGAGCCGCATTTGGTAAACAGCCTGAGAGAATCGCCTTAAAGGGAATACCTGATGCCATTCTCGCTGGTATTCCGCCGACATTAGCTGATATTGCTGTTCTTGCAAGCGAAATAAATTAGGTTGCTGTCCCTGTGATAGCATCAACGCCACCAGCGTTAAATCCATCGGGTTAGAAAGAATGCGCTTGACTGCGGCTAAATCTTCCGGCGATTGTTGTTCGTTAAAGGCTTCCGCGAGGTAGTTGGTACAAGCTTGGGTGTAGGAGGGGGAAGGGGGAAGGGGGGAAGGGGTAAAAGGGGAAGGGGGAAGGGGTAAAGGGGGAAGGGAATTTAAGTCTGTTGTAGGTTGAGTATGGAGAATTTGTTTTTCCTCCTCTGCTTCCTCTGCACCTCTGCTCCCTCTGCTCTCTTCCCCATTCTCCATTCCCCCTTCCCCATTCCCCATTCCCCGTTCCCCAGTCCCCAGTCCCCAGTCCCCAGTCCCCAACCCCCGAGAAAGCAAAAACCGCTCAATCTGCTCCCGCTGCAATGGCTGCAATTCATATTTCTTCGCTGTGGAAGGGGGTACCCAATCTAGGGGCTGGGTGGTCATAATGATATTGCCCCCAAAAAAGCTTTCTGCAAACTGGGAGACTTTCGCCCTGGTGTCGGCGGTGACTTCGTTGAGTCCGTCGATGCAGATATCTAAGGCTTGGTTGTAAATCAGGTTTTTGAGGAATTTGGTATCGTCTACCTGTCCCCGTAGCTTGGCGTAAATTGCTTCGAGTACGCCTTTGTCACACTTTTGGGCGGGGAGGTAAACAAATAAGCGCTGGGAGTTGTTCGCTAAATGGCGGAGAAACATTGATTTACCTAACCCAGATTCACCTTCTAAGACGATTTGCCCTTGCAGTGTGGGGATTGCTTGGGTAATTGGTTGAATTTCTGGTGTTAGGTTGTCCGTGGAATCTGTCTTTGATTCTACTTTCCTTCGTAAGAGTCTATTTGTCATTGCGAACGGAGCGACAGCGAAGTGAAGCAATCTCCGGAGATTGCTTCGCTCCACTACGTTACGCTCGCAATGACGATTAATAAATTTCGCTAGAATATTTTGCTTTACTCCCTCTTGTCCCTTTCCCCCTTCCCCTTTCCCCTTTCCCCTTTCCCCCTTCCCCTTTCCCCCTCCCCCGCGTGGAACCTTGACAAAAGACTCACCAAAATAAGCTTGCTCAACGAAATTATCTAACCCCGCATCTGCTAGCAGCAAAGGTTGAAATGGTTGCAACAGCCGATGACGCAGCCAAGGAACCCAAGTTAAGAGTAAGCCGATGTAACCAAAACCGAGAATACGCCTTGCCCAAGGATGCCAGAATAAAGGTGCGAGAATTTGAGTAAATTTAGGGTAGGCAAGGATGAGGGTAAGCCAAATGGCAAGGTGAATCAGGAAGATGTTTCTGGCGAGGAAAAACCACTTCCAATATTCCAGATTATGAATGACACGCTGCAAATTATCAGCTTGTGTATAGTAATTACCATTTTGAAGGTTTTTGTGGTGAGGTTCTAATAGCTTGATGTCTTTTGCTTGCCAATCAACTAAGTAGGCAACTACAGCAATTTGTTGTGCTAATTCTTGCTGCAAATTTAGAGAATCACTAAGTTTCCAAGCTTGCTCAAACAATTCCATGATTTTTCTGCCTTTGTCAGCAGTCAAATCATTTGGTGTAGTTTTGGGTTTGCCAATCCATTGCATAAAGGTTTCTACATCTTGGTTGCCACCACCAATAAAATGAGCTAAGAATCTCAACTGATAAACCTCTGAAGGATAATAGCGTACTGCATTCAGAACTTGCACAATAGCAGGTAAACCTTGGGGAGCTAGCTTTGGTATTGCTTCGGCTGCGGCACTACGGACACCAGAGTCAGAATCTTTGAGCAGTTCCGCGACCTTGGCGGCATAGTCTTTGGCTTGCATCTGCCCCAGTGCTTCGGCTGCGGCACTATGGACATCATAGTCAGAATCTTTGAGCAGTTCCGCGACCTTGGCGGCAATGTCTTTGGCTTGCATCTGCCCCAGTGCTTCGGCTGCGGCACTACGGACACCAGAGTCAGAATCTTTGAGCAGTTCCGCGACCTTGGCGGCAATGTCTTTGGCTTGCATCTGCCCCAGTGCATAGGCTGCGGCTCTACGGACATTCCAGTCAGAATCTTTGAGCAGTTCCGCGACCTTGGCGGCAATGTCT
>NZ_JACJQJ010000027.1 GCF_014696615.1 Nostoc linckia FACHB-104 | reverse complement strand
AACTAAAACGCCCAAGTATTCTTATGTGCTTGGTTTGATTTGAATTGTCACGGGGTAAGGCGCAGCCCTACCCGCTCTTTGTGCCAGTTGCGTAAGTCCTGTAAGCATGGAAAATTCCTACTTTATACCAATTTGAAGAATGATCGCTACATCTGTCGCATTCTTTTTTAAAATTGGAATAACAATAGGCGATAAAGGCGATCGCTTTCATCAACCATACTGCGTAGATATAGCTCGTCGTAGAAATCGCCTTTTACAATTAGAGTAATATTTATATTCATAGTTATGAATTTTCCTCCCCAACTCCAACAAAAAATTGAAAAATGGGCAAGCAGTCAAGGAATATCGACTGAAGAATTTATATTGCAAGCCATTACAGAAAAAATAGAACTTCTAAGTCAGCAAGTAGCTGAAGAACATACTTCCCAAACTCCAGAAACGAATAATTTATTGCCTCATCAACCAACAAAACTTTACCGCAAAGATGGCATTTTAGTTGTAGATGGACAATTACCAGAAAACTTTGATGCCAGATGCTATCAGAGATTTATCCAAAGATAATACCTGAAGACCTTGATAATATAGAGAAAACAGTTCAACTGAACTATCAACGTGATGAGCAGCATTAATATTTCCTTACCTGAAGTTATGCAAGCCTTTGTTGAAGAGCAAGTAGCTCAAGGTGGTTACGGTTCAATCAGCGAATACTTACAAGCATTAATCAGCCAAGACCAAAAACGCAAAGCACAAAACAAGATAGAAGTAGATTTAATTGCTGGGCTTGAAAGTGGAGAGGTAATAGAAGTTAATGATCAATGGTGGGAGCAAAAACGCATACACCTGATAAACCAGCTACATGAAGATAAATAATGACAAAGCGGATAGTCATTACGCCCAAAGCCAGTTTAGATATAGATGAGTATTTTGCTTACATTGCTCAAGAAAACCGGGACACAGCTCTTTTATTTTTTGATTCTGTTAAGAGAGACTTTTGCACAGTTAGCCAGAATGTCTGGAATGGGTAGTCGTTATCCTGTAGACAATCCGCGTCTACAAGGTTTGCGTAAATGGGCTGTTAAGGGATTTAAAAGGTATCTAATTTTTTATTTTGAGCGAGATGAAAGCATTGAAATTGTACGCCTTCTCTATGCTGGACAAGATATAGAGAATATCCTAGAACAGGAATGATGTTGAGCAGCACTCGCAGCTTTACTAGATAAAGGCTCAGATTATACAAGTTCCTCGGTAAATACTTGTAAATGGCGTTGCTTTCTTCACCAAGATAGATGCGATCGCCACAGTGAAATACAGTTTTTACATAAAATTAATGATTATCTTGCAATTTGTCCCTGCCCAATAGCCGCCTCAGCTGTAATCATAAATTAAGTTCATAGTATTGTTGTTTGTCTGAGGCGGATACCGATGGCAAGGCCCATCCGCCTATTTATCTAAAGAAAGAGAGACGCGATTCATCGCGTCTGTACAAGAGTCTGAATTTTCTAATCTCCAGTCCCCAATCCCCAATCCCCAGTCCCCAATCCCCAATCCCCAATCCCCAATCCCCAATTCTAAATTTTTGCTGTAATTCAACCATAGCTGACTTATAGCTTCAGACCTAGGACTGATAAGCATTGCAAGAGCGATCGCATGTCCCCAAGTCAAGCTATTATGTAGTCGGAAACTATGCAGCATCAAACTTAAGGTTTTGCATGAAAGTAGCAGTCTTCAGTACTAAAGCCTACGACCGGCAGTTTTTGGAAGCTGCAAATTCTTCTAAACAGCACGAATTGGTATTCTTTGAACCGCGTTTAGATAGAGATACCGCCATTTTAGCCGCTGGCTTTCCAGCTGTTTGTCCCTTTGTCCATGACCAGGTTGACGCTTCAACTTTAAAGATTCTCGCCACAAACGGAACTCGCCTGGTTGCTCTCCGCTGTGCCGGATTTAACAATGTAGATATCAATACGGCAGCAGAATTAGGAATTCAAGTATCGCGTGTCCCAGCTTATTCTCCCTATGGTGTCGCAGAACACGCTGTAGGATTAATTTTAAGCCTCAATCGCAAAATACATCACGCCTATAACCGAGTTCGGGAAGGGAATTTCTCCCTCAACCGCTTGCTAGGATTCAATCTGCATGGACGCACAGTCGGGATTGTCGGGACTGGCAAAATCGGTTTAATTTTAGGGCAGATTATGAAAGGTTTTGGCTGTAACCTACTTGCCTATGATGTCTATCAAAACCCTGGAATAGAAGCAATGGGTGGTAAGTATGTAGAATTACCAGAACTATTCGCTAAATCTGACATCATCTCCCTACATTGTCCCCTCACCCCAGAAACTCATCACCTCATTAATGAAAATGCGATCGCCCAAATGAAACCGGGTGTGATGTTGATTAACACTAGCCGAGGTTCGCTCATCGATACTCAAGCCGTCATTGAAGGCTTAAAATCTGGTCAAATTGGCTACTTGGGTGTTGATGTATACGAGCAAGAATCAGAATTATTCTTTGAGGATTTGTCCGGCGAAATCATTAAAGATGATACATTCCAACACCTGACAACATTCCATAACGTTCTGATTACTGGACATCAAGCCTTCTTTACAGCAGAAGCTCTGCGTAACATTGCTGAGACAACTCTGTCAAATATAACTGACTTTGAACAGGGAAAAGCTTGCCCCTATGAAATCTGCCCACAACCACAACCTGGACAAAATAAGGTCTTGGTAAGCTAAGCCTCAAAAGAGGCAGGGGAGCAGGGAGCGGAGGAGCAGGGGGAAAATGCAGATTTGATACACTATGTTCTCGCAGCTTCATATCAAGGATTCAGAAGATTTTCCCCGTTTCTCCCTGCCCCCTGCCCCCTTGCAGCCTTAACGAACAGTTTTTCAGCGAACACGATATTACTTCTCCCGAATCCACAGCGCCAATCCGCCGCCACGACCACGAGCCGCGATAAAATCTTCTGTAGCTAAGAAGAAAGCGAAAAAGGCTTGCTTTGCAATTGGCTGAGTGTAAAAATCTTGATTCTCAACTTTACCAGAGCGAATTTGCCCGTTGTAAACAACGCGATTAAATAGACTAATTTGCATTTGCGTAAAGTCAAAGGCCAAGAGATTTTTCTTACCTAAATATTTTGCTGGCCCTGTCAGCTTCAATAATACTGGGCCGACTTGCACCTGATTGCCTATTTCGCCTTTACCTAAATCTGCTGCGGAAGTCTTACTAAAAGAAATATGTGCTGCAGCAAATTTGGGCATATATATACCCTTACCTAAAACAATTCCCCCGCGCTGTCTCACCTTGCGGGTACCCGTAGCAAAGCAGAGCCGCCATTTACCCACAAGCGACTCAAAATCATAAATTAATCTTTCCTGCTTGGCTGCTTTTTCTGCTGCTAGCAACGCATCCACTACTAAAGCTGCAGTCGGAAGTTTACCACCTTCACCGCGATAAGCAGCCGTAGCTTGGAATAATATCGCCAAGTCAGGTGTAGCCGTAGATGTTACTTCAGCAGTCATAAATACACTCTGGGTTGAAATTCTCTGATCGTATGGTAAATCAACACGTCAGAAGGGGAAGGGTGTAAGGGGAAGGGGGAAAGGGAAAAACCTTTAACCTTTCCCCTTTTCTCCTTGCTTCAAACTACTGGTGCTGATACTATTCCCTGCGCTTCTAGGAAAGATGCGACTTTTAAAATTAATGCTTCATTATAGGGTGCAGCGATTAATTGCACGCCTAAAGGTAAGGCATTGGGACGTTGAATTGGCACTGAGATTACAGGTAAGCCAATGAAAGATAATGGTTGCGTAAATAATCCCAGATGGGGACGAATGATAATTTCTTGTCCATCTAAAATCATGGTTGTTTGCCCAATTAATGGCGCTACCATTGGTGTAGTTGGAGCCAGAATTATATCGACATTTTGAAAGATTTCTCGCACGCGATCGCGGTACCATCTTCTAAATGTCTGGGCTTGCAAGTACCATTGACTGGGGATTAATGCCCCAGCTAAAAAGCGATCGCGTGTGGCAAAATCAAAGTCTTGGGGACGCGATCGCAATCTCTCTATATGCAGATTTGCGCCTTCGCTGGCTGTAATCACAAAGGCTGCAGCCCTAGCGCGATGGGATTCTGGTAGCGTTACATACTCAGTTACATTCAAAGCCCGCGCAACTTGTTCTACTGCTAACAAAGCTTCTGGTTCTGCACCCTGAGTATAATAATCCCCAGCAATGGCAAATCTAATCCCAGATATATCTTCGTGAATTTGGGGCAAACATAATTCCGGTGAACGCTTTGTACATACAGGATCGCGATCGTCTTCTCCTTGGAGAATATCAAAAGCCGTCGCAATATCTCGCACCGAACGAGCAAAGGGGCCAACATGGTCAAAACTGGTAGAAAATAAAGCTACCCCAGCCCGCGATAACCTACCATAAGTCGGTTTTAAACCAAAAATTCCACAAAAAGCAGCGGGAACGCGAATCGAACCGTTAGTATCAGAACCTAGCGTCAACGGAACTAAACCCGCAGCCACAGCCGCCGCCGAACCACCTGAAGAACCACCAGTGACGCGCTGTAAATCATGGGGATTATGAGTAGCACCGTAATGGGCATTTTCTGTCATAAACCCATAGGCGTACTCATCCATATTTAACGCCCCAACTAACACCGCACCAGCTTGTTTCAACCTGGCTACTAAGGTTGCATCTTGGGTAGCTGGGGGATTTTCGGCATTAATTTTCGCACCCGCTAGAGTTGTTAAACCAGCAACATCAAAGAGATTTTTCACGGCAAAAGGTACACCCGCCAACGAGCCAGGATTGTTACCTTGGGCAATTTCTTTGTCGATGCGTGCTGCATCAGCCAAAGCAGTTTCCGCAATTACCGCCGTAAAAGCATTGATTTCGCGATCGCGTGCCGCAATTGTGGCTAAAGCATCTTTGGTAACTTCTACAGCGCTAACCTTACCCGCACGTACAGCCGCCGCTATTGATACAGCATCATTCATGGTTCAAACACAGGTGCAACTTCAACTTCTTCAGCTATAGGAAACTCATTCACGAGTTGAGCGATCGCTTTGATTCTCTCAAAATTCGCCACCACTCCATCACGGTACTCATCCCGCAGTTGTAAATTTACCAACAATGCCATCTGCTCAACATACCCACCCACATCGAATTCTCGACTTTCCATATTTCCTCTTCGCAATTGTTTCAGCTACATTTACAGCTATTTGCCCCTGATGCATAATTAATCACCTGAAACAAAATTTACCAAATTATGACTCCAAAGCTTAAAAGTTGGGGCTAGCTTCTGGTCAACAAGAGGAAAAGGGGCAGGGGGCAGGGAGCAGAGGGGAAGACCGGAACGGAGCTTGGACTTCGCCCCGTATAAGCCAATACAGTTCAGTTAAGAAAATAAATTGACAACAAAACAATAATTTTGGAGGGGGTTTGGGGGACGCAACCGTCACCCAATCGGGGGTTTGGGGGAGAATCCCCCAATTGTGCTAGCTGACAAATCAATCACTAATGAGCATATCTGGACTGTATTGCTGTATAAGCACTCCTTATGAATGGGGCTTGTACGAGATGCTTATTTCCCTTGCCTCTTCTGGTAACGCTACGCGAACAAACCTGTGGAAATTTTAAATTTTCAATCGTCAATCCCAAATTCAAAATCTCAAATCTAAAATTCGGTAATAATTAACGCTGTTAGTTTTAGTACAATGCTGGGGGCATTTATGGGGCAGGATTTTCAAGAACTAGCTGAACTTTACAAAAACACGCTGCTGCACGATGTACTCCCATTTTGGGAAACATACTCAATTGATTGGGAACAAGGTGGCTATTTCACTTGCCTGGATCGTGAGGGTAAAGTTTATGACACAGATAAATTTATCTGGCTGCAAAATCGTCAGGTGTGGACTTTTTCTATGCTGTATAACCAGCTAGAAAAACGCGACAATTGGCTCAAGATTGCTACTAATGGCGCGAATTTCCTTTCTCAACATGGTAGAGATAGCGATGGTAACTGGTACTTTGCCTTGACTCGTGAAGGTCAGCCTTTAGTCCAACCCTACAATATTTTTTCTGATTGCTTTGCAGCGATGGCTTTTAGTCAATACGCCCTCGCCTGTGGTGAAGATTGGGCAAGGGATATCGCTATGCAAGCTTACAATAATGTTTTGCGCCGCAAGGATAACCCCAAGGGCAAATATACCAAGGCTTATCCAGGTACACGCCCGATGAAATCCTTGGCTGTACCGATGATTTTAGCTAACCTGACTCTGGAAATGGCACGGTTACTACCCAGTGAAACCCTAGAGAAAGTCTTGGATATGACTGTTGAGGAAGTGATGAACGATTTTCTCGACAAAGAACGGGGGCTGATGTATGAAAATGTTGCCCCTGATGGTTCTCACGTAGATTGTTTTGAAGGGAGATTAATTAATCCCGGTCACGGTATCGAAGCGATGTGGTTCATTATGGATATTGCCCATCGCCGTAATGATACAAAAACAATTAACCAAGCTGTGGATGTGGTGCTAAATATCCTCAATTTTGCTTGGGATAATGAATATGGTGGATTGTATTACTTTATGGATGCGGCGGGACATCCTCCCCAACAACTGGAATGGGATCAAAAACTGTGGTGGGTGCATTTAGAGTCTTTGGTGGCGTTAGCAATGGGCGATCGCTTAACAGGTCGTGCGGAATGTCGAGATTGGTATAATAAAATGCACAATTATACTTGGTCACACTTTGCCGATCCTGAATATGGTGAGTGGTTTGGCTATTTAAATCGGCGTGGGGAAGTGTTGTTAAATCTTAAAGGTGGCAAATGGAAAGGCTGTTTCCATGTACCCCGTGCGTTGTATCTTTGCTGGCAACAATTTGAAGCGTTGAGTTCGCAATCAGTGGGATAATTAACCGCAGATGCACGCCGATAAACGCGGATAAAATTAACCTGATGTGATGCTGGGTTTTTCTGATAGATGAATTGCACAGTTAGGGGCAAGGCAATGCCTTGCCCTGAAGATAATCTTTACCTCGCAAACTTATACTTTCATATATTATTCTGCTGGATATTCACTAAATGTTCTGGCTGTTTTTTCTAAACAAAAATCCTTAGCCATTAAATCAATACCATCAATAATTTTACTTGCTTGATTAATTCCCAAAGCTGTAAAACATTTGTCTCGATAATTGGGATGATTTTGGAAAAATAATATCGCTTGTTTCAAGGGTTCAATCACAGGGTAAGCTGCTTCTGCTTTATCAATAGCTTCCTGAGGAATTGGAGACTTAAGCCTTTGAATAGCTAAATCAATTAAATCTCTAGATTCTACAAAAGAATCATTCCATCTATCAGAATTGGCTAAAAGTTTTTCCGCAAAACTATCAATTTGATTGAGGCATGGTACAGGCGACCAACTGGGATATACTGGTTCTCCCAATTCGATACGCCCTTCCATAATAATTTCAAATTTAATTAAAACTTCATCAGCTATAATTGCAAATCTCACACCATACTGGTCGGCTTTGATTTCTCTGGGTAATTTGAAGTTTTTTTGTGTATTAAAAATGGCATTATATTGATGTTCAGATATCGCCTTTCGCAATAACCTATAGCCCATACCTGTAGAACAGAGAAAATCTATATCTTTACTTAATCTATATTCGTCATTATTTAAACTAATAAGAGTACCTCCGCCAAAATATGCGCCACATTCTAATAAAAAATTAGCATTGAGTTGATTCAGTACATTAAAAATTTTTTGATGAAATTCCCTGGCAAACATTTGCGCCCCTAGCCATGAATTATAATATTTAGCTAAATCTTGCACAAACAATACTTCTGTTTGGCTTAAATCACCTAAAATACCTCGATAATGCCAGCCTCGCTCATATATTTTGAGCATTTCTAAAAGAGTAAGATTTTGCAAATCTACTCTTTGCCAACATAATTTTTCTAAGAATGGTAATTTGTCTGGAATTTCAATTTGAGGTGTAATTGTCATAGATAATTACATATAGCATGAGAAATTTTAGGTGCGCTAGCCTTGGCTTAAGTAATACCAAATCAAATAATGTTTGCGATACATCAATATCTTTTAGAGGGCAAGGAAGTGCCTTGCCCCTACAATCTGTTGCATTCTTTTTTCAAATTAGTATAACTTCTGCTTTGATGTTTTCTTGTTTTGTAAAAGCTGTAGCAGCTTCTGTTCAAGTTGCAGCAGCTTCTGCTTTAACGTTTCCGTGTTTCGCGCAAGTTGCAGCAGCTTCTGCTTTAACGTTTCCGTGTTTCGCGCAAGTTGCAGCAGCTTCCGTTTTAACGTTTCCGTGTTCCGCGCAAGCTGTAGCAGCTTCTGCTTTAACGTTTCCGTGTTCCGCGCAAGTTGTAGCAGCTTCTATCTTAATATTTTGAGCTTAGGGACTTCCAGAACATAAATTATCCAATTTACTCAGATTATATTTTATTGGATAAGGATAATTGCTTCTTGTACTTTGGTGGAAAGTGCAGCCTCTAATCCTTGCTCAACTTTGGCAATTAATTTGTCAAAAGCTTCTTGATTAGCTGTTAGCTGTTCTTGAAAAACTTGCTCTAACTCTGGCTTGATTCTGTCGCACATTTCGTCAATTTTTTTGTTATTTAAAAAGCTAGAACGCAACCAACCAGGAACATCTACATTGGCTTTGATTGCATCTTGTACACCTTTACGATTGAATTCCATTCCAGCTGCGATCGCAGAAGCACCATATACTAATGCGATGGGCCAGGTAAAATGTCCGGTGAGTACTAGGGTGATGATGCTAGCCAGAGTACCCCCGCCAATAATGACGTTAACAATTAACCCTACAGTTTCAGCAAGAATTGCATCACCAATTCTTAATTCTGGGTTGACAAAAGCAGGGTCTATACTATCTTCAAACCTCAAACTACTTCTAGGGATTTGAAACTTACGACAGATTGGATCGGTTTCTGCGGCTAAGTCTGGTTGAATCTTTTTATTAAACCAACTAATACATTGATTGTTAATTATTTGCTGGGCAATATTCCCTTGTAACCAATCCTCTGCGCGATTTTTCATGGATGTTTCTAAATCGCTTAAGGTCTTGATTTTATTTTTCTGCCAGTCTTTAATTCCTGGGCGCACGGCATTTTCAATTAAACCATTGGCTAGGGGTTGGGTTAACAATTCAATTAATTCGGGAATATGTCGCGAAATTAATTCTTCAAGTTTGTTTGATTCTATCAGTTTGTTAACTTCTTGTTTAAAGGCAGTAGCCCGCAAATCCCATCTGCCAACACGTGCTAAACCTAATGCAATACAACGTTCTGGTTCTGGGTCGGGACGCAGGAGGGTTTCAGGTTCGGGAAAGATTTCTTGACAGATTTGGTGGGTAAATTTCATTCGTGATGCACCACCAGTCATCAGTAATATTTTTGGTACTATTCCTTGTTGGTCGAGTTGTTCTTTTGCTTCTTTAACTGCTTCATTAAATGCTTGCATCCAACTTTTTCCCCCTAATGCAGCTAAAGGTTGATGCAATATTTCCCCCATAATTAATTTGTTAACTTGGGGGATAAAATAAATTTGTTCGTTGATAGACTCAAAGCCACGGGCAAATGATTGAGTATCGCTATATAGCTGTTCGTTAGAAAAGTAATCTTCTTTAGTTTTGCGACAAGCTAGTTCACAACGTGCTTGGTGGTGAGGATATTCGGCAAAGACTTTTTCTAGTAATTGCTTTTGCTCGTGTTGGGCAAGAGTACGCTCAAAAATAGCTTTGTCAATTAATGATGCTCCTAAAATATTACTACCAAAATCTATGGGAATTTCTTGTAAGCTTTTTACTAGGGTAAAATCTGTAGTTGAAGAACCAATATCAACAATTAACACCGATGAAAGCAGTTTTTCATACTCTAATTTCCCGGCTTCTTTGGCTTGCATAAAAGCAGCCCGTGATTCCGGAATAACATTGAGGAAATCAATCCCGGCTGATTGTAGTAGCTTTTGATATTCTATGCGATCGCTCACTGACCACCCAGAAGGACAACCCACATAAAAGTATGTAGTTTCCCCGCCTTCAATTTGTTTACTTTCTTTTAAGAGGCGGTAGTAAGTTGCCACAAATGTGCTAATAGTTTCCCGATATTTAGCATCATTTTTGGGTTTTTCTTTAAAGGAAATTTCTAGTCGAGTAACGCCAGCTTGAATTAAGGCTTGTTCTCCTACAAGATAGCCCAATTTAGGATGCCAACCAAGGGCTGTAATTTGATTTTTCTTATTATTCACCTCCAGCATTTGTGGAGGTTCAATACTCTCGACTATAGCTTTGGCTACAGCTGTTTCACCATGTCCCAAATCAAAACCGACTGTTTCTAAAATTTCCATGCTCTTATTATTTGTCATTGGTCATTTGTCATTGGTCATTAGTCTTTTGTCCTTTGTCAATGCAATGACTAATAATAAATAACAAAGGACAACCTAATGTGTTTTTACTTAGGGATTTCTATAAAATAATTCAATTTGCAACAGAGAATATTTTCTTTCTCCCCCCTGCTCCCTGCTCCCTGCTCCCTGCTCCCCTGCCAAAAAAGCAATAATATATTTTGGAAGCCCCTTATGATTCTTTAGCCTGGGAATACGCTGGTTCAATGACTCTACCCCGTCGCAGCAAGCGATCGCCTTTTAGCAGCGCTGGGGTTAAAGTGACGTAATCTTTGGTGTCAGGGTCAATACTCGGCTCAAAGTCAAAATAATTGCGATCGCTTGCGGAGTCGTTGGCTTTGTAAATTTGCGCCCGGATTCCCTGTTCCATTAAAATTTGGGGGAGAAGTTGCGTCAGTGCGATCGCCATTTGGGGTTTATCCAGAAATGATGCGCCCATTAGCTTTTGCAGAAAACCCAACAACTCTGGAAGTTCTTCTATACCACTCTCACCCGTTGATTTGTTTCCTTCTTCAAATCTAGCAACTGCTAAGTCAATGGTGTTGAGTGCATCAGCTAGGTTATCTAACAAAATTTTGCTATCTACCATTAGGAGAGGTTGAGGTAATTTCAGATTTTCTGGTGATGTTAAATTCTCTTCTGCATTGCTTTTATCGAGTTGTAGCACTACTTCTAAACCCAAAAGCACAGCAGTTAATAAAATCCCCATCCAAGCACCGGGTGTAGTTTTACTTAAATAAAATAACCAAGCTACAATTCCTAAATACAGCAGCACTTTGAGCAGTTTGATAATTAATCTGTTGGCGGAAACTTTGCTAACTGGATTAATAAATTGCTGTGCTGCGGTGGAAGTAATAGGAGCAAAATTTGCTGCTGCTATACTGCTAATTGATTGTCTCAGCATATCTAGAAAAAATGCTGCCAATCGCACTTGTGTTAAATTTAGTTCACTAATGTAAACTCTTTCTAAATTATCTAATCGATTTTGAACTAGCTTGACTACAGCATCAATACTATTAGCATTTTCAATATCTATCTGTAGTTGGTTGCGTTCTTCAGTAAAAAGCGTGGTAATTTTTTTCATAGCTTTTAAATATACTTTAAATATTACTAATATTAGATTAATTCAATTAGCAATTAAATTTCTGTAGGATGTGTTGTAACGCATCCTACTCAATTTGCCAGATGTAATTCCCAAATGAAACTATCTCGAAGGTGAAAATCAGCCTCAGTGATTGTGGGTAGGATGCGTTAGCCTTTGGCGTAACGCATCGTACGCTTTTGGGTTCCCAGCCTTTTCAAGGGTTAAAGGTATTTTCTTTCCCTTTTCCCATTCCCCTTTTTCCCCTTAACCGACAAGTATTACCCCAGCTTGTGTTTGTAACCTTATCCTCATAGCGAATCATTGTCTTAATGTATGCAGTCCATAAAGACTACTGATGCCAAATTCTTGCTTTGAGTACCGCAAACAACATATTCTTGAGTTAATAAGCGTGTCAAATTATTGAAAACACTAAAGCCTAGTGTCAAAAATCATGGGTGTGTTCAGAACATTCTCCAAATTTGTTCAATCCCAAAGAAAAACAAGAACTCCGTTTCTTGTCATCAGAGGTTGGGGAAATTACCTGATATCAAGGATGTCCTAAAATTTACGTATCTTGATTGTGGTTAAAGCTTTTTTCATAGTAAGTCAATACTACTCGATTAAGCGTTTTGAACTCAAAATTGGTTAAAGGGAAAAGGTTAAAGGTTAAGGGTTAAAGGTTTTTTCTTTCCCTTTTCCCATTTCCCTTTTTTCCCTTAACCAAACAGTATTGCATAGTAAGTAGTCAAGCAAAATCAAATACAAAATTTCCTGGCGAACTGAGCGTTAGTATCTCTAACGTGCTACAAACTCTTGCAGTTTTTTCTTGAGTAAAAGACTGTAATTATCGTCTATATTTTGCTTTTCTACTTATCAGCATATTTCTGCAAAATTAATCAAGGTTAACCCTTACTCAACAGATGATTCCTGTATTAGAAGCAAGTGTATTCGCCACCATATTATGCGGATTTTTTGGCATCATTCTCAAGAAAAATCTGGTGATGAAAATCGTCTCAATGGATGTCATGAGTACGGGGGTGATTGCCTATTACGTGCTAATTGCATCACGGGAGGGCTTATTTACACCAATTTTATCAACTGTTAAAAAGGGCGCTTTTGCCGATCCAGTTCCCCAGGCTGTCATCTTGACGGCGATTGTCATTGGCTTTTCGATTCAAGCTTTAATGCTAGTCGGTGTCATGAAATTGTCACGGGATAATCCCACCTTGGAAAGCAGTGAAATCGAGAAAAATAATACGCCATGACCTTTTTTGAATTCAAAATGCAAATTGCAAAATTCAAAATGAATTATAAAAATAATTTTGAATTAATTAATTTTGGGTTTCAAGCCCCCGCTAATTGTCTTTAATTTTGAATTTTGAATTTTTAATTTTGAATTGGAGCGAAGCGACTTGACTACCATTACACTCACCTGGATTACATTACCCTTTTTGGTGGGGTTCGTCATTTATTTAGTACCCAAGCTGGACAAATACCTCGCACTAGCGATGGGTTTGGCTTCGGCTGGATATGCAGCACAGTTATTTTGGCAGCGATCGCCACTGGAATTAAAACTGCTGGATAACTTCGGTGTGACTTTAACACTGGATGAATTGACTGCTTACTTTATTCTAACAAATGCCCTAGTAACAACTGCGGTTATCCTTTACTGTTGGCAAAGCGATAAGACAACTTTCTTTTACGCCCAAACGATGATGCTGCATGGTAGCGTCAATGCTGCCTTTGCCAGCACGGATTTTATCAGTTTATATGTGGCGTTAGAGGTAAGCGGAATTGCTGCCTTTCTGTTAATAGCTTATCCCCGCACTGATAGGTCAATTTGGGTAGCCTTGCGCTATCTATTTGTCAGCAATGTTTCCATGTTGTTTTATCTGGTAGGCGCAGTACTGGCTTATCAAACAAATCATTCCTTTGCTTTTTCTGCCTTAAGCGGCGCACCACCAGAGGCGTTTGCCCTGATATTTTTGGGATTATTAGTCAAAGGAGGAGTATTTGTATCGGGGTTGTGGCTACCGTTAACCCACTCGGAAGCAGAAACACCAGTATCAGCCTTGCTATCGGGAGTTGTGGTAAAAACCGGAGTCTATCCCCTAGTGCGTTGTGCGCTGATTATGGGTGAGACTGATCCTATCATCAGAATTTTTGGTGTAGGGACAGCACTTTTGGGAGTTTCCTACGCCATGTTTGAGAAAGATACTAAGCGGATGTTGGCGTTTCACACTGTTTCCCAATTAGGTTTTATCCTAGCTGCACCTATTGTGGGTGGTTTTTATGCCTTAACTCACGGCTTAGTCAAATCGGCGCTGTTTTTGATTGCAGGTGCTTTACCCAGTCGCAATTTTAAGGATTTGCAACAGAAACCCATCAATACTACTATTTGGATTGCCCTTGTTATTGCCAGCTTGTCGATATCCGGCTTTCCCTTATTATCTGGGTTTGGGGCAAAAGTATTGACCATGAAAAATCTCGCATCTTGGCAAGTTATTGCCATGAATGTTGCAGCGGTAGGAACAGCGATATCTTTTGCCAAATTCATCTTTTTGCCAAGTGGCGGAAAACAGGAAGTGAAGCCAGGTTTTTGGCTTGGGGTAATGCTGTTAATTGGTGGATTAATTGCTGCTAATGTTGTGTATTTCCAAGCATACAATGTTGCCGATATCAGCAAATCACTCGCCACAATTGCTATTGGCTGGCTTGTATATTTTTTCATAGTGCAAAGATTCGTAGTCAAGCTGCCTCGTGTACTTGAGCAATTTGACCATCTCATCGGTTTTATGAGTTTGATGTTAGTACTAATCTTCTGGATGGCATTTCCATAATTTATGTAAATTCAAAATGCCAAAATCCAGCATAAAAAACTTGTTTTTGAGTTTAATGATTTTGCTTACAATCCCCTACTTCGCTGTAGAATCAATCGAAAATCCAAAATCCAAAATCTAAAATTGTATGACTGGATATCTAAATATATTATTGCGGCTGGCTATTTGGTTCTTGCTCACCGCTAATTTTACTGTGGAAAATATCATTATTGGTGTCAGTATTGCCCTATTACTGCCACATAATCACAAATCACGAGAAAAATTAAAAGATTGGTTGCGGGCTTTGTGGCAAGGATTGAAGGCAATTCCCATCGCTTATATTGAAGCATTGCAAATCATTTTCCAGCCTCATACTAAAGAAGAAATAGTCATGGAACGTGTTCCCGCTAGAAGAACACCCGGACTCATCTTTTTAGATATTTTCATTATTACCTTTACACCCAAAACCATTGTCGTGAAATATCACGAAGATGGCTGGTATGAAGTCCACCGGATTCAACGGAGGAAAGCCTGATGAACCTAATAGTAATTGCCATGATTTTGGCTTTACTCATACCCATCTATGAAGCATGGAGAAACGATCACGTTTGGCAAAAGATGTTGGCATTTGCCAGTATCTCTTCCAAAGCTTCCGTAATGATTTTGGTTGTTTCAGTCTTACGTGATGACTGGATGATTGGCATTGTTGGGGTGATCATCCTGAGTGTGGGGAATGCGGCGTTAATGCTGCTGGCAAATGTACTAAAACGCATGGGTGATGTATGATTACCGTTTTAAGTTATACCTGCATAATTATCGGTATTTGCTTCTGGTTTTGGGGAACATCATTTCTGTTGGGGAAGCGATCGCTTTTATTCAAGCTGCATACTCTTTCGGTTTCCGACACCCTGGGTTCGATGAGTATCGTCTTTGGTTTGCTGCTGAAAATACCTAGAGAATGGCCATTGTTGATTCTCGGTATTATTTGCTTGGCAATCTGGAACACAATGCTGGGTTACGTATTGGCTTACTGTTCTACAAGTGGAGGTAATGATGAGTAAATACGATTTGTTTATCTATTTCATCACTGCCTTACTGCCCATGTCTGCTTGTATGCTGATCATGCAAGTCAATCCCTACAATGCCTTAGTAATGCGGGGAATACTGGGAGCTATAGCAGCATTATTATATGTGCTTTTGGGTGCTGCCGATGTAGCTTTAACTGAAGCATTAGTAGGTACAATGCTGGCGATTACACTGTATGCGATCGCAGTACGTTCATCCCTAGTGATGCGTTTGGGTATCATCCAAGATGGCGACACTTTACCAGACAGCCATTTTGGGCAAATTACGGACGAGTTACGCAGAATTTTTGGTAAACGCCATATGCGCCTAGAACTCGTTCCCTACCCAAATGAACAAGCTTTAGAACGGGCGCTGTTAGATAAAGAAGTTCATGCTAGCTGTAGCAAACTAGAACAAAATGATGAAAACTTGCCCTATCACACTGCTGTCAGGGTAAAACGGGTTTATGACATCATGCAAAGCGAACTTTCATCACCAACAACCACCCTCACCTATGTAAATACACCAGATTCCGGGGAGGGACATAAATCATGATGAAATGGATTTATATCGCCGCTGGGGTAGCGCTGTATATCAAAATGATCGTCTTACCCAATCCCGCACCACAAGTACCAGATTTCTCCATTGTGGAATCGATTGTCAAAGATGGTGGTATTCCCAATGCGGTAACAGTGATCATTCTCCGAAATCGTCTGTATGACACGATTTTTGAAGTTATTGTATTTACAATCGCGATCATGGGCGCTTATTTTTTGCTAGCGAATGAAAGACCATCCTGCGCCATTTATAATTTCACCGATAAACCCTCAATTGTGCTAGCGCGTTTAGGTGCCACAATTACCTCATTAGTAAGCATCGAACTAGCAATTCGCGGACATTTGACACCCGGTGGTGGTTTTGCTGCTGGTGTAGCCGGAGGAACTGCGATCGGACTTATAGCAATTACCTCATCCCCAGAGTGGATGCAAGCAATTTATCAACGCTGGCACGCTGCTACATGGGAAAAAGTTTCGGTACTGATTTTCATTGTACTGTCGGTAATTACCTTGTCAGGTTATGAATTACCTCACGGCGAAATGGGCGCACTTTTTAGCGGCGGGATTGTACCTATTCTCAATATTTTGGTTGCGATTAAAGTGGCGTTAGGTTCTTGGGCGGCGATTTTGGTATTTATTCGCTATCGCGGATTGTTGTGATTTGTAGGATGCGTTGCAACGCATCCCACTGTCATTTGTCATTGGTAACGGAACAATTGTTGTAATACCAATTTGAAAAAAGAATGCGACAGATTGTAGGGGAAAGGCATTGCCTTTCCCTCTAAAATATATTAATGTGTCGCCAACATTATTTAAATTGTTATCAGTAGAGCGGTGCAATTAAAGTAGGATGCGTTACAACGCATCCTACAGCTTAATTTACCGGATGTAATTCTAAAATGAAGCTATCTCGCAGGTGAAAATCAGCCTCAGCACCTCGATGAGTTAAAGCCCAATAAGTGACATCACCATCTTGGGTTTTAATCACAGTGGTAATTGCAACTTCTAGGGCTTGTTCTGTGGCAATAATTTTATTCAAATCCAAATCTAGAGTCAGTTCTACATTCTCTGCTTGCTGTTGCACAATAAAGGGAAGTGTAGAAAAAGCTGTTTCCTCTTCCATTCCTTGACGATAATCATCAAAGCGGTAAATATTCCAATTGCCATTAGGGGACAGGTTAAATTCCCAATATCGGGGAGAATTCCTAACACCAATAAAGAACTCAAAGCAAGTATTTTGCCATAATCCGTGCTTTCGCAATGGTGTAGCTGATGGTGGGGTAATGGCAATTTCTTTAATATCCCACAACAGCCTATATTGAATACTGAGTTTATTACCATCACGAGCAATATTACCTGCAATTTTGACATCGGGAAATTTTTCAGTACCTGGGAAAGGTTGCAGAGAAAATAACTGATGATTCATTTGACATCCTGAATAATGGCGCGAATTGCTGTTTCCTGAGATTCAATACTTTTTGTCAGCGCAAATTGCACCAGGGCCCGCGCTAAATTATGTTCTGGATGCTTAACTTTGAAATAGACATTCCCAGCTAAATAATCAGCAAAAAATCGCAGCCCTAATTCAAAAGCAATCAAACGAATTGCATCATATATATAGGCATAGTCATTTTCTGTCATAAACGCCTTGGCGACAGAGAGATAACCTTGCAATATACCTTGGCAAGTCTCAGTATCAAAAGTCACGCTTTCCCAATCTTCAGTTTCTTCCCCAACGGGATTGCAACCAGAACGCAAACAGTCGCCAATATCATAATGTACTAAACCTGGCTTGACGGTATCCAAATCGATGACACTGACAGCAAGCTGAGTTGCGGTGTCAAACATCACATTATTAATTTTTGGATCGCCATGCATTAGCCGCAGTGGTAACTTACCCGCAGCTTTTGCATCTTCCAAAGTACTAGCAAAAAGTTGGCGATCGCTCACAAATTGCAAGCAATAATTGACTTCTGGGGTTCTCTTCACAGTGGTTTTCGGCAAAACCTCGTTGTAATGTTGCAGGTAGCGGGGCGTAATGTGGAAGCCTTCTAAAGTATCAGCGAGTTTTTCTGGTGGTAAATCGCTGATGAGATTATGAAACATCCCCAAAGCATAGCCGACTTCGGGAGCTTGGGAGCGATCGCCCATCGTATCAAAAGACTGCGAACCGGCAATAAAACTAATCGCCCGCCAAAATGAACCATCTGCATCCCGCCAATGGTCTTGTGCATCCTTGGTTAATAATACACTTGGTACTTCCCAACGACGGTTAAGTGGTTTCTGCTCTAGCCTTTTACGAATATGCTCAGTGAAAATACACATATTATGCATAATCAGTTGAGGCTGGCGGAATACTTGTGTATTAATACGTTGGAGGACAAAATTCTGATTTTCTAAGGAATTGGTAGTTACTAAAAAAGTGTCATTAATATTACCGCTACCAAAAGCCTGAACACTTGTAACCTCACCCTGAAGCGCGAATTGTTCAGCAATAGTAACTAGATTGTCTGTACTTTGGGTTTTGATATCTTCTATGATGCTCATATTTAACCTGGACTACTCCCCACGTAACGAACCAAGAGGAATAGGGGATATCGTAGCCTAAGTTTTACATAAGGTCTGTGTATAAGTGTTGCAGTTTTTGCGATCGGCTGCAAAGCACTCGTCAAATGCTCCAGTAATTTAAAATTAAGTTAAACAGTATATGAGCATCAATGTCAGATCAAGACTGATAATTAATTGGTATAAGGGACTTCCAGAAATTAAATTATCCATTTTTTCGTAAGGAAGACCATAACTATATTCTTCCTCCTCTGCTGCCTCTGCTTGTCAAAGTGATTGATAATTTTTTTATTTGGAAGTCCCTAAGACGAATTTAAATAATGTTGGCGATAGGTAAAATTATCTGCAGAACAAGGCAGTGCCTTGCCCCTAACATTTATCAAATTCTGGTGTTCAAGTTGGTATAATTACTAGAATAAAAACTTTTAATTTTTAATTCTCGCAACAGTAATAGCTATTAGCAATTAGCTAATCGCTATCAAGTAAAACAATACTGAATCAACAACTATAAAGGGGTTGTTTCGCTACTTTCTAATTCTTCTGTTGTATCTGATTCTTTAACTCTCCGAATGGGTAAGTTGGCAATCAAAGCTGTGGTTCTTTGGTTACTTTCTAAAGAAAACTCCAACCCCTCTGTATCAACTTCTACGTAGCGACAGACAATCTCAAGGATTTCTTCTCGCATTTTTTCTAGTTTCTGAGGGTCGATGTCGGCGCGATCGTGGGCTATCACCAATTGCAGGCGACGTTTAACGTGGGTACGGCTGGTATCTGGTGAACGAAAAAAAAGTCTTTCTAGTAGTTCGAGAATCATTGCTAGTAGGTCTGCGGAGACGGGAAAATATGGTTAAGCAAGTTTTGTCCACAACAACTTTCTCAAACGAGTAAAAATGTTGTCGTGATGTGAGTCGAGTTCAAGAAAATCGACAGTTTCCCCTTCTAATCTCCGTGCAATGTTCTCGAAGGCGGTGGCAGCTATAGAAGGGTTTTCTGAGAGTACTAGAGGTTCGCCACGGTTGGTAGAAACAATCACACGCTCGTCGTCAGGGATGACTCCAATTAAAGGGATGGCAAGAAGTTCCTGAACATCTTGAACAGACATCATATCATTGGCTCGCACCATTGCGGGTCTGATCCGGTTGATTATTAGATGAATTCGCTTAATGCCTTGTGCTTCTAATAACCCGACTACACGGTCAGCATCACGGACAGCAGAAATTTCTGGTGTGGTGACAATGAGGGCTTCTTTTGCGGGTGCGATCGCATTTTTGAATCCCATTTCAATACCCGCCGGGCTATCGATGATGACGTACTGGTACTTTTGCGCCAGTGCATTCACCAATAATTTCATTTGGTCGGGAGTAACTGATTCTTTGGTACGATTTTGGGCGGCTGGTAAGAGTACGAGATTTGTTTGCCGCTTATCTTTTACCAAGGCTTGTTCTAAACGACATTCTCTAGCGAGAACTTCTACCGCCGTATACACGATGCGGTTTTCTAGTCCTAGCAGCAAGTCTAAATTTCTCAGTCCAAAATCCGCATCCACTAAGGCTACTTGACGACCAATTTTAGCGATCGCCATGCCTAAATTTGCTGAAACTGTGGTTTTACCCACTCCTCCTTTACCGGAGGTAATGACAATAATGCGAGTCATGATCGAAACACGCTCAATTAGGGTTTAGAAAATATAGTAATTACTTATGGCTCCAGATTCATCCTATTTAATTGACTTCGGGAAAAATCAATAGCCCTAGCGATGCGAATGCCTTGCGGTGTCATGTGCGCTACTTCAGGTGAAAACTGTGTAGGCGACTTTTCTGGGGCCCTGGCTACAGCATCGGCAATCCGCAGTTGGGTTGGTTCCATTTGCAGGGACATAATCAAACAATCGCGATTGCCACTAGCACCAGCATGGGCGATGCCACGTAACCTTCCCCACACTAAAATATCTCCATCTGCAACTACGATACCACCTGGATTTAAATCTCCCAAGATGATGACGCTTCCTGGATGGCGAATTTCTACACCAGAACGTACCGTCATTTCTAGATAAAGGGAATCTGCCAAGGGAGTTGGTGCAGCTTTTGGTTCAGAACTTAAGGAAGTTTCTAATTGTAACTGTTCTACAGAATAACCAGAAGAAACAGCTGCGATCGCAGTTTGACGGCGACTGGTAGCCACAGATTTTAGCTGGAGTTGGATTTCATTTAAGACCTCTGCTAGTTCTTGCAGTTGTCTGCTATCCAATAAGCGGTCTTTTGCTAGTAGATGCACTGGTGTATTTGGTATTCGGAAGCGATCTGCTTGTAAGCGTTGGCGCATCTGTTGCCAAATTTCATACCAGTTAAATTCTGCGGCAGGTACTTGTGCTTCGGTAGGTAAAATTAATAATAGTCTTCCCTCCTCAGTTTTCCATTGGACTTGAAGATCATTTTTGGCTTTATTGTCTGGTAATGGTGACTCTAGGGCATCTAAATCCGAAAGGGCAGAAATTGAGTCTAAATCTGACATAATAGCAGAATTTGCCTCTTTGTCAGGATTTTCTGAATTGGTGATGGACTCAGGAGAAATAGGATTATTTTCCCCTTCAGGATTTTCTGAATTGGCGTAGGCTTTGTCAGCCGTAAGCATAGCTGCTGTAGATGGAGAATTTAAATCCCCGTCTTGGGTTTCTAAATTTGCTACCTCATCAGCAGGTGCAGAATTTGCCTCCTCATCAGGGTTGTCTAAATTTGATTCCACATTATTAGGTATAGAATTTATCTCATCTTCAGAGTTATGCAACTTTGATGCCGCAGAATGTGCCTTTAAATACTGAAGAACAGAATTTAGTTCTGCGTCAGGGAGAATAGAATTTAACTCTATACGAGAAAGATTAGATTTTGAATCTGCATCAGGAAGTGCAGAATTTGACTCTAAATCGGCAGAATCAGAAGTCATACAGCACCAGCCAAAAAACAAAGAACAAACTGAGCAACGATCAATAATAGATTAGTTGCAGCGTACAATAACATCCTCACCCCAGAAACTACTGAGTGCAGAGTATATCAGAAGAAGGATGAAGTATGAAGCATGAAATTAAAATATTCATCCAAGGATGAGACCCAACATTATCGCAGTTGGGTTTCGCTATCGCTCTAACGCCAGTTGCTACAACGGGGGGAACCCCCGCAACACACTGGCTCCCCAACCTACAATTATCTAATTGCATTTACACCCTTCACCCTTCACCCTTCCCCTTTCACCCTTCCCCCTTCTTCACCAATCTGCGATAACTTGTTGCCAAGGCATCAGCATCGCCAACATTACCAGGAAATAATACTACTGGCAAATTAGGAAATTGGGGATGATCTGAGGATGTTCTCACCATCGAACAACCAGCTAAAATTTGACCCATTAATCTAGCTGAAGTTAAAGCCAGTCCGGTGCTTAAAACATCATTAGAGGTAATGCCGCCTTTGCTGATTAAGAATCCTATATCAGATGGTAAACCCCTAACAATATCCATTAACAAACCAGAAACTCTTTTGCCAAACTCTAGCCTGGTATTCACATCCTCAAAGGTAAGTTCTTGACGGCTGGTATAAACTACTGGTGTTTTGCCAGCGTCATGTACTGTCTTGACACTTTCCAGGATCTCGGTTAGCAGTGTAGCAGATTGATTCTCTTGATCGTTAAGTAATCGCCCCACCTCGACTTCAATTCCCACTATGCCATCTGCTTGTAACAGTGCTTCTAGCTGTTGCGTCGTCTTTTTGACGTGGGAACCGACAATCACTGCACCTGGTTTACCACCACGTACATACTCTGCCATATTTTCGGCGGCGATGGGTTGGGGAGGTAAACCAGCTAAAGCAGTTAAGATACTAGCAGCACTGCGAAATAAAAAGCGTTTTCCCTGACTGGCGGCGGTTAAAATATCAGCAGCAAAGGTGTTAAGGTCAGCTTGGGTTTCGCCATCAACAACAACGCACTGATTACCACTAAGTTGTAACAACCTCTGCAAACTACCTGTACGGATATCATCCAGCAAGAATCTCGTGACAGAATCAGCCTTGATCTGTCCTTGGGTTTTTTCTTCTACATATTTCGGTAAATAACTGTGATGGTAGCTGAAGACTGAATCACGAGCGAACTCAGTTTCATGCACTGGCTTAGGTTTACCATCAATGATTAAATAGTGGATGCTATCGATAGTGATGCGTCCCCCTTCAAAAAATGCCGGGACAAGAAAATGAGCATCAAAAGGGCCGAGTTCTTGGGCGATCGCATCTGTTTCGATGGGATAATGTCCCCGTAAAGTCGAATCGGAACGGCTAACCACCAAAAAATCGGTAATATTTTCGGCTTGTAAAGCTACTTTTAAATTTTGGCAGACTTCTTTAGTTACAGATGCAGCCGACTCTGGTGGCAGCGATCGCGTATTTGTCAAAATAAAGAAAATTGGTGAATCATCTCGCAACCCAATGCGTAAAGTCTCCACATCCCAATGCATCAGCAGCAAACAACTGTGGACTGTTTGGGAACCCGTAGGATCATCATCCAGGACAATAATTTTTGGTTTGTTTGTCATGTCAACGTCTGGGAGACTGTAATTTGCTAATTTCTGCTTGCACATCCAAAGCAATTTGCAATGATTGATTGAGAAATTCAGCGTAATCACCAGCCTGACTACTTACTTGTAAGGACTGGAGATTGGCTAAATTATTGACAAATAGCTCTTGATTATTAGCAAGCAATTTTTTATTATCCCGTAAAATTCGTTCGGTTTTTAAAGCCCGAACTAAATCTTCGCGAATCAGTTGTAATGCGGAGATCACTTGATCTCGGTCATTGATGCGGCTTTGAGTATTACCTGATGTTGCTAATTGGTCGTTAATATCGATAGCGTTAATTACAGAATGATATTTATCAATTTCATCTAAAAGGATTGTCAACCCGTGGGGACAAGTGAATCTTCGCCAGAGCGATCGCCCAATTATCACCCCAATGGGCACTAAAATTAGTAAAAGAATCCCTAATTTAATTGAAGAACCAATAGTTGGCAGAATAATAAAAGCATAAATTCCACCCACAATAATTGGTGTTAGCGCCAGCGCCACCAACCCCTCATTCATAAAAAACCCTAATCGCTTCTCGCGGTCTGCCATGATAGAAGGTCGGAAAACGTCTTCTGGATCGAATCCAGTTAAGCGTCTCAATTCTCCTTTACTAATTTCCAAACCTAATAAATCCGGCTGCACTGCTGGATACTCCTTAAGGAAGCGCGAGTTGCGTATCTTATTGTAGTCGGTTTAGCGTTGATGCGATGCTTGATAACTTGACTAAGAATGCCACAGATGTGTAGATGACTGTCAGCTTTCTTAACTAACCCAACGCCACCCGAAACCCAACATTGATGTATTTATTGTCTCGCGCATTACAATTGCGGACTGCGGAACGACAATTCCAAGGGTTGATATTCCATGAACCACCACGTAATAGCCGAGTGTGATTATCACTCATCCACACACTACCGTCTGCTGGCGCGCCTTTATAATTTTTGTGCCAGCTATCTTGGCACCATTCCCATGTATTACCATGCATATCATATAAACCAAAAGGGTTAGCGGGAAATGTGCCAACATCTGTTGTTTGCCCACGATATTCGCCTTTTGGCCCAGCATCATAACTGTATTTACCGTTGTAATTAGCCAAATCAGTTGTAATAGTTTCGCCAAAACAAAACGGGGTAGTTGTTCCCCCACGACAAGCATATTCCCATTCTGCCTCAGTAGGTAAGCGATAGGGTTTTCCTGTTTCTTTAGCAAGTCGGGCACAAAACTCCATCGCCTCATCCCAAGACACTTGCTCAACAGGTCGATTCACCCCTTTAAAATGAGATGCTTCGGGATTTAATTGAATATTTACCCTTTCCAGGGCCGCCACAGCTTTCCATTGGCTTTGGGTAACAGGATATTTACCTAGGAAAAATGGTTGAATAGTTACTAAATGCTGTGGACTTTCGGAGTGATAGCGTTCTGTTTCATCCCTTGGGGAACCCATCATAAATTGACCCCCAGGAATTGCAACCATTTCTAAAACCAAGCCATTATTTAAATTTTCTGTAAAAAACTTAGATACACCTCGGATGCGATTAATTTCCCAAGTTTTTTTAGTATCTAAAAATCCCGATTTAGCGGTTAATGTAGCAAATTCAAACTCAAAAATTTCAGTTTGAATTTGCTCTTTTCTCTGCTGTAGTTTTTGGGGAAATACTCGTAGTTCTATTGCTGCAATATCTTCTTGCCGTAATCCTAGATATTGCTGATAGTCTTGTAAATCTTTTTGAGTGGTGGCGTTGAAAGGATATTGATGTTGAACTGCATCAATTAAAGCCTGTTCATACTCTGCTAATTTCTGCTGATATTCACGATATGGTTGCAGAACTTGTTCATGAATTTCTTGAGCTTCTTCCTCTGATAAACCCAACTCAATGCGCTTAGATTCTAATATTTTTAAAGCAAAAATTGAAAACGTTCCCTGACCTTGTTGTGCGCGACTTCTCGCTTCTTGAAAATATATTTGCTTGGCAGAAGGATTCAGCAAAATGGTTGGTGGTAGTCTTAAAGCTTCCAACGCCTCTGATGCTTGGCAATAACGCAAACTAAAGTGACGGCGAACCATTTGGGTTAGCACCTCAGCTAGATGATCTCCTACCTGTACTTTATTTCGCCAGATGATTTCACCTGTTAAGGGATCTTCCTGTAATTGCGAGGGAACAACGCCAGTTAAAGCTTGAATGATTGTCATCCCCACAGCATAAACATCACTACCTAAACAAGGTCTACCATTCTTTTGCTCCGACGGCATATAGCCAGAAGTACCAATGACGACGCTGGTATATACTTCACCTTGAGAATTCACCATCAAAGAACCAAGTTCTTTCACCGCCCCAAAATCAATGAGGAAAATCTGCCCATCCCGATGTCTTCGCATCAAATTTTGAGGCTTAATGTCGCGGTGAACGACTCCTTTACTATGGATAAAAGACACAACTTCTAGAATATCCTGCAACAATTTAGTTGCATAATCCTCGCTTAGCGGCTTACCAGGAATAATTTCTTGACTTAGGTCTTGCCCTTCAATAAATTCCTGAACTATGTAAAGAATTTCTCTTTCGCTAAAATGTGCCAGTAATCGGGGAATTTGGGGATGTTGACCTAGCCTTTCGAGAATAGCTGCTTCTTTTTCAAAAAATTCCACAACACGCGGATGAGACTGGTTAGGACGTAGTTGCTTAACTACACACAAAG
The DNA here is from genome assembly GCF_014696615.1 of Nostoc linckia FACHB-104. Taxonomy (GTDB): domain Bacteria; phylum Cyanobacteriota; class Cyanobacteriia; order Cyanobacteriales; family Nostocaceae; genus Aulosira; species Aulosira linckia_A. The sequence continues at coordinate 82,707 of NZ_JACJQJ010000027.1, read as the reverse complement.
GCTTGCTAGGTTGTAAATTATCCCTAGCCAGAAATGTTACAGCAAAACCACCGCCGCCTAATTGCCGAATGATTTCGTAGCGTCCAGCCAGTGTGTTCAAGATTACTGCTAACCCCCAGAAACCTCATGAGTTTTAGTGTAATTGTCAATGGTTGAATAGGGCAAGAAATACTTTGTAAAAGTAGTATTGCTCAATTAGACACGATCAACTCTCATGCATATCGCCTGTGAAACCCACCGTAACTGCAAAAACACTAATCATTATTGACACAAAATTAAATTCATTCGTAGAGGGAGAAAACCGGAAACAGGGAACAGGGAAAAGAGAAACTATCTGTGTAATTAACTCTGTTTAGTTACTTAAACAAAAGTCAAATACAAAAAAGCTCTAATTTATAACAAAGAAAGCTGAGTTGCTCCTTGATTAGTCACATATGCCACTGGTTTATTAATTTTTCTCACCTTACCTTCAAGAACCGCTCTATTTAACCAATCTTGCATCTGTGAGAGTCTAACATCTAAAGATTCTGCCAGAGATCTTGCATCCTTGGGTTGCTGTAAATGATTGAGAATGAATGGTAAAACAGCTTCATAGATTTCTTTTGAACTATTTGAAGTAGTTTTTTCAGATATTTTATCTTTCTGAGTTTGTACTTGTTCAACTATAGATACACATGTTTTCAAAAGTTCCCGTAATGAATTATTCCAAGGCTCAGATGGAAAAGGTTTTGCTCCCTGATTGTATAGTTGCTGATTACCTTCTGAGATATTTGGGTTCATCCGCACAAAAACAGGAATATCTTTGATTCTTGAGAGTGCTTCGACAGCACCTGCCCAAGTACCACCTTTACCAAAAGAAGAATTTACTACCAGTGCATAGTCTGCTAAAGCATAAATATATTTGTTTCGCCCCATAGCATTACCAGCATTAAAACCAGCATCGGGATCGTAATTAGAAACCAAGGTCAGTCTACCTTCTTTGATACTAGAACGATATTTGCTGTTTACTGCTGCTTTGGTTAAACTATCGGCTAATACGCCGATACATGTTCCCCCAGTTTCTAACACACTGAGCATTGCTGCTTGATCTACTCCCCTTGCTCCACCTGAAATCACCTGTATTGCCTGTTCAGCACAAGTTCTTCCAATTTTTTGAGTATAGTTAACTGTCTCTTCATCGATATCACGAGAACCGAGAATTGCTAGTCCCCCCAACGACAAAAGTTCAATATTGCCAACCCCATAAATAATTGCTGGTGCAGAATGTTTCAATATCTGCTTCAAACGTTTGGGATAATTTACATCACCGCGTCCTAGCACCCACAATCCTAAATTTGTCCACTTCTCGACTGCTAGGCCCAGCATTCCACCTCGTTCTAGCAAAGCGGAAAGCCTATTAGGATTAAGTTTATCAATAGTAATTTTTTGTAAATGTTCTTTTGCCGTCGCTTCTAACAAGTCTGCTGGACGCATCTGTTTTTCTTTTAACCAGTCTGCTAAAGAGTTATACTCACTTAGTGTCAGAGGTTGGGGTTCTATTTGACGATTTTGCCCAAAACTTGCACACAGTAGCAAAATTGCTTGAGTATCTGGCGGTAGGATATGATTTAGCATAATATTTTAATCCCCCTGACCTAATGAATTAAGTGCCAATGCTACGGGAAAAACCATACCACTACCAGCCTTACGCAACAGTGCTGCAATTACAGTAAAAGTCCAACGCGAATCTACCATATCATCAATTAAGAATACAGAACCGCTGATTCCTAGCCAATTTTTAACTACAAAAGCACCATCCAAATTATGAGCTTGTTGATAACTGTTACTCATATTTTTTTGTAACTGAGTTTGGCGGATTTTTTGGACAATTGGTATAAATGGTAAATTTAATTGTGCAGCCAAACGTTGAGCAAAATTCGGCACAAGTTCTGGTCGATTGAGAGACGGAACACAAGTTATCCAAGTTGGAAATGGTTGCAGTTGCCAACGTTGTATCATTTCATAAACGCCTTGCACTAGCGCATCATCAAAATGATCATTGGTATATTTGCCTTGCTTGACTAATTCACCCCAACCTGAATCACCCCAAAGAGATAATGCTCTGCCTTCTTCCGCTTTTAAATCATTACGAATATTTCCCGAGAATTCATAACTAGTCAATGCTTGTGATGGCCATTGTTTACGTGGATAAATAATCTGATCGCTACGACGTAAATATAAAATTGCTTGATTAACAAGCTCCATTTTATAATTTACTGGTAATAAAGCTTTACCTATGCACACAGCACATTTACCACAAGCACTTGGATTAGGATCGTCTAATTCTGTTGCCAAAAAAGCCATTAAACATTGTTGACTTTGCATATATTCCAACATTCGTGCTTGCTCTTGGCGGCGAATTTGTGTTAGTTGTGTAATTTTTTGAGTATCTGGATGATAATTGATGGGAGTAGCATACCATTTGGAACCTTGCTTGGTTATAGGTGCTGGAGATTCCAGTGAAAGCAATTTTAAAACTTTATCAATTTGTCCTCGTGACAGATTCAGTTGTTGTTCTAACTGAGTAATAGAAAAACCATCTACAGCATCGTTGAGTACACTTAAAACTTCTTGAGTATGTATTGCTGGAGGAAAAGCAGTATTGATGAAGTAGTCTGTAATATCATCATCTTCATGACCACTCAGAAGAATTCCATAGGCTATTTCAACTGCTCTACCTGCCCTACCTACTTGCTGATAATAGTGTACAACTGATCCAGGTCGCTGATAATGAATTACAAAACCTAAATCTGGTTTATCAAAGCCCATTCCTAAAGCTGTAGTCGCGACTAATACTTTAATTTTATTTTGTAACAGTTCATCCTCTAAGATTACACGAACGGCGCTATCTAAATTGCTATGGTATGCTTTAGCATTAATATTTTGTGTTTTTAACCAATCAGCTACTCTTTCAGAATCTCTAACAGTTAATGTATAAATAATCCCACTTCCAGGTAAGCTTGGTATATGTTCTGCTAACCATGCCATTCTTGCGGCTGGACTAGGTAGGTCAAGATTTTGTAACTTTAGACTTTGTCTAATTAAATCTCCTCTAGAAATACTTATATTTGAACCCAATTGAGCGTTAATATCATTAACTACTCGATTATTAGCTGTAGCTGTTGTAGCAAGCACTGGGATATTTTGTGGTATTAGTTGTAAAATTCTCACTATGCGGCGATAATCAGGGCGGAAATCATGTCCCCAATCAGAAATACAATGTGCTTCATCAACAACAAATAAACCGATGCGCCCAGAGATAGGTAAAAGAATTTTGTCTCGAAATTCCTCGTTAGCTAGTCTTTCGGGAGAAATTAGCAGGATGTCCACTTCATCCACTAGCATCTGTTTTTTTACAGCTTCCCACTCATCTGTATTGCTGGAATTAATTGTAGCGGCTTTGATGCCTATGCGTTGGGCTGCTGTAATTTGGTTTCGCATCAAGGCTAATAGTGGAGAAATCAAAAGCGTACAACCAGCACCTTGATCTCGCAGTAAGCGAGTTGCTAAAAAATAAACTAGACTTTTACCCCAACCGGTACGTTGAATAACAAGCAAACGTGACCGCTTTTCGATTAACTCTTCAATAGCTTCCCATTGTCCAGCACGAAAGTCAGCTGTAGAGTTATTTAAAGCCTGACGCAAAAGAAATAGTGCTTTTTCTTTAAGTTCGGTTGTCATATATACTAAGTACTTAGTTACCTTTTCTGTTTTAACACCAGAAATAAAACTAAGTAATTAGACATTACTTTACTTTACTTTACTTTGCTTTGCTCTGACTTTGCGTCTTTCTGCGTTAAAAAATATCATGTAATCTACTTCTATACAAAAGACCAATCCAAAGTGAAGCACATTTGATTTTAATTACACAACAATTTTTTACACCTAATTGACCTAATTTAATTGCTTACAAAAAGCTGCATTAGCACCAACTGAATTATTTCACAGCAATTACTTTTGTGATTTCTGGACAATATTCTTTAATTGCTTGTTCTACTCCTTGAGTTAAAGTCAAAGTAGAAGCTGGACAATTACTACAAGTGCCAACTAATCTCACTTCCACCGTATCTGGTGGTTTAATAGCTACTAACTCTACATCCCCATTATGACTTTGCAAACCTGGGCGAATTGCTTCCAGGGCTACTTGCACACGTTTTAGTAGTGGTGGCTGAGGTGGTTTCACTAACTCGTGATAAAGCAATACTCCATAAACAACTTCATCTTGAACAGCATTTTTTAGGGCTGGTAAAGATTCCTGCTTCACACTTTTGATTAATCGTGTTAAAGCCTCTTTATGTAAATCTTCAATTGCCCTTTTTAGCCCAATAGCCACACTCCTCTGGCTTTCATCCCAATCAGAGATAATTGCCTCAAAGCGGTTGATTTCCGTTACTAATTCTTCTAAGTTATTCATGATTTGGAGAGACGCGATTAATCGCGTCTGTACAAAATTCAACAGTCAATTTATCATTTCATTTTTAAATCTTTAAAAAGCCAAGGCATTACTGCGCCTGTAACCATACTAGATATAGCGATGATGTATACTAATGGCAAATTCAGGAAAGTAAGTAAAACAAAAGTGAAAAAACCGATACTAGAACCAATTGTGGTTTGTTTCACTAGATAAATTGGATCGCGCAGTAATTTACCTTCAAAAAATAATTTGGCAGAAAACCAACCTATTTTAAACATGATTACCCCTGATTAATTTATTAAAAAGCTCAACCAAAGTAAACCTAAAATTATGGCGGGAACTGCACCAGCCGGGCCAGCAAAGCTACCAATGATAGCAGAAAACTCATAACCGAAATCTTTACCAGCTAGGATGATACCGCCAATTGCACCACTAATCATCGATAAAGCGATCGCAATTAATACCCAAACAAACCCAGTGAGTAAATTAATATCACCTGCTGCCAAACTTGTAATTAAATCTGACATATTACTATCTCCCTTGGAAATCATGCGTTAATTATTCATGCTGACACGAATTTCTGCCGTGACATTTTGCAAAGCTTGGGCAACTGCTGCTGCTTGTTCTGTTTGCTGATACTGGCTAAATATCTCCCAAGCTTCTTGATAGTAATCACGGGCTTGTAAAAGATTGTGTGGATTACCTAATTCTGGTTTTTCTGGGTTATCGGGTAAGTTAAATAGGGCGTTAGCTTTATTAGCAATTGTATTCGCATACTCTAAAGGAGTATCTTGAGCAGTACGTACTTTTAACGCTTCATTATAAGCTGCGATCGCTCTTAAATTATTCTCTACAGGATGGGAACTTTGTAAATATTGCAACGCATTACCCAGGTTGTTTTGCAACATTGCGTATTCTCTGGGATGATCGATTAAGTTAATCTGTTTTAAGGCTGACTCAAAAGTCTGCATTGCCAAGCCTTCGCAGAGACTCTGTTGTGATGAATTACCAGACATAGAAAGATAGGCGATCGCAATATTATTAGACAGAATTGCGTATTCTTGAGGATAATCCTGGCTAGTAAATACCCGCATTGCTTCATGATAAGCGGCGATACTGTCCGTAATCTTCGCTAAATTGAAAGGCACTAAAGATTGTAAGACTAGCCCCAAATTCATCTGTGCTTCTGCTACTTCTGTTGAAGTAGCTAATTGCTGTAAAATTGGCAAGGCTTCCTGATAAGTAGCCTGAGCCTTTAATAATAATTCTGCCCCTTCATCAGGGATTGACTTTAACGCCCCTGCCATCCCCGCTTGCGATCGCGCTTTCCACAAAGGATAATCATTATCGCAAAGTTTATGTGCTTGTTGATATAACTCAACAGCACTCCATAAATCCTGAGCAGTTTGTGGTTTTCTCTGTAAACCTTGTGCTAATTCAATCAGCATTTGGATTTTTTCTTCTGTCGTTGCTGATTCTGATGTAATGGCTGCTAGTGCGGCTTTGACTGTGGAATCTGTAATGCTGAGAGTCATCTCAAGTTACTTATAAAGTATTAGATATGAAATCACAGTTGATACACTTAGATATAGGCAGTAACTTCAGGCGAAGGTTGTAATTTATCTTGCTTGATACAAGAAGAGAAGCTGCTATTTATAGCTATCAACTGCAATTTAAAGTAATTTAAGACTATAGTAATCATGCAAAGATTGACGCAATTTTAACCAAAATACTCTTGATTAAATTATTTCTTTGTATTTCTTCATATTTATGCAAAAATTGTCAATTTCCATTTTATATAGCTGAAAACAATAACTTGTATTAGCTATAACAACATTCAAGCTGCTAATACAGATTGATAGGAATATAAATTCCGTAAAGTGTGTTTTAAATTACTAGAAAAGTCTGGATAAAATATTTGTTTGTGTAACAAATACAGTTAATTTTTATAAATTGTCCCTGATATTTACGCAAGGATAAACGATACTCAATAATCATGATACTAAAGCATTTTGTAGACTCAGATATCAAGCAGAATGATAGCTAATTCTAGGTGTGCCACTGTTTGCCAATAAACAAGCAAAAACATCTTTTCGGTATCGATATTGTGATACCAAAATTCTTATTGATTCTGAGTGACATATAGACAACAATACTAAGAGCAAAACAAGCCAATGACTAACGTATTATGGCTACAAGGTGGAGCTTGTTCTGGTAACACCATGTCTTTTTTAAATGCCGAAGATCCTACAGTTTGTGATTTAATTTCCGACTTCGGTATTAACGTCCTGTGGCATCCTTCTTTGGGCATCGAACTTGGTAATAATCTGCAAAAACTCTTGCGGGATTGTATTTCCGGCAAAATTCCTCTAGATATTTTGGTATTTGAAGGGACTGTAGTTAATGCCCCTAATGGTACAGGTGAATGGAATCGGTTTGCTGACCGACCGATGAAAGATTGGTTAGCAGACTTAGCGAAAGTAGCGTCATTTGTTGTCGCTGTAGGAGACTGCGCTACTTGGGGAGGAATACCCGCCATGTCACCCAACCCCAGCCAATCCCAAGGCTTACAATTCCTCAAGCGCAAGGAAGGCGGCTTTTTAGGTAAAGACTACCGCGCTAAATCTGGTTTACCAGTGATTAATATTCCTGGATGTCCAGCCCATCCCGATTGGATCACTCAAATTTTAGTTGCGATCGCCACTGGACGCATAGCCGATATAACACTTGACGAACTCAACCGTCCGCAAACCTTCTTCAAGAGTTTTACCCAAACAGGTTGTACCCGCAACGTTCACTTCGCTTTTAAAGCTGGGACAACCGAATTTGGCCAACGTAATGGCTGCCTCTTCTACGACTTAGGTTGTCGCGGCCCCATGACTCATTCATCCTGCAACCGCATCCTTTGGAATCGCGTTTCCTCCAAAACTCGTGCTGGAATGCCTTGTATAGGCTGCACCGAACCGGAATTTCCTTTCTATAACCTCCAACCGGGAACAGTATTTAAGACTCAAACCCTCATGGGAGTTCCGAAACAACTACCCCCAGGACTCAAAGCTAAAGACTACGCTTTACTGACAATGATTGCCAAAGATATGGCACCCAGTTGGACAGAAGAGGATATGTTTACGGTTTAGTGGTTAGGGACTGGGGACTAGGGATTGGGGATTGGGAAACAAGAAATTTTAAGATTCCAGTACCTAATACCTAACACTTCAAACCTAATCCCTAGTTCCCGATACCCAATCCCCAATCACCACGAAGGACAGCAGAATGAGTATTCAAACATTAGATATTTCACCAGTTGGTAGAGTTGAAGGCGATTTAGATGTGCGGGTGGAAATTGCTGACGGACAAGTAGTCAACGCCTGGACGCAAGCCGAACTATTTCGCGGATTTGAAGTGATCCTGAAAGGCAAAGATCCGCAAGCAGGATTAATTGTGACACCACGTATATGTGGTATTTGCGGTGCTTCCCATCTTTCTTGTGCATCTTGGGCATTGGATACAGCCTGGCAAACAGAAGTACCACGCAACGCCATCTTAGCTAGAAATCTTGGACAAATTGTCGAAACGATACAAAGTATTCCTCGGTACTTTTATGGCTTATATGCCATTGACCTCACCAACAAAAAGTACCAAAACAGTCCATTTTATGAAGAAGCGGTAAAACGCTTTGCTGCTTTTACAGGCAAATCATACGAAATTGGTGTGACTATTTCCGGCAAACCTGTACAAATTTACGCCCTTTTAGGTGGACAATGGCCCCATTCTAGCTACATGGTTCCTGGCGGTGTAATGTGCGCCCCCACCCTCACAGACGTGACTCGCGCTTGGTCAATTCTGGAATATTTCCGGACAAATTGGATTGAACCAGTGTGGTTAGGTTGTTCAATGGAACGCTATGAAGAAATCAAAACCTATGATGACTTCATGGCTTGGTTAGATGAAAGCCCCAATCACGCCAATTCCGACTTAGGTTTTTACTGGCGCATGGGTTTGGATATTGGTTTAGATAAATATGGTGCTGGTGTAGGTAAATATATTTCCTGGGGATATTTACCCCATGAAGACAAATATCAAAAGCCAACTATTGAAGGACGCAATGCAGCCTTAATTATGAAAAGCGGTGTGTATGACAGCTTCAGCGATACTCACAGCTTGATGGAACATACCTTTGCGCGGGAAAACACCAATCATTCTTGGTATGACGAAGGTACAGGTAGCATTCACCCCTTCGATCGCACAACTCAACCTACTCAAAATAATACCAAAGACTTTGATCATGCCTATTCCTGGTCAACTGCGGTCAGTCACATCAATTACGGACGCTTAGAAGCTGGCCCCTTTGCTAGACAAATGGTTGCAGGTGGAAAACATGGCGAGTCTTGGCAACACTACGATGGCTTTATTTTGAGTATGTTTAAAGCTATGGGTGGTGCAAGTCTGCATCTGCGCCAATTAGCGCGAATGCACGAGTTGATTAAACTCTACCGTCAAGCTGAACGCTGCTTGCGTGAGTTCCGCTTAAACGACCCCTGGTATATCAAACCCAAAGAACAAGATGGGCGTGGCTGGGGTGCAACGGAAGCGGCGCGCGGTGCTTTGTGTCATTGGGTTGAGTTAGAAGGTGGCAAGATTAAGAACTATCAAGTTATTGCCCCCACTACTTGGAACGTCGGCCCCCGTGATGGTGAAGGTATTCGTGGCCCGATTGAAGAAGCGTTAATTGGTACGCCAATTTATGATGCAACTGACCCTGTGGAAGTTGGACATGTCGCCCGTTCCTTTGATTCTTGTTTAGTTTGTACAGTCCACGCCCACGATGCTAAAACGGGTAAAGAATTAGCTCGCTTCCGCACCGCTTAGGGTAAGATTACGGACACTTGGACAGCAGTAGCTACCAATTAGGAATCTACCTAAACAAGTGTCCTACTATTTGCCTCTATTTTTAAATAGCAGATTATTCAATTTCTCCAGCTTCTTTAAGTGCAACATCAATCACTGTTTGACTTAAGCGAATATTATAATTCAGCATTGTTTGAATAGCTGTTTTAATAGATAATGGATAACCTTCACGTTTAGCACGTAATAGAATTCCTATTGAACCTGTCACCGACAAACCACTTAATCTGGCTATTCTTCGCCCTACAGATTCATCAATGCAAACAGTAGAAATATTTTCATTTAATGCTAGTTGAATAACTGATGCTTCTCCCAAATCTAAGGAGTTAAACAGCAAAGGAGAAATAGTTAATGGAGAATTTTGCTTTTGCAACCACGATGCCGATTGAAATTCATATACTCCCAATCCTGTAGAACCACCAGTGAGTATTTCTTGGCAGACTTCAAAAGGAACAAAAACATCCATATAGAGAGACTGTAAAATATTTAAGTCTCCTAGAGCAGCAATAATAGCAATTAATGGAGAAGTATTAATTACTATTTGGTTAGGCTTAGGCATTTTCTATATCTGATAATAATTCCTCTTCAGTTAAATCAATCAAGGGGATTCCATAATCATTAAGTTTGAGAATAAAAGTTACCCGATCAACCCCTAATAATGCCGCAGCCATACCAGAGGAAAGACGTTTCATTTCATATAATTTAACTGCCATAGCCCATTTAGATTCTTGTTCAAATTCTTCTCTGGTTTTACCAACAGCATCAGGTAATGTCTCTGGGTAATTAATTGTCATTTCAAAAGGCATATATTTTTTTAGCAAAACTATGGGAGAGGTGCATTAAGCTAGCGATGCACCCTATATGTACATCATACTCTCTGCATTCTCTGCGGTTAAAAAATCAATTTAACCACAGAGGCACAGAGAACACAGAGAAAATAGTTCATGGTGATCATTGCGAATTAAGACATAAAAAAAGAGGCAGATAATTGATCTGCCTCAGAACACTATCAGGGATAAAATTTATGGATAAAGACCTCTGTCAGTTAGTGCTTGCGCTACACGACCAACACCTAAGGTATAAGCTGCTAACCTTAGAGGAATTTGCCGCAACTTCGATTGTTGAATTACTTGATGGTAAGCTTGCACCATCAAATGTTCCATTTCGCGGTTAACTCTTTCCTCATCCCAAAATACGTAAGAAAGACCTTGTACCCATTCCAAATAACTGACGACAACACCACCAGCGTTCGCCAAAATATCAGGTAGGACGATCGCACCCCGCGCTTCTAAAGCCCGGTTTGCTTCCAGTGTGACTGGGCCGTTAGCCGCCTCTGCAATAATCTGCGCTTTGATTTGATTCACATTCTCTTCGGTGATTTGATTTTCCAAAGCTGCGGGAATCAGGACATCGCAAGGTAAGGTTAGCAAATCTGCATTGCTAATTGCGATCGCATCTGGAAAACCAACCACACTGCGATGATTTCTACTGGCGTAGGCTTTCACTGCGGGAATATCTAAGCCAGCTTCCGAATATATCCCCCCACCACTGGTAGAGACAGCAATAATTTTTGATCCAGCTTGGTGTAGTAATTCAGCGGCGGCAATACCAACATTACCAAAACCCTGAATTACTACTCGCACTCCGTCTAAGGATATACCTTGATCAGCTAAAGCTTCGCGAACAATAATCATTGCACCGCGTCCTGTAGCCATTTCCCGTCCTCTGGAACCACCTACAGAAATTGGTTTACCAGTGACAACACCAGGAACAGCATGACCCACATTTACGGAATATGTGTCCATCATCCAAGCCATCTCACGGGCAGAAGTTCCCATATCTGGGGCGGGGATGTCTACAGATGGGCCGATATCTTTAATTAATTCGCTGGTGTAACGTCGGGTAATTCGTTCCAATTCGCTAGCACTGTACTGTTTTGGATCGATTGCAATACCTCCCTTTGCACCACCGTAGGGAATTCCTAACAACGCACATTTCCAAGTCATTAGCATTGCTAAAGCAGACACTTCTCGTAGTGTCACCGCCGGATGGTAACGAATACCGCCTTTGTATGGCCCTAAAATATCGGAGTGTTGTACCCGATGTCCTGCAAAGACGCGAATTTCTCCGTTATCCAGTTTTACCGGAATGGAAACTGTCACTACTTTGCGTGGGTGGCTAAGAATTTCTAAGATTCCTTGATCTAGTTTTAATTCTTTAGCTGCCGCGTCTAGATAACTACAAGCTTGATCGAATGGACAAATATGCGCTGGAGAAGCAGGTTCCAGCGGCAGCACAGATGTTGCAATCATAAAATTTTCTCCCAATCGCGGTATCTTTGCGAACCGGAATATATATATGTCTGGGGAAAGGCTAAAGGTTAATGGATTTTTCTTTTCCTTTCCCCTTTAACCGACCAGTATTGATATATGCCTAGCTTATCCTTTCTTATAAAGAAATCAGAAAATTTGTAGTTTTTGTTACAATTTTATTTGAAGTTTATGCATTAAAAGCCAAAGGAACACAGAACAGAAAATCTGTGTTCCTTGGTGATACTGCGATCGCGTTTCCAGAATTAGCCTTGTATAAATACCTCAGGCGTAAAACTGCCATGCAAACCGTAGGGGATATGATGCTGGAGATGCAAACGCGCGATCGCACCTTTATGCAAATCGCGTGCATCCAAGATTACCACATCTGAGCGCTGATGAGCAGCATCATAAACTAAAGCCAATAGCCAGCCGTCATCTTCTGTTTGAGAATTAGGACGGGGGACAAAAATTGGCTCGCCTGTAAAACCGCGGGGTGCAGCACTCCAAAGTTGTCTTTCACCAGAATCTAAATCGATTTTCAAAATTGCTTGTAAAGGAGCATTACCTGTTTCTCCATGAGCTGCACCTATATATAGATAACGATATTGTTGACCTACGTTATCTGGATGAATAGTAGGAAATTCACAGCAACGGCTTTCTATTAATTGTCTTTGGACTGTGCCATTCTGCAGTTGTAGTGCAAACCGCCAGAGTTGTCCTGGTGCAAGTGCGTCAAAGTTAACTTGGCGAAAATCGCTTTCGGGTTCGACTTGTGATAAGGAATCGTAGCAAATTGAGTCAATGATAATTTCATCTCCCACCTCAAAAGCATTGACGTGATGAAAGATGAAACCTGATTGAGTTTCTAGAACTTTAATACCTGTGGTCGCAGTTTGAGGATCGCGGGGAATAACTATGATCTGCGTTGGCTGATTTGACTGAAACTTGATACATTCCCCAGCCGAACGGATGCCCAAAACAAAAGGTAAGGGATTGAAAGTCACAGGATTTTGTAAGAATATGCAGTAATTTGGCGTAATTACAAAATCGTGAATAAAGCAGAAACCCGGCACACTATGAGCGTGTTTTCTGATAATTTCCCCTGCTGGGTTAAGTTCAAAAATCGTAATTTTGGTAGATAGTCCCGGCTGAATTGAAAAATTAACTAAACAAGGCGCGCCATTATCTTGGTTGCAACTGGGGTCAAGGCGGGGATGAGCGCTAAACGCTTCACCTGTTGATAATACATCATTGAAATATTCCCTTCCCAAGGTTTCCAAGGTGTAAGGGTCGAGGCGGTAGGGTTCAGCGGCTTCCCACAGTGCCAACAGTTTACCGCCCCAATAAATAACATTGGTGTTAGCAATATCTTTGATTTTGAAATCAAAGATATTAGCTAGCCAACCGCCTGGTTTTTGAGTGCCAAATGCACCACGATAAAGAATTTTTCCGGCTTTTTGTTCAGCTAAATAGCCAGCTGTGTGAATAAAGCGATTGCGAAAGTGAGCGCGCCCGTTAATAAAGCTGATGCGGCTAATCATACCATCACCATCAAAGGGGTGATGAATCTGTTGACCGTTGATATCGAGTAAACCAGGGCCGTTTCTAAATAGTGTACCTTGCAGTTCTGGGGGAATTTCTCCTTCTATATCATCAATCCAATAATCAAATTCTTGCTTTAAAGATTGATATCCCCCCTGCCAATCTTCGCGATTGTAGGATTTTTCTAAAATTGCGTTTTCTGAAATTTTTGAACTCTGCATCTGCTATATTTTCTTAAAAAAGATGAAGGATAAAGAATGAAGTCAGAATCGATCAACGCTTAAATCGGCACTAATGCGTTATGTCTTGTTAAGCGAAGTAATTTCACACTTCCGACTTCTGACTTCAGCCTTCAGTTAACTCGGGTGATGGTAGCCTCAACGTCAGTTATCAACTCAGGTAAAAATTGCTCCCCTTGAGTTGCTGAGGCTGGTTGTAATGTTGTGGAAATTTGGTTTTGGTCTTCTGCTGCTGGTAACCACTTGAGAAATGGTAGTGGTAACAGAGTGCTGAGGTTAGTAATCGTCACTAACAACCACAGAGAATCAAAATTAGTTTCTGTGATTCCCAGCCAATGCATGATAATGGCCCCAAATTCATAGGAAACCATTCCTGCTAAATTGGAAACCGACATTAATAAAGCAAATAATGTCGCTTCTACTCCAGGGGGACAAAGTCTGGCTGCAAGTACCAATACAGGCATATAGGCAATTTGCCCCATGACTGTGAGAATTAAGCTATCACCTAAACTAAACCAATGGTCATCTATACCTAAAGCGCGGTTTGTATGGGTGACTAATAGCAGCATTGTCATTCCTAAAGCTGCTGACAGCACCGTACTCCAACCAAAGATGACGCGAAAAGGTAAGCTTTTCAGGTATCGCTGAAAAATCCAAATCCCTACTAAAGAAGCAAGATTTGTGACTAGGCGCACCCGTCCCAAAAATTCTGGTGCAAAGTGCAATTCATTGGTGGTGAAGAAGAAAAAGGCTGAGTCAGCAGTTGGTGTAGCTTGCCAGATAAAGACAAATGCTGTTGGTAGCCAAATTGCTTTTTGGGTAACGGCTTGGCGGAGTTGTCTCAGTTGATGCTTGATGCTGACACTGTTATTTTCATGGGAATTTTCCGCACTTTTGCTCACAGGGGATTCGGCAATTAACCAAGCTACAGCCGAAACCAACAGGGGAAAAACGGCGGTAATTAAAAATACAGTGTGTGTAGAGAAATGCTCTAGCAGCCAGCCGCTAAAATATGCTGTAATCAAACCACCAAATGCAGAAGCACCCCAGCAAATAGATTGTAGTGAACCTGCATCGGCTTGAGATTCTGCTCTGGCGCGTTCGACTACTAGGGAGTCAACGATCACATCACTGACCGCAACAGAAAGTGACCCCAAGGCGATCGCTAGCGTCGCAGCCCAGGTAGTATGAACTAATGTTGCGAGGCTTATCCAGGAAATTGTTCCCAAGATCCCCGATAAAATGAGATATGGGCGGCGGCGATAGCCAAAAATGGGCAAGCCATCAGAGATAAAACCAAATACTGGCTTGATAATCCAAGGTAAGGCAACTATTCCTAATAGTGCCGACACTTGGGTGGGACTCAGCAACAGTTCATCTTTGAGGAAAAAGCTGACGGCTAGACGCGCCAACCCTAAAATTCCTTGGACAAAGTAGACCGTAAGAATGGCGATTAACTCGGCACTGGGTTCATGGCCGAAGAAAATTTTCTGTTTTACTGAGTCTTTGACCTTGGACAAGCCAGAGGAGTGAATCAGCATTAGGTAAATATTTTTTAAGCTTTATCTACTTTTCTATATTATCTATGTTCTGAGAAATGGGGGTAAAGGCAGAGCCAGCGATCGCTGATGCAGAAATTCCCCGCTACAACGGACTAATCGCTACCTTGAGCAGAGGAAACAGGGGAGGAAGAATTTTATGATGAGAATTGCTTTGACTCATTGCATAATTTATTTTCTGGAAGTCCTCAAATAATTGCAGCTTAACTATAACTTTTGATACATTTGATAGCCAGACAAGGGAAAATGCCTCATCAGAATTTTTTTGAGATGTGATTAAATATACGTCTTAAGTGCGATCGCCACCCCAACAGCAAGTTTTTTTAGCAATCTAGAAATTAAATGCGATCGCACTCAGTAAAACAAGAACTCAAAAAGATAGGGACAAACCTAAATCATCAATTATTCTCTGTCAAGGTAAATTTGAAGTTTGTACTGAGTATTGATCAATATTTATCTACAAGTTTTGTTTTATACCAAAGAGATGTTGATGCTAGTCAAATCAAGTACGTAGGTAGAGGCATACATGTATGTGTCCCTACTATCAGCCCTAAAACTACTCTCAATTACTAATTTTTTAAACTTCCATCGTTGCCATCAGCAATATCAATGTAATATTTTCGGCAATATTGGGATTGATATTTTTAGTCACATTTGCCATATTATGGGCAAATACATCAAATATACAGATTTTTACCATATCAATAAATATTAATATATCTGCTTTCTACTGTCTTAATCAGCAAGTGATTTAAAAAATCAAATAGCATTTTTATATATCATTGCTCTCTTCAAAGAGATTTTTCGAGATATGAAAGTTCATCTTGGCTATTTATTTTTGACTTCTAGCACTGTCAATTACAGGACATAAACTGCTCAAGCCTTCGGTATCAGCAGACTAAAACGCATCAATACAATAGAAAAACCTTTTCAGATGTGGTGACAGTTTAATCAATTCAAGATTAATTAAATAGCCCCATAGTTTGGTTAAACAAACTCTACATTAAAGGTTAAAAAAAGATTAACTTAAATATCTTTCTTGAGAAGCCAGCCTATATATAAAATTCCTGCGGGGAAGACAAAATTATATTACAACTCTAGTAATCTACATTTCCTAGCTTCCCTAGCTTTTGTCAGCAAAAAGTTAAGATGCAAAGTAAAAAAACAAGTGCATTAAGAGATTTATCAAGCTCAAGATGCCCTTGCTAGAAGCATTAACAGATTTTTTCTTCAGTATAGGTTTCTACAATCAATCTGTAATCTGCCTTTCTTCGGTAGTTCTGAAAACACAAATTTAACTATATTTCTATCTAGCGATGTTAACTATTTTATAAATTCATCTATAAGAATAAATGAATATCTCTGCTATACTTCTGAATGAGATTTATGCGAAAATAGTTATTTCTACAAGTTTTCTGTTTTAATTATTGATCAAGTCAGTCTATTAACAAGCGATCGCATCTTGCCCTAGATGTTGGAACTCAAAATAGCCAATAACAAAGTTGAGTCAGATGACAAGAAATTTTTACAATTTGTTATCTCTAAGAAAAAATCCTAATTTACATAAAAAATTAAGAATCTTATTGGACAAAACATAGAACTAAATATTATTCTAGTAGCGTGTTTTAAAAATTACTCTCCAGCAAAATAAGTTTTATAACTCGAGGTAATTTACGGAATCACAAAAGACGCAAGTGTAGGCTTATAGGTTGCCTGCTTAAACACTCAAGATAGCTGCTGTCTGGCTTAAGGGTTTACCCATGTAAGCCAATAATCTAGTGGGCTTTCTCTCAATCCCAAAAATCAACTTTTCTTAAAGTATCAAAGCTGTAGATGCATGTCCTCCAAAGGATAACTAGCGACTCAGCTGCTTCTAACAGGAGTGGGACAGAGGGCGCAGTGGTATCTCCAGCAAGGGTGGTATAGTCACAACAGGCTGCTGAGAAAAACCTGGGATTTTTCACTAACAACCTGTAACTATAAATACCATAACTGTGATATTTCTATTTCTGTGAGCCGTAACAAGGAAATAAGACAATGACAAAAAATGTTCTCTTTATCATTTCAGAGTGGGGCTACTGGGGCGAAGAACTCATTGGGCCCTTAGAGGCATGTGATGCTGCTGGATATAACATCACCTTTGTCACCCCCAACGGCAAAAAGCCAACACCACTATCTGTAAGCTGTGCACCTGGTTATATTGATCCCCCATTAGGACGTGGCGTTACCTCGGAAGAAATGGGAGCAAAGACCGTCCGCGTCCATGAGTCAGACAGACTCGACAGTCCTAAGAGTTTAGCTGATTGGTTTCCTCTAAGAGCATATCCTAGCTCTCCTACATATCTAAGAGATATGGAAGCCTACTACCAAAAAATAGACAAAATTATTGCGGAAGAACTAGTCAATTACGACGCTCTAGTGATTGTTGGTGGTAGTGGCGCGCTCATTGATTTAGCTAATAATTCCCGTCTACACGAGCTGATCCTTGGCTTTGTCAAACTCAACAAACCCATTGCTGCTGAGTGTTATGGAGTTACCTGTCTAGCATTTGCTAGAGACTTCCGCGAGAAGAAGAGCTTGATTTGGGGCAAGCACGTTACTGGGCACCCAATTGATTACGACTACCTAGACGGTACCGGATTTGAAGGGCCTCACGCCATTGATGGCTCCAAAAAGGGATTTGGCGACGGCTACATTAATTTTGGCCCTCCATTCTACCCTCTAGAATTTATTCTTCGTGACGCTGTTGGCCCCGATGGAGCCTTTATTGGTAACGTTGGTCACCAAACCTCCGTTTTAGTCGATTATCCTTTCATTACCAGTCGTTCTACAGCTTCTTCTGTTGAGTGCGGTCGGATATTAGTAGAAGTCCTAGAGAAAGGACTTACACGTTATGGATGGTAATCCTGATTAGTCTTTGCTATTAAAACAAGACCAATCAATGACCTAAGCACTAATAACGACAGAATCCATGACTCAAAAAACTGGTCGTTTTGCCATTCTTGAGCAATTTCTCGCAGATGGCATCCATTACATGTTTGGTAACCCTGGTACAGTAGAACAGGGTTTTTTGGATGCCCTGTGGGAATATCCCGATCTCAAGTACATTCTGACTTTGCAAGAAACCGTCGCTGTGATGACAGCCGATGGTTACGCTCGAGCTACCAAAAAGCCAGCATTAGTCCAAATTCATAGTGGCGTTGGTTTAGGTAATGCGATCGGCGCACTCTATCAGGCCATGCGTGGTCACGCCCCTTTGGTAGTCATTGGCGGAGATGCGGGCATCAAATATACAGCAATGGATGCTCAAATGGCAGCGGATTTGGTCGGTATGGCCAAACCCGTTACTAAATGGGCAGCCACGGTCAATGAGCCTTCTTCGTTGCTGAGAATGCTCCGCCGAGCCATTAAGATTGCCTCTACACCACCGATGGGGCCGGTTTATCTCTGCCTTCCTCAAGATATTTTGGATGCGCCTATAGTAGAGCCAATCATACCAACCTTAACTCCCTCTACTCGTGTAGTACCAGACGATGAGACTGTTCAAGCAATAGCCAAAACTCTAGTAGCTGCCAAAAAACCAATGATTTTTGTTGGTGATGGAGTTGCTTATTCTGGAGCCCAGGCAGAGTTAACCAAAGTTGCTGAACTCCTAGGAGCAGAGGTTTGGGATGTAGACTCTGGAGAAGTCAACATCAGCTATGCTCACCCTCTATATCAAGGGGCGACAGGGCATATGTTTGGCTCTAGTAGTCTGCCAATTACCACCAAAGGGGATGTCAATCTAGTTTGTGGCACATATATGGTGCCAGAGGTCTTTCCGGAACTAGGGAATATATTTGCCCCCGGCGCAAAGGTGATTCATATTGATTTGAACGCCTATGAGATTGCTAAGAATCATCCAGTAGATGTGGGGATTGTCTGCGATCCAAAACTGACGTTAGCAAAACTAGCAGATGCGATTAAAGAAATCGTTACTGCCGAAGAGCAAAGCGCAGCTCAAACAAGAGCCGCAGAGATTGGTAAGGCCAAAGCTGCAAAAATAGCCGCAGCCTTAGAAGCGGATAAAGCAGTCCGAGACCAAGTTCCCCTGCATTTCTCTCGGTTTATGGAAGAGTTTGCCTCTCTGTTACCAGAAGATGCAATCTTCTTTGATGAAGCCTTGACCTCTTCACCCAATATCGTCAGATATAAACCACCCAGCCTGCCGGATCATTATTTTCTCACCCGTGGAGGTTCTCTAGGGGTAGGGATTCCTGGGGCAATTGGTGCTAAATTGGCTAATCCTGACAAGAAAGTGATTGGCTTTACAGGTGATGGCGGTGGGATGTATACCATCCAAGCTCTCTGGACAGCAGCTCGTCATAATATAGATGCCATATTCATCATTTGCAATAATCGTTCTTACAAGCTATTGCAATTGAATATTCAAGCTTACTGGCAAGAACAAAGTGTACCCAAGCATGACTTTCCTATAAGTTTTGACTTGTCTAAGCCAGTGCTGCGCTTTGATGAAATGGCTCGTTCAATGGGGGTTGAAGCCGTCAGAGTAGAGAAGCCTGAAGAGATTGCCCCAGCAATTAAGCAGGCATTAGCACACAATGGGCCCTTCCTGATCGATGTTGTCTTAGAGGGTGATGTTCGCCCTGACATGATTGGGATTCGGTGTGGTCAATAAAAGGAGCTAGGGGATAAGGGAGCAGAGGAAGCAGAGGCGCAGAGGAGAAATCAAATATGCCCAATGCCCCATGCCCAATGCCCCATGCCCCATTTACGATTTTGAATCTAGTTTCATAAGGATGCCTTAAGTATGAGTACTACTACTACACCAGGTCGCCAGTTCTTCGATGAACACATGAAGTACATCGTCGCCAAAGATGTAGTTGGTATGGTGACCAATACCTATACAGAAGACGCGATTTTGTATAATGCTTTTCCTTTTTTAGATACACCACCCCCAAATGTAATTCAAGGAAGAGAAGCATTAATCAAAGCTTTTGAAGGTTACTTAGAGTATCAAGGTGAAATTCAAGTTGATTCTTTATACAACTTTTTAGAAACTGACGATGTAATTTCCTTCCAAGCAACAATTACTTCCCCTAAAACAGGTAAGTGGGCAGTAGGTGATGTGTGGGTGCTCAAAGATGGTAAGGTATCTCGTCACTTTGGTTTTGCTCACAGGCTAGGAGATGCCTAATAACAATCTGGGCTGGTGCTGAATTAACTGTTGAGCAAAGGATGCTTTAATCATGACTGCTACACCTGGCCGCCAGTTTTTCGATGAACACATAAATTACCTCGTCACTAAAGATGTGACTGGTATGGTGACCAATACTTATACAGAAGATGCAATTCTGTATAATGCCTTTCCTTTTTTAGATACTCCACCACCGAATGTAATTAAGGGGAGAGAAGCATTAATCAAAGTTTTTGAGGCTTATCTTGAATATCAAGGCGAAATTCAAGTAGATCCTCTCTACAACTTTTTGGAAACGCAAGATGTAATTTCTTTCCAAACAACAATGACTTCTCGCAAAACAGGTAAATGGGCTATTGGTGATATTTGGTGGCTCAAAGATGGTAAGGTATCTCGTCACTTCGGTTTTGCTCACAGGCTAGGAGATGCTTAACAACAATTAAAGCTGTTGCTGAACAACTGTTGAAGCAAGGAGATAAATCATGGCTGAGTCAGGGCTTTTAACTGAATCAGAACTCACAGAATTCGCAGTTGATTGGTATAAAAAACTAGACGTTCACGCTCCCGTGGACGAGTATGCTCCTCTGTTAGCAGCAGATGTGGAATTAAGGTTTCCCGAAGCCACAGTCAAAGGTGTTGCAGGATTTAATGATTGGTATTTTTCCGCAATCAACTCTTACTTCGATGAAGTTCACATCGTCAAACAAGTTAAATTAACCTCATCGACACCAGAACAATCAGAAGTCAAGGTGGTTGTCAAATGGGAAGCCAGTTTATGGAAGCCACCCGCAGCCACCAGCGAACGGGTTGTTTTAGATGCTTATCAAACCTGGATAGTCAAGCGATCGCCACAAACTAATCAACCAGTTATTGCACTTTACATCGTTGATGAATTCCAGTACTACGAGGGTTCGTTTAAGTTGTAGAGTCAATGTGTTGGTGAAATCCACGTTCTGTAGAACTATCCAGGATTTTGAATAATTAACTGTTCAATAAAGGAAATAAATCATGAGTGAGCTAGCACCACTGACTCAACCAGAAATTCTAGAATTTGCAAAAGCTTGGTATAGAAAACTAGACATTCACGTTCCTGTGGAAGAATATGCTCCCTTGTTAGCATCAGACGTGGAATTGAGGTTTCCTGAAGCTACAGTTAAAGGCTTTGAAGGATATAGCGGTTGGTATGATCGCGTCATCAATATTTTCTTTGATGAAGTTCATACCGTTAAAGAAGTGACAGTCAAATCTGCTACAGCCGAAAAAGCAGATGTACAAGTGGTTGTGAAATGGGAAGCCAGTGTTTGGAAGGCTCCAGCCGCTAACAGCGAACGGATTGTTTTAGATGCTTATCAAACCTGGGAAGTTAAGCGATCGCCCGAAACTAATAAACCAGTCATCTCTGTTTATATAGTTGATGAACTCAAATACTACGAGGGTTCAGCTACATTGTAAATAACACAGAACTCTTAACAGATAATTTGGAAATTAGAAGATTACATAGGTAGATTTTTAGCAAAATAAATTGTCCCTGATAGCATGGGCAAAATCTCATCTATTGCTGAATCTAAATGCAGAATAAAGCTGAAAGTATCTGCTTTTTCTTCTCTGTTAAGAGTTCTTTTTCCTGAGTCTAAAGGGTTTGTGTAATCAAAATTTACGGAGAATCGAAAATATGGCCAAGCCTCCCGATACTGCTTTAGGAAGACTATACGAAGAACACATTCAATTAATCCTCAAAAAGGATATCGAAGCGTTATTAAATCAATATACTGAAGATGCAGTTTTAATTAGCAGCTTTGAAAAAGTTCCTAAATATTTCCGCGGACGCAAAGAACTAGAAGAACACTTTAAAGGCATCCTAGGAATTGAAGGGTTACAAACAGATATTGCTTTCTGGGCAGAAACAGAAAATCCCCAAACCCTCATGATTGTTGAAGCTATCACTTTGCAGGCTGGCGGACAAGAAGCTAAAATGCGGTTTGCCGATAGCTGGGTTTTAAAAGATGGCAAAATAGCCATTCACTTTGCTGGAATGACTCAATATCCCGATGGTACAGTAGCCTAAACCAGTTGTAGAGTACTGAGTTATGAGTGCTGAGTTAAATACCATCACAACCAGTACTAATCGGTTAAGCGTTTTGAATTCAAAATAGCTTTTGGGAAAAAGGTTAAGCTGATAGGCACCTAAATCAAATATTCTGGCGTTAGGACTGTCAAGGGTCAATCGTCCAGGGTCAAAGGCTAGCTTGGACTTTGGACTCTTGACTTTTGACAACCTCAGTGCGAAATATACAATTTAAATGCATAACAGCTTAAAGGTTAAAGGTTGTTTCTTTCCCTTTCACTTTCACCTTTTTCCCCTTAACAGAAAAGTATTGCCATCACAGCAGTTGTTAACCTATACAGTAAATAATTGCTGATTAATTTATTAACTCATAACTCAGTACTGACAACTGACTAATTATTAATACAATCATGGATTTATCCAATCAAAAAATAGTCATAATTGGTGGGAGTTCGGGAATTGGATTAGCAAGTGCGAAAGCAGTTGCAGCCGCAGGGGGAAATGTCATAATTGCTAGTCGTTCAGAAGCTAAATTAAATGCTGCTAAAGCTGAAATTGGTGAACGAGTAGCTACATATAGTGTAGACATCACAAATGAACAAGAAGTGCAAAAGTTATTTTCCACAGTTGGTAGTTTTGATGGTTTAGTCATCACTATTTCTGTGGAAGCAATGGGAGCATTTCTGGAATTAGATTCAAAAGTAGCCCGCCAGATATTTGAAAATAAGTTTTGGGGGCACTATTATGCCGCTAAATATGGCGCAGCCAAACTAAAACCTAGTGGTGCGATCGTCTTCTTTTCTGGTTATGCATCGCAAAAACCAGTACCTAATCTTTCTATCATGGCATCTGTGAATGGAGCTCTGGAAGCATTAGCTCGTTCTTTAGCAGTTGAACTCAGCCCAATTCGCGTAAATGTTGTGTCTCCTGGTTTAGTAGCAACTCCTCTCTATGAAGGAATGCCAACAGAACAACGGCAAAACTACTTTAATTATGTAGCTGATTCTCTACCTGTAAAGCGGATCGCTCAACCAGAAGATATTGCTGAGACAGTTCTATATTTAATCAACAACAAGTTTACAACTGGTGCGGTTATTGATGTAGATGGTGGAGCGAGGTTAGTATAAGAGGCTGTTTAGAAAGTAAAAATAAAATTACTGTAGGGGTTGTCTAACGCATTATTTATGCGACTATTTCCTACGGCTAAATTTCATTTTCTCTCATCACCAAATTATTTCATGTCCGTAATAAAACCTACTTAAGATTTACTTATAAATAGTCTTGAAATGCTTTAGCAAAAAACTGGTACAATCAGAAAGACAACCAAACAATTGCTTGGAGTTATCCACAATGTTAAGTGCAGTTAAGAGAACTTGGGCAGGAGTAGACGTAACTGGATTTGACCCTTATAAAGACGCTTTACAAGCACGGTTAATTAATCTTATTTGGAATGATGAAAACCTCAAACAAGAAATTCTGAAAAATCCGAAAGCTGTGTTTGAAAGGGAAACAGGAATTAAATTCCCTGCAGACTTAGAAGTTCGAGTGCTAGAGGAAAATGAAGATGATTTTTATATTGTGATTCCACCTCTACCTCCAACACAAGCTCAATGGGAAAACTTTTATCAGCAAATGTCTGTTTGGTGGACGTTAACATATACATGGTGGTGGTGGATTTACCGCACTAAATCAGAGAACGCTCTAGCTTTCAGAGAAGGTTTAGAATCCCTAATCATTGTTCGCTTCATGCAAGATGAATCTTTAAGGCATCAACTTTTTACTGAACCAAAAACAGCTTTAGAAAAGCAAGCAGGTATTCAACTTCCTGCGAATATCAAAGTTCAACCATTAGCAGAAACTGCAAACCTTGCTTATTTTGTTTTGCCGAAAAATCCACAACTAGAAAAGCGTGTCAATGGAGGGGTAGGAGAAGCATGGATGGCAGCCCATACTTGGTTTTGGTGGTTAACAGCCTTACGAATCAGAACTTCTGCTTTGGAAGCTACTAATTACAATTAAAATAGTAGCGCTAGGTAGCAAGTTATCTCGCTCTCAAGAATGCTATTGAAGAAGGCATAAGTTAGAGGACAGAAGGCAGAGAGCAGAAGCATGGATAAAGATTTTCATCCTTAGTAGTACCAAAATCTAGCATGAATAGCTAAATTGAAAATGCTTCTTATACAGATACCTATATAGGTAGTCCCGGATTGCATTTTCATATTTGGATATTTGGTGGTGAAACCTGTTTCATTGGGAGTGCCTTCTGCCCTTTACCTTTCTTGAGAACATCACAAATTTGCCCATGAAAGCACAAGTAATTGAAGAACTTGGGGATACTAGTGTATTCAAAGAAGTAGATTTGCCAAAACCAGAAGTTATACCTGGTCACATTTTAATTCGTGTGTTTGCCTCAAGTGTTAACCCACTGGATTATGTGATCCGAGATCCCAAGTACATGACCTATATTACTGATGAAAGATATGCTCAGGCTTTCAGCCAGGCGATTGTACCAGACTTACCAGCAGTGATACATGGTGATGTTGCTGGGGTTGTGGAAGAAGTTGGAGAAGGAGTAAACAAATTCCAGCCTGGTGATGAAGTTTATGCTTGTGCAGGCGGTTTGCGAGGTTTTGGTGGGGCTTTAGCTGACTATATGTTGGTTGATGCTGATTTAGCAGCTTTAAAGCCTAAGTCACTGACGATGGCAGAAACTGCTGCACTTCCCTTAGTTGCAATCACCGCTTGGCTGGCTTTAATAGACAGAGTGCAGATTAAGCCCGGACAAAATGTGTTAGTACATGCAGCTACAGGAGGTGTAGGTCATATTGGGCTGCAACTTGCCAAATGGGTTGGGGCAAAAGTTTTTACAACAGCTTCTTCTGAAAAAAAGTTAGCGATCGCCTATGAATTAGGTGCAGATGTTGCTATCAATTATCGCACGCAAACTGTGGCAGAGTACGTCAAAGAGTATACAGATGGCAAAGGGTTTGATGTAGTTTTTGATACTATTGGTTTCGATAATCTCGATCGCTCCTTTGAAGCTGTTGCAGTCAATGGCATAGTTGCCACCACGATGGCTTGGAATAATCATGACCTGAGTCCGGTTCATTTAAAGGGAGTAACTCTACACGCTGTCTGGTGGGAAATTTCTATGCTTTATGGTATTGATCGCGCACACCACGGCGAGATATTGGCCAAGCTTTCTCAACTCATAGATGAAGGTAAAATCCGCCCCTTAATAGATCCAAAATCGTTTAGCTTTGCTGATATAGCAGCAGCGCATCAATATGCTGAATCTGGTCAGGCAATTGGGAAAATAACTTTGACACGATAATTTGCTAGCTTGGTATAAATTTGTCTGAAATTTTGGTATAAATTTAGTCTGGAATTGCAGACAAATAATTTAGAACGAGCTAAATTTATGGAAATTTCCTTGCGAGTTAATGCTAAAAAATATACAGCAGATGTTGAACCCAATCTACTGTTATTAGACTTTCTCAGAGATCATCTTGGTTTAACAGGTACAAAAGATGATGGTGGTTCAACTTCTGGTGTTTGTACAGTTCTACTCAATGGCGTATCTGTAAAAAGCTCATTTGTGCTAGCAGTACAAGCAGATGGTGGTGACATTATCACAATTGAAGGTATTGCTCAAAACGGGCAACTGAGCATTATTCAAGAAGCCTTCTGGGAAAAGCACGCAGTGCAAAACGGCTTTTGTACACCAGCAATGATTTTGTCTTCAATGGATCTCTTACAAAAAAATCCCAATCCTACAGAAACAGAAATTCGTGCTTGGTTAGATGGGATTTATTCACGGGATACGGGCTATCAAAATGTTGTCAGTGCCATTAAATATGCGGCTGAAAAATTACAGCAAAGCTAGGTAGTTCTGATCGGA
Organism: Nostoc linckia FACHB-104; assembly: GCF_014696615.1. GTDB lineage: Bacteria > Cyanobacteriota > Cyanobacteriia > Cyanobacteriales > Nostocaceae > Aulosira > Aulosira linckia_A. The sequence goes on along the minus strand of NZ_JACJQJ010000027.1, from coordinate 56,534 downwards.
GTGATGAGGGCGATAAGGGAGAGGTGGGAGATGAGGGAGACAAAAATATTCCCAATTACGCCCTGTTCCCTGTTCCCTAAATAAAAATCATATGGAGTGAATAAAGCTATGAAACTTGAAGGTAGTGTAGTTCTAATTACAGGTGCGAGTGGTGGTATTGGAAAAGAGTTCATCCAGGGATTACTAGGCGCTGGTGTTGGGAAAATCTACGCCGCAGCTCGTAGAGTAGAGGCTCTGGAAAGTTTGAAGGTAGCTAATCCTGACAAAATTGTGCCGATAAAACTTGATATTACTAACCTAGCTCAAGTTAATGAAGCAGCAGCCCAATACCAAGATGTCAATGTACTGATCAATAACGCTGGGATGAGCAATGACCAAGGAGTAATTGCTGCACCAGATATGAATGGTGCGCGTCAGGAAATTGAAACCAACTACTTTGGGACAATGGCGATGTGTCGCGCCTTTGCTCCAGTGCTAAAAGCAAATGGTGGAGGAGTAATCGTCAACCTAGTTTCTTTCTTAGGTAAAATTAACCTCCCCTTTTTAGGTACATACTCCGCGTCTAAGGCGGCAGAATTATCCCTAACTCAATGTGTGCGTGCAGAATTAGCAGCCCAAGGAACCCTAGTAGTTGCCGTTATGCCAGGTTCAGTCGATACTGAATTTGCTAAGTATTATCCACCGCCAAAGGTTGCACCCGCAGAAGTTGTTAGAGTAGCTATAGATGCCGTCATTAATGAAGTTGAAGATGTCTATCCAGGCGACCAAGCAACTTACTTGGCAACTGAACTACTCAAAGATCCTAAAGGTATAGAAAAATACCTTGCAGGGATGTTACCAGGTATATTGGAGCAGCAAAAACAGCAGCAAGAACAGCAATAGCAATTGAGGTAAAGCACCGATGAAAGAAGTAATAGATGAAGTCGAACAATGGCTAAGTCTGGGCCATACTGTAGCATTAGCAACTGTGGTCAAAACCTTAGGTTCCAGCCCTAGGGAAGTCGGTGCTGTGATGGCGGTTAACGATGCTGGAGAAGTTCTTGGTTCTGTTAGCGGTGGTTGTGTAGAAGCAGCCGTGGTAGAAGAAGCTCTGATAGTCATCCAATCAGGCGAACCACGGCTAGTAAGTTATGGGATCAGTGATGAATTGGGTCTATCGGTTGGCTTAACCTGCGGCGGTACAATTCAAATTTTTATCCAGCAGTTCTCAGACAAATTACATAGTAATAATCTCAGTCTGATGGAGATTTTCCAAGCAATTCGCCAATCATTACAGAAACCCATAGCTATCTGTACAGTGGTGGAGGGAATACAGGCGGGAGCCAAGATGATTGTCAACGAAAAGGGCGATCGCTTGGGTTCCCTCGGTAATGCAGAGATTGATTGCATAGTGGCTGATGATGCTCAAGGAATGTTGCATCAAGGGCTGACTAAATTGTCTGACTTTAGTTTAAATGAAGAATGTCGGCAAGCAGAGGTCACAGTTTTTATAGAGTCTTTTGCTCCACCACCTCACTTGATTATTTTTGGGGCTATTGACTTCACGCGATCGCTCTCTGTATTAGCGAAAGTCCTGGGTTACCGTGTTACTGTCTGTGATGCACGCGATAGCTTTGCCACAGTTGCACGTTTTCCCGCCGCTGATGAGGTGATTGTAGAATGGCCCCATAAATACTTAGAAAATGCTCATATAGACCACCGCACTATGATTGTTGTTCTCACTCATGACCCCAAATTTGATGTCCCTGCTTTAGTTAGCGCTGTGAGGACACCAGCCGCTTATATTGGGGCAATGGGTAGTCGTAGAACTACTAAAGATAGAATCAGCCGTCTTCAAGAAGCTGGACTAACTGAGGCGGAAATTAACCGCATTTCTGCCCCAATTGGGCTAGATATCGGCGCTCGTACCTCAGAAGAGACAGCAGTTTCAATTATGGCTGAAGTGATTGCCCTCAGAAGCGGGCGGAATGGCGAACGGCTATCTCACAATGAAAAACCAATTCATACTAGATAGTGAAGAATTACCCAGGAAAATCACGCCTGTGGCTTGGTTTGTCCCCTAGCGATTAGGATTTAGGAAAATTTATGAAAGCAGTACACACTCATGCATACGGCAAACCAGAGGTCCTTGTTTATGAAGATGCACCCCTTCCTGGAATTGGTTCGGAAGAAGTTTTAGTTGAGGTTTATGCTGCTGGAGTAAATCCCCTAGATTGTAAAATCCGTGAAGGTCGCATGAAAGCGATTTTTGATTATCCTAAACCCTTCATTTTGGGATTGGATGTGTCGGGTAAAGTCGCAGCGATGGGATCTCAAGTGCAAGACTTCCATTTAGGTCAAGAGGTTTATGGAGTTGCAGAAGTGAGCCGTTCTGGTGCTTACGGCGAATATGCGATCGCGCAACCGCAAAAGTTAGCTGCAAAACCAAAAACACTCGACTATGTTCAAGCCGCATCTATTCCCGTAGTCGCTATGACAGCATGGCAAGCTTTATTTGATGTCGCGGAAGTATCACCAGGACAAACCGTACTCATCCATGCAGCATCGGGTGGCGTTGGGATATTTGCTGTACAGTTGGCTAAGTTAAAAGGAGCCAAAGTTATCGGTACAGCATCAGCTAATAACTTGGAGTTTGTCAAGGAATTAGGCGCTGATGAGGTGATAGATTACAAAACCACCAAATTTGAAGATGTCGTCAGCAATGTAGATATGGTTTTAGATACAATTGGTGGCGATACGCGGGAACGTTCTTGGGGAGTCATTAAACCCAATGGCATTTTGGTTTCGTTAATTTCCTCTCTTCCTCCCTCTCAAGCCACTGCAATAGAAAAAGGGGTTCGTGCGGTGGGATTGGTGATGCAGCCTCAAGCTTCGCAACTGAAGGAAATTGCAGCGCTGTTAGATAGTGGCAAAATTAAAACTGTTGTTGGTAAAGTCTTACCTCTGGCTGCAGCTCGTCAAGCGCACGAATTGATAGAAAATGGCGGGACTCGGGGAAAAATTGTCCTGCAAGTCGAACAATCGTCAACATAGTTAATATTCAATCATGAAAATCGGAATTCTCGGTGCAGGTAATATTGGCGGTAATCTGGGTAAAATCTAGGCAGCAAAGGAAAGGGACATGAGATTTTTTTTTGCTGTGCGACAACCTCACAGTGATAAGGTAAAAGCTTTAAAGCTATAGTTACCCAACTGGGGGAAGAACTTGGTTTTGATGTAGTGGATGCAGGACTATTAAATACTGCTCCTTTAATAGAGTCCCTAACTAAACTTTGGGTACAGATATCACGTAACTATGGTAGAGAACTTGCCTTGAAGTTATTGCGACGTTGAAATTTATAGGAAGATAGCATTCAATTACAGTAGGAAAGAAGATAAATTGACAAATTGAATTTCTTCTTTTTACCCAACAATTGATTTTAAATTTTATAAATTACCAATGAGTAACTTTTCGTGCGTTAGGCGTAAACCGTAACGCACACTACAAAATACTTAATCTATATTAATTAATCTTGTTAAATTTTATAAATTACTAATTAGTTATATATAATCCCTTTTCTAAGAAACAGAAATGTTTCTTTACATCTATTGGGAATGTGATCGCTTTCCTCAGACGCTTTTGTCACTCCAGGAAAAGAAAAATCAAAGCCAAATATTGAACTGTAGCATAGAACGGTCATTTGAGCGTTTATTTTCTAACACAATGGCTGAAATCATTGTTTTTTTGGTAAAAGTCTTATGATATAAGCGTTCCAGATTGTTTTCTCCCGAAGGTAACAAAAGAGGGATAACTTATGTCATTTTTACTTTTAAACAAGAACATCATGACTGGTATTTAGAAAATTTAACAACTCTTCTGAAATTTTCAGCTAAAAAGTAAATTCAGCCATTAATTGATAAAACAATGAGTTTATCAGAGGCAGGAGAAGCACATCATTCACTTGATACACAAACTGTGCGAAGTAAGATAGTGTTATTACTTTAATTGAGAAGAGTTAAACGCAAACCAGTATGCATCAAAATATACTAGGTACTTCTATTAAACGACGTGAAGATCCAGAATTATTGCTCGGAAAAGCCAAATTTACCGCAGATATTACTTTGCCAAATATGTTACATATGGCAATTTTGCACAGTACTGAGGCTCATGCTCTAATTAAGAGCATTGATACCACTGTGGCGGAAAAAATGCCAGGAGTGGTGCGGGTGATTACAGGAGCCGATACTAGCTCGATTTTTCCCCTACCCGTGATTATGAATCCTGGTGGTGCGGCGGCGAAATTCCCACCCCATCCCTATGGCTTACCAGCAGGTCAAACTATCTTAGCTATCAATAAAGTTCGCTATGTTGGCGATTTTGTGGCTGTGGTGGTTGCCCAAACCCGTCAACAAGCATATGACGCTCTTAAAGGCATTAAGGTAGAGTACGAGCCGCTACCAGTTGTGACTGATGCGGAGGAAGCGCTGAAGGCAGATGCACCGCAACTATATGACAACGTACCGGGTAATTTGAACCAGTATGCCAGTTATGGAGATAAAGAAGCCACAGAAAAAGCGATCGCAGCTGCTGAGGTAGTGATCAAGCAAAAAATTCGCATTCCCCGGGTGATTGCCAATTCTAGCGAAACTCGCGCCACGATCGCAGATTACAATCCCGAAACCGGAGACTATACCCTGTGGACAAATACCCAAATTCCCCACGGGAACCGCTTTCTGCTATCACAATTAGTTTTAGGAATTCCTTTCAACAAACTGCGGGTAATTGTTCCCCACATGGGCGGAAGTTACGGTTCTAAGGGATATCTATATCAAGATACAGCTATCACACTGTTTTTAGCTAAAGAACTGGGTCGTCCCGTCAAGTGGGTAGATACTCGTCAAGGGTTAGCGCGTACCACCGTCCACTCCCACGATCACATTGAGTATGCCACCCTTGCAGGTAACAGAGATGGCAAAATTACTGCCCTCTATTGCACCAACTACGCTAACCTTGGAGCCTTTTCTGGCACCAACGGCCCTGGCGCGCCTACAAGTTTGACAGGCCGCAGCATATCAGGGGCTTATGCCATTGAGCATCCTTTTTATGAAGTTTACTGCGTATTCACCAACACTACCCAAACAGGCCCAATTCGCGGTGCAGGACGGACAGAAGCCCACTGTGTAATTGAGCGTTTGGTTGACCTCTTTGCTGATGAAATCGGTTTAGATCCAGCAGAAGTTCGCCGTAAAAACATGGTTCCTCCCGATCAGTTCCCTTACAAGAACGGTTTGGGCTGGACTTATGACTCCGGTAATTATCAAGTCGCCCTTGATAAAGCCTTAGAAATGGTGGATTACAAAAATATTCCCCAACTCAAAGAACAAGCCAAGGCGCGAGGTAAATATTTAGGTGTCGGAATTGGTTCCTTTGTCGCCATATCTGGTGTAGGCCCTTCGCCAATTATGGCTAAAGATATTGGTCTCAATGGTAGTACCTGGGGTAGCGTTCACCTGCGCGTACATCCCACAGGTGATGTCAGCTTAATTACAGGTAGTCAGCCCCACGGTCAAGGTCATGTAACCACCTTCTCTCAAGTTGCTGCCCAAGAACTAGGGATTGATATTGAACGCATTGAAGTAATACATTCCGATACCAGAGGAGCTATTTACGCTCAGGGTAGTTATGGTTCCCGTAGCTTCAGCGTTGAAGGTGCGACAGTCTACAAAGCTGCCCAAAAGATTAACGAAAAAGCCCGGAAAATGGCAGCTCATATCTTCAAAGTTCCAGAAGCAGAGATTATTGTTGAGGACGGTAAATTCTATCCTAAAAATCAACCAGATCAGGTCAAGACTATACAGGATATAGCCTTAGCTCTTTGGTATGCTTGGGATTTACCACCAGGAATGGAACCAGGATTAGAAGTTATTACCTTCTTCGATCCACCAGATTTTAGCTATCCCTTTGGTACTCATATTGCCGTAGTTGAGGTTGATCAAGAAACAGGCGAAGTTGAAGTAGTGCGCTATGTCGCAGTCAATGATTTTGGCAATGTCGGTAATCCGATGATTGTTGATGGTCAAACCCACGGCAATATTTATCTGGGGATTAGTCAAGCTTTATTTGAAGAAGCTGTATATGATGAGTCTGGCAAAATCCTCACAGATGACCTCACCAGTTATGCGATCGCCAAACCTTCCGACTTACCCCACTTTGAACTGGCTCGCACTGTCACCCCTACCCCTCATAATCCGCTAGGAGCCAAAGGAGCTGGGGATGTCAGCAATCCACCTGTAGCACCTGCAATAGTGAATGCTGTTTGCGATGCTCTTAGTCCTCTAGGAGTCAAGCATCTAAATATGCCTCTGACACCAGAAAAAGTTTGGCGGGCGATGAATCATCTGTAAATTCACTACCAACTGTTAACTATTGTTAGATGGACAACTAATCCTATGCTTTTGAGAGTAGGACTAGTTGTCTTGACTTGTATCAGACTATAATTTGGCTAGAAATTATGGGCTGTTTTTGCAGCTAACTCCTTTGCCAAGGTTTTCACCTGCTCTAGCAATTCCGGTTGACCAAGAGTTAGTTCAACTATAAAAAGCTAGCTCAATTAGCTGTAAAAATGGAGCAAATCACTAATTGTAATGATTCTGATTGCTTGATCCATCACCTTTTTCTGTCATTTTTAGCCGTTAAGATTTGTGATTTTAGTAGTTTTAACTGCAGATTAGCGCACTCTTCTATTCATAACGCCAAGCAAGCAATCAATAATAAGTAAAGAGAAACCAACATAGGAAAACTTTATGGCTAAACCAATGATTCTGACCGTGGATGATGATCCTCAGGTTTTACAAGCGATCGCGCGGGATTTGCGAAAGGAATATGGCGATCGCTTCCGGATCTTACGTGCAGACTCAGGAGCTGCGGCACTAGAAGCCATCAAAGAGTTAAAATTACGTAACGAGACAGTAGCTTTATTTCTGGCTGACCAGCGAATGCCCCAAATGACTGGGGTAGAATTTCTCGAACAAGCAATTGCTATCTTCCCCGAAGCGAAACGCGCCTTGCTCACCGCCTATGCAGATACCGATGCCGCGATCGCAGCTATTAATAAAACTAGTATTAATTACTACTTAACTAAGCCTTGGGACCCACCAGAAGAGCGGTTGTATCCTATCCTCAACGACTTGCTAGATGATTGGTTTGCTTCTTATCGCCCACCTTTTGAGGGGACTCGCGTGATTGGTCATCGTTGGTCGCCTAATTCCCATAAAATCAAGGATTTCCTCGCCCGCAATCACGTTCCTTATCAATGGTTAGATATTGAAAGAGATGAGGAAGCCCAAGAGTTAGTTAACTATAGTGGCGTAGATAACGCCGAATTACCTTTGGTGATTTTGCCAGATGGCGAGCGTTTAGTAAAACCCAGCAATATTGAAATTGCCGCCAAAGTTGGATTGCAAACCCAAGCTAAACAGCCATTCTATGACCTAGCAATTGTCGGTGGCGGGCCTGCTGGGTTAGCCGCCGCCGTCTATGGTGCTTCTGAAGGGCTACGAACAGTCATGATTGAACGCGAAGCCCCAGGCGGACAAGCGGGAACCAGTTCGCGGATTGAAAACTACCTCGGTTTCCCCATTGGTTTAAGTGGTGCAGATTTAGCTAGACGGGGTGTTACCCAAGCCAAACGTTTTGGTGTGGAAATTCTCACACCCCAAGAAGTAGCAGGAATTCGCACCAACGGCAACTATCGTTATGCACTGCTCAAAGATGGCTCAGAAATCGCTTGTCATGCTTTAATTTTGGCGATGGGTGTCTCTTGGCGGCGGTTAAATGTCCCTGGAATTGAAAAACTCACAGGTCGGGGTGTGTATTATGGTGCAGCCATGACCGAAGCAATGGAATGTAGCAACGAAAAAGTCTACATTGTGGGTGGTGCTAACTCCGCCGGACAAGCAGCCATGCATTTTAGTAAGTATGCCCAGCAAGTGCATATGTTAGTCCGTGCTGACAATCTCGGTAAAGGTATGTCACAATACCTTGTCGATCAGATTGGCGCTACAGAAAATATTATTGTGCAACTTAATTCCAGCGTCGTTGAGGTCAAAGGCGAAGAAAGTTTAGAAGCCTTAACTATTCTCAACAATGTGACTGGTGAACAAGAAACCGTCCCGGCTAACTCTCTGTTTATTTTCATTGGTGCTGTTCCTCATACCGATTGGTTAGATGGAATTGTAGAACGGGATGAACGTGGTTTCATTTTGACTGGCCCCGATTTGATCAAAGACGGTAAACGTCCCAAAGGCTGGAATTTAGATAGAGACCCTTACTTACTCGAAACCAGCATACCGGGAATTTTTGCTGTGGGTGACGTGCATCATGGTTCCGTGAAGCGCGTAGCTTCGGGAGTGGGTGAAGGCTCCATTTGTGTTAGTTTTGTCCACCAGTATCTTGCTAAGGTGTTGTAATGCTGGACATAGAAGAATTACGCCAAGTGGAATTGTTTGCCAGCTTAAGCGATGAGCAATTGCGGTGGTTGTGCGAACAAGGAAAAGAAATTTGGCTGCAACCTGGCGATATCCATCGCTCCGCTGGCGATCCTGCCGACCAAGTCTTTATCATGATTGACGGTGAGGTACAAGTTACCCAGAAGGTAGGTAATCAAGAAATTGTCTTAGTTACCTATGGTGCGAAAACCTTTTTTGGGGAGTTGCCAATTTTAACCGGCGAAACTCACTATTGGGCTGGTGGCAAAGCTGTGCAGCCTTGCCACATCTTAGAATTGGACAAAGATCAATTCTGGCAAATGCTAGCCACCATGCCGGCTGTCACCACCTTGATTCTGCAAACAATGGCGCAGCGGGTACAAGAGTTACAGTCTATGTCTCAGCAGCGGGAAAAACTCGCTGCTTTAGGCACAATGGCGGCGGGACTGTCCCATGAAATGAATAACCCCATGGCCGCAGTCAGGCGCGGTACTGGGGAATTGCAAAAGCTATTTCAACAGTTACCCTCGCTAGTATTGCAACTAAGTCAAAGACAATTCACCAAGCAGCAAATAGAATATTTGGGTGGTTTGCAGCAAGAAGTGATTGCCAAGCAGCAGCAAACTACTCAATTGTCTCCCCTTTCAAGATGCGATCGCGAAGATGAACTGGTTGATTGGTTAGATGACAATGGTGTCAGTGATGGTTGGAAACTCGCACCTACTTTAGTCGCAGTCGGACTAGATGCTAGTGACCTCAGTAAAATTACGCAGCAAATCCCAGCGGAGTCTTTAGGGGATATCTTAGCTTGGCTAGAAGCCAGCTTGAGCGGATTAAACTTACTCTCCGAACTCGATGAAGGATCATCCCGTGTTTATGAGCTAGTCAAAGCTTTGCAAGACTACTCTTACATGGATCAAGCACCCTTACAAGAGGTGAATGTCCATGACGGTATTGAAAGCACCTTAAAGATGATGAACCATAAACTCAAGGATGGGGTAGCGGTAATTAGAGAGTATGGCAATTTGCCCAGAATCAGCGCCTATGGTAGCGAATTAAACCAAGTCTGGACTAACCTGATTGATAATGCAATTGATGCAGTTAAAGGTCAAGGACAGCTTCGTATACATACAAAGTGCGAAAACGACCAAGTTTTAATAGAAATTATCGATAATGGCACAGGAATCGCGCCAGAAATCCAATCACGCATTTTTGAACCATTTTTCACCACCAAAGGCGTAGGCGAAGGTAAAGGATTAGGCTTAGATATCGTTTACCGCACTGTAGTTGGGAAACATAAAGGAGATGTCCGATTTACCTCCTGTCCTGGTAATACCTGCTTTCAAGTTCGTCTACCAGTTGTATTGACGGATTGATCAGGGATTGGGGATTGGGGATTGGGGATTGGGGACTGGGGATGAGAGGGATGAGGGGAAATAACAAACACCAAACACCAAATACCAAACACCCAATTACCAATTACCCATTCCCCAAACTATAAAATTAATTTCTATAAGGTATTTTCTATGCTGCAAGAATCCAATGCGATCGCGCTTTTTCCCCAGTTATCAGATGAAGTGTTGCAGCATCTTCAAGACTATGGGACTGAGATTGATTTAAATTTAGGTGAATATCTATTTAAAGAAGGCGAACATAGTTACGATTTCCATGTAGTTTTAGATGGGGAAATTCAAGTAACTAAGCAGGTAGGGGGACAAGCAAAGGTACTCGCCAAGCATCAGCGAGGTGAGTTTATTGGTGAATTGTCTATATTAATGGAAGCTGATTCCTTTGCTACTGGCTATGCAACTCAGCCTAGTCGGGTATTAAAGCTAGAACTGAAGACTTTTAAACAAATTATTGCCACTTTCCCACCTTTAGCTGATGTTGTGCTTTCTACTTTTGCTGCTAGAACCAAAGCTGTAGAATCGCAGTTACAACAGCAGGAACAATTAGCATCTTTGGGTAAACTCTCGGCTGGATTGGCCCATGAGTTGAAAAATCCTGCTGCTGCTGGCGCTAGAGTAGCAGAAGAATTGCGGACAAGGTTTCAAGAGTCGCAAACTTTAGCGCTACGCTTAAACCAATATTCATTTACCCCAGCACAACTGGATTTTTTAAACCAGCTACAGCAAGATAGCCGTGTTGCTCATAAATTAGATTTGATTAGCCAAAGCGATCGCGAAGATGAAATTACAGATTGGCTAGAAGACCATCAGGTAAATCAAGCTTGGGAAATTACCTCTACTTTAGTTGATGCTGGACTAGATGCTGACAAGTTAGATGCTTTAGCTGATCAAATCCCAGATGTCGCAATCAGCGATGTTGTGCATTGGTTAGGCGCAAATTTAACCACTCTGGGACTAATTGGGGAAATTGAACAAAGTACAGCCAGGATTTCCGAATTGGTGCAATCCATCAAATCCTATGCTCATATTAATCCCCTGCAACAACATCAAGTGGATGTACATCAAGGCATTGAAAATACTTTAACAATGCTCGGTCATAAGTTAAAAGGAGGTATCGCTGTTACGCGAGAGTACAGCCAAAATTTACCACTGATTAATACCTATGGCAGTGAACTCAACCAAGTTTGGACGAATCTGCTTGATAACGCCATTGATGCGTTAGAAGGTAAAGGCAAAATTTGGATACGTACTTCTCAACAAGATAATTATGTGATTGTAGAAATAGCCGATAACGGGCCTGGTATTCCCCCAGAAATTCAGACCCGCATTTTTGAACCATTTTTCACCACCAAAGGAGTTGGTAAAGGTAGCGGCTTAGGTTTGGATATTGTGCATAGTCTGATAGTCGATAAGCATCATGGACAAATCCATCTCCACTCTCAACCAGGCGATACCAGCTTTCAGGTATTACTACCAATATTGGGGAATGGGTAATAGGGAATTGCAAAGAATGTATCACCCTTGACCCTTCCCCCTTACCCCTTGACCAACTAAAAATTAAACTGCGTCCTTAAGTTACCAACAAAAATAGTTGGGTTGTTATCGAAGTTATTGGGATTCATTACCACAGAAAAAGAAGGAACGAGGGCGATATTGCTTGATATCGGTAAGAAATAACTGCCCTCAACCTCATACCAAGTACCACCATTACCGCCTCCAGATACTAGGTACTGGCGACCCGATAAAATATCCATCGGGATGAGGAAAGAAAGCTGTCCCATTGCACCTGGTTTACCTAAATCTGGGAAAGCCATACCAAATTGGAATGACTGAGTATTGATTTCTCCTCTGGGGATATTGGGGTTAACTGGACGAATAGCGGTGCTACCGTAAGTATAACGACCAAAAACGCCAAATTTAGGGGTAATTCGCCAATCAGCGTTAATGCCAAAGGTGTCTGCTGTCCCATTATTGAGATCGCCACCAAAACCGTCATCGGCTACGCCATAAAAAGGTTCTGTAAGTCCATAACCAAGTTGTCTCACGCCATCCCTATTTAACCGATAGCCTTCAATATTGGTACGGGTGTAAAGAAATCTGATATTAGATGTATTACTAGGTCTAAAAGTTAGTTCAGCAGTTAGGGTGTTAGTCCCACCAAATAAACCCTGAAACGGATTGCTAGCTGAGTTAAACGGTGGACTAGGTAAATATTCATCTGTCTCACTGAGATAAGCCAGTTTGAGCAGAAAGTTTTTATTAATATCCCACATTGCTACTGCACCAGCACCACGGTCAATGGCATTTACTAAGGTACTGTTAGCAGAGTTGAATGTCATGTAGTTAAAGATTGGTGGTCCTTGGGTGAAAGTAAAGGAGAATTGGTTTCCTTCTAAGAAGCGGAAGAAGTTAAACCTGGGCCCTACTACGAGCTGAAGGTTATTGGTAACGGGAAATTGATAGTAAAGTTCTCTAATCGTGATCTCATTAGGGATGATAGCCCCAGGTCCAGTAGTAAAATCAGCGAATGAATAATCTAAGCCAGCAGAAGCATAAGAATTAGCCAAGGGGCCAGGAAATGCACTGCTAGTACCCATTGATAGTTGTAGTACTAGGCTATCTTTACCTGTGAAAGAGGTAACAAAGTCCAGCCAGACTAAACCTGTGAGGGTAGCATTGGGGTCGTCAACTCTGGCGATTTCGCGATCGCTACTTCCTCTAACTACTCGGTTCCCAGTCTCCCGCTGAATATCACCTCCAGAAAATCCTGCTGCTAGGTTGAACCAAGCAAAACCATACAGTTTCGTAGTGGTGGAAAATTGTTGATTTTCTAGTTTAGTGGTTTGCGCTTCTAACTGATCTACACGTCCTCTTAAAGTTGCTAGTTCAGCCGAAAATTCTTCTTGTAACTTTTGTAAAGTTCCCAAGTCTTCTTTTTTAACTAGATCAGAGGTAGCTGTAGAAATTAATTCTTGAACTCGTTCTAAACAAGCATTCAGACCCGCTGCAAATTCATAACGAGTCATGGCGCGGTTACCCAAAAAAGTTCCACTTGGATAACCTGCGATACAGCCGTAACGTTCTACCAAGCTTTGCAAAGCTGTAAAGGCCCAATCTCCAGGTGACACATCCCGTAACTGCGATACGGAATTTACCTGCGCCATACCACTATTAGTATCCTCTTCATCTGGGGTTAAGCTGAGGTCAGCAGCATTAGAGCTAAACTGACTTAACCCTTCAGCTGGGGTGAGATCGGATATTGTCAGAGGCGATCCTAATTCCTGTTTGTTCTCACCCAAACTAGAGTCATTGGTTAACGGATTTAAGTGATTTAAAGGATTTTGATCGACTACAGTTTGCTGAGGAGTAGTCAGTGGCTGTTCTACTGTACTAGTATTCTCTGATTTAATATTATTTACTGCATCACCCTCAGCCTGAGCTAATACTTGTAGAGGGTTGGCTATCACACCCGAAGAGAGCAGCAAAGCAATCCATACAGCTTTTAATTCAGCAAGTTTAGCTTGCCAATGAGTTAAATTATTCAACATGGAATTCTCACACCTGTTTTTAAATCTTCGCCACAGAATTCACAAGCACCAACTCATAAGTATTTAATAGGATACCTGAGAAGTATTATTTACTAGTCTTTTGGGCGGCTATTACAGTCGCTATCACTTAGTATTGAATTGTCTCCTCTTAAGACCTTCCAGACATTCTTATAAGTTGCAAGATATACCTTTGTCAAATCATACAGTAGTCTAGGATGTCTGAATAGTAAAGAAAAATAACTCGTAATTAACCAACTATATAGTCTCTCGCTTTGTAGTAACGGTCTTTGATAGTTATGGCAAATAAATTTTTGCTCCCTCTTTGCGATCACGTCTTTGCCCAACAGAGCAATCAAAAATCCTCTGTTGAATGGTGAAATAAGCTAAAAAACATCTAAATTACATAACTACCCATGAAGGTATTCCTTCTTCATTAGTCATTCGTCATTTGTATTTACATTAGACAAGGGACAAATGATAGTCTCAAACAGAGTGACGGAATATTTTTTTAGTTGGAATTACTTAACTTTCAGAGGCTGCGATCGCAAATACTTAACTGCATAGGAAGATATCAATTTAGTAATATTATTTACTGTAACATCAGGGTAAGCACTTATATAAAGTTTTAATAAAGTTGAGATTGATTGCCACATGCACTTGAATCGTCAAACTCAGCCAATTTTATAGGTTTGACTCGACGTTAGTGCAGCATCTTTAAATTTGCTTTATATTTATCTCAGTTATAATACTGAGCTTTTGTATTTTTTAATACTTTATAAAATGCAACTTTTATGGGGTTGGCATCTTGCCGCCCTGGTGATGTAATTAGATATGGAAGCTACCAAACCAATCGGTTTTTATGCTTAAATCTACCCAAACCAAGCAGTAAATCGAATTTAGATTATACATGTCTCAGTAATTACTAGCTCATCAATATTGTCATGGCACGCCTAAGGTAAATCATTCCTCAATGTCATCAAAGAACCGATTGCTAGCAAGCTATTCGAGAAAGATCTCAGACACCTTATCAGAGAGATAAAAGTCTATCGCGTTCATAGGTATGATAAATGTTATAATTCTGACTGTATTGACAGCATCTATCCGACAAGGTAATTCAATTACATTACTAGGACTATTGAAGATATCAAATATCAAGCTAAAAGTGGGCAATTATCCAAATATCAGCTATAAAACCAGCTGATGCTTTAGAGGGTAAAACACTATTTGAAGGTATTGAGATATTTTCAATTTTTCGGAACATCATCACAAGAAAAGGTGAATTTCCTGTAATGTGTATCTAACTTAACCTGTGCAATTAAATCCGCTATTCTAAACCACTGGCGCAAGGCTGTACCAGATTCATGACTGCAAAAATTTGGTTATTTAGTACATAGTATACTATTTGCGGCTTGGTAACATATAGAGAGCGTCTAAGCAACTTCAAAGTAATAGAAAAGATGCTATTTATATTTTTGATTTTTCCTGCAGTCTGGCAATACTAGGTTTTATAAGCTCAGTTAAAATCTATTGAAAAATTAAAAATTTTCAGCAATATTTTCGTTATTTTGAGATTGAGGTTTAGAGACTAAATTGCTCAGAGCTAAAATTTTGAAAACCTACTAAATAGTAGTTAATTTACTAAAAATCAATTAACAAATTAGCATGGTAATTGTCAAAAATCACCATGCATAATTCAATCGCAGAACTTTATTTGATGATGATTTTGTAGAAATAATACTGGAGAAGTAGTAACTTTTTGGATTGTCAAATATCATAAATACTCAACTAAGAGGATAATATGGCTTACACTACCCAAGAACAAAACAATATCAATGTAGTTAAAGGCTTTTTCGCATCTTTTCGCCAGAAAGATTCTACAGCATTAAATCAATACATTGATGGTAATGTCACATCTGATGGCAGATTTATCATCGTCCGTGGTGGTAAAGAACTATACGATGGCAAAGACGCAAACGGTAATGTCGTATTTCAACTAGCTATTCCTGGTGGAGAAACACCACAGAAAAATCTAGATGAGACCAATGCTTATGCTGATGATCGATTTTCTCACGAGCGCAATGCGCTGGTTCCAGAAACAAAAGAATACATCGGCCCGGCAGGTGTGAAGGATTTTATCACTGCTCTTTCATCTGACTTTGATTTTGATAGCAAGTTCTTTCAATTCAATGATCAGAAATATATTGCTGAAGGTAATAAAGTCGCAGTCTACGGCTATCTGCGGTATGTTCACTCCCGTACAGGCAACTTTGTCAGTACACCTTTTGCCATCAACATTACGATGAGTAATGATGGCAAGATACAGCTTTATCACTACTTCGATAACTCTTTTGCTTACGCTGCTGGTTCCCGTGAAGGTGGTACTTGGCAAGGACAGTATGGAGTCAACCTATGGGAGCAAAATGCAAACAGTCCTCTAGGCGCAATCCATCCCGTCAATATTCGCTGGGGTACTAGAGCCAGCGAAGCTTTAAATGGTGACAGTAATCCCAACCAACTCAGGGATGTCATTTATGGTTACCAAGGTAATGACACCATAACTGGTGGTAGCGGTGATGACTACCTCAACGGTGGTAGTGGTAACGATTCTCTAACTGGTGGCGATGGTAATGACATTCTCTGGGGTGGTATTGGTTTTGATACTGCTACTGGGGGTGCTGGTAGTGATTTCTTCGTGCTGTACTCCGATGCCAAAGTTGCTAAACCCACAGACGAAGGATTTTTTACAGTTACGGACTTTGTCGATGGTGTAGATAAGTTGGTGGGAGCACCAGCCTTATTAGATTCGACAAATGGAACAAATGTCACTGAATTAGCTCCTAAAATCACCTTTAGTCAGCTCAAAATTGAGCAACAAGGTGCTGATACAGCGATTAGTCTTGCTAGCACAAATGAAAAGCTAGCACTTCTGAAGAATGTTGATGCCACCAAGATTACCGCAGATGACTTCATTGAAGCTGGCGATCAGACTAAATCTACTGTTTTACAGGAATTTCCTGCTTTTAGAGGTTACCCAACAGACAATCCTGACCCAGCAAACTTTACTCCACAAGCAGAAGCAGGTTATCGCCAAACAGTTCTCGGCTTCTTTAACGCTTTCGGCAACGGCACTATATTGGACTATATAGCGTCCAATTTTGATCCCAATGTTAAGTACATCATCATTGAGAGTCAAAACTCCTATTTTGAAGAATACAATTCTGATATAGACGGTTACTCTGTATCCTTCTCTCACGAGCGTTATGGCATTACTCCTCCCACTCAAGAATGGCAAGGAATAGCAGGTGCTCAGGGATTTATCAGTAGTCTTGGCGAAGCTAACGACTTAACGGATTCAGTCACTAAATTCTTGATTGATGACGTGTTCCAAAATGGGCCTGATTTAGCCTTATTTGGGCGGTTTGAATACCGGGATAAAAATACTAAAAACGTTCATGATGTGCCCTTTGCCTATGACTTTCATGTCAACCCAACAAATGGCAAAGTAGATTTTATCCATTTTTATGAAGATGCCTATTCTTATAGTATCGCTGCTCGTAAAAGTGGTACTTGGACTGCTAATTTGAGTGCAGACCAAACAGTTGATTTTACCTTTGGCACCACAGGGGGAGACAACATAACTGGTGGCGATCGCACCGACGAAATTTACGGCTATCAAGGTGACGATACAATCAACGGTGGAAAAGGTAATGACAAGATTTACGGTGGTGGAGGTAACGACATCTTTGTCTTAACTCCAGGTGAGGGAACTGATACCATTGTTGACTTCACAGATGGTCAAGACAAAATAGGTCTAGCTGGGTCTTTGAGCTTTAACCAACTCACCATCAACACCAATAATCAAGATACCGAAATCAAAATTACCCAGACAGGGGAAGTCCTAGCAACTTTAAAAGGAGTTCAAGCCAGCAACATCACTCAGAGCGATTTTGTCCATGTTCGTTCAGCGCAAGAACAACAAAACATCAATTTACTCCAAGGCTACTTTAATTCTTACTTAGGTGGCCCTCAAGGTGTTGCTGACTACGTGAATGCTAATTTCACTGATGATGTCAAATTCTTTATCGTCACTCAAGATGTCAACTACAATGAAAATTCTCATGCTCATGAAAGCAATTTAATCAATCCTGCCATCTTCCCCTTTACAGGAAAAGCCGGAGCTATCCAATTTAGTGATGGCCTATTTCAATTTAGACAAGTATTACGCTACAACGTTGATAAATACGTAGTAGATGGCAATAAAATTGCAGCCTTTGGAGATTATGTTCATTTAAGTAAGACCACTGGTAATTACGTCATCACTCCTTGGGCGCTAGAGGCAGAAGTCAAAGATGGCAAAATTAGCAAGTATTTTATTCGTGAGGATGCTTGGGCTAGTATCAGCGGCGAACGAGATGGCGGTAACTGGGAGCGGCTTTTTGGGCAAGATAGTCAAGGTAATCCCCTACCTGCCCTCAATGTGATCTTTGGCAGCCGATTTGCCGAAACTTTAACGGGTAAGGACGGACAAGACTTAATTTATGGCTATCAAGAAGCTGACAATATCAGTGCTGTATCTGGTAATGATGAAATTTGGGGTGGTAGTGGTAATGACACTATCTCTGGTGGTGCTGGTAGCGATACCTTTGTTTTAGTAAAAGGAGAAGGCACCGATAACATTGTTGACTTTGAAGATGGAGTAGACAAAATCGGTTTAGGCAGAAAAGTATCCTACGCTGTTAACAACAATACTTTTCAACCTACAACCACAGATTTAAACTTCAATGAGTTAACTATTAGTAATAATGGCGCTGATGCAGTAGTAACAGTCACTGCTACATCAGAAATTCTCGCTGTGATCAAGGGAGCCGCAGGGAAAATTGATCAGAGCGATTTTATCAAAATTCCGACTGGGCCTAGCTTACAATACCCAGCGCCTAAAGATCCGACTGTTGCACCAGCACCAGCTGATGAAGATGCTAATTTACAGGTAGTACAAGGCTTCTTTAATGCCGTTCTCACTGGCAATGCTAATCAATACATAGATGCTAATTTTACCAACGATGCTCAGTATATAGTCGGGCGCGCTGATAATGACTACTCAGAAACTTCATTTTTCCATGAAAGAAATCGTATTCTACCTTGGACAACAGTCCATACTGGTTCTCAAGAAATCAAGAGCTTCCTGCAACAATTAGTTCAAGAGTTCAAAATCCTCGACTTTAAGATTGAGCAAACCTATGCGGAAGGTAACACTGTGGTCGTGTTCGGCAATTTTGATTATCAAAATAACCGGACGCAAAATTTAGCTCAGGATATTCCTTTTGCCATCAATATTGACATAAAAGATAACAAGATAAGTCGCTATGAATTCTTTGAAAATAGCTACGATATTGTAACTGCGCTAAGAACAGAAGGTAGCTGGACTCGCTTTGGGCAGAAGCTGACCTTTGGTAGTAATGGGGGGGATAACTACACTGGTACTGATGCTTCAGATGTCATCTATGGTTATCAAGGAGCGGACACAATCAATGGTGGCGCTGGCGACGATGTTATCTGGGGCGGTAGCAGTGACGACCTGATAACAGGTGGACTAGGTAACGATAATATCTGGGGTAATGCGGGTAAAGACACATTTGCTTTTGCTGCTGGTGATGGAACTGACACAATCAATGACTTTGAAAAAGGTCAAGACAAAATCAAACTCTTGAACGACTTGTCTTTTGATCAGTTAACTATTACCCCTACTAATGGGAATGTGGAAATCAAGGTAACTGACACTCAAAAAGTATTGGCTGTAATTAAGGGTGCAGTTCAGCTTGATTCATCTGATTTTATGGCTGACCCGCAAAATCTCAATTTTGGTACACCTAATAAAGATATATTAATTGCAGGGTCAAATGGATTTGATGGCAACCGAGAGATAATTTTCACCGGCGCAGGTGATGATGAAGTAGATCTAGCCACTTCGCAAATCGGACGCAATCGTGTTTTTGGTGGCAGCAATAACGATATTATCTATGTCAGCAAGAGCGATCGCGTGTTTGGTGGTTCAGGAAACGACACCTTCGACGCTACTGAGGGTCAAGGTGGTAACCGCATTTCAGGTGGTGTGGGTGATGATACATTCTTCCTGGGTGCCGGCGATCGCGCTTTGGGTGGTGAAGGTAACGACAAATTCTATGTTCAAGAAGGCGGAAATAATGTCCTGACTGGTGGTGCTGGTGCTGACCAGTTCTGGGTGATCACTGGGGACATCCCAACTGCTGCTAACACCATCAGTGATTTTGTACTAGGTATAGATGTTGTGGGAATTGGCAGTAAGACATATAAACTAAATGACCTCACCTTTAGCCAAGATGCTCAAAGCAACGCTATTCTGGGTATCAATGGTACTAATTTCGCTACTTTCCTGGGGATTACCCAAGCTCAACTACAAGCCGAAAGCGCTAAATTTGTGTTTGGCTAATATAGAATTTCCGCGTTTTCTATAGTCTCAAATTCTGTTAATTTCCAAGCCCGCTTAGGCGGGCTTGATTTATATCTATAAAAACACGTTTTAGAGGGTCGAAAAAGGCCTTTTTAGTTAAGGTTCGCTATATGTGTTTATAGCCATTTAGTTATTTAAAGGTGTAATAATTTATATTAACAACCTCATCTATTAGAGGGAAATCAATCGTAATGCTGGCATCCTAGAACTCAGCTAGAGTCAAATTTTGCTAGCTTGAAATCTATTTATATTAGGCAAAACATCAAGATGGCAGAATTTCGCTAGCGATGATTGAAAAATTTACATTCACGGGGAATGAATAGTGTTATATTACACTCGTCTAATCTAATTACTAGATCATCAAGAGTGAAATGGCTTCCCAAAGGGCAACGGCCTCTCCGGAGAATCAGCGACACACTTTCGAGCAGGTGATTCAGGAACGGTCTAAAAAACCCAGGTATAGAGGTACAACAATTCCAGTTCATCGTTATCACAAGTGTTCTAATCCCTATTGTGGCGATACTATCGAACTAACTTTAAAACTCAATCAAGCTAGCGACACTATTGAGGAGATTAAATTCCAGGGTGAAGGTTGTGCTATCTCAATCGCGTCAGCTGATTTAATGGCTGGTTATGTTCAAGGGAAAAGCATTAGCGAAGCCCTCAATATGATCGAATCTTTTCATAGCATGATGCAAGGAGAAACGGAATTTCCAAGAGAATTACAAAAGCTCAATATTCTTAAAGGAGTATCTAAATTTCCTTTGCGAGTAAAATGTGCAACCTTGGGTTGGAAAACGCTGAAAGCAGCAATAGAATCTTCAGAACCTATGACATAGTTATGCTCTTTCCTGGCGTGACTTTGACGCTAGACTGCTATGTGATCAATCACACCAAGATGGCATAAAAACCTTTTTTACCTAGTTTCAATTTTCAAATTAGAAAAGTTATATTCACATACAGTTATAAATCTCTAAAGGCATTCAAAAAATAGCTAGATATAAAGATAATATTGACTTATATTATTTACTTATATAAGTGTATAACTAACCAATGTCATTGAAAAATTGCAAATTTTGGATTCTAGCTGATTAACAAAGAGTTAAATATTTGATAAATCTAGTAGCATAGAATCTTGAATTTAGAATTTCCATATCTGAAATGTACAAATAATTTATTCGCATACGAAATATTAAAAATATAGAAAATCTTAAGGTTTTCTAGCTAGAAATATTAACTAGAGAAACCGCATAATTTCTATTAAATTCTTATTAGAACTAAAAACAAATATTAGCAGACACCTGATAAAATAATTACCCAGTATAGAGATAGGGAGATTTATCGGTATCAAAATCATTTAGTTCGTCCCTGATGTTTAAACAGCCATAATCAAGAGTAAAAATTAATATGCTTCCCGTTCAATTTGACTATGTAGCGCCAGAAAGCCTGGACGCTGCAGTAAAGTTCTTAAAAGATAACGCAGAGGCTTTGATTTTAGCTGGTAGTCACAGCCTGATTGCAGAAATGAAACGAGGCAATGTCTCTCCTTCTCTGTTGGTAGATTTAGGTAAAATTATTAGTTTGCGAGGAATTAACTATCCAGGGAATATCCTGCAAATCAATGCCATGACTACTTATGCTCAAGTAGCAGCATCCCGCGAAATTCAGGAGAATTATCCAGCACTTTTTGAGGCTGTTAACAACATTGGAGACGCTCAAATCCGCAACTGGCAAACAATCGGTGATGTTTTTGCCTATCGCGACCTAGCTTGTGATTTCACAGCAGTGGCTTTAGTACTAGAGGCGAGTTTTAACACTATTGATACAGAAGGTAGCCATCAGATTGAGGCAGCGCCATTGATTGCTAAATCTTTTCAAAGTAATTGGCAATCAAAAGCAATTGTCACATCAATTGATTTACCAGCTGATGCTTCTGGTAAGGGCAGTGCTTATCAAGCTTTTAAGCATCCTGCAACTGGCTATACTCTTTGTGGGATTGCCACCGCAGTTGCAAAAATCAACAATGGCATAGTAGACAAATGTCGCGTAGCAGTGACTGGTGTTACCCCCTATGCTGTGAGACTAACTCAAGTTGAGGCCGCTATAGAGGGTAAAGCACCCACAGTTGAAAATATAGCAGCAGCCTCTAAGTTGGCAAAAGCAAGTGTGGGTTCTATAGTAGGCGATCGCTATGCTTCCGCAGAATATCGTGCCCACATTATGGAGGTTAACACTAAACGCACCTTAACTCGAGCTTTAGAAAGATCTGGTATTGTATTTGCTTAGTTTCAGCTTTGTTGATTCCTCCAGATTCTAGATCTGCTTGAGGTCATGAACAAATTCTGGGCATATAGATAAAAACGAGACTTTCCGTAAAGTCAGACTGAGAAATTGTAGAGAAGAAAGAAAAAACAGTACTTACCAAAGCTTGAGGATAGCGGTAACTGAATTGTCTACTCATCAAAAGGGTTGCTGAGGTGCAAACAGATTTAATGAAAGCACTGATTCTCGACCGACCAGGTTCTCCAGAAACCCTCCGCCTTGCCCAAGTACCTCAGCCCGAACCCGGTGAGGGAGAAGTCAGAGTTAAAGTCAAGGCTGTCGGCTTAAATCCAGCAGATTACCAATTTATGGGGCGGGGATTTCCTAGTTGGAATTATCCCTTTATTCCTGGTCTAGACGTGGCTGGTACTATAGACGCTATCGGTGCCAATGTCACTGGTTGGGAAATAGGCGATCGCATTTATTATCACGGCGATTTCTCCAAGCCAGGTGGGTTCGCCCAATGGGCAATTACCACCGCCCATACTATTGCTTCTCTACCCGATAGTCTCTCTTTTACGGCAGCAGCAGCTTTACCCTGTGCAGGTTTTACCGCCTACCAAGTTCTCTATCACAAATTACATATCCAACCAGACCACACCATCCTCATTCACGGAGCTGCAGGAGGGGTGGGAGGCTTTGCCGTGCAGTTAGCTGCCCTCGCCGGACTCAAAGTGATTTCTACCTGTTCTGCACGTAATAGAGAATGGGTGCGTCAGCTAGGCGCTAGTGAAGTCATCGATTACAACAGTGAGGATGTTAGCGCTAGAGTCAGGGAAATTACTCAAGGACGAGGCGTTGATGCCATAATTGATACAGTCAGTTCTGCTAATGCCACCGCTGGACTTGATTTGCTAGCTTTTGGTGGTGGTATTGCCTGTGTAGCGGGATTACCTAATTTCAGTCAAATGCAATCCTTTGGTAAAGCAATTTCTGTCCATGATATAGCTTTAGGGATGGCTTATTTATTAGGTGATATTAAAGCCCAAGCAGAACTTGCAGAAATTGGTCAAGAATTAGCTAAATTAGTTACCCATCATCAAATTAATCCCATCCTCCAAGAAGTAATTTCTTTAGAAGAAATTCCTCAAGCATTGGTGCGTCTTTCAGGTCGCCATGTCAGGGGAAAAATAGTTGCTCAAATAGATCCTTAAGGTAAGTCAAGATTATGAAACTCAAGGGAAAAAAGATTGGTATCCTAATTGAAAGCGACTTTTACGAACACGAGATTTGGTATTACAATTACCGCTTTCCCGAAGAAGGTGCAGAACTGCATTTTCTCAGTCGCCTTTGGGGTCAATCATATCTAACTTTCAAAGGACATGAATATCATGCACCCTTTGAGTGTCACAAAAGTTTTGAAACGATAGATGATGAAGAACTGAAAAGCTATGCTGCCATCATAGTTCCATCTGCTATGGTTTCTGACCGCCTGCGATATACAGAAGATGTGACTCAAATGCCTCCCGCCTGTGAGTTTCTTCAAAGAGCATTCGCAGACAAAAATATCCTCAAAGGAATCATTTGTCATGGGATGTGGTTAGTATCTCCTGTACCAGAATTAGTCAAGGGCCGCCCCGTAACTTGTCATAACAACCTACATGGTGATGTAGTAAATATGGGCGCTATCTATACCAACGAAGATGTCGTTGTCGATGGTGATTTGGTGACTGGGCGTAGTGGCGGTCATGCTCACCTATTCGCCAAAAAAATCATTGAAATCTTGGCAGAACGTTAAGAAAAATTAAGGCTAAACAGAGTTATGGGTTTACAAATCTTTTCTCAAGTTGCACTTACTTGTAAAGATCCGATCGCAACTGAAAAATTTTACAGCCAATATTTTGGTTTTAAACGCGCTAGGGTAGCCAAACTCCCTGACGGTGATCAAATAGTGTTTATTAAAATGGCAGATAGTGCCTTTTATTTAGAACTATTTAAAGCCAAAGAAGAATCTCCCGTACCACCACCAATTAATGATGGGCCGCAGTACCCAGGAGTACGTCAACTCGCTTTTAAAGTTGATAGCGTAGATGGCAAACTCGCAGAAATGGGAGACGATGCCAAAATCACTCTTGGCCCTTTAAATTTTGATGATTATATTCCTGGATGGCGTACTGTTTGGGTTGCCGATCCCGATGGCAATATTGTAGAAATCAGCCAAGGTTTTACTGATGAAGATAATCCTCCCCCTCTATAGTTTTGGAGAGCCAGTTATTGGATTTTCAAATTTTTGCGTAGGACTTCAATAATCTATACTCTACCTACATTATGTATGCCATACTGACACAACAGTAGGATGAAGATTCAGGAGATCGCCGCTAATGTCTAACGAAGACAATACTGTTAAAAGTGAAAAACCTACCGCTGCTTTTCATGGAAATGAGCGCATAATAGCCTTAAGTGATGGCGTTTTTGCTATTGTCATCACCTTGTTAGTGCTAGAGATTAAAGTTCCCCATATCGAACCTGGTTTGGTAGATAAAGAACTGCCTCATGCACTAATGCATTTGTTACCGAAAATTATCGCTCATATCATCAGTTTTGTAGTCTTAGGCATTTATTGGATCGGCCATCACAACACATTTATGCATATCAAACGCCATGACAGAGTGCTGCTATGGCTGAATATTCTCTTCTTGCTATGTGTTGCTTCTATGCCTTTTCCAACTGCACTACTTAGCGAGTATCCTAATCAAAGAATCGCAATCATTGCCTACGCTTCAACTTTAGTCCTAGCTGGCATAGCTATGGATGTGATGTGGTGGTATGCTTCAACTTATCGCCTCTTAGATGAGACTCAAGAGGATAAAAACTTTATTGCTTTTGTTCACCGTCGTAACTTAATTGCACCCTTAGCCTATTTATTTGCGATCGCCATATCTTTTGTCAGCCTCACATTAGCAAAATTGGTTTTTATCATTGTTGCCTTGTACTACATACTGCCCAATCCTTTAGACCGCAAGCGGTTTCAAAAATTATCCAGCCGTTTTGATCGCTAACTGAAGGATGAAGTAGGAACTATGAAGTATAAGTAACAAACCCATCGATAAGAAGTTCTACTTCCAGTCTGAAAATATAACAATTTTTTTCAGCCTTTAGCCTTTCTCTCATCCTCCTCTAAAATTCCTTGGAGAAGACTACCATGAGTATCGATTTCCCCTTCTCAGATTTGATCGCTGGTTACGTTACTCACTATGACGCAAATGGCGATGTGTTTGGACTCAAAACCTCTGATGGTAGAGAGTTTAAAGCCAAGCTGAGTCCGATGGCCTATGCCAAACTAATTCAGAATTTTGACGAAGGCTACCCTGATGCGACTGGTAGCATGAAATCTATGCTGGCTCCAGGTAGATTTTTGTTTGCCTACGGCGTATTTTATCCAGATAGCGATTTGTTTGATGCTAAACAAATAGTATTTGCAGGTCGGCAAAAAGGCGATTACGTATTTGAAAAACAAGATTGGTGGATTAAGCAAGTTAATGCTTTGGGTAAATTCTACCTCAAAGCCCAATTTGGTGATAAAGAATACGACTATCGTAACTATCGCACCACTCTCAGTTTGAGCGGAGTTCTATCAACTACCAATTTTCGTCAAGAAACCGATACTATTTCCCGCTTAGTATATGGTTTCGCCACAGCTTTCTTGATGACTGGTAATGATAGCTTTTTGAGAGCCGCTGAAAGAGGTACCGAATACCTGCGCGAACACATGCGGTTTGTAGACTCAGACGAAGGCATCGTTTATTGGTATCACGGTATTGACGTGAATGGCGATCGCGAAGAAAAAATCTTTGCTTCCGAATTTGGGGATGACTACTACGCGATTCCCGCCTACGAACAAATTTATGCCTTAGCTGGCCCCATCCAAACCTATCGCTGTACTGGCGATCCCAAAATTATGGATGATACCGAGAAGACGATTAAGTTGTTTAACAACTTCTTCTTGGATAAAGGCCCAGAAGGTGGATACTTCTCTCACCTCGATCCCTTTACCCTAGATCCTCTCAGCGATTCCCTAGGCCATAATAAAGGTAAAAAGAACTGGAACTCTGTTGGTGACCACGCCCCAGCTTATTTAATTAACTTATGGTTGGCTACAGGTAAGCAAGAATATGCCGATATGTTGGAGTATACCTTCGACACCATCGAGAAACGCTTCCCAGATTATGCCAACAGCCCATTTGTGCAAGAACGTTTCTATCAAGATTGGTCTGCTGATACAACTTGGGGTTGGCAGCAAAATCGGGCTGTAGTTGGTCATAACTTGAAGATTTCTTGGAACTTGATGCGGATGCACAGCCTCAAAGCCAAGGATGGCTATGCTAATTTAGCCCAAAAAATCGCTGATATTATGCCTAGTGTAGGTAGCGATCAACAACGTGGCGGTTGGTATGACGTTGTAGAAAGATTGCTAGGGGAAGGGGAAAAATATTACCGCTTTGTATGGCACGATCGCAAAGCTTGGTGGCAACAAGAACAAGCCATCTTAGCTTATTTAATCTTAACTGGCATTGTGGGCAACAAAGAATATCACCGTTTAGCCCGTGAATCCGCAGCCTTTTACAATGCTTGGTTCCTCGATTTAGAAGAAGGTGGCGTTTACTTTAACGTTCTTGCCAATGGTATTCCTTATCTGGCTGGTGGTAACGAACGGGGTAAAGGGTCGCACTCCATGAGTGGTTACCACTCCTTTGAGCTATGCTATTTAGCAGCAGTTTATACCAACTTGCTAATTACTAAGCAGCCAATGGACTTTTACTTTAAGCCTATTCCTGGTGGCTTCCCTGATAATATTCTCCGAGTATCACCGGATATTCTCCCACCTGGAAGTATTAAAATTGGCAAGTGTGAAATCGACGGAGAACCTTACAGCAACTTTGATGCTCAAGCTCTAACTGTCAATTTACCCAAGACTAACGAACGGGTAAAAGTTAAGGTGCAGATTGTACCTGTGTAGCTATAGATGAAACAATGGGGGTAAGAGAAAACCCTTCTCTTTATTCCCATTCCTTCATTACGAATTCAGTGGAACTTGGCAATAAATATGGAAATTAACATCAAGACAATTGAAGACGTAAAGGTAGCTGAGCTTACAGGTGACGTAGATGCGAGTACAGCACCATCTGTGACAGAAAAAGTTTTACCTCTGGCTCAACCAGGAAGTAAGATTCTTCTCGATATGACTGCGGTACCTTATATGTCCAGCGCTGGCTTGCGGATGTTGCTGTCTCTGTATCGCCAAGCAACTGCCAAAGAAGGCAAGCTAGTATTGGTTGGCTTAACTGAGGATATTCGAGACACCATGTCAGTCACAGGATTCCTTGACTTTTTTACGACTAGCGAAACTATTGATGAAGCATTAGCAATACTGACATAGGAGGATTGGCAGTGACTACTGACAACAGGAAAATAAGGACAAGTAACAATGGAAAGAATTGATATTCATCCAACGCATACTTATGAAGGTTTTAAATTACGTAATGGCAAACCATTCCCGTTCGGTGCAACCTTAGTACCGGGAGGGGTTAACTTCTCTATTTTTTCGAGTCAAGCCACATCCTGTACTTTAGTCCTGTTTAAGAAGCACGCCAAACAACCGTTGGTAGAAATTCCTTTTCCGCAGGAGTTTCGGATTGGTAATGTCTATTGCATGGTCGTATTTGACCTAGATTACGAAAATCTGGAATACGGCTATCGTATGGACGGGCCAAATAATTTCCGAGAAGGTCACTGGTTTGATAAAGCTAAAATCTTGATGGACCCCTACGCCAAAATTATTGGTGGTCGGGATGTTTGGGGAGTTACCCCAGATTGGAATGATATTTATCACCATCGAGCTAGAATTTCCTTTGACGATTTTGATTGGGAAGATGACCGTCCTTTAGAAATTCCACCAGCGGATCAGATTATCTATGAAATGCACGTCCGCAGCTTTACCCGTCATCCTTCTTCGGGAGTCAAAGATAATCATAAAGGAACATTTGCCGGGATTCGGGAAAAAATTCCTTACTTAAAAGAATTGGGTGTCAATGCGGTGGAATTGATGCCCATTTATGAATTCGATGAATTTGAAAACAGTCGTCCTAACCCGCAAACAGGAGAAACTCTTTACAATTACTGGGGTTATAGTACAGTTGGTTTTTTTGCTCCCAAAGCTGGTTACGCAGCTACAGGCAAATTTGGGATGCAGGTTGATGAGTTGAAATCTTTAGTCAAGGAATTACACAAAAACGGGATTGAGGTAATTTTAGACGTAGTATTCAACCACACTGCGGAAGGCAACGAAAACGGGCCGACCATTTCTTTCCGTGGCATTGACAATAAAACTTACTATATGTTGACCCCTGAAGGGTATTATTATAACTTCAGTGGTACTGGTAATACTCTCAATTGTAATAACCCAGTAGTACGGGGGATAGTACTAGACTGTTTGCGTTACTGGGCATCAGAATATCATATAGACGGTTTCCGGTTTGACTTAGCCGCCATTTTAGGGCGTGATCCTTGGGGCGCACCCTTAGCAAATCCGCCACTGCTAGAATCTTTGGCCTTTGACCCAATTTTGGCTAAATGTAAACTGATTGCGGAAGCTTGGGATGCAGGCGGTTTATACCAAGTAGGTTCTTTCCCAGCTTATGGACGTTGGGCAGAATGGAATGGTAAATACCGTGATGGTATCCGTAAATTCTTAAAAGGAGATGGTAGCGTTGGCGATGCAGCTCAACGTTTACAAGGTTCTCCCGATTTATACGCTTGGTCTGGTCGTGCGCCAGCAACTTCCATTAATTTCATTACTGCCCACGATGGTTTTACCATGATGGATTTGGTTTCCTACAATGGGAAACACAATGAAGCCAATGGTGAAAACAACAACGATGGCAGCAATGATAATGATAGCTGGAACTGTGGTTGGGAAGGGCCAACCGACGATCCAGGCATTAATGCTTTACGCCATCGCCAGATTAAAAATGCGATCGCCATGTTGATGGTTTCTCAGGGTGTGCCGATGATTCTCATGGGAGATGAAGTAGGACGCACTCAGAAAGGCAATAATAACACTTATTGCCACGATAATGAGTTGAACTGGTTAGACTGGAAACTGCTAGAAAAGAATGCAGATTTGTTTAAGTTTTTTAAACACTGCATCGCCTTCCGCAATGCCCATCCAGTCTTGAGAAACGAATGGCATTTCCAAAATCGGGATTATGTAGGTAGTGGCTATGCAGATATTACCTGGCATGGCACTCAAGCTTGGAATGCTGATTGGTCTGATTCCTGTCGTACTATAGCTTTTATGCTTTGTGGCAAACACGCCAAACAGGGAACAGTAGCAGATAACTACATTTATGTAGCAATGAATATGCACTGGCAAGCCCAGTGGTTTGAAATTCCCCGATTGCATCCGGGAATGAAGTGGCATGTCTTTGCTAATACTGGCGCAAATCCACCAGATGATAGCTGGGAACCAGGAAAAGAACCAGTACTAGACAATCAAGCTGCATTGCTGATGGGCGATCGCTCTGTGGCAATTTTAGTAGGTAAATAGGTTAAAAGTTGGCAAAGTTCAATTGCCATTTTTTAACCTTTTATCTCTGATTAATAACTAACAACTAAGAACTCATAACTCAAAAAAGATCATGGCTTTTTCAGCAACTCTCGAAACAGTTGGTAATGTCGCTAAAATCACCTTAGCTGGCGAACTAGATGCGAGTACCGCACCCGATTTTAAGCATAAAGTTGAGGAGGCAGCAGCACAAGAACCCAAACGGTTAGTGCTAATTCTCAACGAATTGGAATATATGGCTAGTGCAGGATTACGGGTATTAATCTTTGCTAAACAAAAGATGGGTAAAGATGTTGACATGTATGTGGTAGGAACTCAGGAAATGGTTCTGGATACTATCACCAAGACTGGCTTCCATCACAGCGTGATTGCGCTGGATGAGTATGACGCAGCTGTGATAGAAAATGTTTAGATGACAAAGATGAAGTGTGAAGTAGAATTTTTATCCTTTACACTTCAATCCTGTCTCACGAAGATCAGCGGCTAGGCGCTAGTGTTTATTTGATTCATAGCAGGCGGCGTTCAGCCTGTATTACTAGTTTTAAGAAAGCTCGCACTTAGTAGTTAAATTAGTAATCAAAATTATTGGCGTAGATAAATTTTTAATATCTGGGCAAACCAAGAAATATTTTGCCATTACAAATATAAGATGCTATGACTTTGTTTAATATTGGGAATCCTAATTAAGCAAAGCTAATAATTTCACAATAGCTAAGCTATTCAGCAAAAATTTTCATATTTATGCTTATTAAGCAAAGGAAGCGCTAGGTATGACAACTGTAACTTTACCAGGAACTCTCGACTCTTTAGGCGCGATCGCTAAATATGTCATGGAAGCAGCACAAACAGCTGGGTTGGATAAAAAAGCTACCTATAAGCTGCGTTTAGCCGTGGATGAAATAGCCTCTAATATTATTATTCATGGCTATGAAGAAGCACATTTGGAAGGAGAAATAGATCTGTCTGCTGATATTGATGAGTCACGCTTAACCATCATTATTGAAGATACAGGCGCTAAATACGATCCTTATGAAACAGTAGCCGTAGAAGAAGAACAATTGAAAAAGCCCTTAGACGAGAGACCTATAGGTGGGTTGGGTGTATATCTAGCAATTCAAGGAGTCGATAAGTATCTTTTTGAGAGAGTTGGCAACCGCAACCGTAATATTTTTATTGTTAACTGTTGAGCAGATTAAGACAACCAAAGTTAAATTATTAACCACCTGGTATAGGCTATATTAAGGTAGATCTATCTTAATGGCTTGAATATTACTAGTTAAAGCTGTTGCCAAAATTTTCAGTAGTAAGTATTATTGAAAACAGCAGCTGAAAATATACTTGTCTATTTGTTAAAATATTTACTTCACCTTACCTTAAAAAATCATTCGAGTCAAACTTATTTTCAATTAATTATTTAAATCCCTGTGTAGGTAACAAGATGGGTGTGCAAAATCAATTCAAAGAATGTGATGAAGATGAATTAGTAGCACTGCGCCAAGAGGTAGCAGAACTGAAAACAGCACTCAAAAATGAAGAAGCCGCTTTTCAAGCTCAATCAAAATTGCTCGAAAAGTTCGTGATGATGGCGCGTTCTTCTACAGAGGAAGTGCTAAAAACGGCATTACAAATGACATTAGATGTTGCAGCCGATCAAACAGCTTCAGAAAAAGGCAGCCTCTTTTTACTTGAGCCTTCAGGGAAAGTCTCAGACGCGATTTTGTCACGTACCGAAGTGACAGCAGAACAGAGAAAACGTCTCATTGGTACAGTCATAGATAAGGGTTTGGCTGGCTGGGTCATCCGTCATCGTCAATTAGGATTAATTGATGATACCGAAAATGATGATCGCTGGTTGACCTTACCCAATCAACCTTACATTGTGCGTTCTGCTTTGGCTGTTCCCATTCTTCGGGGAGATGAATTACTAGGGATTATTACCTTACTACATTCTGAACCGGGACATTTTAGCCATGAAGCAGCTAACCTCATGCAGGTGACAGCCGATCAGATGTCTTTAGTTTTAGAAAATGCGCGGCTTTACTCAAAACTAGAGAAATATTCTAAAGCGCTGGATGCAGAAATGGAAAAAGGGCGGCAGATTCAGATAGATTTTCTGCCCTATGAAATTGTTCAGCAGCCCAATTGCGAGATTACGGCTTGTTTTTACCCTGCGCGTCAAGTAGCTGGCGACTTCTACGACACTTTTGAGCTTGATGATAAACAGATAGGATTAGTGATTGCAGATGTCTGTGACAAAGGCGTAGGTGCAGCGCTATTTATGGCTTTAATGCGGAGCTTAATTCGCATCTTCTCTGCGGAAACCCAATTACGCGGTATCGCTCACGAAATTCTAGAACATAATAAACCGCTTCCAGATGGGTGGATTGGCAAGTCTATGTCTGCTAACTTATCCCATCTCAATGCACTGCAAGCAGTTACCAGGACTAATGAATATGTCGCCCAAAATCACTGGCAATTGAGTATGTTTGCCACGCTGTTTTTTGGCGTACTAGAGCCGGATACTGGCATACTCACTTATATTAATGGGGGGCATGAACCGCTGTTTATTCTCGGTGAGTCTGGTATTAAGAAAACTCTGAAGTCTACCGGGCCAGCTGTGGGGATGATGGCAGGGATGAAATTTAAAATTCAGCAAGTGCAGATGGAGCCTGGAGACATCTTAATTGGTTATACCGATGGTGTGACTGAAGGTAAAAACCCTGATGGCGAGTTATTTACCGATAAAAGACTGCGATCGCTCCTAGAACAACCATGTTCCTCAGCTTGTGATTTGTTAGAGCGGATTAAAACCCATTTGTTCGCCTTTATTGCCGATGCACCACAGTTTGATGATATTACAATGCTATCTGTGCGTTGGAATCCTGTGAAATGACGCAATTTTAGATTTTGGATAATGTAAAATTTCACATTATCCAAAATCTAAAATTTACTTTAGCGCCATTCGCCTTGGAGAGTGAAAGGTGCCCAGAAATAAGGTGCACTGTAGTTGGGGTTGCGCCACATTTCTACCTGTGCCGCCCGCAATGCCGCAGCAGGTTTTAAACCCTGTTGCAACATTTTGCTATAAAACTTTTTCATTAATTCCGAAGTTCCTTGATCATCTACACTCCACAAACTCACCAGCACTCTGGGACTACCTGCATACATAAACCCTCTTGTCAAGCCAATTAATCCTTCCCCCTTGACTTCTTCACCCAAACCAGTTTCACAAGCACTGAGTACTACTAATTCTGCTGGTAGTTTCAGGTTGAAAATATCATGTAGGCGCAAAAAGCCGTTTTGGGGTTTGCCAGTTTCATCAAATAGCGACAGTACAACTCCTGATAATTCTGGGTTTTGACTGTTGAGGATGCCATGAGTAGCAAAATGTATGATTCGGTATTGACTCAACTGAGCATCGGTAGCCACAGAACGGTTAGCGGCAAAGTCATAGGCTTGTTTGCGTTCTTTGGCAGGTACTAAAGACAGAATAGTATCGGCTTCTTGGCGCGTAAAAGGTAAACGATCAAAGGCGATACTAGATTCTCTGGCTGACCTGGATAATTGTTGTAAGTCTAAGTTTTGATTACTGTTTTCTGGAGACGTTCCCCTCTTAACCCGCTCATCGTTGGGAGAGAAAATCGGGTCAGCAATCACGGCTAATGCTTTTGGGGCAGGTTTTCGTCCAGCTGTTTCTTGTCTAAGAACAGCCAGAGTAGAGGCTGAGGGTAAAGTAATTATTTCATGGTTGACTGCTAATGGTTCATAGCTGCCATTTTTGGCACTGGGTGTATTCAAAGCTGCAAAGGGAATATATTGCAAAGCCCCATCTGCAACAATCACTAAGCGGCGCTGTCCTAGTTGTTGAGCGACGGGTGCCAATATCAACTGTGTCAGGGGAGTAGCAGCTGCATCTGGGCTAGTTCTTTGTATGGGTGAGATTAAAACCTTGCGAAATTCTTGGACGGCGGCGGCAATTTCGGCGCGCTTAGGTAGTTCGTAACTGGTAATGCTATTTTTGGTGACCGCCCAAAGATAACTGCGTTCTTCGCCCACAGCATACTCTAATAGTAGGGTGTTATCATCTAATATTTGTTGCTGAATCTGCTTGAGTGAAAGAGTTTGCGGTTGCGTCAAAGCTGCATAACGGGGGCTGGTGGATCTAATTTTGGCTTGCAGCTGCCGATACTGTTCCAGTAGTGCTTGTGTTTGCTTTTCTAGGTTTTGAATTTCAGTTTTGTTACCACTACTAGATAATTTCAGCGAGCGTTTTTCTTGAGCATCCAGCTGTTTTTGCAAGCTACGTTCCGTTTCTAGTAATTTAGGATCTATACCTTCGCGAATGTCTGCATTAGCTTCCGCTAGCAAATCTAAAAGGCTACGGGCACGAGCGCGTTCACTGGCTTGTAGGGCTAGGGCATCGTAACCTTTAGATGGTTGCTGTTTGTGCGATCGCATCAACAAATCGATGTAAAACTCATAATATTTTTGCACTGAGGCAAAGTAGGAAGTCCGCAAGTCTTGGCTGGTAACTCTGGTGCGGATATCTTCGACAATTTTAATGGTTGATTCTATTTGGTTGCGGGCAGCTTCTAGGTTATTGCGATCGCGTTCGCTGACGGCGATATTATACAGAGTTTCGGCTTCACCTGTGCGATCGCCTAATTGTTGCAAAAGTTTGAGTTCTTGATTGTAATTATCTATGGCTTGTTGATACTGCTTTAAGGCATTGTAGGCTTTACCGATATTACGGAGAGTGTTAGCTTCCCCACTGGGCACACCTAATCCCCGGAATTTAGAGTTCGCCTGGGTGGAGAAATCGAGGGATTTTTGATAATCTCCAGATGCTAAGTATACCCTTCCTAATAAACCCAGGGCAGAAGCTTCGCTGAAAGGACTTTGCTGTTTTTTCGCTAATGTTAAAGCTTGGTTGCCAGTATCTAGGGCCTTGGGATAATCTTTAAGTGACTCATAGGTTCTAATCAAACCGGTGAGTGTATTAAATTCCTGGAATAGCGCCCCTTGTTCACGCCACAATTGAAGAGCCTGATTGTAATAGTCCAAGGCTTTTGCTGGCGCTTGTGCTGATCGATAAACGTTACCAATATTATCGAGGGTTTGGGCTACCATGCTGCGATCGCCAATAGCACGAAATTTATCTAGTGCTTGGTTATAAGTATCAACACTTAACTTATCATCCCCCAAAGACTGATAGAGTTTAGCGATATAAGTTAATGTAGCTGCTTCTCCTGGTAAGTCTTTGAGCTGACGCTGGAGAGTTAGTGCTTGGTTGTAAAAATCCAGGGCTTGTTGATAATTACCAAAAGATGCGTAAATCCCACCGATATTGTTGAGTGTAAAAGCTTCTCTAGCGCGATTCTTTTGGGTACGCTGGATAGTTAGTGCTTGATTGAGAGCATCTAGAGCTTTTTGCTGTTGTCCTAATTGATTGTAAACAAAGCTAATGTCTGTTAAAGCTTCAGCTTCTGAATTAGCGCTACCTGACTTTTGAAAGAGCGATCGCGCTTGGTTAAAATATTCCAGTGCTTTTTGATAATCGTTAGCAACCGTATAGGTTGCACCCATACTCATATAAGTGAATGCTTGCTTGCTAGGGTCTGGTTGTGGTAACTGTTTTTGCAGTGCTAGCACCTGAGCTAAAGATTCCCTCGCTTTTTGATTGTCACCCAATGAACTATAAAGGGTAGCTATCAATGTTAGAGTATCTGCTTGTCCTGCGATATTCTTTGTTGTCTGCTGAATTTCTAAAGCTTGATTTAAAGCTGTTAAAGCCTTTTGTGCTTCACCTAATTGGATATAAACTTGCCCAAGGATTTCTAAGGTGTCAACTTGCCCATTTAAATCTTTACTAGCACGTTGCAGTTCTAAAGCTTGATTGTAGGAATCTAATGCCTTCTTTGTTTCACCAGAAGTAAAATAAATTCTGCCAATCCCCAGTAAAGCACCAGCCGCCAAATCAGATTGTTTCTCAGCTTTAAATATAGATAGAGCTTGATTGTAATATTGTAATGCTTTGGGCTTTTCTCCTAAGCTGTAATATGCCCCAGCAATAGACTGGAGCATAATAGCCTCTCCCAGACGGTCTTTTAATTGCTGTCTTAGAGATAGAGCTTGGTTGTAATATTCCAGAGCTTTTGTATTTTCGCTTTGGAAATAATAAAGAGTCCCAATGCTTAAAAGCGTACTAGCTTCCTGAGAGCGATCGCCTATTTCCCGCCAAATTTTTAGTGCTGCCAAATATTTAGCTAGAGCTTGCTGTCGAGAAGCCGCTGTTCCCTGATTGAATAGTTGGTTTGCTGCTTCTGATAGTTGCTTTGCTTGGGCGTAGGCTCTTTGTTGAGCAGGACTAAGATTTTGGGGAGTATTTGTAGGTTTTTGCGATATTTCTACATTTATTGCTCTTGCTGTCATCCCTACAGATTCAGACAACAACATCATGCTAACAAAGACAACAAGAGTACGATGTCTAAAAATGGATATAAGTCGCCTTTGCATTAATTTAATTTCCCTTGGATTGATGATCTATCGAAATAAGCTATTCTACTTTTAAGTTGCACAATCCATCGTGAGGGCTGTTGATAGTTGACCGTTAACAGTTAACAGTTAACAGCCCTTATTAGTAGTTATGCAATTTAGACGCGCATTAGCTTAGGAGTATCAATTACCGAATTGTAGATTTTAAATTTAGGATTGAAATATTTTAATTTAAAATTTCAACGGTTCTGTACTCTCTTATAAAGAGGCTTATTTTCTATTCCCTGTTCCCCTGCTTCCTTGCGCCTGCTACTCACCAAAGCGATAGATGGTTTTTTGATGTGCAATTATCTTATCGCCACTCACCTTGAAGAGTAAAAGCTGCCCATAAATAGGGTGAATTATATTTAGGATCGTGCCACATTTCTACCTGGGCTGCCCGTAATGCCGCAGCAGGTTTTAAGCCTTTTTGCAACATTTTGCTATAAAACTTTTTCATTAATTCCGAAGTGGCTTCATCGTCTACACTCCACAAACTTACTAATACTCTCTGGCTACCCGCATACATAAATCCTCTTGTCAAGCCAATTAATCCTTCTCCTTTAACATCTTCACCTAAACCAGTTTCACAAGCACTCAACACAACTAATTCTGCTGGCAGTTTGAGGTTAAAAATATCATGTAGACGCAAAAATCCATTTTGAGGGTTGCCTGTTTCATCAAATAGCGACAGTACAACTCCTGATAATTCTGGGTTTTGACTGTTGAGGATGCCGTGAGTGGCAAAATGTATCATTCGGTATTGGCTCAACTGTGCATCGGTAGCGATAGCACGGTTAGCAGCAAAGTCAAAGGCTTGTTTGCGTTCGTTTTCTGGTACGAGAGAGAGAATAGTGTCGGCTTCTTGGCGAGTAAATGGCAAACGCTCAAAGGCGATACTTGATTCTCTAGCAGACCTGGATAATTGTTGTAAATCTAGGTTCTGATTGCTTTTTTCTTGACTTAGGGTTTTACCTTGAATCCGTTCATCATTGGCAGAAAAGATGGGATCAGCAATTACAGCTAATGCTTTTGGGGCGGGTTTGCGTCCAGCAATTTCTTGTCTGAGTATGGCGACTGTTGAAGCTGAAGGCAAAGTGATGATTTCATGGTTTACCGCTAATGGTTCATAGCTACTATTGTTGGCGCTGGGTGTATTCAAAGCTGCAAAGGGTATGTACTGCAAAGCCTCATCAGCAACTATGAGTAAGCGTTGCTGTCCTAATTTCTGGGCGACGGGTGCCAATATCAAATCGGATAAGGCTTTGGCAGCCTTGTCGGGTTTCGCTTTGGCAATAGGTGAGATTAAAATATTGCGGAATTTTTGGACTGCGATCGCAATTTCTGAGCGTTTGGGTAGTTCGTAACTGGTAATGCTGTTTTTGCTCACAGCCCAAAGATAACTGCGTTCTTCGCCCACAGCATACTCTAACAACAGAGTATTTTCATCTAATACTTGTTGTTGAATTTGTTTGAGCGAAAGGGGTTGGGGTTGTGTCAAAGCTGCATAACGAGGGCTGGTAGTTCTGATTTTGGCTTGCAGTTGCCGATATTTTTCTAGTAATGCTTCTGTTTCTTTTTCAAAGCTTTGGGCTTGGCTTTCGGTGTAGTCGCCAGTAAATAATTTCAGCCGCCGCTTTTCTAAAGCATCAAGTTGTTGCTGTAAGTTGCGTTCTGCTTCTAATAGCTGAGGATCTACGCCTTGACGAATATCTGCATTAGCCTCTGTAAGTAGTTCCAAAAGCGTACGGGCGCGGGCGCGTTCGTTAGCTTGTAAGGCAAGAGCATCATAGCCTTGAGATGGTTGCTGCTTATGCAACTGCATTAATAGGTCAATGTAAAACTCATAATATCTTTGAATGG
Source organism: Nostoc linckia FACHB-104 (assembly GCF_014696615.1). GTDB lineage: Bacteria > Cyanobacteriota > Cyanobacteriia > Cyanobacteriales > Nostocaceae > Aulosira > Aulosira linckia_A. The sequence continues at coordinate 18,341 of NZ_JACJQJ010000027.1, read as the reverse complement.
AAGCAAAGTAAGAGGTACGCAAGTCTTGGCTGGTAACTTTGGTGCGGATATTTTCTAAAATTGCAATTGCGGCTTCGATTTGAGTGCGGGCTGCTTCTAAGTTATTGCGATCGCGTTCACTAGTTGCAATTCTATATAGTGTATGAGCTTGCCCATTGCGATCGCTGATTGCTTGCCTAATGGTTAGTTCTTGCTTATAAGCATCGATGGCTTGTTCGTACTGTTTTAAGGATTTATATGCATCACCCAAACCATAGAAGGCATTGGCTTGTAACTGACGCGTGCCTAATTTATGTGCTTTAGATATTGCATCTTGTGCTAATGATAGTGCTTTATGATAATCTCCCAATCCTTGGTAAACCATAGCTTGATAACCAAGCATTGTCACTTCATAAGAGAGGTTCTTTTTCTCTCGTGCTACAGATAATCCTTGGTTAGCTGCTGCCATTGCTTGGGGATAATCTTTTAATGAATTATGAGCTATGATTATCCCCACAAGTGCCAATATTTTTTCATTACTCGTGCCTTGTTTACTCCACAAACTTAGCGCTTGATTATAATATTTGAGGGCATTTTCATAATCTTTTGATGTTAAGTAAGTAGCACCAATATCATTAAAAGTTTGGGCTATTTTTCTATTATTTTGTATTTGCTGAAAGATGTTTAGCACCTGGTTATAGGTATCTAAGCTTAATTTATAGTCACCTAATAATCTGTAGAGATTAGCTATACTCCCCAAAGTCTCAGCTTCTTGAGGTAGGTCTTTAATTTGACGTTGAATCTCTAAGGCTTGGTTGTAGGTATTCAGTGCTTCTTGATAATCACCTTTGGATTGATATAAATCGGCAATTGAAGTTAAAGTGTAAGCTTCACCTGAGCGATCATTAATGCTACGTTGTAATTTTTGCGCTGCTTGTAAATAATTGAGTGCTTTATCCAGCTCTCCTAATGAATCATAAACGTTTTTGATTTGTGAAAGTACAGCAGCTTCTAAATCTCGTCTGGTTAACTTTTGCGAGAGCGATCGCACTTGATTATAGTATTCTAGAGCCTTCGGAAAATTGCCTTCTGCTAAGTAGGTACCGCCTAAACTCATCAAAATTGTGGCTTGGCTTAAAAGGTCAGTTGGCGATACCTTTTGTCTTAATTCTCGGGCTTGGTTTAATAATTCTCGGGCTTTGAGATAATCGCCTAATGAAACATAAGCTGTACTCAAGTTAGTAAAAATATCTGCTTGTCCCGTGATATTATTTGTTTGACGGTAGATATCTAGAGCTTGATTTAACGCATCCAGCGCTTTTTGCTTCTCACCTAAAGAAGTGTAAACTCCTCCTAAAATAGATAGGGTTGCAGCCTGAGATTGAGGATCATTTTGAGTCCGCTGAATTGTTAAAGCCTGATTTAAATAATCTAGAGCTTTTGCGCTCTCACCTAAATCTTCGTAGACTATACCCATAGTAAAAAGCGTAAAAGCAACCATGTCAGTTGCTTTTACGGTTTTAAATATTAATAGTGCTTGATTGTAATATTCCAGCGCTTTTTGCTTTTCCCATAAATAAGAATAACTAGCTGCAATCGACCAGAGAGTTCTAGCTTGTGATATTGGCTGTTTCAGTTCTGAAATAATATTGAGTGCTTGCTGGAAATAGGACAGTGCTTTAACATGTTCACTACGCTGTGAGTAAGCACTACCAATAACATAGAGTGTGGTATGTTCTAACGAGCGATCGCCTAATTTTCGCGAAATTTGCAATGCTTCATCATACTTTTGCATTGCCTGTTGCCAAAACTCTGCGGTTGCTTTTTGACGCAGTTGTTGTGCTTCTTGGAATAGTTGTTTTACCCGTTCGTAAGCTTGTTGTCTCTCTGGATTAACATTTTGTGGGGTGGGTGCAGCTTGTTGAGCTATTTTTACAGTTTTTGCACTTACTGATATCACCAGAGATTCTGAAACCAACATCATACTAAGCAATACAGTAAAAGTGCGACTTGTAAAAAGTTGCAAATATCTCTTTGGCATTTATTTGCGCTCCCATCCCGCATTTATGGCTGTACTATTAAGCTACTAATTAGTTTTATTTGGTTTAATAACTGTAATTTTACATAATTCTGCAAATAATTAATACGGTCTAATATTTAATTTATGATGTTCTAATACCCATTTGAAAAAACATGGGACAGATGGTGGGGGCATGGCATTGCCATACCCTCTAGAATATATTGATGTACTCTCAAATTGCCAAGCATCTTAAAAGCCTGTGTTACACTTACTTAACGCAGGCTACTAGCATGATATGTCTAATATCAATCAACCAAAACTGAGGAATAAATCATTTGTTGAGGCACAAAACTATGATGATTTACCTCAAACAATATTTATGCCTCTTAATTGATATTTGTTTAATTTTTTGTATTTCCTGATTGTTCCATATGATGATTACTAGATTCAGCTTTAAGTCGGCTATCAAGTATTGCTTTTGGCTGGGGAGGCATGGCTGTAAATCGAATCAGAAAATAACTGTCATCATCAGAGGATTTTTTCAAAACCTTGGCATAGATATCGCCTTCACCGGGAGCAATTTCTGGTGCATTTAACAATCTCATCTTGAGGTTAGTTAAAGAATCTAGGGAATTTGGCGATCGCAATATTCCACCATGCTCGGATAATTTAACAATTTCGCCCTTAAATATGGTTCCTACTGCGTGTTTACCTTCCAAAATTGTATATTCTACAAAAATTTCCTCAGACAATTGCAGCATATTGTCATCAGATTTAGGTAAGTTAAGATTGTACTTACCACCAATGCCGCCAATGTCATAAATTGTAATTGGAGCCTTAATTCCTTTCGGTTCTACCCGTAATTCTCCATCAATTCTAATGTTAATATAAGGGTCAATAGTGGCATCTTTTAAAGTTTCTTCAGAAATCAAAATTTGACCGCCAACAGTATAAGACTCAATCCGGGAAGTTAAGTTAACATGGCTCCCAACAACTGAATATTTAGCACGCTTTTGAGAGCCAACATTACCCGCTACAACTTCGCCTGTATGAATACCAATTCCCATTTCGATAATTGGTAAATTCATTTGTTGATTATGTTCATTTACAGGTTTCATCGCTAATTGCATAGCAATAGCACAAGCAATTGCTCTTTGAGAGTCATCTTCGCGGCTCACAGGCGCACCAAACATGACAAAGATACCATCACCAATAAACTCATTAATAGTACCGTTGTAATGGTTAATAACATCTGCCATTGCACCCAAATAAACATTGAGGATGGCTACCACTTGTTCTGGTGGTAATCGTTCGGATACAGCAGAGAATCCTCTTAAATCAGACATTAAAACTGTGACTTTTCTGCGTTCTCCTCCTAGCTTGAGGCCAGAAGGAGTTTCTAGTAAATTAGCGACTACTTCATCTGTAACGTAGCGACCAAAGGTGCGGCGCATTTCCGCAGCACTACGCGCGATATACTGAGTAACTGCGATCGCAGATCCAGTTAAAGCAAATAGAGGCGGTACAATAGGAATCCACCAAGCAAACAGAAAAGCTAAATAACTCCCGCCTACTAAACAACTAGTTGCTATTACAATACTGCTAGTAGTATTAGTTAATGAAAATTTCTTGGTTTCATTAGTAATATGTCGATGTTGCCAACATAAAGTAGCACCCACCATCGACCAAAATAAAATCCACAACCACTCTATCGCTTCAGGTAATGTTTTAATTTGTGGGCGACCTTCCAAAGCCGAACTCAAAATTTGACTAATCAAATTGGCATGAATTGCAACTCCAGCCATTCTTTCTGGCGCACCCATGACCTTACTGCTATAAGATGTCCAAAATAGATCCTTCAAACTCTCTGCTGTAGCACCAACTAAAACTATCTTTCCTTGCATTAAACCAGGGGGAATTCGGTTTTCTAAAACATCATAGATAGATACCCTAGAAAACCGATTAATTCCTCCTCGATAGTTTAAAAGGATTTGGTAGCTGCGATCATCCGCCCGGAAATAACCACCATCATTAGCTTCAAAAGTAGGAAAAACACCTTTACCTAACTGCAAATAGTTAGGATTATTGGCTGCTGGTTTTTCAGTAATTCCTCGAGGTTTTAAATATAATAATGAGAGTTTCAAACCAAAGCTTTCAAGATTGCTGCCATCAGGTAAACCTGCATATAGTAAAGCTCGGCGTATCTTACCATCTTTGTCTAAGGGAAAATCATTTGCTCCTACCTGATTGAGTTTTTTCAGTTCTGGAGGCGGTTTTACAGAAGAACTATCAGAAGTATCAGATAATTTTTCTACTCCAATCAAGTTGGGTGTAGTCTTAAACGTCTTGACCAAGTTTTGATAACCAGGGTTTAAAGGTAAATCTCGATAAATATCAAGACCTATAGCTTGGGGTTGTTGTTGTTTAATATTATTTAAAACTTTAGCCAGTACATCATCATTGATTGGCCAACCCTTCAATTTAGTAATATCTGATTCATTAATCTCAACTATGACGATGCGCTCATCAACAGGTTGTTGTGGACGTAAAAGAAAAAACTGATCTAGTGCTGTTAACTCTAAGAATTCCAGCAAGCCCATAAACCGCAGCGCAATCACAATCCCTGTCACATTGGGTACTGCTAGCAAAACTCCGCGCCATTGCCATAGTAGCTGTTTCAGCTTTGCCCGCATACTATATAAATCCTAAGTTACGAGTTTAAAATATAATTTTCCAATCTAGACCAAGCAATTGCTGACTACTGTCAAAGCTAAATAAAATAATACTCACAAAACTTGAGAACACTATTTTGCATCAAAAAATAGTTAGATTAAGCAAATGTTGCATTTTCTGTTTTGTTTCTTTGCAAAGCTTATTAAACACCTCCTCTGTTTTCAACTCCTTCAACCATATTAATGTTAGGTCACAGCAGCACTGTGCCCGTAGACTTTTCTCTATGTAATTGCAAATTTACGTATATTATTTTACTATAACGCAAAGAATTTTATATGAGTGACTACAGCATTAGTCAGCAAGATGCTCACTCCACAAGAGTTATATGATTAATCTTTTAGCTCTTATACTTAACAATTTGTTGTAATTATATGAACAAGTGGAACAGGGTTTAGCAATGCTAAACCTCTACGAAAAATCTATATTTATCAGGATTTGAGTGAATTGGGAGTTCAAATAATACTTACACAGTCAAAAGTCAACAGTTAACAGTCAACAATATTTTTAAGCCAGATGAAATTCTGCCATTGCTTTAGGAAAATTTTTATTTTCATGTCCAGAACGGCTAAGTTTAATTAGTGCAAATCGCTCTAAGGGTGTTAAAGATTCCCACTGTGGTGCTGTTAGAGTAATACCATTTTGTTGGGCTTGCTCTTGAACAGTAACTGGTAAATTAGTAGAGTCCATCCATGCAGGATTGTGTTCAATCGGCAATTTTGCAGGTGGTGTACCTGTGCGGTTTACAATCAACTGTTCAAGATATTGGCTATAAGATTGAATTTCCCCTTCTGTATTACAAGGTAATTCAACTAAAGCTTCACGTTCAGTTTGAGACATCTGATTCCAATCAGATAATTTCAGCTTAATACCACAAGTATCTAGTTTGTAGCGTACCTGCATAGGTATACAACGCAGGGATGTCACGAAATCTGCTTCAAATTCAAAAAAAATTTTGTTATTTGTCATTTGTTATTTGGTGTTTAGTAAAAGTTAAAAACCAAAATTCAAGGCTATTTCTACCTTGATGCTTTTTGCCAATACCCAATCACAAATCACCAATTATGATGGATTTTTAATGAGGGCCCCGTGAATTACTAAAACGAATTATTAAATAACTAATTGATAGTGCTAAAACAGCAATACCTAAACCAATGATATCAATTCCTGTTACTTTTTCTAGGTCTAGGATGATAATTTTTCTGGCGACAGCTATTAACGAGGTAACAATAACTAATTCTACTTGAACAACATGCTTCCTGAGATAGGCAGTAATATTTTCTAAAATTTCTAAAGCTATTAAAACATTTAAAAATAATCCAAAAATTTTAAATAATGTGGTGTTAAATTTCCCATAAGGTGCAGTAAATAGCTCTTTCAGCAGAAATACTGCCAAATCCCAGATAGCAGCCAAAATAACCACTACCATAAATAAAGATAGTACTTTAGAAACTAGCACCTCAATATTTTCAATGAAGTGCATAAATTTCTCATCCTGCATCTTCTCTGGTTTGGGATTGCGGATTTTTGATTTGCGATTCTGAAAAATGGATTGATAATCGTATTTAGCAATCCATTTCTCGTAATCCTTTTTCAAATTTGTAGTATCTAATACTTGTTTGAGAATTTTTTTCATCTACTACACCCTATTTGTCAATTTACTTTTGAAGCTGCTTAATATTAGGTAGTTGGTGTTATAAAACAACTACAAATTTTGATAAAATATTCAGCATTTATTGGCATATATTGGCAGTTAATGACTTTTATCCCCAGCGTATTAGTCCCAAGTTAAAAGTCAAAATATAAAATAAAAACCCTATAGATAAATCTACAGGATTAGAAAAAATAATCATAACTATTGACTATTAACTATGGGTTAAATTATCAACTTAATGTTTAGTTATCTATTTAGCAGCTTACCATTGTGAGGACTGGAGTTGATAATTTTTGAGTGTAACTTCTACAGAAATCGGTGTGAGTTGCACCGCACAAGCTTTTAGTTCTGGTTGTAGAGAATCGGGGCAAGATTCTGAATGGGTGAGAGCATTAGCTTCAGCCTCGTCTGCCCATAACGTACCCCAATGCATGGGGACAAAAACGGTACCAGGGGCGATCGCCTTGGTAATTTTGGCGGGAAATTTTGCTTTACCCCGACGCGATCGCACTTCTAACCACTGGTTATCTGTAATTCCTAAACCAGCCGCGTCACGGGGATGAATCTCAATAAACGGTTCTGGGTGCATAGCGCGAGTTTTTTCTATGCGACCAGTACGAGTTTGGGTGTGCCAATGTCCGTACAACCGCCCAGTAGTCAGCACAAAAGGATAATTAGGATCTGGCGGTTCCGCCAAACCCCGTGAATGATATGCACCAAACCGCGCCCTACCATCGGGAGTATGAAAGCGTAAATCAGTGTAAAGCCTTTTTGAGTTCTGAGTGCTGAGTGCTAAGTGCTGAGTTTGGAGTGCTGAGTTTGGAGTGTTAACCAGGGAATCAGCAATATTAGAAGGAAAGGGCCATTGAGTGGGGCCTTGGGTTTGTAATTGCTCATGACTCATACCCGTCATGTCACAGGGGCGATCGCGTGTGAGTTGCACAAATTCGGCGTAGACTTCAGCGGAGTTAGCAAAGGCAAATTCTTTGGTAAAGCCTAATCTGCGTCCGACTTCCGCAAAAATTTCCCAATCGGCTTTCGCTTCCCACCAAGGAACGCGGAATGCTGAACATAAAGTTACTCGGCGTTCAGAATTGGTCATTACGCCAGTTTTTTCGCCCCACTGGGCAGCAGGTAACAACACATGAGCGTAGGCAGAGGTTTCTGTGGGATAGTATGCATCTTGGTAAATTGTGAAAGGCGATCGCAATAATGCCTTTTTTGTCCGTTCCAAATCTGGCATACTGACGGCGGGATTAGTCGCAGCAATCCACAGTAACCCCACTGTGCCATTTTCTAAGCCAGTAATCATATCCCAAGCTGTCATTCCCGGTTCAGATGAAATTTGTCCTGGCTTCAGTCCCCAAAAATTTTCTACTTCTGCGCGATGCTGGGGATTTTTTACCAAGCGATAACCAGGTAACAAATGCGATAAACCGCCAGCTTCCCTTCCTCCCATTGCATTTGGCTGACCAGTTAAAGAAAAAGGGCCGGAACCAGGTTTACCAATCTGTCCCGTCATCAGGTGCAGATTAATGATAGTTCTGACCTTAGCTGTACCTTCGCTTGATTGATTTATCCCCATCGACCACAGAGACAGGACTCTTTGAGACTGTCCCCAGTAGCGGGCTGCGGTTTCTAAATCTGCAACGCTAATTCCGCAGCGATGGGCTACCACATCCGGGGAATAGTGACGAATCACTTCTGCATAGGCGGGAAAGTTACTAGTACAGTCATCAATAAATCCCACATCTATCTGATTCCAGCGCATCAACAAGTGGGCGATACCGTTTAATAAGTCGATATCTGTACCTGGGCGAATTGCTAAATGTAAATCAGCATTTTCTGCAGTAGGTGTGCGTCGAGGATCGACCACAATCAATTTGACTTTGCGATTTTTTTTGCGATATTTTTCCAGCCGATTAAAAATTATGGGATGACATTCGGCGGTGTTAGTACCAATTAAAAATGCACAGTCAGTTAACTCTAAATCTTCATAGCAACAGGGAGGGCCATCTGCGCCAAAGCTTTGAATGTAGCCAGCCACAGCGCTAGACATACATAAACGCGAATTTGCATCAAAATTATTACTGCCCAGACAACCTTTCATCAGTTTCTGAGCAATATAATAATCTTCAGTTTGAAACTGTCCCGAACCATACATACATAAAGCTTCTGGCCCCTGAGTGAAGCGTACTGTTTGAATCCGCTGCACAATCAACTCAAAAGCTTCCTCCCAACTGGCGCGACGAAAATCTTGATCCAAAGATTCTCTAATCATTGGATATTGCAGCCGACTTTTATCTAAAGACTCAGCGATTGTCGCGCCTTTCACACAAACCATACCTTGGCTTGATGGGTGCGCTTTATCGCCCCGCACCCGCCAAATTGGAGTTCCTTGACTATCCCGATTAGTCGCTTTACCGTGTTGTGCTGGGGGCGAAACTTCCAGCCCGCAGCCAACACCACAGTATGGACATAGGGTTTTGGTAAATTCACTCATGGTAGTTTTGTGGGAGGTTAGGATTTAAACGCAAAGGGGAGGCTGCGCGTTGCGGGGGTTCCCCCCGTTGTAGCGACTGCCGTCGCGCCGAGGTTAATGTAATAGAGATACAGAGTAGCTTATTCCTCCGCCAAAATTGGTGCGGGTGGTGCTAATGTTTCGGTTGATTCACTTTCATAAGCACCAGCAAAGGAACCTTGAGGTTCTTTGAGGAAGAAGCCGCACATAAAAGCGCAAATTAAGGCGGCGATACCCATTGTGGTAAACAGCGTTGATGCGTCCGTTAAGCTGAAAATTGTGAGATAGACTACGCCACCAAAATTACCGTAAGCACCAACATTCCCGGCGATTTGTCCGGTAGCTTCTTTTTTAATCATGGGGACGATACCATAGGTTGCACCACAGCCAGCTTGAGCAAAGTAAGCAGCAAACATGGTGACTGCGATAGCTAAGGGAATTGGCCAGCTGCTATTAATAAAATGTGCCATTAAATAGCCAACACCAATACCAGCACTAACAATTGTCATTGTCCATTTGCGGGAACCGAATTTATCGGAAATTAAGCCACCGCTAGGACGGGAAATTAAGTTTAAGAAGGGATAGGTAGCAGCAATCATTCCAGCTACTACGTGTTCTAAACCAAAGGTTTTTTCAAAAAATGCCGGTAGCATGGAAACAACTGCTAACTCACTACCAAAGTTAGTAATGTAGGTAAATTCCAGTAATGCAACTTGACTAAATTGATAGCGTTGAGATGGTGCGTAAGTTTTTTTACCCAAAAGTAATTCTTTGTTAACTTGGTAAGCTTTGTAGGTTTGGTAAGCAAATAACCCTGCTAACGCCAACCAAGTTAAATACATTTGGGTTTGATTGAGGAAGTGAATATTCTTTTGTTCCAGCCGCCAAGCTAGTAAACCCAAGGCGAAAATTAAACCAAAATTTGAAACAATCATCGCCCAGAAGCTTTTCACGCTGGTGACTTCCAAAGCACCATTCTTCTTGGGTTTCTTGTAAACTTTGCCAGTAAGTGTATCTTGAACGGTGTTGTAATAAATTACGCCATATATAGCGGCAATTATCCCAGTGAGTGCGATCGCTAACCGCCAGTTTGAACCACCACCAGCTAAAAAGCCTGTCGCCACAGCAATCATTGGTAGGGCGAACTCTGCACCAAAAGCCCCAAAGTTACCCCAACCTCCGTAAATACCTTGAGCGCTTCCCATCTCTTTAGGTGGGAACCATTCTGCTACCATGCGGATACCTACGACAAACCCAGAACCAACAATTCCCATCAGTAAACGACTGATGACTAATTGATTAAAGTCTTGTGACAGCGCTGTTGCTAAACAAGGAACAGCCGCAAACATCAACAGTATTGAGTAGGTAATTCTGGGGCCAAAACGATCCAGCAACATCCCAATAATTAACCGCGCTGGAATTGTCAAAGCCAGATTACAAATGCCCAAAGTCTTAATTTGCTCAGGTGCTAAATGTAATTCCTTACCAATCGTGGTTGCAAAGGGAGCAAAGTTGAACCAACAGACAAAGGTAAGAAAAAACGCAAACCACGTCTGATGTAAGATGCGATAACGATCCCTGAATGAAAATAATCCTTTAAGCATTGCAATCTTCCTTAGCGAAAGGGGTAATGAGTTCGTAGTCAGGACGTTAGCCCAGGATTGTTAAGCACCAGAAGCATATTTTGAGCGTAAATAAATACCTTAGATTGCCGAGTTTTTACTCATCATTATGAGCAAAGCGGCGATAGAGGAAATCTAGAGCGTAGTTTCTGAGGTTGTAATATTCGGGGTCTTCCATAATGCGGCGACGATTGCGGGGACGGGCAAAGGGAACCTCTAAGATTTCGCCAATCTGAGCAGCCGGGCCGTTAGTCATCATCACTACTCTGTCTGCAAGAAACAGCGCTTCATCAATATCATGGGTAATCATTAATACCGTAACTTGATGTTCTCGCCAAATTTGCAGCAATTCCTCTTGTAATTCTTCTTTGGTGATTGCGTCTAATGCACCAAAGGGTTCATCGAGAATCAAAACTTGGGGACGAATCGAGAGGGCGCGGGCGATCGCAACTCGCTGTTTCATCCCGCCAGAAATTTGGCTAGGTTTTTTGTCAGCCGCTTCTGTTAGTCCCACCATTGCTAAATGTTCTCTAGCGATCGCTCTTTTTTCGGCTTGGGACTTTTTGGGAAATACTGAATCAATCGCCAAGTAAACGTTATCAAATACACTTAACCAAGGTAGTAGACAGTAGTTTTGGAAAACCATCATTCTGTCTGGGCCTGGTTCAGTGATTGGTTGGTCTTGCAAGAGAACAATACCTTCGCTGGGAGTGTTAAATCCAGCCACCATATTGAGCAGCGTAGATTTACCGCAACCAGAGTGACCAATAATACAAACAAATTCGCCTTCCCGAACTTTCAGGTCAACACCATCCAGTACAGTGTAAGGGCCTTCGGGAGTTGGGTAAATTTTGCTTACGCCTTCAATTACCAGAAAATTATCTGCTTTCTGTGTTTGTAATTTTTCGATTTGATTATTTCTATTAACTATTTGCATGATATTTTTTGCTTTGATGAATGAATTTATGATTTACTCACGCAGAGGAGGACACTTGTGTGGGCGGCTTTGCCGACTTGAGCAAAGTGTCCGTCGCGCAGAGGCGCAGAGAGGAGGGAAGAAGAGAAATAACAAAGAACAAATGACCAATGACCAATGACCAATGACTAAATAAACACTTCTTCCACGCGAATGGGTCGTTTTATTTCTAAGCTTTTGAGGTACTCGATTGGTTCGGAAGGGTTGAAAATTTTCCCATCAAATAAATGAATTGGGTCATCTTCACCGATATCGAGTAAGCCGAGATCCCGTGCGGCTGTACCAAAAATATCTGTACGACAGACTCTTTCAATGACTTCTACCCAGTTTTTCGGGAAGGGTATTAAGCCCCAGCGCGCCATTTGAGTTACCATCCACAACAGTTCGGTGCGGTTGGGATAGTTGGTTTGATGCAGGTAAAACTGGTTGTAGCCTGTTAGTTCTTGAGGTGCTTTACCGTCGCCGCGATCGTAGGGATCGATAAATCCAGGGCGGATGTATGCAGGGTCAATATTCAAATATTCAGAACGAGAGAGTAATTCTATAATTTCTTGGCGGTTGCGGATGTCGTCGCAGTATTGGCAAGCTTCTAATAGGGCTTTGATCAGCGCGAGATAGGTTTGGGGGTATTTCTGCGCCCACTCTTCCCGCACTCCCAGGACTTTTTTCGGCTGTCCTGACCAAATTTCTAAGGCTGTAGCTGCAACAAAGCCTAAGTCTTGTTCAACAGCAAGGTAATTCCAGGGTTCTCCCGCACAATAACCGTCAATATTGCCAGCTTTGAGTTGCGAAACCATTTCTGTTGGTGGAATAACTGCCAAACTGACATCTTTATCAGGATCTATACCACCAGCAGCCAACCAATAACGCAGCACGAGGTTCTGCATAGAGGTGGAATGAACCACACCCAAGGTCATAATTTGGTCAGGATTTTGGTTAATTGCCGCTTTTAAGCTAGCTAGGTCGCGGACACCTTGATTATATAAATTTTTGCTTAAGGTAATGGCGTTAGCATTACGCGAAAGGTTTAAGGCATTAATTACGGGAATTGGTTTTTGATCGCCAGCGCCTAAAGTTAAGGCTAAAGGCATTCCGGCTACCATTTGGGCTGCATCTAATTTACCCGTAACCACACCTTTAGCGATTTCTTGCCAACTACTTGCACGGCGCAGACTAATATTTTCTAAGCCGTATTTAGCAAAGAAGCCTTTTTCTTGAGCAACGATTAAAGGTGCAGCATCAGTGAGAGGCATAAAGCCGATTTCCAGATTAGCTTTTTCTAAGCCATTCTGAGATGTAGTTACAGCGACTGGAGTTTGCTGCATCCGGCGTTTTTTCGCCTGTTTTTGCTGGTTGAGGAAGTAAATCATCTCATTCCGCAGATTGTAGTAACTGGGATGTTTGACTACTTCCAAACGCTGACGTGGACGGGGAATTGGGACTTCGAGAATTTGCCCAATATGAGCTTCTGGCCCATTGGTAAGCATGACAACGCGATCGCTCAACAATAGGGCTTCGTCTACATCGTGCGTTACCATCACGCAGGTAACGTTGTGTTCGTTGCAGATTTTCATTAATTGTTCTTGCAAACTCCCTCTGGTTAAGGCATCCAACGCCCCAAAGGGTTCGTCTAGCAGTAACAACTTCGGGCGAGTAGCCAAGGCGCGGGCGATCGCTACCCGTTGTTTCATCCCCCCCGATAATTCACTAGGACGTTTATTTGCAGCTAGGCGCAGTCCTACCATATCAATATGTTCTTCAACAATCCCGCGACGTTCGCCCTTGGGGTGATTCTTATAGACTTCATCCACAGCCAAGGCGATGTTTTCGCGGACTGTTAACCAGGGAAGCAACGAGTAATTTTGAAATACCACCATGCGATCGGGGCTTGGTTCTCTGACTTCTCGCCCTTCTAAAGTCACGCCTCCAATACTGGCTCTATCTAAACCTGCAATGATATTGAGTAAGGTAGATTTACCGCAACCAGAATGCCCAATAAGAGAAACAAATTCTCCTTGTTTAATTTTTAATTCAATATTTTTCAGAGCAATATATTTATCGCCGTTTGGTAAATCAAAGATGCGGTCAACGTGATCAACTTCCACAAAAGTAGTCATTTGTCTTTAGTCCTTAGTCATTTGTTATTTGTTATTTGTTAAGAGCCAATAATCTACTTTTGAGTTTTGAATTTGAACTATTGACTGGGGCATTGTAGATTGTGGATTTAAATATCTGCTGAATCCAAAATCTAAAATTCAAAATTGATTACTTTTGTTCAGCTACAACTTTGCTGGCGATAAATGCTACCAATCTATCAAGCATTAAGCCAACCAAACCAACGTAAACGAGGGCAATAATAATCTCGCTCATATTGGTTTCTGTAGTAGTGTTGTAGGCATCCCAAATAAACGAGCCAATACCCACACCGCCCACTAACATTTCAGCCGCAACAATAGCTAACCAAGATAAACCAATCCCAATTCTTAACCCTGTAAATATATAAGGTACTGTGGCGGGAAAGACGATTTTAAAGAAATACTTTGGCCCTCTTAATTTTAAAACCTTAGCTACATTAATGTAGTCTTGGGGAATTTGCTGTACACCAACTGTAGTGTTGATAATAATTGGCCAAATTGAGGTAATGAAAATTACGAAAATTGCTGAAGGATTAGCCTGTTGAAATGCTGCGAGTGAGATAGGTAGCCATGCTAGAGGCGGTACAGTTCTCAATACTTGGAAGATAGGATCTACGGCATTATAAACTAATTGATTTGCACCAATTAATATTCCCAATGTAATGCCGACAATTGTTGCCAGCGAAAATCCTAAACCAACTCTGCCCAAACTGCTAAGTATCTGCCAACCTAAACCTTTATCACTTTCGCCATTATCAAAAAATGGATTAATAATAAAAGGGTTCCAAGTTTCCGAAACTGTTTCAATTGGCCCAGGTAACTTAAAGTTAGGATTTAAACAAAGTAGTTGCCAAATCACCAAAAAAATCGCTAATGCTACCAGTGGCGGTACAATTTTTTTCCAGAATAATTTATTAAGCGCCTTTTGAGACTTTTTTCTGTTGATCCGACTACCAGCAATAGCTGTCATTTTTTTCTTACTCCTGGGCAGATTTAGTTAAATTCAAAAACAATTTTGTGAAATTTCGTAATTCAAAATTACGAACTACGAATTACGAATTACGAATTACGAATTACGAATTGTTATCAGACTTTTTTAATTTTCAAACTGCTGAGATATGCTTCTGGTTTCTCTGGATCAAATTTCACACCATCAAAGAAAGTCTCAACTCCTCTAGAAGTACTAGTAGGAATCTCCGCATCAGCTACACCAAGTGCTTTAGCTGCTTTTTTCCACAGGTCTTCTTTATTTACCTGATCGACAATTTCCTTCACCTTGGTATCTTTTGGCAGATAGCCCCAGCGAATTTCTTCGGTTAAGAACCAAGTATCATGGCTCTTGTAAGGATAAGAGGCATTATCTGCCCAGTACTTCATGCGATCGCCAAAATTTTGTTGTGTGCGACCATCACCGTAGTCAATATTCCCCTTAGCCCGTTCTAAAATATCTGCGGCTGCAACGTTAAAGTATTTGCGATCGGAGCAGATTTTGCACATTTCCTCTTTGTTTTCTGCTTTATCGCACCACTGTTGCGCTTCTAAAACTGCCATTAACAATGCTTGGGCGGCGTTAGGGTTGTTATCGACCCACTCTTTCCGCATTGCAAAAGCTTTTTCGGGGTGGTCTTTCCACAACTCACCTGTGACGAGGGCTGTATAACCTAATTTTTGGCTGACCAATTGAGCATTCCAAGGTTCTCCCACACAAAAAGCATCAATTGTACCAACTTTCATATTGGCTACCATTTGTGGTGGTGGTACAGGTTCCAATACCACATCTTGATCGGGATTGATCCCGCCAGCCGCTAGCCAATAGCGCATCCATAAATCGTGAGTTCCACCAGGGAAGGTTATGGCTACTTTCATCGATTTCTTATCAGCTTTAGCTTTATCCGCAGCAGCTTTCAGCCCTTTACTTTCTAAACCTACTTTCAGGTCTTTGAGTTTATTAGCCACCGATATAGCCTGACCGTTAGTATTTAGACGCGCCAAGAGATACATTGGTACTTTATCGTTGATAGTCATCAGATAAGGCATAGGGCTGAGGATATGCGCGCCATCAATACCACCACCAGCCGAGCCAATTTTTAAGTTATCGCGGGTAACAGGCCAAGATTTTTGCTTGATGACTTCAACATCAGTCATACCGTACTTAGCAAAGAAACCCTTTTCTTTAGCAATGATCAAAGGTGCAGCATCAGTCAGAGGGATAAATCCTAGCTTGGCTTTGGTGGTTTCTACTTTCGGTGCATTAGCTACCGTAGAGACGTTAGCCGCAGGTGCAGCCGAAGGTGCGTTGTCTCCTGTCGTTGCTGAATTAGAACCATTAGAAGCGCAACCATGAACCAGAATAGAAGCCGCCGCCGCCGCAGTGGAAGTAAAGATAAATTTTCTTCGTGAAAAATTAGTCATTGTTCGGTTGTTAAGCAGATTTGGTGTTTGGTATTTGGTAAGAGTCAAGGGTCAAAGGTCAAAGGTCAAAGGTCAAGGGTCAAAGGTTTATTACCCAGTCCCCAATCCCCATCAATGAGTCATCAATACTTCCTGGCTGAGTTTTGCCCCAAAGTGTTGGATGAGTAAATCTCGCAGTACTGATTGCAAGTCTTCGCAGGGAATGGCTTTAGTAACGCAAGTTCCTAATTGCGCTTCTTTACCAACTTTGCCGCCCATATAGATATCTACAGCTTCCACTGTTTTGCCGTTTTTACGGGTTTTAGTTCCCATTAAGCCAATGTCTGCAACCTGGGGTTGTCCGCAGGAGTTGGGACAACCAGTCCAGTGAATTCGCACCGGATGAGTTAGGGTTAACTCAGCTTCTAGTGCTTTGATTGTTGCTAAGGCGCGATTTTTGGTTTCAATCAGGGCAAAGTTGCAGAATTGTGCGCCTGTGCAAGAAACTAGCGATCGCGTCAATAACCCAGGATTAATTGCAAATCTTTCTAGTAATGGCTCAGTTAAAAATGTTGCCAATCTAGAATCAGGAATATTGGGAATAATGACGTTTTGTTCAACGGTTAAGCGGACTTCTCCACTACCATAAACTCCTGCTAAACGGGCAATTTCAAACATATCACCCGCATACAAGCGACCAACCGGAATGTGTAAACCTACGTAATTTAATCCTGGCTGCTTTTGTTTATATACACCAACATGGTCGCGTTTTTCCCAATCAATTTCATCTTTTGGTGCTGCGGGTAACAGTGACTTACCCAAACGTTTTTCGACCTCTACACGAAATTTCTCCAAACCCCATTCGTCAATCAACCACATCAAACGTGATTTCTGGCGATTAGCGCGGAAGCCATTGTCACGAAAAACCTCTACAATCGCTCTAGATAAAGCAACCACATCTTCGGGAGCAACCCAAGCATTCAACGGAATCGCCGCTTCACAACGTTTTGCAGAGAAGAAGCCACCCACTAAAACGTTAAACCCGAATTTTAGTGCTGAGTGCTGAGTTCTGAGTTCTGAGTGGGAAGAAGAATCAGTAACATTCTTAAATGCTGGTACAAATGCTAAGTCGTTGATTTCTGCATGAACAGAATTGTCTCTTCCGCCGGTAATCGCAATGTTAAATTTGCGTGGAAGGTTGGTAAATTCGGGATTACCTTCACCTTTGTTGGTGATCATATCCTGAATTTGTTGTACCAACTCTCGCGTGTCAAACAACTCATCCGCATCTAATCCAGCCACGGGATCGCCTGTAATATTGCGGATGTTGTCCATACCCGATTGGATGGTGGTTAAACCAACTGCATGAAATCTGTTGAAGATATCAGGTAAGTCTTCAATCCTGATCCCCCGCAATTGAATATTCTGTCTCGTGGTAATATCGGCACTGCCATCATCACCGTAACGCTGTACTACTTCTGCTAACACACGCATCTGATTGCTGGTGAGAATACCGTTGGGTACTCGCATCCGCATCATAAACTTACCTGGCGTGACTGGGCGAAAAAATACACCCACCCACTTCAGCCGATGGTCTCGGTCTGTTTCATCCATTGCTTCCCAGCCTATAGAGGCAAATTTTTCGATTTCTTGCTTAATGGCAAGTCCATCTTTTTCTGCCTTAAATTTCTCAAACTTATTGAGGCTGGTTGTAGTGGTAGTTGCTGTGTCTGTCATGAACTGACTCTCATTGCAAAGTTTTAATCCCGTAAACCTAAGTGAGTTATTCGCCCAATATCAATTAACCCGTAGTCCGATCGCTCCTCTATCTACTAGGGCAAATGCATCTATAAACTAATATTTGTGTATTGAGATGATTGCTTCAGAAAGGATATTTCTGTGTATCCATTTTGGAAATGTATTAAAGCCTTTGTGGTAACAAAACTGTAACGATTTACATATTCTTAAGGTTAAAGGCGGTTTTCTGCTAAAATAGTATAAGTCGCTACAAAAAATCAGTAATAGTGCAAAAAATGTATCGCTACTATGCATTATTTGCATTTAAATTAATTCAGCACTTTTGAATCAGCTAGTCTGCCCCTAATACCAGGGCGATCGCAAAATAACTAAGCTATGGCGCTAAAT
The DNA here is from genome assembly GCF_014696615.1 of Nostoc linckia FACHB-104. GTDB lineage: Bacteria > Cyanobacteriota > Cyanobacteriia > Cyanobacteriales > Nostocaceae > Aulosira > Aulosira linckia_A. Next base: position 168 of record NZ_JACJQJ010000027.1, on the reverse strand, counting down.
CCAAAAGCGAAAATAGCTTTCTAATTCATTCACAGCAGCAGTTTTAAATAGCTTTCTTAAGCTCATCCCAATACTTGTCGGTTAAGGGCAAAAGGGGAAGGGGTAAAGGGGCAAGAAAAAACCTTTAACCCTTACCCTTTCACCTTTTCCCCAAACCAAATTAAGAGT
>NZ_JACJQJ010000026.1 GCF_014696615.1 Nostoc linckia FACHB-104 | reverse complement strand
ATCAATTATTTTGATAATTCAATTTGATATACGAAAATGATGATTGCAAAGGCTAATAGCATTGCCTCTCAAAACCTTATAAGAAATAAGTTTTGTTTGACTAACTAGAAGAAATGAAAGTATATAGCACTCTATAGTTATATATGTCTCTAGTTATTAAATAAGTTTTTAAATAACTAATTAAAAAACTGGTAACTACTGCTGCTTACTCTTGTCTAACTTTTCCTGTATAGCTTCCCTACAAAATTCAGCAGGGTTATCTTGTGCCTTAACTGCTTCCTTCATTTCCTTAGTGACTCTAAAAGTTAAATTTTCAGTTAGTTCTTTACTTTCTTGATTACCAAAATTTTGAGGGTTCCCTTTAGGATTGGGCATTGTTTAGAAATATAAATAAGGCTTGATTCGATGCATACAAGGAAATAGAGTTTTTTAGCAGTGGGTACATAGCCTAGGAAACTTTTTACCCACTGATACCACTTTTGCAAATGGTGATATTTATTTTATGTTTTCACGGTCAGAATTAGAAGTGTTGACAATTCCTGAATTAAGGATGCTGTGTCAACGTTATGGGATTAAACCCATAGGCAATGGAGCAAATAAAGCTAGTTTTATTACCTCTCTATTGGCATTCTCTGAACTAGCTTTAAAGCAGATGCAAGAGGAAAGAGGGTTAAAAATGCCTTCATTTGGAAGTGTTCAAGCCATAGGGCAAGCATTAGACGAGATGAACTCACCCACTGATGAACAAGTAGCGCTAATCAGGTGTTCATTTGAGGGTAGAAGGTTGCACCCACCGCAAAGGTATGACCAAGAGAAGCTATTAAACCTTTACAGAGTTAAGTTACTGCTTGAGGAAGTGTTTAGCCTGTTAATGCCTTTGTAAGGCTAGCTGATTAAATCATTAAGAGTTGAGTAGATGTAAGGGGGGAGTGTTGATAGCCTTCTCCCTTTTTTTATATTCACCTTTCCCCATGTCATCCCCAGTTTTTTAATAAGTTTTTAAATAACTTTTTTAATAACTAGAGAGGATAGAGACACATAGGTATATGGCTAGTAACTTTGTACTGCTTTCACCTTATTCTCAATAACTGAGTGATAATGCTTCTCATATTTCCCTCATTCCCGCCTAAAATGCCTTATAACTCTTGCCTAGTAAGAGATGATTAAGAATACTCAGCAATAAAAACAAGTGGCATACAGATGAAAATAGCTAGAACGCTTACTAGGCAAGGATTCTAATATTCTTAGATAAATTCTCTAAGAACTTTAGGGTAGAGAGATGAGAGGATAACTACTGAGCATTCACTGAGCATCAACACTGAGTGCAAAAATATACTTAAATTTGGGTTTAAAGTACTTAAATTAAGGCTTTTAAGCATTTTTTGAGCATTAAATTTATAATAAAAGCTAAAACTATTGAAAATACGTTACTTTAATTTGTTCTAGGGTTCTGGGTGCATTTACACCACCCATATCAGTTTTCACCCAACCTGGACATACTGAATTTACTAAAATATTTGTTCCTTGTAATTCGCTAGCAAAAATTCGCGTAACGGCATTCAATGCGGTTTTGGAAATGCGATATGCTGGAGAGCCTTCCCCCATGCTACTGAGTTGTCCCATTCCGGAAGAAACATTGACAATTCTGCCGTAATTCTGGTTCTTCATTAAAGGAAGTAAAGCTTGGGTAACTCGGATCGCACCGTAAACATTTGTGTCAATTGTTTGTTGTATCGTGTCAATTTTGGTGTTAAAAATACTCAGATTATTGCCACTTGCTTCCGAATCAATATAGATGCCAGCATTATTTAGTAAGGCATCGACTTTGCCAAATTCTTTATTCAGAAACTCCGCTAATTTATGGGTGCTTTCATCGCTGGTAATATCTAGTGGATGATAAATTACATCTAATCCCTCATCTGTTAATTTTGTAGCCGCCGCATTACCTTTTTCTGCATTGCGGCTAGTGAGAATTACTTGATATCCTTGTTTAGCTAATTCGCGGGAGACTTCTAATCCTAAACCGCGATTTCCACCTGTGATGACGACAATTTTTTTATTAGTACTCATGGTTTCCTCTCGATAATTTTAATCAATATTTATTATTAGCGAAGATAAAGTACTTAATAAATCTGCCGCAGTGTAGGGTTTAGCTAAAAACTCTTGAGCGCCAGCTGCTAAAGCTTCTCGACCTTGATTAGGTAATCCGCTAGTAGCGATGATTTTGAGTTGTGGATTTAATTTTTTGAGGGTACGGATAGCAGTCAATCCATCTAAACTCGGCATCATGATATCGATCAATACTAAATTAATTTCCTGCTGATGCTGGGCATAAATTGCGATCGCCTCAATACCATCTTTAGCAACCAAAGTTCTATAATTAGCTTGTTCTAGTGATGTTTTGGTGGCTAATTGCACCATAACCTCATCATCGACAATCATTACTAACTCTTGGTTGCCTGTTGGTATTGTCGCTGCTGATGCTTGCTCATTGATCGCTGCTTCTATGGCTGGTAAGTAAACTTTAAATTTTGTGCCTTTATCCTCTTGGCTGAATACTTGCACAAAGCCCCCACTATTTTTCACAATACTCATGACAGTAGAAAGACCTAATCCTGTGCCTTTACCAGGTTCTTTGGTGGTAAAAAAAGGGTCAAAAATACGATCCATCAATTCTGGGGGAATACCTGTACCTGTATCGCCAATGGTAATCACGACATAATTTCCCACCTGGGCATTAACATCCATCCGGGTATAAATTTCATCAATAAACTGATTTTCAGCATATATATTGAGAGTTCCATCATTGGGCATCGCATCACGAGCATTGACACAAAGATTCATAAAAATCTGATGCATTTGCGTAGGATGGCCTTTGACTATCCACAAAGTTCTCACAGGAATGTTGGTGGTAATTTCAATAGATTTGGGAAATGTTTGTGTAATAACTTTTGCTACTTCTAAAAGTAAATGTCCAATTTGTAAACAGATGGGTTTACCTTCTTTTCCTCTAGCAAACATGAGTATTTGTTTAACTAAGTCGCTGCCACGTTTAGCACTTTTAGTTAATACTTCCACTAATTCTTGGGTTTTGCTATCAACTGTTGGTATTCTTAATGGTAAAAGTTGAGAAATTGCCAAAATAGGCGTAAATATATTGTTGAGGTCATGGGCAATACCGCTGGCTAGAGTTCCCAAGCTTTCCAGACGTTGTACCCGTAAAAATTGCTTTTCTAGACTCTTCTTTTCTGTAATATCAGTGTTAACAATAAGGATTGATTTTGGCTGTCCTGATTCTTCCTGCACCAGAGTCCAACGACTCTCGACGATAATTTTTGTACCTGCTTTGGTAACTTGCTCCAATTCTCCCCGCCAGTAGCCTTTCTCTAAAGTAGTTTTCATTGCGGCTGCGAGTTGAGATACATCATCTTTAAATAACTCTTGGGCTGTCTTCTCTATAGCTTCGGTGGCATCAAAGCCATATAAGCGCTCAGATCCTAAGCTCCAAAATAAGATTTTATTGTGCAGATTGGTGACAAAAATCGCATCTGTAGCAATATCAATTAAGGCTGCTTGTTCGCGCATTTTCTGTTCAGCTTGTTTGCGCTCTGTAATATCGGTAATCATGCCTAAACCACCGATATATTTACCATTTTCATCAAACATGGGACTTCCAGAGACAATCGCCCAGACTTCACGGCCATTACGATCGCAAAATTTAAAGTCGTGCTGTTCTTTAATGCCTTGTTGCCGACGTTGCCAATATTGTAAGGCGATCGCTTGTCCCTGTGCGTCCATAAATTCAAACAGCGATTTTCCCTGCATTTCCTCGATGGTATAGCCCAACATCGAGGCCATCTGTTGATTAACTAAGGTTGTTTTCCCTTCACCATCTACAGCCCATACACCTTCTACGGCGGTTTCCACGATCCAGCGATATTTGGCTTCACTTTGGCGCAGGGCCAGTTCTGCTTGCTTTTGGTTGGTAATATTGCGCGTGATTATGAGTACTGATGCAACGGTGCCATTTTGGTCAAATTCTGGGACACAGCGGCTTTGGTAATATTTCAGACCATTGGGGCTGGGAAATTCAAATTCCATTTCCTCTGGCTGACCTGTGGTAAATACTTGTGTAAGAGTTGCGTTCCATATATTTAATTGTGCTGCTGGCATTCCTAACTCTTCGTTAGTTTTACCGATAAACTCATGAGCTGGTAAGCCTGTTTCGGCTTCAATGGCTTGATTAATGTAGAGATGGCGGAAATACGAATCAAATCTGACAATAATATCAGGTGCATTTTCTGCTAGCGCTCGAAATGCTTGTTTTTCTTGATATAGTTCATCAGTGCGCTGTGCTACCCGGATTTCCAATTCTTCCTGGGCTTGACGGAGGGCTGATTCTGCTAATTTACGCTCGGTGATGTCATCTACTACCCCCACCATGCGTATGGGTTGCCCACGCAGATTATAATAAAAACTACCACGGGAATTCACCCAGCGAATTTGATTTTCGGGGAGAATTATTCGATATTCACATATATAGTTTTGTCGATTGGCGATCGCTTTTTGCATACAAGCCTGAATATGCTCCCAATCTTCAGGGTGAACTCGATCCGCCCAATCTTGATAACTGCGGTTTGGGGTTCCTGGTTGATAGCCAAAGATAATCTCATGGTAAGGTGTCCAAATTGTCTCATTCTTGACCATGTCCCAATCCCAAGAACCAGCTTGAGCCGCCTCTAGCGCTAGTTTTAAACGCTCGTTACTTTGTTGCAGTTCTACTTCCAACTGCTGACGTTCAAGTATTTGCTGGTGCAATTGCTGATTGACATGGCCAAGTTCAGTACTTTTGTCGGCAATTTGCTGTTGTAATGTGACAATTACACTCGATACTTCTAAGGGATCGATGGCATTGAGAAAACTGCTTTGAGTGACAATTCCCAAGAGTTCGCTGCGATTGCTTGTTACTACTAATCTGCGGACATAACGTTGCTGCATCTGTTGATAAGCAGCCCACATTGAATCCTCTGGCTTGACAGTAAATAAAGGCGAACTCATGACTGTTATTGCTTGGGTATGGGCTAAATCGAGATTTAAAGCCCGAAATTGCACAATATCTCGCTCGCTCACGATACCTATGGGGTAAAGTAATTCACAGTCGCCTGTTTCTGCTTGCGGTTCGACAATGACGATACAGCTAACCCGATGCTGGTTCATCAATTGAGCTAAATCGAGTACAGAGGCTGTATGGGGTGCATGAATCACCTGAGTCATCATTACTTCCCGAACTAGGCGCAATTTCAGCAAATTAGCAGGTTGGAGCGCTTGACGCAGGCTGTTGTGAGTCACAATTCCCAGTAATTTTTCCTGCTTATCCACAATCGGAAGATGGCGAATTTGATGCTGACGCATCAGAGATAGGGGAATCGCCACATTGTAAGCATCGCTATATTGCAGGGTGATGGCTTGTTGTGTCATCACTTCACTGACTTTAATATTTGCTAAGTTTACCCCTGTAGCAATTAGTCTGACTACATCTCTTTCAGTAAAGATACCGCGTAGATTTGCTTGTTCTGTCACTAACACATAATTATTGAGTCCTGAATTGCAAGAACTCAGTGTGGATGTGGACTTTCCATCATCTAAACTACAACTTCTATCTCGCGCCTGACTCATAAAAGCGATCGCATTCATCACAGTAGTATGAGGTGTCACAGTCAAAGGATGGGGATCGATAACCTGTGCAAGAGCAGGTAATGCGAAGAGATGATCATTTTGCATATTGTATTCAATAGTTTGATATCCGCGATCGCCAAAAGTCACTATGACAATGGGTAGAGAAAATTTGTGCTTTGGCAATATTTTTCAGGTGGAATTTTTAAGGGTTTATCTCGATTGAGTCTAGCTCTGACTTCTGGAATTTTTAGGTTATGTATTCACCAAAATATCCTGTATCGCCATGAAAACATAAATTTATATGTCTATGAATACCTTTATGATTAATAGATTACAAGCAGATGTAAAAAGCACATATTAATTTTTTCTGTTGCAAAAATTACAGACAAAATATTGATACCGCAGTTGGCAAATAAATGAGGTAACAACTAGGGAATAAACATCAAAATTATTCTTCCTCATGCCTTGAAAATAGGGAATATAGCACAGGGAAAGAGAGATTTTCATGTTTAGGGACTTCCAGAAATTAAATTATCCATTTTTCGGAGAGAAGACCATAATTGTATTCTTCTTCCTCCTCTGCCTCCTCTGCTTGCCAAAGCGATTGATTATTTTTTTTGGAAGTCCCTTAGTTGCGGGATTTTGCGATTGTGACAACAATTATCATGCGTTAAGGCTTACAACTAACGCACACTTGATTTTTATATATTTGAGAATTACTCTTAATTTTTACTAATGATATTTGTCAATTTTTTTCTTACGTCTTAAAACGCTCAAAATAGGCGCTTTGAAGCTTTTAAGCTTCCATATCGCTATCTTACCTTGAATCAATTTATTTTAATAGATTGCAAACTGGTAGATCATCCTTATGATATAGAATAAATACATTATTATTTTCGCATCTACCATTAGATATATTTAAGGAATATTACTTAAGCAAAAGTTGCTGCCTAGATCCCCGACTTTTTCAAAAAGTCGGGGATCTAAATCTCGCTAAAGTCAGCAAAATTCCACACTACACATACTAAGCCAAAGCATAATCGCGATGATATTCAACTAACTCAATTTCATTACCATCGGGATCGTTGACATAAATTCTATGCTTTGTTTCCGCTGCTGTCATTGTGTAATAATCAATGCCTTTAGCTTCTAGCAATTCTTTCATAGCTTCGCCATCATTAATTACAAAGCCAACATGATTAATACCAATGTTTTCGTAGGGTTTATGCACTCGCTCTTGTTCTGAGTCGTCATTCAAGGCTAGATAAAACTGATCGTTACCAAAATGCATCCAACGATCGCCATTGAATAAACCTTCGGCTCGTACATACCAATCAGGAAATAGAGTTTGGTAAAAATTCCGGCTGGCATCGATATCTTTACAAGAAATATTAATGTGTTCAAAGCGAATCATACTCATAATTGGCTCCTTTGAATGGGAAAAACAGAAAACTTATGAATTTTAATGAGTTCGTAGGGGCAAGGCACTGCCTTGACCTCTAAAATATATTGATGTGTCGCAAACATTATTTGATTTGGTATCAGAAACTATCCCAAAGCAATATCCAGAAACATCATCAGGACAAAGCCCAACATCACACCCATAGTTCCTTCTTTTTCTAAACCCTTGCGATGAGATTCTGGAATTATTTCATCACTAATAACAAACAACATTGCTCCTGCTGCAAATGCCATAGCCCAAGGCAGAATAAAATTAGCGATATTGACCACACCTATACCAATCAAACCGCCAATTGGTTCAACTAAACCTGTCAGTAGCGAAATCCACACAGCATAACCAGCAGAATATTTTTCAGCTACTAAAGATAAAGCAACTACTAATCCTTCGGGAATATTTTGTAAGCCAATTCCTAAAGCTACAGGGATGCCATTACTAATATTATTAGTACCAAAGTTAACGCCTACAGCTAATCCTTCGGGAAAGTTATGAATAGTAATTGCCGCAATAAATAACCAAATTCTCTTAAGGTTATTGTAGCGAACATTTTCTTTACCTTTAAAGAAGTGTTCATGGGGTAAAAATTGATGTGCTAGTTGCAGAAATATTCCACCTAGTAAAATTCCCACAACAATAATTAAAGCGGCACTAGTTTGAGATTGACCTTGAGCGATCGCAGCTTCTGTTGCAGGAACAATTAAGGAGAAGGATGTCGCTGCTAACATTACTCCTCCGCCAAACCCCAGCATAATTCCTTGTATTCGCTGCGTCAGATTGATTGGTAGTAATACTGGTAAAGCACCAATGACTGTGGCAAGTCCTGCGCCTAAGCTGGCTAGCGCACCAATAACAAGGCTTTCCATAACTGGGGTTGTTGATTTCGTTGATTTAAATAAATCATAGTCGAAATGAGTATGAGTTGCAACTACTAATATCAAAAAATCGCAGATGTCTTTTACCTGCGATGGAACAATAAAAATATTACTAATTTCGGGGTGAAATCTTAATTTGGTAATTATCTTTCAGCTTTTTCAAGGGAAACTCCACAAACTTGCCTTCGCCCGTGGATTCCCAGTTAAACATCTGTAGCACATGAGACGCAAAGACTTTGGTAATTGCGATCGCCATTTGTGCCCCTAAGCAAGCATGAACGCCACCACCAAAGGGAATAAATTCATACAGCTTTCCCTCGCCTCTTTCCGGCAGAAAACGCTTTGGAGCAAATACATCAGGCTCATGAAAGTATTCTGGCATGATATGTGCAATCCGTGGCTCTGCCATAATCACATAACCTTTTTTATACAAAATACCATCAATAATTACAGATTTAGTAAGTAGACGACTGGCTGTAGAACTGGGTGGTAGAGTACGTAAGGTTTCTTTAATCGTCGCATCTAAAAATACCAACTGCTTCAATTGTTCAGATAAGAACATATTGATCTGACTATTTCCACCCAGTAGATTGGCTTGCTCTTGTTGTAATTGCGGAATCACTTGCGGATGGCGAGCAATTTGGTAGATTAACGAAGATATGAGTCCAGACACCTCATAATGTGATGCCCATAGCTGTAATAGACACTGATTTTCAATTAACTCATCACTAAATACCCCATTGGGATTTTCTTGCTGGCTAGCTAGCATCATAGAGAGAAAGTCATCTGTGGGGTTTATATCTTTTCCCTCTTCTTGCCGTCGACGCACCACAGCACGCATAAATTCTAAGAGTTTGGTACGTGCTGCTAGTCCTCTACCGTATTTTGTTAAGGGAGACTTCCAGCGAGATAAACCATAGAAGCCATCAAAATAGGTTTTGTATAAAGCTTTTAACTCTGCTTTAGAGGTTATGGGTAGCCCCTGGAAAGTCCCAGGATCAGAGTCATCCAAGCTGATTCCTAATAGTAGAGGTGTCAGGACATCAAAACAAATTTTCTCTACCGCTGGATAAACTGCGATTTGACCAGGTGCAACCCAATTCTCAAGACCACGTACAATTATTTCATTAATTTGGGGCGTGTAACCATTAAGTACACGACCAGTCAAACCGGGAGCTAGGGCATTTTTCCGCTGACGATGTAAATCTGGACGCTGAAACAGACTATACTCGCCAAACATATCCATCATGGTTGCTGGCAAAGCAATCTCTGTATATTTTAAATCCCCATTAAATGCCATCTGAATAGCTGAGGATTTGCCCACCATGATAGTAGTGCGACCAAAAACACTGGTGGTAAATATGGGGCCGTACTCTGCTAAATTCTGACGACAGAAGCGATCGGGATTGGCAATGTATTTAAAAGTATCATCCCACTTAGGTTGGCGTGGTGGAGTACTTGTACCAGTCGGTGGTGTTTGTCCATCTTCTAGTACAAGTACTTCTTCAGTATTGGCAATGTTCTGCATGGCTTGACAAAGCTCAACTTTGTGCTGATGTCTTCATTTTAACTGCGACGATTCACCAAGGTGGCACTAGCTTGATCGACTGGCATAAGTACCACTTCATTGATATTTACATGAGGCAATCGCGTGGTGCAGAAAAATACTACATCAGCCACATCTTCTGGCGTTAGGGGTTGAACTCCCTGATATACTTTGTTGGCGCGTTCGGTATCGTCATGAAACCGCACCTTGCTAAATTCCGTTTCTACCATCCCGGGATCGACAGAAGTCACCCGCACAGGAGTACCTAACAAATCTTGTTTTAAACCTTCGGAAATGGCTCTGACAGCCGCTTTTGTCCCACAGTAAACATTACCATTGGGGTAGGTTTGATGTCCGGCAATCGAACCAATATTTACCACATGACCGCGATCGCGTTTTACCATCCCCGGCACAACATAACGGGTAAGGTAAAGTAAGCCCTTAATATTGGTATCAATCATTTCTTCCCAGTCTGTAAAGCTGCCTTCATGCAACTTGTCTAAACCGCGACTCAGTCCAGCGTTATTTATCAGTATGTCAATCTCAGCCCAAGCATCCGGGAGACTGGAAATAGCGGATTCTACCGCCAGGCGATCGCGCACATCTAGCTGTAACAAATGAGTTGCAGTACCAAATTCTTCACTGAGGTTAGTAGCTAACTGCTGTAAACGTTCCAGCCTTCGTGCCGCTAAAATCAACCTTGCACCAGCACCAGCAAAGACTTTGGCACAAGCAGTACCAATACCACTACTTGCGCCAGTGATTAGAATAATTTGATTTTGCAGGGAAATCATTGTTAGTCAAGAGTCAAGAGTCCAGTGTTAATTGTCCAATAATTCGGAACAATTGACTAATTGGGGATTGGGGATGAGAGGGGAAAGGGGAAGGGGGAAAGGGGAAAGGAAAAAAAGGGAAATTATTATTACCCATTACCCATTACCCATTACCCATTACCCATTACCCATTACCCATTACCTATTACCAATGCCCAATGCCCAATCCCCCATGCCCCATGCCCTATTTACTTTTTCACCACCTGTAACCGCTGTGTCACCATAGTCATCCCATCTCCGCGCAGGATGACAGCAGAAAGCCAATGGCTACCAGGGGTTGAGGGTGCGCGTCCTACTTTAAAAAGTCCACCAGAGTTGAGTAATTCTAAATCCACAGGTGTGGGGTTAAGATATTTGTCTGCTTTAATAGGTTCTTCTATAGCGGTTCCTAAAAGAAACTCATCGCCTAATGGTTCTTGGACGATTGCATCAAAATTATATTGCTGTCCAACTTGAACTTGTTGTGGTAACTTAACATCAACTTGAGGTGGCTTGCTACCTGAAGTGAGTAAGGTACGTTCCGACAAAATATCTTGACGGACGATTTTTGCACCTGCAATTCGCTGACGAGATCTAATTGTGGCGTTGAGAGTAACATTATTACTGTTACCCGAAGGTAAACCAGTTATATTAGTGACGGTTTCAGCCACAATACCATTGCCTTGTGATTGCCAAGATTGCAGCTGGGTACTGTATCTCAATTTGGGATATCGTTTCCAGAGGTCAACTAAGGCTTTTTCTAAAGTTTGGCGATTTAAACCATCGCCATGAGTAAAATTAGGACTGTAAAATTCGATTACCTTTTTAATATCACCTTGGTTAGCTGCAGCATCAATTTGTGTCAACAAACTGGTCAATTCGGAGGGTGCGTTTTGTGCGTATTTTCTGTCAGCTACACGCTCAGATGCTGATTTCCTAGAAAGTTGTGAGTTTCTTGGTGTACTAGCTTGAGTACATTGCCAAGTACTGACGATCCCAAGTGTCACTAAAGATAAAATTAGCCCGATGCTGGTGGGGAATTTGCAGCGGCGTTTCAGTAATAAAGTAATAATCTTAGTCATTGGCAAGAGTTTACTGATTTCACTAGAGAAGGTGAGGAAATTGGTTTATCTTAGTTAAGCTAAGCGCTAAACGGTAGGGTTTTGATGGTAGAAGAAGCACCGATTAGGTTATTAATAGCAGCCAGTGGGACTGGTGGACACTTGTTCCCCGCGATCGCACTGGCAGAAAAACTTCCAGAATATGAAATTGAATGGTTGGGTGTCCCCAATCGCTTAGAAACTCAGCTTGTACCTAAACACTATCCATTGCATACTATTGCAGTCGAAGGGTTTCAGCAAGGTTTTAGCATTTCGTCTTTTCGCATTTTGGGTAAACTCATTGGTTCGATTCTGGATGTGAGACGCATCCTGAAACAAGGTAATTTTCAGGGATTATTTACCACAGGAGGTTATATAGCAGGCCCCGCAGTGATTGCGGCGCGTTCTCTAGGAATACCTGTAGTTTTCCACGAATCGAACGCTTTACCTGGTAAGGTAACACGCTTTTTCGGCCCTTGGTGTGATGCTGTGGCTGTTGGTTTTGATGTAGCTGCCCAGTATTTACCCCGTGCTAAAAATGTTTATGTTGGTACTCCAGTGCGATCGCAATTTCTCGATCCAGGAATCAATGTATCGCTGGATTTACCTATCCCTGATGGCGTTCCCTTAATTGTTGTCTTTGGTGGTAGTCAAGGCGCAGTCGCAATTAATCAGTTAGTCCGTCAATCTGCACCCGCTTGGTTTGCAGCTGGCGCTTATGTAGTGCATTTAACAGGAGATAAAGATCCCGAAGCGGATAGTCTCAAGCATCCCCAATATATCGCCTTGCCGTTTTACGATAACATGGCGGCGTTGTTGCGACGGGCAAATTTAGCCATTAGTCGTTCTGGTGCAGGTAGCTTAACAGAATTGGCGGTGTGTGGTACGCCAGCGATTTTGATTCCCTACCCCTTTGCAGCCGAAGACCATCAAACCTACAATGCCAAGGTATTTACCAAAGCAGGTGCAGCCTTAGCATTCCCACAATCAGAGTTAACCGCTGAGATATTGCAGAATCAGGTTTTGAATTTATTGCACTCACCTAGCGAACTAGCCAAAATGGGAGAGAAAGCAAAGGCGATCGCAATTCCCGACAGTGCTGATAAATTAGCGCAATTACTGCGTGAAGTGGTAGAAAGATAGGCAACGAGCCACCAAAATGCAGAGTATGAGGAGTGACTTTTTTAAATCTGCAAATTTTTTGGTGGATGAATCTGGCATAAAATAGATGCTTGCAAATGTAGGAAAAACAGTAATTCCTACAATAGAGATGTGATGAAACTGCAACAGCATTAAACCGTTGACTATAGCAACGCAGAAATATCAACGGTTTATCATATTTTGATAACCTCAACAGACGAGCGTAACGATCCCCACAACGATGACATTTTGATTCCCATCTCGATATGCTTAATTTATAACGAGTTCTCATTTCGAGCTAACCAAAATGCTAGCAAGTAGTGTCATGCAACGATTGGCCTGTAGTTCTTTGATTATTTCATCTTTAATTGCAATAGCAGGACATTCAGCTATGGCTCAAAGTCCGATAATTCATGCTCAAATGGGGATCAATTATGCAGCAAAAGTCAATGTTTTTGATAGCAATCATGTAATTAAAATCGCTCAGTATCCTAGCGTAATTGATGAAAAGCTAGCCGTTGACTTAGTCGCTAAACTACCACAAGTAAAACGTAAAGCTAGAGAAATCGAACGTCTTTCTAAGGGAAAAATCCGTGTTGCTACAATAATTGATAGTTTACCAACTCCCGAAGCACCTTACTACACAGTGCGAGTTGTAGAAAATCATGTAGACCATGTTGACACCATTTATTTATTCCGGGTTTTGAATCCCAGTCGTGTCATTCAAGTTTACGATATTCTCAAGGATGAATATATCTCCTTAGAAGTGTGGAAACCTAATTAGAAATTTGCAAAATGTTAGAAAAAAAGCCCGTAAATCCTTGGAATTACAAACCTTGGTGGTGTCAGCCCTGGTCTATAGTTCTCACAGGTATAACGCTGATAAGTGGTAGCTGGCTAGTATTTAAAACTATTTGGCTAACAGTTCTCATCTCTATACCTCTATTAATTTGGATGGGCTTTTTTTTATTAATTTGGCCCCAACTAATTATTCGTAGTGGTGTTTTAGATTCGTACCAAAATCAAAATTTAGATAATTGATGATTTTGATTTTCAGTTTCGCTATCAAACTATAATTTTATTTCTGAAATAAATGTAGTGGATTGACACGCCTAAAATGATGCATTAAAAGTAGGTTGGGTTGAGGCTTTGCGAAACCCAACATTCGTCTAGATGTTGGCTCTCATTCTTCACTAAGTGACGCTAACGCGAACGACCCAACCTACAAAATTTATTGCACTATTTTAGCTGTGTCAGCCTTAGGTGTAACGCACCTTTCTATTTTAGAAGAAGCTGGAAGTTAGCAGATTAGCATTTTGCCTGTTCTATAAGGAAATTTGGTACATTTTCCTCGTTTATTTAATGAGGCTTAAATACCCACTAATACCAATTCAAAATTCAAAATTCAGAAAACCATATGTAGCAAGGGTTTTTGAGTTTGTCTCTGTTGCTGAATTTTGGAGAATTGATATAACTAGCCAAAATCAGTACTAAATTTAATACCAAGCCTTCCTTTAGTTAGAAGTTTAGTCAATTAATTTTAATTAACCTGTTGGATGTAACACAAATTTGATTTCTTATTTTGGGTAAAAATCTCAAAATTACACAGAAATATTTGTCAGATTTCTTGTACTGAAATATCTGCAATCATTAACTTGCTTTAGGCGTAATCCATGCAAAAATCCAACGACCAATCACGCTATTTCCAGAGATATCTTTCTCTCGCACCAGTTTTAGCAGTACTTACTATCTCAATAGCTTTTTCTACATGGGCAATTTTTAATTTTATTTTTCCAGATTTGCTTTTCCATCCTATGCCATAATAATGCGTAATCTGGTTTAAGAAGAGGCAGTTACCTACAAAAGATTATGTTTCAGGCAGAAACCTAAACTCTGCCTGAAATTGTCTTTAATTCCAGATTTTGTAGATTGCTTCTTCCTAAAATACCCTGTATCAATGAGAAATTTATTTAACTTCCTGCATATTTTTCACAATTTTTGTTACCAGATTCCTTGGTGTAAATCTCACCATTTCAGCCAGTATTTTATTTTTCAAACCAGGAATAGCAACAGTTTTACCTTCCATTAAGGCACGATAGCCTATTTTCGCTACTGTTTCTGCATCCATCATATTATTACTTTCTACTTGCTTGGCACCTGCAACCCCTGTACGTTCATGAAAAGCTGATTCTGTTGGGCCAGGACAAAGGGCTGTTACAGTCACACCTGTACCTTCTAATTCGCTTGCTAGCGCTTGAGAAAAGGATAAAATATAGGCTTTTGTCGCAAAATAAACTGCCATCAAAGGGCCGGGTTGAAAAGCTGCAGCAGAGGCAAGATTTAATATTTTGCCCTCGCCTTTGCTGACCATATTTTTGAGGAATAACTTAGTTAAATGAGTGAGAGTTACTAAATTTACTTGCAGCATTTGTAATTCGGTATTCAAATTTGTTTCATTAAATAATCCATGAATACCGAATCCAGCATTATTCACTAGCACATCAATTTGAATAGATTCTTGTTCTAATTCTCTAAAAATCTCTTCTGGCGAAGTTTTAATAGATAAATCTTTAACAATTGGTTTCACCAAAATGTCAAATTGCTGCCTGATTTTATCGGTAACATCTGCCAGCTTTTGCGCCATTATATCTACTAATACAAGATTATAGTTATTCTTAGCAAAAATATATGCCAATTCATAGCCAATGCCGTTAGCTGCTCCTGTAATTAGAACTGTTTGCTTGTATTTGTATTGGAGTGTTTTGTTCATAAGAGAAAATATGGCGGTTTTACCTAATGGGTTTGGTGTGTCGAGAAATTATGAAAAATAATCGCGGAACAAACTAGAAATATTTAGTGTCCTTAATTTATTGGTAAATAGAAATTACAAATTTTATTTTGTAAACCCTAAAAACCAGTGATTAAGCCACTTTATTCTGAATATACTTGCATGACTATGAAGTTGTTGTATATCTGAAAACAAACTGAAAAACTCATAAAGTTATCGTTTGGCAACACAAGCTTTAACTAATACCAAAGTAGTATTCTTAAAATCTCTAGGATGATTTTTGGCATTCTAGATCTCATCCACATATAAAATGCGCTAAAATAGCCTAATTTTAAGATATGGACTTGTGGCTTTGAGTTATTATCATTACAGCTTTAAAACAATCCTTATTTAAAAATTAAGTTTAATTATCAACACATCAAGACAAGCATATTTATATAAGCATAAAAATAATCATGTAATTCAAATTACATGATTATTAGATTGAGATTGCTATACAAAGTGAATTTTTAAGCTGCCGATCGCCTAGCTGCCCAAATATCCAAAGGAATCTTACGAATACCAGGACAATAGATAAATATCGCTCCATAGCCGACAATTAGCACTCCCACTGCTGCAAGTGGTGGTAAAAACACACCAGCAAACATAGAAATTGTCGAGACTAAGGTAATCCAAAAGGCATCCCAATAATCGGGTGAACCAAATAACTTAGCAATAGAACGATGTAATAAGTAGAAGCTGGGTAAAGCTAGAATTTCTGACAACCCATATCCCCATAATCCCATTAGGGGTAGAAAAATTAAAGTTGCTAACCATAGAATACCTACATACCAGGCATTGCGATGAGCAATTTCATAGTTATGCCCTACAGCATACAAACTAGATGTATGCAGTTCAAAAATTGCTCCTACGAGAACTCCCACGGCAATGAAGGGAAAGATTTGAGCGCTGATTAACCATTTATGAGAGAACATTAAAGGAATTAACCAGGCAGAAGTACAAGAAAAGGCAGCACAAATCGGCCCAATTAATAGTGCCTGATATGTCATTCCTTTACTGATTGCCTTGCGAGTTTTTTCTGGCTGATCCACCAATTTTGCCATCACACTAATGGACATCCGACGTACTACCAAACGTAGGATTGCCAATTGCTCTGCCAATCGCATCGCAATACTGATGTAGCCAACTATTTCTGTACCGCCTAAACGACTAACTAATAAAGGCAATCTTAATCTTCTTAGGTTTAAAATGCCATCAGAACCAGAATAGGTAAGTCCATAATGTATGGCGGGTTTAACTACCTTCCATTGCCAACGCCAGCGCCAAGGGACGGGATAATAATAATACGCCATAACTAGTTGTACTAAATATCCCAAAACTGTGCCGATAATTGGCCCCCAATAGCCCCAGCCAATTAATACTAAGGGAATTGCCGAAACATACAATACAACACGAGAAACTGCTTCTAACAAACCCACCTTGTCAAAACTTAGTTCTCGTTCCAACATACTAGTCGGAACTCGACTGACCATATCCATCCACAGCGCAGGTAAGACAGCTTGTAATGCACCTGTTACCTCTGGCTCTTTTGTCCACCAACCAACCAGTGGCGCAGCACACCACAATACAGCACAAATTGCTAGTCCTAGAAAGTTATAAAATGCCTGGATTTGTGCAGGTTCCTCATCAGTAAGATTTGGCTGACGTACCAGATAAACCTGCAATCCCAAACGGCAGACTTGATTTAAAAAATAAAAAATACTTAAGACAATAGTGACAATACCGTATAAGCCTGGGCCTAACATACGAGCAATTACTAGCACATTCACCATTGAAAGTACTGCGACTAGTAACTGCCTCAGTGTCATAGAGACACCGCCGCGAATAATTTTTCCTTTAATATCTTTTTTGTCGGGCATTTATATAACAAGTTTGATTGTGGCTAGAGGAAGAATAGCGATCGCATGAGGAAAAATTTTTAGTCATGACAATTGTTACCTTAATTAACAGAATTCTTAATTATGAGCGTGACCAGCGACGGCGAGTAGAATTCCCTTGATAATTAAAGTATTGCTGTTTTGCAGATGTAGATGAATCAACTTCCACAGGTATAGGTTTATCCCAATCCCAACCAGCTACTGCCAGTACAGTCCACCAATAGAAAAATAATGTAGTGTGATTCCAAACGTTTCCTGCTAACATCCCTACTAACATAGAGACGAGAAACGCTAGCATGACAAAACAAAGATTACGTTTTGATGAACCAGGTGGAACCGAGTAAGCTAATTGGAACAGACGGACAAATAAGGCACCAATTAAAAACAAAAATAGAATGAATCCAAAAATACCCTCTTCAGCTAAAAATCTCACATAATCATTATGAGAATAGCTGGCAAGGGGAGTTAAAAATCGTGAGGTGTCCAATCCATATCCTAAAAGTGGTGAATACCTCCATTTGTCTATTAAGAATGTCCACTGGGCAATCCGCCAGTTAAAACTATTACCATCATTCCATTGCAAAAAAATTGCCCGAGATACATCAATATCTGGATTTAATAGTGGTGTGCCATACAAAGATTGCAAGCGTTCTTGACCCATTGGTGAGCCAGTAAAGAAAAATAACACCAATCCAAACAGTAAAATACCACCAATTAAGTTGACTATATTCATTTTTGGTGCAACTAATGCTGGAATAAAAGCCACCAGCATCACCAACCCTGTTAATGATTTACTACTCACTAAAAAAAACGCCAGGGCCGCGACTAAGATTAGCCAGGGTAAGCGTTGCTTTACCTGTCCTATTTTCCAGAGTGCAAGACTGAGAAAAAACAATGTAAATGTGGCAAATGCATTGGGATGTCCCAGGGTTCCATTCATTCGCGATCCTGCTTCAATAGCATATCCGCTTTGAAATACTAGGAACGAAGGCAGCATTGAAGGTGGTAGTAGGACTTGCAAAGTAGCTGCGGTGAGGGGAATAATCAAACTCAAGAATAAGCAAGAAATCACTTTTTCTGCTGGTAGCCGCTCCTTAAGTTGCATGACTAACAGGTACATCATTAATCCTGAAAATACTCGCAGCCATTCCCGCATAGCTACTGGTAAGTATGAGGCTCCTAGCCCTAACCCACCTATTGCCTGTAAAATTACCCATAATCCTTGTAGGGCAATCCATCCTGCTAACAACCACCAAAATCCATCTGTGTGTATTTTTTGTCTCCGTAGCAAGAGAACTGCAACATAAAGCAATGCCAAGATATCTATTCCCACAGCAAATGCAGCAGGTAGTTGTTGGTCAGAAAAGGCATCTAAAGCACTGCGTAAAATTAATAAACCTAAAAGGGTTTGCTCAAAATTTTTAAAGAAGTTGATGAGGACAGCAATAGCAACAAAAAGCACAACTATGTACAGAGGTTGAACGTTTGCAACCACACCAACGATAATGCTGAAAAAAATTCCTAAAATACTAATCCAAATGGTAGGGCTAAAAAGAATATTCCTGCCTTGATCTATTGCCATTGTCTGTCAGTTATGTGTTTTTCTCATCAAACCAGCTAACTACTATAGTTGTGTTGAATTTTTGTACTAAGCTAATCGTCATTTAAATTGCATCATTTTCATGCTGGTCAAAGCTGCAAATCCTCTTCCTTGACCCATGCTCCCCTGCAGCCTCAATGTGCGTTAAACAGCTTAGCCAGTATGTTTGCCTGTCTCCTTGACCATAGACCATGAAGAAGAATGCTCAGAAGCGGCTAATTGCTTCCTTTCAACAGCAGAGGCAAGTAAAGGAGGCGCTTTTTCCAGTGGGAGTACAGTTTCATTCATCACTACACCCAACACAGTGGTACCACTTTTTTGTAAGTTAGAGATTGCTTGCATCGCAGCATCTCTAGAAGTTGAGTTGGGCTTAACAACTAGGAGCAAACCATCTGAAAATTGGCTTAAGGTGGCAGCATCCGCAGAATTTTTGACTGGGGAAGAATCAACAATTACATAGTCATAATGTTTCGCAGCTTCTGCTAAGAGCTTCGCCATTGCATCTGTCTCAATAATCATTGATGGGCGATCGGGGATTTTACCTGAGCCTAGCAATGATAAATTGGGAATTGCTGTTTGTTGAACTGCATCTTGCCAGGGTACATTCTCGGCAATTACTTCTGTTAATCCCAGAGAAGCAGGCAGATTCAGCAAGCTCTCATACATAGGATATCGAAAGTCTGCATTGATAATTAATGTGCGTCTTGACAAAATCCCAGCTACAGCAGCTAAATGCAGCGCTACTGAAGATTTTCCTTCTCCACCACTCACACTGCTAATAACAATAACTTTTGCGCTTTCTTTACCAGCAGATTCTAGAGTTTTGAGCAACATCCGGTATGGCTCTACATGGTCAGAGGTATCCAACAAGTTGTTGAGGTCTGCCAAATTAGAGGTTGCAGGGGAGAATTTGGGCAATACTCCAATCACGGGAGTCTCTAGCCAAGCTTCGACTTCAGATGTATCCCTTAATGTGGAAGCCATCAGTTCCAGAATTAACACCATTGCACCAGCAGCAATAATGGCAATGACAGTACTAAGTACTACAATTACCAGAGGTCTTGGTGAAATTGGGTCAGAAGGAATTTCAGCCTGTCCAATAATCCGGATGTTGCTGAGGATTTGTCCTTCTGCAATCCGTGCTTCTTCTAGTTTGTCCTCTAAGGCTTTGAGTGCTTTATCAGCTTTTTCGCGTTCGCGAGTCAAGCTTACCAATGCTTGTTGAGAAGACGGAATTCTCGCAACACGCGATCGCAAACGCTCGATGTCAGACCGCACGACGGTTAGCTTATTTTCTAAGCCCTGACGCTCAATATGACTAGTGATATAGAGAGACATCAAGTCTTGGCTTAATTGGTTAGAGGCAACTTGGCTAGAAGCTACCGCTTGATTTTCGGGAACTATTTGTGATAGTTGTTGATTATACAAAGAACGTAGTTCGTCTCGCTTATGTAAAAGCGCTAACACATTAGGATGTTCGTCCGTCCAACGGAAGCGCGCATCTGTCAGTGCTATTTCTACGCTCGTCAGTTGTTTTTGCAGTTCTTTAAGTTGTTCATCTTGCCCAACACGACCGGCAAGGTACGCTCCTTGAGAATCATTTACCCCCACTACTTGTTGTAATGATTGGTCTTTGTTTCTAGCTTCCTGTAATTGGGCGCGTAGTTGCCTTTCTTGATTTTCTAAAGCTGTTAAGCTTTCAATTAAACCTTGAGTTTGGGTTTCTGATGCTACCAACGAATAGGTTTCTCGATATTTTCTTTCTGCTATCTCAGCTTGTTTGAACTTGATCTGTTGTTGAGCGATTTGTTCTTCCAGAAATTTGCGTACCGATGAAGCTTCGGTACGAATTAGTTTGGTGTTTTCCACCATCACTAACTTAGAAACCTCGTTTAACAGATCGGCCGCTACTTTGGGATAAGGGTTTTGATAGCTAATCTGCAAAATGTTAGTTGCAGGAAGAATTTCTACCTTAATTGCTTGCTGTAATTGCTCAATTGTGGGTAGCTTTTCTGCTGGTATTTCACTATTTTTCTGAAATTTTTTGAGCGCGCTCCGCAGAACTTGAGGCGATTTTACTAATTCTGCTTGTGTGGCTACTGGGTCAGCAGCTTTGCTAGGTGCGCGATTATTAATATCTGTTAATGCTTGGCCTAGAGATGATAGACCAACTTCTTTTTGCCCAACAAGTAGCCTTATTGATGTTTCATATAGCCGAGGTGAAATAGCAAAACTAATTGCTGTTACGCTTACTAATACAGATACAAAAGTTAATGCAGCCGCCCAAGAATGCCGTTTAATAGCGGATGCTGAAGATAAAGGAAAAGCAGCTTTACCCATTAATATGCCTGCCAAGATTGAGCCTTTGAACGTATACTAAAACTGATTAAAGTAAATTTCGTCAACGTAGAAAATACTATAGGTAATAATTATGTTAACAGATAAATATTTAATATGCTCCTTTGCTATTTAAGACTACATGAATTGTTTTTAAAATTAGTTTGAGGTCGTAAATCACAGACCATTTTGCCTGATATGCCAGATCCATTTTGACAATATCTTCAAAATCTTCTATGTGAGAACGTCCGTTAACTTGCCATTCACCTGTAATTCCAGGCTTAACTAACAACCTTTGAAAGTGGTGAAGTTCATAATTCATGACTTCATCAACAGTAGGTGGACGAGTGCCCACCAAGCTCATATCACCTTTCAAAACATTCCAGAATTGAGGTAACTCGTCTAAGCTGGTGCGGCGTAAGAAAAAGCCAATGCGAGTAATCCGTGGATCTTGAGAATTCTTAAAAATGTTGCCTTTAGCCTGATTTGGCACTAAATGCTTCATATATTCAGCATTAACAAGCATCGTCCGGAATTTCCAGATGCGAAAAGTTTTGCCGTTTAAACCACAACGAATTTGACTATAAAAAACTGGGCCAGAACTGTCTAGTTTGATAGCGATCGCTATTGGTATAGTGACCAATAAAGTAATAGATAAACCAATTAGCGCACCCACAATATCTATTAATCGCTTAACTGAACTCGTGGCAGAAGGATGTACCCTTTGGGCAAAATTAGAACTCGTTTGAAGATGAATCTGCATGGACTTTTAAGAAAAGCGAGCTATGGCATGTAAATGACAAATTGAAAATTATTTATAGAAATCTCGCCCATTTTTGCGGCTCAAGAAATTGGAAAACAATCTGGCGATACGCGAGAGAAATAAATCAGGTTTTTGGATGGTGATGAGTGGGAAGCCAATACCCAAAATTAATTCACAGAAGGTGATTGCAATTATGCTTTCGTTGCGTCTTGGATCTCAAGCCTAAAAAATGGGCGAATCAGTAATTATTAGCAAATAGTTACTCGAAACTACCCTTGTTGTTAAATTTATACATTGCAATCTCAAGCGATTGATTTATGCATAAGCTCCAGAAAACTGACCTTGTTCACTTTGCCAATTTTCTAGTAATTCAGTATAAATACCATTCACAACATAACGAGCGTCATAGGGTTTAACCACTCTTACACATGCTTCAGATGGATAATTTTCTGGATTCCTTAATACCTTTCTCCATTGTTCGGCGATCGCCACAGGAGTTTGTTCTTCACAGATAATTCCACTATCTGCAGTCAGGAAGTTTGGTGTTTCACCTGCACGAGTTGTAACTACAGGTGTTCCACAAGCCAATGCTTCAATACTACCCCGACATAACCCTTCATAAGCACTCGTTAACACAAACATACTAGACACCCGATATAAATCTGCTAGTTTTGCTTGTGCCAGCGGTGGAAGTAGTGTAACTCGATTTGACAACTCTAAACGAGTAATTTCAGCACGTACATCTTCTTCTAACTCACCCTGTCCTACAATCAACAAGTGAGCATTAGGATCGTTAAGAGCAGCAAAGGAACGAATCAATAATAGTGGTTGCTTTTGTGGATGTAGACGACCAGCAAACAAGATAAAACGAGTATCTATTGACAACCCTAACTCTTGCGCCAGCTTGATTCTACCTGCTTCCCGTTCGCTAGAACTTAAAGAATAGAAAACATCTCCATCTACAGTATTTGGTAGATAGGAAATCCGTTCAGTAATATCTGAGTAACGCTGTTGATACTGTTTTGCAGCTTTGGTATTGCATGAGAGGATGCGATCAAACTGGCGTACTAATCGTCTTTCCAGTGCGTAATAAGCAGCAGGGAAATATCGCCAGAGAATACCGCCTCCCTCACTTGAGCCTTTTATTTCCTGCTCAATATCATTATGAATATAAAAAATTCTTTTGCCAGACCAGCCAGAGGCAGCTATTGTCGGTTCTATGCGATGAAATTGCATAAAGTCCGATGAGAAATCTCGCCCTAACAGTGCCATTGTATACTTAACTGTTGTTGGCACTAAGCCACGAATATTATCGTTCTTTAGCTCAATTAATGGCATAAATGAAAATTTTCTGCCAAATAACTCAGCTTCCGACCACTGACCAACAGGCATATTTGGATCGCCGTTACCTGTTCCCACTAGGCGGATGTGAAACTCCTTAGGCGCATATTTGATCACATAACGGATACAAGTCTGGATACCGCCAATGGTAGGATTCCAGGGATTAAATTGATAGAAAATTGTGAGAGTAGGCTGACTCATAATTAGACTCCTTCATTCTTACCATTGGCCTAGGAAATTTTTGTTGTAACGAGTTTTTTGCCTGGTTGTTGATTGGGTGAATTTAACAGAGCCTCGTATAAACTCAGATTGTCAGCCGCGATTTTTTCCCAACTATAGTGCAGTTGCAAATACCGTTGGGCATTCTCAGCCATTACCTTCATCTCTTGAGGATGATGAATTGCCCAATTCATTTGCTCAACTAAAGAGTCTAAGTTGCCAGCGCGGAATAATATGCCTCTACTGGAGCCAATTAGTTGTTGATGAGGTGGAATATCACTAGCAATGATGGGAATATTTTCTGACATTGCCTCTAGCAATGCTAATGGCAGCCCTTCTAGATTGGAAGGTAGGGCAAATAATCCTGTGCCGCGCACAATCTCCCATAGACGCGAACCTTGCAACTCACCTGCAAAAACAATATCGCGATCGCTGGCTACTTGTTCTAAGAGTTGGGCACTAAAGGATTTTGTATCGCTAACTCCCCCTGCTAGTACCAATTTCCAACCTTGGGGCTTAAGTTTCTTAAAGGCTTCTAAGAGCAGGTCGGGACACTTTTCGGGAACTAATCTACCGAGAAATAAAATGTAGCGTCCTGGTGTTAGCCCCAAAGACCGTGCATAGGCAAAGTTGGGATCGGATGCGCCGTAAGTTGCAGCCGCATTGGGAATATAAACAGACTGCCTATCGTAGGTATTGCGGAAATAACTGCGTAACTCTTCCGAAACTACAATCAGTTCATCAGAAAAGCGAACAGCAGCTTTTTCCCCTTCAAAAATCAAACGGCTAGACATTTTACCCCACTTGTTACGCTGCCAATCCAATCCATGACAAGTAACTACAACCTTTGTAGACAAAGACAATTTGGGGAGCCAGCTAAATAAAGCTGGGCCTAGAGCATGAAAATGCACAATATCGTAGCGGGTTGTGGTAGATAAAATTGCTCCCAACACTGAGCTAAATAAGGCATCTAATCCCTTTTTTCCTGGGCAAGGTAGAGATATAACTCGGACACCTTCAAACTCAGATTGAGCAAATGGAGAGACATGTGTAGTGGATGAGCGAGCAAATAAATCAACAGAATGACCTTTTGCAACTATGCGTGGATAGATTTCTGCACAGTGATGCTCAATGCCTCCTTGTCTCGGAGGGAGACCCTTTGCACCTATAACAGCTATTTTCATTATTTTTACTGAACAAGATAGATTATTAGACTCATCCAAAAATTTGCCAATTTTTTTGTTTTTGCTGGTTAAAGCATCAAAAATGAGCCAAAAACACTTTATAAGTGAGCTTTTAAGATAGTTACCAATAAAAACTATCTGTAAAAAATTTGACAAACAATAGAGGCAGATAATTTAGTTATCAGCCGTATTAGTTTTGTGCGGTACAGACAATTTTGAATATCATGAAGTGAATTTTTTATTTTGGTAAGTGCTCACAGATTTTCTTCTCCCATTTTGATCGTAGCCAGATAATATTTTCAACAGTCTCCGACAATCTACTTAGATACAGACAACTTAGCCTCCTTGATAGCTAAAACCTTTGCTTGATAGTAGTTGCAGGATGAAGTTACCTACAGAGTTAAGGATGCTGACTGTGGAATTTACAGAATACAAACTTCTCTGAGTGGCAAATTAACTTTAGGTTAAATCCGAGTTAAACATAGTATATAAGGCTTATTACCGAAATTGGTTTAAAGTTAGCGTTAAATTTATACGGGTTTGTGAACGGACTATAAAGCCTCTGTAATCACTGTATAGCCAGGATCGGGAAGTACGGTAAAACAACGTTTCTGTGCAGCTATATCCAGCGATCGCTTTTCTCTCATTAACGAAATACATAGGAGATCGATTAACTCCGGTTGAGATAGCAAAGCCTCTCCCATCAGGGAAAATCTGCCAAATATAAAGAATAAGTAAAATTTTTGCCTGCTTTTAATTATTTCCTTGCAAAAAATTCTTTAATATTCTGCTCCAAATGGGTTTAAGCTAGGGTTAACACAGACTTTGTATCACAACACTTAGTCTTGGTTGAGATTCAGATAACCAGAGTGCTTTCCCGGGATTTAGTTACAAATCTTAATAAATCTCTTATTGGCTCGACGTTATCCACTTACATGGTTTAAACCTAATAATACTGGTTAAAATTTTCAGTAGTGACCAAGCACCTCTTAGAATTTCCGTTGGTTTTAGTAACTTTGAAAAAGCCCAAATCCCTGCCCCATCAAGGTTACAGCATTATATAAAGCGGAGTAAATTATCTAAGAGATTCCAGATGAGATAGACAAATCAATCTGAAATCAGGGCTAGTGCCAGGTTGTTAATTGCAAAATTTTCCGTAATGTGTTAATAGTGAAATCTTAACTTAAGTTAATTCCGAGTTAACAAAGAGTCAACGATTTCAGGCTAAATCACTAAATGAGGCCCTAAACGCAGTCAAATGTCAGTTGCATAGAGCCTGAAATAAATAATTAATTAGAAAACATAAAAATTCCTAGTAATGCAATAAGGAGCGGGTGAAATCATGCCAGCACTCCAGGTTGTGCAAATACTTAATGACCACTTAGATCAAAAAAATATTCGTTACTGTCACTGGAAAAGTAATGAGCATGTTGATGCAGCAGTAGAAGGAAAAACTGATCTAGATGTTTTGGTTGATGAAAACGAGAAAGAAAATCTCAAGCAGGTTTTAAGTGAAGTTGGTTTCAAGTATTTTGAAGCAATTCCCTGTCGGAGATATGTTGATATTGATGATTACTTAGCTATGGATCGAGAGACGGGTATTTTAGTGCATCTTCATCTGCACTATCGTCTCGAACTAGGAGAAAAGCACCTCAAAGGTTATCGTCTGCCTTGGGAAGAGTTGTTATTATCTACTCGGATTTATGACAATGAAAACCATATTTATATTGCCGAACCTAACATTGAAACAATTATCTTAATTGTCCGTGCTGTACTCAAAGTTAGAACTCGCGATAGCTTCAAAGCTATGTTGGGTAAAGATTATTTTAAAGGAGATTTTATTCGGGAATTTCGGTGGTTGAAAGAAAGGATAAATATATCGAAAATCCAGCAACTCAGTGAAGAACTTTTAGGTAGTAAAGCCGCTAAGTTGGTTTTAGATATTATTGACAGCGAATCACATCTCAAGCTGTTATTAAAATCTGGTAATCCTATCTACTCATCTTTACAGAAGTATCGCTATTCCAATCCCTTATTTTCTAGGTTTTTACGATGGCAGCGGGAATTTAAATCTCTTTATTACAAGAGCCGGAGAAAGTTTTTCCAAGCTCCAGTGCCTGCTCACAGAACACCCATCAATGGCGGCATAATTATTGCTGTTTTAGGTGCAGATGGATCTGGTAAATCTACTGTCACTGGTGAAATTACAAAATCTTTTTCTCATAAACTCGATGTTCTTCCTGTGTATCTAGGTAGTGGCGATGGCCCTGCTTCCTTAATCAGATTACCTTTAGTTTGGGCAAGTAAAGTTGGTCAAGTTCTGCGCTCAAAGAAATCGCGTAATAAGTCCAATTATGCTCAACAGTCCTCCAGCTCATCAGGAACTTCTAAGCGTAAATCAAAATTTTCCATTCTTGGTAAAGTTTTATGGGCAATTACCTTGGTTTACGAAAAGCTGCAAAAACTTCAGCAGTCTCGTACAGCTAGGGATAGAGGCATGATGGTAATTTCCGATCGCTATCCCCAAACCCAGATTCTTGGCTTTAATGATGGGCCGTTATTGAGTAGTAGCAACCAAGAAGCTTCTCCATATCCTGCTGTTTTACAAAAATGGGAGTTGCAACGCTATCAATACATGGTCAATACCATGCCTCCAGATTTAGTGATCAAGTTGCACGTCACTCCTGAGATTGCTTTAGCGAGAAAGTCAGATACACCACCAGAAATTGCGAAGCAAAAAGTAGAGGCTGTGCAAAAATTTAAGTTCCCTCCACAAACTATGGTGGTGAATATTGATGCCACTCAACCTCTCGATCAAGTTTTATTACAGGCAAAACTCGCTGTATGGGAAAATCTCTAACCAACAATAATTTGATGAAAACCAACAGTGGACAGTCGCTAATATTAGAGTTTGTCGGATTACCTGGTGCTGGTAAGACCACTATCTGCCGTGAAGTTGCTTCACAATTAAACAACCAGGGAGTATCTTTCGTTAGTGGCGATGAAATTTTGCAGCAATGGAGACAGCAAAGTACTTGGCAAAGACTGATCAAACTGATTCCCCAAACCCAGAATCAATGGCAGATTTTGCTGTACTCTCTGTTTTTGGCATCTCAAGTCAAACCAACTAATAGGCAAAGTTTTTCTAAAGCTGCCAAGATTTTTGCCAATGTTAAACGGCTGGATGCGATCGCGCGAAGCGCAGCGCCAAGGACTCAAAATTCGCAAATTATCTTACTCGATCAAGGCTTGTTGCAAGAAACTTGGTCAGTAGGAATCACAGGTACCACTCCATCTGCAGAAAGCATCAAACAGGAATTAGCGCTGTTGTTCCACCAAAGACCGATGGCGATCGTTTATTTTCAAATAGACGTAGACACTGCACTTGAGCGAATTCAAAACCGTCCAACCTCAGAGAGTCGTTTTGATCGAATGCATCCCGAAGCAGCACAGCAATTGTTATCTAGATATGTTGCTTATATGCAAAAGATTGTTAACTGCGCGCACACATTTAACATTCCCATTCTAGAAATTGATAGCTCACTGCCTATAGATGAAAAAGCAAAGAGTATTTTGTCTTGGATGAACCATGATTTTATGGAGCATCCTGCACCTGTTTGTTTAAACAATCTAATTTAAAAAATTTGATTTTGTGCTGTATATCTGCTCACTGAAAATTCTGTTGTGAGCAGATATTTGCATGAATTTAAAATACTTTTTTTTACAGAATAAGCCATGCAAATCTTCTATTAGAACCTAAAAAAGCCTTGTAAAGCTAGACTTTATTTTATTTTTCTAAAACATATTAAATACTAATATTTAAGCATGAAAAATATATAAAGTATAGATAAAATTTATTATAAAGTCTTTGATTATACCTGTAATACCGTAGTAATTAGAGATAAGATAAATACAATGAATTACCCATGACAAATATAATTGCCCAAGCTTGTGTATGGGCTTCAGATTTTTGCTATTAATGTTTGAAGTTATTAAAGCAATGTCTAGCAATAATCCGCTACTCTGCAATAACACTTCTGATAAGCACTTAGGCTAGTTCTACAAACAATGATTTGCAAAAGCCTGCAACATAGTATTTTTGTGAGATTACAAAATACTAAATTTGTACAATGCGTAAATTCTAATCCCTAATCCAGATCCTAGCGATTTGTTTTTATCACAATAATTCCAGCAGCAATAATGGCTCAATACGTACGCACTTTCAAAACTTCTGATTATTTAGCGCCAAGTCCAGATCCATCGGGAATTGTTTATATTGATCACTTGGGCACACTATTTCTTGCTGACGGCGAAGTAGACGAAATGCCCAATTTATTGAAAGGAAAAAACCTGTTTGAAACGACTCTGTCAGGCACTTATATAGATAACAATCTGACTGCCATCAATTTTACGCAGGAGGCAACAGGGATTACTTATAATCCGCAGAATCGTTTCCTTTATATTTCTGATGATGATAGATCGAGAATTTATCAAGTTAATCCAGGAGCAGATGGTAGATACAGTACATCAGATGATGTAGTAACTTATTTCAGTACTAAGCTAGACAGCATTACTAAGTTTGACTCAGAAGACGTTGCATATTCCACCAGAACTGGTAATTTATGGGTGGTTGATGGATTAAATGCAGAAGTTTACCAATTTACTACCAGTGGCCAATTAGTCAGTCAATTTGATACTGCTTCAATTGATACTTTGGATACAACAGTAAAAACTGAAGGAATTCTTGACCCCGAAGGAATTGTTGAAGACCCCTTAACTGGGAATTTATTTCTTGTAGGTAGACCCATAACTGAGGCAGGTAAAGTAGTTTATTATGTGTTTGAGGTGACCAGTACAGGTCAATTTGTCGGCAAAATAGATATTTCAGCGGCAAATCCGAATAAACCTGCTGGTATTACTATTGCACCCAATAGTCAAGATCCTTCTAAGAGGAGCCTCTATATAGTTGATCGCGGTGTTGATAATGATAATGACCCAACTGAAAATGACGGTCGGGTTTACGAATTTTTACTAGATAGTAATGGTAGTACCAATCCAACCCCTGATACAACCTCAGGTGGTACAACAACCTCAGGCGGCACTACAACATCCGGTGGCACTACAACATCCGGTGGCACTACAACATCCGGTGGCACTACAACATCAATCAATCCGATAGCATTAGATTCTAAATACTCCAATATCTTTGTCAACACGAGTACCACTTCTACCACGACTACCACAACTGGTACCAGTACAACTACTACCACCTACAACACTGTTGGAAGTCTAACCGCTGATAAGCAAGACATCTTGCGTTACGACCAGAATACGAAAACTTGGTCTATATATTTCGATGGTTCCGATGTATTCAAGAATGGCAGCTCAAACCTCAAGGATGTACGTCTTCGAGACTTTCACATCAATAGTGATGGCTCGATTTTATTTACTATTAATCAAAGCGTTACATTAGCGGGTGGGATAACAGCAACTGAATATGATGTCATCAAATTTAACCATACTTCCATTGGTGAAAATACCAGTGGCACATTTGAACGGTATTTAAATGGATCTGCTGTAGGATTAGGGCTGAATCCAAACTCAACAACTTTAGTTAAAAGCGAGGTAATTGATGGACTAGCTATTGACTCAGATGGTTGTTTGGTAATTAGTACGAGGAATGGGTTTAATGTTCCAGGAGTTTCTGGTACAGAACTAACTGGTTCTGGGGAAGATCTAATCAAGTTAAACGGTACTTTAGGAGAGAAGACAGTTGGTACTTGGACAATGCTTTTTGATGGTTCTGATGTAGGACTCAAAGATCATAATGTTGATAGTTTTTGGCTAGACTATGATGCTAATAAGAATGTGAAATACATTTACTTAAGTACCGAAAAAGATTTTACTAATCTTCCTGGTGCTAATGGTACTTTCATCTCTGGTTTTGCTAGTGATATCCTTCGCTTTACTCCTACTTCACTCGGTTCCGATACCAAAGGTACTTTTGAACTTGTAAGCAGGCTTGATGGAATAAGTAATACTTCTAATCTAGAAGGTATTGCCGTGAGTCCAAATTTTTAAGCTTTCTGATAGGTTAATCTCTGAACTAGATTTTATCAATTGCTCTCAAGTGCAATGCTTGCGGTGTTTCCATATCTACCATGTAATCTGACTTTTATCTATCAAGGCTTTAAGCATTTTTAATGTAACCAAAACCAACCTAAATTGATATCAATACAACATCTAGTGAATATTATGAATGTATATTTAGGTGAGTATGTTGACATTGTTTGTTGAATAAGAAGTTAGGGTAATTTCAAAAATTAACTTATTCCCCAATTACAAATCATCTAACTATCTTTGGAATTAACTTTGTAAATAATAAATTAAAAGCTAAATACCAAAATGATAAAACGAGAGGTTAAATTAATTTATATTCCACAGTTTTTTATTCTCTAAAAACATCATATATCAGCTTTATAGACAATTTTTGCACCGTAGAGAAATTTGGATAAATTGTATCCTCTTACTCTTCGGATATCATTTTATTTACTTCTTATTTATCGTGTAAAAAATATATTAAGCATAGATATTTTAGATATAAATAATTTATAAAGTTTAGATGAATTTTATAATAAAATCTCTATTTTTACGTATATTAAACTGTTAAATAGATGTAATATTAACACTAAGGTTTACGCATTGACAGTACGTAAAAACTATGTTGCACGTATAGCGTTCAGGGTTTCCAATGTGATTCTTTGCTGCTGTCCTAGCAATATCTATCTAGCAGTAAGCTGCTCTAAATATTGCAATACTTTGTAAAAGCATTTATGCAAGTCATTAAAAGATGATGTAAGCAGCCTAAAATGGCAACTTTTAGTGAATTCACAAGATCCTCAATTTGTCTGGTGCGTAAATTTATAACTGCTTGATCAAGTTACAAACAAGCTATTTGACTCAAAATAATTTCACAACCATAAACAATGGTAAAACTACAACTCGTACAAACGATTACCACTAGATTTTCTCCTGACAGTCCCGATCCCTCGGGGATTGTTTACAACTCTAAGACCAACACATTGTTGATTTGTGATGGTGAAGTAGAAGAAATAGATAATGTATTCAAGGGAAAAAATATTTTTGAGATCAATCTCAAAGGTGAGTTACAGAATACCTTAACCACTACTGACATACCAAACGTGGCAGCAGGTTTTTCTGACGAACCAACAGGGATTGCTTATGACTCAAAGAATAATATCCTCTACATTTCTGATGATGACCAAGCTGAAATTTTTCGAGTCAATCCCGGTAAAGATGGAAAGTTTAATACATCAGATGATGTAATCAGTTCTTTTAGTACTAAAACTAGTTCTAAGTCTGACTCAGAAGATGTTGCATTCTCTACTAAGACGGGTAATTTATGGGTAGTTGATGGCTTAAATGCAGAAGTTTTTCAGTACACGACTGATGGCAAAATAGTTAGCCAATTTGATACTGCTAAACTAGGACTGCTCGATCCTGAAGGGATTACAGAAGATCCACTCACAGGTAACCTATTTCTGGTAGGTAGACCTGTGCTGGAGAATAAGAATCCGGTTTACTATGTGTTTGAACTAACAAGTACAGGTGATCTTGTCCGCAAGTTAGATATTTCAGATGCGTTTCCTGATAAACCCGCAGGACTTACCATTGCACCCAATAGCAAAGATCCTACCAAGAGAAGTCTCTACATAGTTGATCGTGGTGAAGATAATGATAATAATCCAAAGGAAAATGATGGACGGATTTACGAATTTTTACTAGATAACAACAGTACTGGTGGTGGTACTGGCGGTGGTACTGGTGGTGGTACTGGTGGTGGTACTGGTGGTGGTACTGGCGGTGGTACTGGTGGTGGTACTGGTGGCGGTACTGGTGGTGGTACTGGTGGCGGTACTGGTGGTGGTACTGGCGGCGGTAATCCAGCTCCATTCGATCCACAAGCTACTATCTTTGTAGGTAGTAAAGTGAGTGGCAATAGTACTATTGGGGGAGTAAACGCTGATAGGGTAGACATCCTAGCTTACAACCAGAGTAAGCAAACATGGTCTAAGTATTTCGATGGTTCAGATGTAGGCTTAGATGCGGGCAAGTACTACCTGCGAGACTTTCACATCAATAATGATGATGGCTCAATTTTATTTGCTCTGAATAACTCCGCTACATTGGCAGGTGGGTTAAGGGTAGATGATTCAGATATTGTCAAGTTTACTCCTACCTCCAAGGGTGAGAATACCAGTGGAAAATTTGAACTTTATTTTGATGGTTCAGATGTAGGTTTAGATAGTAGCAACGAGGATATAGATGGAATCGCGTTTGCTCCGGATGGAGGTTTGGTAATTAGTACAACTGGTTCTTATACAGTTCCAGGGTCTAATGGAGATTTAAAGGGTGGAGATGAAGATTTACTACTATTCAAACCTAGTAGTACAGGTGAAAATACCGCTGGTACATGGACATTGCTTTTTGATGGTTCTGACGTAGGTTTATCTAGCTCTAGCGAAGATGTGGATGCTTTTTGGCTAGAATATGGCCCTAATAACGTGATTAAGAGTATTTACCTTAGCACCACAGGGGATTTTAGCGTTCCTGGTGCCAATGGTTCTGCTATTACTGGTAAAGGTGGTGATATTCTCCGCTTTACTCCAACCTCACTTGGTGTTGATACTCAAGGTACTTTTGATCTCGTATCTTGGGATAAGTCATCCAATGGAATAGCTAATGCTGGTTTAACTATTGAGGGTTTCTCCGTTGCGTCAGGCATTCAAGGTTTCTAATTAGCTGCATGTCTTAACTCGACTTTATCCATTTATTTCAATTGCAATGCCTAAAGTAAGCAGCTAAATTTTTACTATAGAATGTGACTTTTGTCCATTAAGAATTTAGGCATTTTTAACGTAACCAAAACCAACCTCAATGACAAAAGTTGCTCACTAAACACCGATTATTTCATCAGTGTAGAGGTTCGCTTTGTTTAATTGGATAAAGTCAAGCTTATTTCTTATCTCAAGCATTTACTATTATGGAATACAGGGAAAACAGAGCATGAAATAAGCTGTTGAGCATACAGATTATACTTTTAGGGTAGGCAATCAGATGCCACTCTACAAAATATAAAAAAACTGATGTGCATTCATCAATGCACATCAGTTTCTTAGTATTGGCCTTATAAGAAAGACAAATTCGAGTTAACGAGTTAAAACTAATTCACGCTGCTCTAAATAATTGCTGTGTTCTTGTTTTACTTCTGCAATAATCTTGTGGCAAGTATCGAGATTAAAACGGCTGAAATCTGCATAAGGTGGTTTAATGCCAAAAATGGTTTTCCCAACCTTATAAGTAGTTTGGAAAAGTCCCCATTCAATCATTTGATTAAGGAGACGATAGGTGATTAGTGATTTAGCACCGCCTTGGGGATGGCGATCGCTTATGGGCTGAAATTTGGCTTCATTGGCGTAGTCATCGACAATAATCAATCCACCGGGTTGCAGCAAAGGCCAGAATAAGTAAAAATCGCGGTCGATGCGTCCATCAGCATCATGTATAAAAGCAGCAATTTTAGGGGTATTAATTAGTGCGATCGCTTCTTGTCCATTTTCAAAGGTAAGTTCTTGCGGAAAGAGGCGTACTTGTTCGCGTACGCCAAAATTTTCAAAATGTTTTTGAATTAATTCCAGATTTTCAGCATAGCCACCAACATCGGTACGAGTACCGCCTTGACATTTTTCAACTACAATTAATTTCGATTTTTTTTGCGTATCTCTTATCGCCCAGCCAATAGCAATACTGCCTGTACCTGCCGCACCACCAACTTCAATAATATCGAGGTCGGGTAGTTGCGAACAAAGCTGGTAAATCTTTTTATATACAAGTGGCAATAACATACCATTTGTTTGTTCTCTTAAATGGTAAAATTTAGGGTTGGTTATTTGTTCATACGATAGAAAAACATTTTTTAAAAATAATTTGAAATTTCTGTTCATGCTGAAGATAATTGGGTATTTGATTACTGATTGCAGTCCTGTTTAGTTTGTGGACATGAGTACATTTCATAACCCAAAATTTTTTGTGTGTTGGGTTGAAATTTCTTCACAAACTCTTCAGGATTGCTCACTAATCTATTCTTAGCATAAGTAAAAATGAAATTTAATATATATACCGTTTTTCAGCATCTATTAATGAGCTATTTTATAAAATTAATTAGTTATTTTTAACGTAAAAAAAGAGACGGTATTACTGATTTATCCCACACTTGTTTAAATCCTGTGACAACCGTCTCAAATGATTTTCTCCACTCTATTTGTTGTGTACAAACTGTTGTTGTTTGAGCTAAGTAATCAATGTAGCTTTCAAAACCTCTTGATGGTCAATAGAGGCACAATGACTCTCTTGATATGTCATGGTTAGATAACTTCCACTTTGACACCAGTTATTTTTACCAAGTTTTGCGACCCTTCTGTTTTTTGGAGGATACCTCGATGTTGAACTGTCCCACCTTGAACTGTGATTTTGGCATTTTTATCAGATTGGAACACCTTAGTTAGAGGATTGGTTGACTTCAAGTTACAGCGAGTCAGTGTGACATCAGCTGACTCAGTAGCATGAATCTGTGCTAGACAGCCTGAACCTCCACGACAACGAGGTTCTACACCCACACAGTCTTGAACGTCTATTTTTGACCAGAATCTGAAGTTACGCTTGTTATCTGCGGCTTTGGCACGAATTAAGACTGTGTTCTTGGCTTTGATGTCGTATCCACCATCAGTATTGCCCGCAGCACTCGTATCTTCAAATCTCAGATCAGAAACGTTTGCCTCTGCAGTAAAACCATCTCCATTCCAATAGTCTTTCTCAGAGAGAGTCTGTTGACAGTTATTCATAGTGGTTCGCCGTAGCGTCACATGATGCACATCGCCACGAAGATGCACACCCATACAGAAGTTGTCACCATCTTGGCGTTGCGAGTCGCCAACAACTTGCTCGATCAGGATATTGTGTGCATCAGCTTGGTTACTAGGCTTAGATTTACCGAAACGTATTGCTCCTTTGGAGTAGCCTTGAATATCTGCATTGCGGATGGTGACATTTGCTAAATCCCATGCACCAGTAGTTTTGCTAGAGTTAGGATCATGCTCGATGAATCTTTGGACATTGGTTGCTTTGGTTTTTTCAATAGTCACATCACCTTTAGTACCAGCAAATACAAAGCAACCATTACCTTGGTTCATACAATGAATGTTACGGAAAGTGAGGTAACTAGCACCGGGGAGGAGATTAAAGAGACTGTTACCCGTCTTTCCTAATGGAGGAGCCTGATATGGGCTGGAGCGATCGCCTACAATGACTGGCATGGATGTTTCGATTCCTGATGCATCAGTTCCGTGAATGGTTATCGGTTTACCAGCAGATCCGCCACTGGCGATGCGAATGTTCCCACTGTGTTTATAGACTCCAGTCAGTAACCTCACTTCTCCACCAGGTTGTACTCTACTAACAAATGCAGGTAAATCAGTGAGTAATCCAGCATTTTGAGCGCTACTACCATCACGCTT
Organism: Nostoc linckia FACHB-104; assembly: GCF_014696615.1. Classification (GTDB taxonomy): domain Bacteria; phylum Cyanobacteriota; class Cyanobacteriia; order Cyanobacteriales; family Nostocaceae; genus Aulosira; species Aulosira linckia_A. The sequence continues at coordinate 72,657 of NZ_JACJQJ010000026.1, read as the reverse complement.
ACCAGCACCTTGCGGTGAAATATAGAGAATCTGCGATAAAGTTGCGGCTTGTCCGACGCTGGAATTATGGCAAATCCCCACAATACAACCAGAAAATCCGATTGAGAATTGAGCCAATAGCAGCGCTAGGACAAAGCCTAAACTAGAGAACACAAGCATCAAAGCTTTATTACTAAATTGCCGTTGCCATTTGCGTACCACTTTAGCAACGGTATTTAGTAGCACTATGTGTTTTTTCATGGAATCACACAAATATCAACTAAGGGACTAGCCGAGAATATCAAAACCTTTATCTTGTAGAGGTTTTGATATTGATTACTGCGATTAGCTAGATACCATCTAAGTATGCCAATCTGTATCATTTATCAAAGCTTTAAATAATCAACAGGAAATTTTTACAATATTGCTGAGTTTGGGCGAGGTGATAAAAGTCCAATTTATTACAGGATAAGCTTTACAGCCACACTTAGAGAATTGTTACAAAATATTACTCAGACAACACGCTACTGATGCGGTGTGAACATTCGGTGAAGGGGAAAAAGGCAAAGGGTAAAAGGTTTTTTCTTTACCTTTTACCCTTTCCTCAAAGCGTGAAAATTCTATTTCCGGTAGATTATCCAACTTCTTGGAATGAACAAGCGATCGCTAATTCGGCGTGTGCTTTGAGTGTCTCTTTATCCAAAGTATGGACGAGATATTGGGGTGCGATCGCTAGTAATTTGTCGATTCTGTCTTTTGCTGCTGCGACTACTGCTGGATCGAGGCTACCGTTATTCAGGGAGTCAGCAAAATCTTGGGCGATGTAATAGGTACGTTCCAAAGATGATGAGTTGATATTGCGGGAGACAATAAACATATCGCAGCCAGCATTCACTGCTTTTGCTACAGTCCCCTTTTGCACAAACATATCTGAGACGGCTTTCATATCTAAATCGTCAGACACTACCACGCCTTTGAAACCTAGTTCTTTCCTGAGTATGCTTTGAAGAATGCGTTGCGAAAGTGTTGCTGGTACATCCGGATCTATTTTCGGGAACAGGATATGGGCTGTCATCACTAGAGGTACCTGTTCCTCAATCAGAGTTTTGAAAGGTATAAGTTCGCGATTTCGCAGGTCTTCTATTGTTAAATCGAGTACTGGTAATTCCAAGTGAGAATCTTTGCTGGTATCTCCATGACCGGGAAAATGTTTAGCACAACCAAGAATCCTTGATTCTTGCAGTCCTAGGAAGTACTCCCGCGCGCCGCCAGCAGCAGATTCGGGAGTTGTACCAAAGGCGCGAGGGCCAATCACAGGATTTTGGGGATGGGAATAAATATCTGCTACAGGTGCCCAGGATACATTGATTCCCAAGGATTGGAGTTCTACAGCGGTGGCTTTAGCTACTTGACGCGATCGCGATTGTAACAGCGAAGCATAGGGAAATCGGGTAATTGGTAAAGGTGTACGCACAACCCGACCGCCTTCATGATCTAAAGTAATAAACATAGAATCACGTTCGGCGTATTGTCTGATTTGGTCGATTAACTCTCTATAGCTTTGCAACCAAATTTCATAAGCAGCGCTATCTAGAAAGTTCTTAGCAAAAAATATTACCCCAACAGGTTTTAATTCACTAAGTGCGCGTTTATCGTCGTCGCTTAATGTCGTTCCAGAGATACCGAGAATTAAATGATGCCCAAAGCCTTGGAGATGCTGCGTTACTGACATAACGTTTTACCTGTGGCTATTCATTTAATAGCATTTAGTTTTTGATAACAGAGGTATGGTAATTGCTAGTAGCCATTTATGCAATCAGCTATCAGCAATCAACCATCAGTAGTTAGCAAGAATCCAGACTCGATCAGAATTCCGAGACTAATGCCAGTTGTCTCACAGGCTTGGGTTTTGCTTTGGTGAGAGTAGAAGCTTTTAAGGTCATTTTGGGTTGATTGCTTTGCAAAATTACCGCTTCATATGGTACGACTCCAGCTATTTCGCTACCAAGACAACGGGCTGCTATCCTTGATAGGTCTAAGCTTCTGGGTTCAATATAAGGGCCGCGATCGTTGACTCGGACAATCACAGCTTTTCCAGTTTGGAGATTTTTCACCTGCAAATAAGTATTAAACGGCAGAGATTTATGGGCTACTGTCAATTCGTCTTGGTTGTATATCTCGCCGTTCGCTGTTAAACGACCATGAAAATAGCCCCCATACCAAGAAGCTAACCCGGATAGTTTTCTGCTAGAAGGACTGACACCATACATCTCTTTTTGTCCCTCCACGAGGGTCAATGTTGGTGCTTTGAAAGCTGAACGGAGATTGTTAATCCACTCAATCGCTAACAATTCGCCAGTCTTATGAAATCTCTCGGAAATTTGTTTTTCAATTCCCCATAAAAAGCGATTACCTGCCATTAGGGCAGGTATTCCATCAACTAAAGCGGGTCGTAATTGATTAGCGTCTAGGTTGGGTAACTTCGCTAGGTTAGTCAAGCGTTGTTGCATTGACTTAGCAGCCATCTCTGTAGGTAAAGTAGCAACTAAACTGTTATTTACCCACACTTCATAGTTATTTCGGTCTCGATGGACGACTACTACAGGTGAGGCAGCAGACATAAAATTCTGCTCTAGAGGACTAGTAAAGCGGAAAAAATCTTGCAGCGATCGCAGGATTTTATGAGTGAAAAAATCTGGGCTAGGAGAAGTTGAGTTGATGATAGTTCCAGATGTCCAACCATTAGATTTTCTAAAAACTGGCTGTTGTGATGCTATCTCTTGCCCAGCACTACAAAGCTCTTTTTTACTTTTTTTAAGTGTTTGTCTTGGAGAATTTTGTGATTGTTCTAGGTTGATTTTATTGTCATTATTGTGCCAATCAATTCTTAAAAACCTTGTAGGTAGCAACGTTGTACTCCAAACTTTTCCTGGCTGCTTGGGAAGCACAAACAATGGGCGATGCTTACTTACAAATTTACCCAGATTGGTTGAAACTTTCGCTGGTAATACTTTTGGCGTTAAATTTGCTGGCAATTTTTCACTCAACGAGAAGAAAGAACTAATCGTGGATGTTATCCAAAGAAATTCAAAAAATAGCATGTCGATTTAAATTCCAAGTATTTGCACAATTAAACCGTGCACCCCTGGTTTAGCTAAACAACATTTTTAGACGGACAAATTAAATTTTTATTTTTTAATCCAGAGAAAAATCCTCTTACTTTGTTGACACAATACTGAGCGATCCCCAGCAGGGATCATCATATCTTGTTAGACGGAAATAAACAAATAAAACTTTTAGATAATGTTTTGAATTATTTGCTAGTTTTAAATTTAAATTTTTTATAATTGCTGTTTATATTGCCTTAAAAAAATACATATAAGCTGATTTGGCAACGACAATAATACTTAATCAAAAAAATAGCAGGTATTATTTCTTACATTTATTTTTTAATCTATTGCCATAGAAAAAATGTGGATAATGGCTCATAGTCTTTATCAAAGCCATAAAAATTTCCTTTAGAAAAATTCAGTAGGACGCAAAAAATTAGCTGAGCCAGAAAAATATTTTTCAAAAATCAAGAGTAAAAATTCCCTAGAAAATTTTTTGCAGGGAAATTTTAAATGGCTGTCTTCTAGACTTCCGCTACTTGCACAATTTAGAAACTCATGCAAGAATCCCACTCCCCAACATCAGCAAATTGCATAACTCCTCGTGGTGATTGTTGACTGTTAACTGTTGACAGCCAAATCAAGTCAATGTGCAAGTTACATGTGGAACAGCTTAAAAATCTCTCTGTCATCACCAATGAGAGATTTCCCACTCAGGCGTGGGGCAATAAATATATTTATGAATATTTTTAATTTTTAAAATTTTGGACAAAGCATAATCATAAAAGACAAAGTTCCAGTAGAGGTTGTCGCGGCTGAGAACTTGAGTCACAGAGGACAAATGACGATTTAGCACATCAAGTTTATTTATCGTTAAACCTAAAAGCAGCAGAATATTTCAAAGTTTTTTAGGAAAGCGATCGCACAATCGCTGCGAAATGTAACAGATTGCAACGTATAATGAGAACGGCAAAACGATTAAGAAATCTTGAAGAGCAGTAGGGTTAAATGCGAGTAGCGATCGCGGGAGCGGGCCTAGCAGGACTTTCCTGCGCGAAATATCTCACAGACGCGGGTCACACCCCCATTGTCTTGGAACGCCGAGACGTATTGGGTGGCAAGGTGGCAGCGTGGCAAGATGCTGACGGAGACTGGTACGAAACAGGTCTGCACATATTTTTTGGGGCATACCCCAATATTTTGCAGCTATTCAAAGAACTGGGCATTGAAGACCGTTTGCAGTGGAAAGAACACTCGATGATCTTCAACCAACCTGAAGCCCCAGGAACATACAGCCGCTTTGATTTCCCAGATTTGCCAGCACCTTTAAATGGCATAGTGGCAATCTTGCGAAACAACGATATGCTCACCTGGCCAGAAAAAATTCGTTTTGGACTGGGTTTGTTACCAGCAATGGTGCAAGGGCAGAAGTACGTAGAAGAAATGGACAAATACTCCTGGACGGAATGGCTGCAAAAGCAAAACATTCCGCTACGAGTAGAAAAGGAAGTTTTTATTGCCATGTCTAAGGCATTGAACTTCATTGGGCCAGAAGAGATTTCTGCTACTATCCTGCTAACAGCCCTCAATCGCTTCCTCCAAGAAAAGAAAGGCTCAACCATGGCCTTTCTCGATGGTTCACCAACTGAGCGATTGTGTCAGCCGATAGTAGATCACATCACCGAACGGGGTGGGGAAGTGAGATTAAATGCCCCCCTCAAAGAAATTTTGCTCAACCCTGATGGTACCGTGAGGGGATTCTTGATTCGGGGGTTGAATGGAGCAGAAGATGAAGTGTTAACGGCTGATTTGTATGTATCTGCCATGCCCGTTGACCCCTTCAAGGTTATGCTGCCAGCACCGTGGAAGCAAATGGAGTTTTTCCAGCAGCTAGATGGGCTGGAAGGAGTGCCTGTAATTAACCTCCATTTATGGTTTGATCGCAAACTTACAGAAATTGACCACTTACTATTTTCGCGATCGCCCCTCCTCAGCGTTTATGCTGATATGAGCAACACCTGCCGTGGATATGCTAATCCCGATCGCTCAATGTTGGAATTGGTTCTAGCTCCAGCAAAAGATTGGATCACTAAATCCGATGAGGAAATTGTCGATGCCACCATTGCTGAACTAGAAAAACTCTTTCCCCAACACTTTGGCGGAGATAATCCAGCCAAGCTGCTGAAATATCATGTGGTGAAAACGCCGCGTTCAGTTTACAAAGCAACTCCAGGTCGTCAACAGCACCGTCCCTCGCAGAAAACTCCCATTGCCAATTTCTATTTGACAGGGGATTACACCATGCAACGCTATTTAGCCAGTATGGAAGGGGCCGTACTTTCTGGTAAGCTTACAGCGCAGGCGATCTCGGAAGCAATCCCGGTGGCAACTGCAAACAACTCGCAAACGCTCACCCGATCGCCCGCAACGAATGCTGCAACTGCCTGATTCACCCCCGCGCATGAAAACGCTGGTCTCTGTAGACGATTCCTACAAACTTTGTCGGCAACTTATAGCCAAGTATTCCGCGACTTTTTACCTGAGCACTTTGCTCCTGAGCAAAGAAAAGCGTCCCGCTGTTTGGGCAATTTATGCTTGGTGTCGCCGTACAGATGAACTGGTAGATGGCCCTGCATCTGCTATGACTACGCCAGAAACCCTAGATCTATGGGAGAAGCAGCTGGAATCAATTTTTGCTGGAAACCCAGTAGAAAATTTTGATGTAGCTTTAGTGGATACCGTCAAACGCTTTCCTATGGACATTCAACCCTTTCGGGACATGATTGCCGGTCAGCGCATGGACTTATATCGCAGCCGCTATGAAACGTTTGAGGAATTATACCTCTACTGTTACCGCGTTGCTGGCACTGTCGGTTTGATGTCCACGGCAATTATGGGGTTGGACGATACCAGAAATACAGCACCGTGGAGCCGTACACAACAGCCCTATAGTCCCATCAAAGAAGAAATTGCTTTGGGGATTGCCAAGCAACTTACCAATATCTTGCGGGATGTTGGTGAAGATGCTAGGCGAGGGCGAATTTATCTTCCTTTAGAAGATTTGGCACGATTTGGCTACACCGAACAAGATTTATTTAAAGGTGTAGTAGACGATCGCTGGCGTGCCTTAATGCAGTTCCAAATTTCCCGGGCAAGAGAATTCTACAGCAAGGCAGAAAAGGGAATTTCCTATCTATCTGCTGATGCCCGTTGGCCTGTTTGGGCAGCGCTGATGCATTACAGTCAAATTTTAAACTTCATCGAACGCAACGATTATAATGTCTTCACTCAGCGCGCCTACGTCCCCCAGTGGAAAAAATTGCGGACTTTGCCACTGGCTTGGATGCGATCGCAAGTTCTCTAAATGTTAGTCAATAGTCAGTAGTCACTAGTTAACAAGTGTTTAATACAATCCTTGCTGATGATGCTCCTTCCTAGATCCAACCCATGCTAGTACAGTTGACTAATGACTAATGACTAATGACTAAAAAATGTTTGACTTTTCTAGATGTATCTGCTACTATTGATATTCGTGACCCAGGAGAGGTGGCTGAGTGGTCGAAAGCGGCAGATTGCTAATCTGTTGTACGGCAGGCAACTCCGTACCGAGGGTTCGAATCCCTCCCTCTCCGTTTTCCCAGCCATTAGAGGCAAGTGATGAAACTGAGTTTGCATCACTTTTTTAATGCATTAGGGATGATAAATTTTTCTAAGACTAAAAAAATACTTCTTCAGGCATAAATATTAATGTCGGCATAAACACCTCTATCTCTTCAGGAGGATGATATTATTTATGCTTTGGAGTCTGTAAATATTAACCTAACCTGAAAATATAGTTAGAATTTTACTTTCAGACTCCTAAAGAATAGAGGAGTGAAAGTAATTTATGCCAAGAATTAGTACAGCCTTAGCTTTTAGTGTAGCTACCTTAGCCGCTGGTTTCCTGTTAGGGGCTTGTAGTGATACTGCTAGCAACTCTAATAGTACAGGGAACACACAAGGCACTGCTACCCCAGCAGCCAATTCAACTACCACAACCAATGCTAAGGGGTTAAAAATCGGTTCTTTACTACCGACAACTGGTGATTTGGCATCTATCGGTCAACAGATGGTGGGTTCAGTTCCCTTGCTAGTGGACACAGTCAATGCTTGTGGTGGCGTAAACGGTGAACCAGTCACCTTAGTACCAGTAGATGATCAAACAGATCCGAAAGCAGGTGCAGCTGGTATGACCAAACTTGCAACCTTGGATAAAGTGGCTGGTGTAGTGGGCTCCTTTGCTAGTAGCGTTTCCACTGCGGCTATCTCAGTGGCGACACCGAATAAAGTGATGTTGATTTCCCCTGGTAGCACCAGTCCTGTGTTTACGGAAAAAGCTCAAAAAGGGGACTATAAGGGCTTTTGGGCACGCACTGCACCCCCAGATACTTACCAAGCACTAGCCTTGGCGCAACTTGCTAAGAAAAAAGGATTTAAGCGCGTTTCTACGGTTGTGATTAATAACGACTATGGCGTTGGTTTTGAAAAAGCGTTTGTACAAACTTTTGAAAAATTAGGTGGAACAGTAGTTAATAAAGATAAACCTGTCCGCTATGATCCTAAAGCTCAAACCTTTGATACGGAAGCAGCTGCGGCTTTTGCTGGTAAACCAGAAGCAGTATTGGCGGTACTATATGCTGAAACAGGTAGTTTATTTCTCAAAGCTGCTTACCAGCAAGGCTTAACGAAAGGAGTGCAAATTCTGCTTACTGATGGCGTGAAAGCACCCACTTTCCCAGAGCAAGTAGGCAAAGGTAGTGATGGTAAATATATTTTAACTGGTGCGATCGGTACAGTTCCTGGTTCCGATGGCAAAGCATTAGACGGCTTTAACAAACTCTGGAAAGAGAAAAAAGGTGGTTCTCCGGGAGAATATGCACCTCAAGCTTGGGACGCAGCTGCATTGTTAGCATTAGCCGCACAAGCTGCTAAAGAAAATACAGGTGTTGGCATTGCTAATAAAATTCGGGAAGTTTCTAATGCACCTGGTACAGAAGTTACCGATGTTTGTGAGGGGCTAAAATTACTCAAAGAAGGTAAAGACATTAATTACCAAGGAGCCAGCGGAAATGTTGATGTTGACGCTAATGGCGATGTGGTTGGTGTTTACGATGTCTGGACTGTGGGAGATGATGGCAAAATCACCGTAATCGATAAAGTGAATCCTAAATAGGATTTAATTAAAAATAAGAATTTTGAGGTGCTACGTTAGTAAAAATGTAACGACCTTACTGATTATATTGGAAAAGCCTGCTTAAGCAGGCTTTTTTTAGCTAAACAAAATACAGTTCAAATAATAATGAACCGCGAATACACGCCGAGAAATACAAGATGTTTAATACCAATTCAAAATTCAAAATTCTCTCTTGGAAAGTCTGAGCGGAGGAAACCTCCGCTCAGACTTTCCGCAAAATTCAAAATTAATAAAACCATATGTAGCAAGGGTTTTTGAGTTTGGATCTGTTGCTGAATTTTGGAGAATTGGTGTTAGGCGTAAGCCGTAACACATCAAAGCTTTGGGAAAAGTGCGTAAGCTGGCGCTAAGTGCAAAATCCAAAGTCTAAAATTAAAAAATATTCCCCAATGCTGTGATAGCAAAGGGGATGGTAAATGCACCTGTTGCACCATAAATGGTTAGATTGTCATCCAAAATTGAAAATTGAGGCAGGTAAGTTTGTTTGATTTATCTCAAACAGTAGAATTTATAATTTGCAATTAGTGCCTAATTTCCAAATTGAGGATGTAGCGCCCCAATTGGACTTTGTCTGACCACAATTCATACTCTATCCGTAAATGCTCTGGTAATGGATGCCCATTAAGTACCATCGCATTAGTAAAATTGCGTAGACGAATAGGCTCATTGGCTTGCCATGACTCAGTTGGTAACCAATAGCGGCTAATACCATAAACACCCTGTTCCCAGAAATGGCGATAACTGACTTCGGCGTTACCTTGCATGGTCATGATTACTCGGTAAGGAGAAATCTCTAACCACAAAATTCTGGGACTGCTGGGTGCGTTGTTTCTCTTTTGCGAAAGCTTATCTTCAGGATTTAGGGAACTCGCTACTTCGCAGGTAATCAAAGGCGGTGCAGTCAATAGTAAATGAAAGCGGTCAGTATCTTTTTGATACAATGTCCCGGCAGTTTCCACAACAGACCAAACTGGCAGGTCAGTGGAAATGAGGGATAAGCACACGGGCTTGCGGTGATGGGTCAGCATGGGAGCGATAAGGGCTAAAAGCTAGTGAACAAAACGAAATCAACACCAGAGTCTCTAGCAGTCTATGGTCAGAAACTAATAGTAAAACATGCTTAGATATTAACTGAATCTACTAATTTGGTAAGCCAAATAAACAAAAATGCAAATATTTAGGGTGCTAATTTAAAAAGCAAAAATTGCGATTTTTCTCCGGAAAGGTAATTTAAAAGTAAAGTTACGGAATATTTTGTAAATAATCTTTAGATTCCGGAATTAATATAGCTGGATTATTCGCTAAAACACAAGAAGAACGATTTTCTTTGCTTTTATAAGAGCTAGTATGGCAAGCGAATGCGCGAATAAAATTGTTCATTTCTTCACGTTTGGCAGTCCAAATTCCAGATTAACCTTGTCTTTTAAGAGTTGACAACCCAAATGAGTAATTATGCTTGAACTAGCTTAAAAGTACTGAGTGCTGAGTGCTGAGGAGCCACTGTGTTGGACGGGTTTCCCGGCTTAAAGCAAGTGGCGTTGCTGAGTAAAAATTCCATTGAGACTTTCATACTTGGCGGTGAAACTTGTTTCATTGGGACTGCTTCCTCTGTCTCCTCTGCATACACAGCGATGAACTATTTTTGTAGTTGGAAGTCCTTTATTGAGGTTGTGCAAAATCAAAAGTCAAAAATCCAATACATTTAGACTTTTTTACAACCGAACATCTAACTTTACTGATTTTGGAAGATTTGATTAAGTTTGAGCAAGCAAAAGACGATACGATACTAGGGAAGAAGTTCACAGTAGCGGCATATGCAGTCGCTCATGTACTTTCAATGTATTCAAAAGCCAGTGTATCCTAATGTCGGCTGCTGTTATAACTCTAGAAAAGCAAAAAGACCTTTCAGATAAGTTAGTTATTCAACGACCTCCTTTTGGTATATCCTTACAAGGTCGTATTCGCATTCCTGGAGATAAATCTATCTCCCACCGTGCTTTGATGTTGGGTGCGATCGCCCAAGGTGAAACGGAAATTCAAGGTCTTCTCTTAGGCGAAGACCCCCGCAGTACTGCTAGTTGTTTTCAAGCAATGGGGGCGGAAATTTCGGAACTCAATACAGAGTTAGTACGGGTGAAGGGTATTGGTTTAGGAAATTTGCAAGAACCAATTGATGTATTAAATGCAGGAAATTCTGGTACTACGTTGCGTTTGATGTTGGGATTGTTAGCATCTCATGCAGGGCGTTTTTTTACGGTCACAGGTGATAATTCTTTGCGATCGCGTCCCATGTCTCGCGTAGTCCAACCATTGCAACAAATGGGGGCGCAAATTTGGGGACGCAAGGGTAATTCTTTAGCACCCCTTGCAATTGCTGGACAAGCCCTCAAACCAATTCACTATCATTCCCCCATCGCCTCAGCCCAAGTTAAATCCTGTATCCTCCTCGCTGGTTTAGCCACAGAAGGAAAAACTACCGTTACCGAACCCGCCCTTTCCCGCGACCATAGTGAAAGGATGTTACGGGCGTTTGGTGCAGAACTCAGCGTTGATCCCGAAACTAATAGTGTTACTGTTACCGGGCCAGCGCAATTGTTTGGACAAAAGGTAGTTGTCCCTGGCGATATTAGTTCCGCAGCTTTTTGGTTGGTAGCTGGTGCAATTGTTCCAGGTTCGGAATTAGTAGTAGAAAACGTGGGTGTGAATCCTACCCGCACAGGTATTTTAGAAGCTTTAGAGCTGATGGGAGCAGATATTCAACTGGAAAATCAGCGAGAAGTCGCAGGTGAACCAGTAGCTGATATTAGGGTACGTTCCAGTAGTTTAAAAAGCTGCACTTTAGCTGGTGATATCATCCCCAGAATGATTGATGAAATTCCGATTTTAGCAGTAGCAGCAGTATTTGCCGAAGGAACAACAATTATTCGCGACGCAGCCGAATTAAGGGTAAAAGAAAGCGATCGCATTACCGTCATGGCTCAACAACTCAATAAAATGGGAGCTAAGGTCAGCGAACTACCCGATGGGATGGAAATTACTGGCGGTACTCCCTTAGTTGGTACAGATGTCGATAGCCATACAGATCATCGCATTGCCATGAGTTTAGCGATCGCCGCCTTAGTCGCCAATGGCGTAACCACCATTCACCGCGCTGAAGCTGCGGCGATTTCTTATCCGAGTTTCTTCCAAACTCTCACTGCAATTGTTAATTGAGTAGGAGAGGTTAAAGGGGAAAAGGGAAAAGGTTAAAGGTTAAAGGTTTTTCCCTTTCCCCCTTCCCCCTTCCCCAAACTTTTGACTTATTTAAGCCCCTTCCCGCAACTTATCTAAAACACTGCGGTCTTCTAAAGTTGAGGTATCGCCAGATACTTCTTGCCCCGCAGCCAGATTTCGCAGCAAACGCCGCATAATCTTACCCGATCGCGTTTTTGGCAAAGCGTCAGTAAAGCGAATTTCACCGGGACGGGCGATCGCACCAATTTCTTTGACAACATGTTGTTTGAGTTCTTTACTCAAATCATCGCTGGGTTGGAAAGTCCCTTCCAGAGTCACAAAAGCTACAACTTCTTCGCCTTTAAGTTCATCTGGCTTACCGACAACCGCCGCTTCTGCAACTGCTGGGTGGGAAACTAAAGCTGATTCTACTTCCATTGTGCCGAGGCGGTGTCCTGATACGTTCAACACGTCGTCTACCCGTCCCATTACCCAGAAGTAACCATCTTCATCTCTTCTCGCCCCATCACCAGCAAAATATGTATACTTGCCGTCTTTGGGTGGTATATGTTCCCAATAGGTGCGGCGGAAGCGATCGGGATCGCCGTATACTGTTCGCATCATTCCCGGCCAGGGGTGACGCACTGCTAAATAACCACCTTGGTTGTCGCCTACAGAATTGCCATCCAAATCTACGATATCTGCAAGAATTCCGGGGAAAGGTAGGGTTGCAGAACCTGGTTTTGTAGGAATTGCACCTGGTAGGGCTGTAATCATAATCCCGCCAGTTTCAGTTTGCCACCAGGTATCGACAATTGGGCAGCGTTCGCCACCGATAACTTTGTGATACCATATCCAAGCTTCTGGGTTAATTGGTTCGCCCACAGTTCCCAACAAGCGCAAGGAAGAGAGGTTGCGTGATTTAGGATGATGTTCGCCCATTTTAATAAAGGCGCGAATAGCTGTAGGTGCAGTATAAAAAATGTTGACACCGTACTTTTCAATCACATCCCAGAAACAGCCAGGATTAGAAGCACGGGGCGCACCTTCATACATCAGAGTTGTAGCACCGTTGGACAGCGGCCCATAAACAATGTAGCTATGCCCCGTAATCCAACCGACATCGGCAGTACACCAATATACATCTGTATCTTGTAAATCAAAGATCCATTTGGTAGTAATGTGGCTATATAAGTTATATCCAGCCGTGGTATGAACAACGCCCTTAGGTTTGCCAGTGCTACCAGAGGTGTAGAGAATAAACAGCAAATCTTCGCTATCCATTGGTTCAGCCGGACAATCGGCTGATACACCCTTTTGTAAATCATGCCACCAATGGTCACGTCCTGGCTCCATGTGTGTTTGTTGCGCTGTACGTTGCACTACCAGGACATTTTTCACATTGGGAACAGCATTATTGGCGATCGCCTTGTCTACTTGTTCCTTGAGGGGAACGATCGCATCTTTGCGCCAACCACCATCAGCCGTCACCACTAACTTAGCTTCCGCATCAATTAAGCGATCGCGCAAAGCCTCTGCACTGAAACCACCAAACACAACGCTGTGGGGTGCGCCAATTCTCGCACAAGCTAACATTGCGATCGCCGCCTCTGGAATCATTGGCATATAAATACCAACGCGATCGCCTTTTTGGATTCCCAGTTGTTTTAGTACATTAGCAAATTGGCAAACTTCTCGGTGTAATTGGGCGTAGGTGAGAGTCCGTGAATCTCCTGGTTCTCCTTCCCAAATCAGTGCAGCTTTATTTTTGCGCCAAGTAGTCAGGTGTCTGTCAAGACAGTTGTAAGAAATATTAGTCTTACCACCAACAAACCATTTAGCAAAAGGTGGTTGCCAATCTAACACTGTGTCCCATTTTTGGAACCAATGCAACTCACTTTCCGCCAATTCTGCCCAAAATTTTTGTGGATCTGCTTTAGCCTGATCGTAAAGAATTTGATAATCTGCCAGGCTTTTGATCTGAGCTTTTTGTGAGAATTCAGCACTCGGATGAAATAAGCGGTTCTCTTGTAATATTGATTCTATTGCCGATTGAGACATATCTGTAATGAAATTGCGACTGAAAACTATTCTGTACTGCAATTACTCATAAGTATTTTGATTTTCGTTAAGAAATCGCTAAAGCGCCCTAGTGATACGTCAGAAGAATGTTGATGTTTCCCACAATTCTTAGGTATCAAGTTATTATCCGCTTGCTTTCCCACTAACAATTATTTTTTGATACAGATCTTAAACAGCCTCACTCTAGGCAGTTAAGTAAAGCTTGAGTATTATAAATTACAGAGGCTTAAAAAAATTGATAACGAAAAGTGGTATATAAACAAAGCGGTAGTAGCGAAGCAAACTACCAAACTTTATCAATGAGTTTGTTCGCATTTGAATGTCATCTTCAAGAATGGCAGTGGTTGATTCTACCTGTTCTCAGGGCAGTGAAACAATCGCCGTTATGAATAAGCCAAACCATGAAGATGATGTGATTGTCCAACATGAGCGATCGCTTACTACTCTTAGTAGGGCAATTACCAATGCCCAAGGACGATTCACTTTAATTTTAGTACGCTGCAATTACGCAGGTTTGCAAGAACACATCTTAGCAGAGTTAAGACAGCGTTCTGGGTTAGAGATTTTAGCAATTAACTTGCGAAATTCATCTCATAGTCTCTATTCCACCATGACAACTACAATCAGTTTTCCACAGCCTAATGCTGTTATTGTCTTTGGGATAGAATCACTTCAGAATGTAGATGATTTTTTAGTTTCTCTGAATCGCTTGCGGGATGATTTTTTACACAATTTTCCCTTTCCTTTAGTTTTGTGGATCAACGATTTAGTGCAGCAAAAACTCATGAAGCTGGCACCTGATTTTTATAGCTATGCACCTGTACCAATTCGGTTTGCGATCGCTACTGAAGAATTATTTCCATTTCTCCCACAAGAAGCAGAGGAGATATTCAGACAAATCACATACCAATTATGTATGAATATAGGACAAAGTATGCCACTCAATTGGCAGACAATGGAAGATTGATCAGTATCGCAGTGCAATTAAAGATGGTTAGTAATGGCTATCATTAGTCATTAGTCATTTGTCATTAGTCATTTGTCATTTGTCATTGGTAAGGGTTTCAAGCATATTTAGCTTATGAACATAGTTTTGTTTATATCCACCAACTTACATAATCAAAATTAGTTGTTAATAATAGCATTGACTAGTGAACTTGCTGATGGCTAATCATATCCATAACGTGCTGAAAAAATTTGTTCAGCCGTTAGATTTAAATGTGGAAATGTTGGTGAAGTTAAACTATCATTGCCTCTAAATTTTTTACCACGATATTCACCCTCATCACTTAAAGAGTAAATTGTGATTGTTGGCTGTTTGGGATCGCCTATCAACTCCTTACTACCCAAAGCAGCATAATCAATAATCCAATATTCTTGAATACCCATCTCTTCATAGTCAGCAAACTTCTTATGATAATCATCACGCCAGTTAGTACTAGTTACTTCAATTACTAGGGGAATTGAATCTGGGTTACTAACAGTCGATTCTTTTTCCCATAAATGTTCATTTTTTAAGTTAGGAAGGTTTAGTATAAGAATATCTGGATAGTAACCTGATTGTTTATGTTCTGGCTTAACGAGAACATTTTTACTACTGATATCATAAGGAAGTTTAAGTTCTACTATTTTTAACAATAGCATCCTTGCTAAAAACATAATTATTTGTTCATGTGTTCCGAGAGGTTGTGGCATTTTAACAATCTCTCCATCATGTAATTCGTAACGAAGGTTGGCCGGTTGTGTTGCTAAAAATTCGAGAAATTCATCAAATGTAAATAACTTTTGTAGAGATTGTGTCATGCTTTTTACCTTTGTTTGAATTCATCATTAATGCGAAAGTTTGTTGAAATATCTAAGTCATAATTGAAAGCCTAAGCGCAAATAGGACTGTAATTTCAAGCTAAAAATCTTCATCATCAACAAAAAATTCAGCATCCTCATCTAAACGAGAATTACCGCGCCCATCAGCTAGCCCCCACAAAGGTTGCAGCATAGCTATGCCAACTAAGCCAACACAAACGCAAAAAGCCAGCACCAAACCAACTGGTATTTGAATTGATCGGAAACTCAAAAACTTTAAAGATACTAAAGTAGCATTTTGTACGGAGAGAATAGCGATCGCCATTACCCACACAGCTATAACTACAGATATCAGCAAATTAGCAATACTTTTCATAACAAATTCAATAAAACCAAACCTAAACGCAGATGAACACAGATAATTATCAGCGTTCATCTGCGTTGATCGGCGGTGAAAACTATTATTCTAGTTTAGCGATCGCACTTTCCATTTCTTGGGCGATTTGGGTAAGTTTTTCTGGTGTGTTGGTTTCTAAATAAACGCGCACCAGAGGTTCTGTACCGGAGGGACGCAGCAATATCCAGCTACCTTCTTCTAAATACAGCTTAATTCCGTCTTTACGTCCCACTTCTTTCACTTTAATTCCCGCTACCTCTTTAGGGGGATTTTTGGTAAAGGAGTCAATGACAGCAGTTTTATGGGCTTCGGTAAGGTGCAAATCCAGACGATTATTGTACAGCGGGCCATCAGCTTCCGCGATCGCTTCTTTAACTAACTGACTCAGAGGTTTACCTTCATAGGCGATCGCTTCTGCGACTAGCATATCGGCTAAAACGCCATCTTTTTCGGGAATATGACCGATTATGCTTAAACCGCCCGATTCTTCACCGCCAATTAATACGGTGGTTTCCCGCATTTTTGCACCAATGTATTTAAAGCCTACGGCAGTTTCATAAATTGGCAGCCCGTATTTAGCTGCAAAATTATCTAACAAGTGAGTTGTGGCTACAGTACGGACAATAGCGCCGCTTTTACCTTTATTTTTAATTAAATGACGTGCTAAAACTAGCAGAACAGTGTTGGGGGTGAGGACATTACCTTGTTCATCAACAATCCCAAAGCGATCGCTATCACCATCGGTTGCTAAACCCAAATCGGCTTGATCGGCGCGTACTGCTTCGATCAATTCAACTAATTGTTCTCCCTTGGGTTCTGGCATTCCACCGCCAAACAATACATCGCGCCAAGTGTGGAAACTTTCTAATTGCACCCCACATTGTTGCAAAACTTCATCTAAATAGCCACGAGAGGTAGAATACAAAGCATCGTATTTTACCTTTAATTGGGCACTTTTGATTTTTTCTACATCAATTAAGGTGTAGATAAATTGCAGATAATCTGGTTTCGGATCGAAAATAGAAATAGAACCCGATGGATTACTACTAGCCGGTGCATCTGATGCACTTTCTATATTTGCCACAATAGTATCAGTAATCTCTGGTGTGGCAGGGCCAGCATAGTCTGGGATATATTTTATTCCACAGTATGGTGCAGGATTATGGCTAGCAGTAAACATCAACGCCCCCGCTGAATTTAGGTGACGGGCGTTGTAGGCAATTACTGGTGTTGGGCAATCCCGATTTGTTACTTTTACCGTCCAACCCAAGTCAGCTAAGACTTGGGCGGCTGTCTGGGCAAACTGGTCAGCTAAAAATCGAGTATCGTAGGCAACAAGAACTGGTCTGTCTTTGCTATAGGCTGTTTCTAAGTAGCTAGCGATTGCCCTTGTTACTTTTCTCACATTGGGAAAAGTAAAGTCATCGGCAATAATTCCTCGCCAACCATCGGTACCAAATTGAATTTTGCTGGATTTGCTACTAGCGCTCATTTTTGCCACTGTCTCCCTTCCAACTTCTTTACTATAGGAAGCTTCCCGCAAAGCGTGCGTAGTCCGCAAGTATCCCCACCGTTATTTTTCTCACTGCTTGTTAGCAATGTCAATCCCCGATCGCCCTTTTGCCAGTTACCACCTTTGGTCTTTAGTTGCCCCAGCTACCGGGCAAGAACGCTGGCATTGCCAGATGAGACGGGGGTTTGTCAAAGCACGTCAGCATGAACCGAAAGTCAAAGCCCTGTTAGCCACGGCGACTCCACCCCAAAAGATAGGCATACTAGCCCAAAAAGGCGTTTATGAATTTCATCATCATCGACATTTGTTAAGCCAAACAGATGGTGTAGAAAAAGTTGCTCAGTTACTGCAATTAAGCCACTCCTCTGAAGAAGTTCAACAGCGAGTGCTGCAAATTTTGAAAAAATATCACAATGCGCCGTTGCTGTTGAATAAACACATCATCCAATTAACGCCCGGCGACGAAGGCTTTCCCAAGCCTATTTTAATTGACCAAGATGATTACTGCTTCCGGTTATACGCAGCGATGGACTGTGTGTTTATTGACAGCGATCGCACTTTACATATTTTAGATTTTAAAACTGGCAAAGCTGCTTTTGACCAGCGACAAGCATTAGTTTATCTGCTCGCGGCTCGGTATCTTTACCCCGAACAAGAAGCTGTCGCATCATTTTATAATTTAGAGCTTTGTAAAAAATCTGACTTAATTCACATCACTCATCAAGAATTACTATCCTTAGAATTTGAATTGGCACATATTGCCCAAAAGCATCAGCAAGATTTACAGAAATATCACCAAGAAACCAAAGATTTTAGTAAAATATTTCCCCCCAATCCCGGTTCTCACTGCCGCTATTGTCCATTTCGCTCCATTTGTGATTTTGCCGATCAGCCAAAGCCACAATCCCACCCCATGCCGAGTTTAAGGGTGAATGGGTGAATTGGGGGATAGATTACAGACGCGATGAATCGCGTCTCTACAATGTTTAGAAAGGTGGCAATTCTTTAAGAATTGTAAATCTGATGTGATTTATTGCCAGGTCGCCTAGGGGGATATCTTCTTTAGTGAGACGCACGCCTTGGCTGCTAATGGTTTCAAAAGAAACACCCTTGCCAATTTCAATGTGATACCAGCATAAGCCCATGAAAAAACGGGTAGGGTATGGGCCGATATTACCGATATCATCAGGGTTAGATTCCATTGGTAACCAGCCAAAATTAGGAATGTAGAATTCTAACCATACATGGTTAAAGTCTGGTTGCAGGGGTATACCTTGCAATTCTCCATTTGGCGGGCATTTGTATCTACCAACTGTGCGGCAGGGAATGTCATTCAATCGACACAAAGCCAGCAATACACCCACATATTCGCCACAGGAACCTACACCCCGTTCTAAAACCACGTCTGGTGTATCAATGTATGGTTTAATACCATATGATAATTCATCGTAAACATAATTACGGATACTGTACATTTTCCGCAGTAGATTAGTTTCCGAACCAACTGCATCACGTGCAGCCCGGCGGACAATGCTGGTCTCCATTGCTAACTCATCATCATCTACCAGATAGCGGCTAGCAAATTCTGGGTCAAGTGGGGGAATATCTTCAACATCTTTGGGTGTAATGCGATACTTAATACCGCGCACTTCTAAAGTAGCTTTCCAGCCAAATATATGGCGTTCCCCTGGAGTGAGGGTATCAAATTTAAATACTGCAACTCGTTGCCCATCAATGACTTCTTCTGTAAAGGGTAGCCCAATGGGTTCAACGTGTTTAACTTTTTGGCGTTCGGTTTCTGATGGTAAAGCAATCCGCCACTCTAAGTCTGTGAGATATACCTCTTCTAAGGGAGCGATTTCCTCAGCATAGGACATCTCAATCAGGTAGCCATTAGAGAGGGCGTAGCGTTTCTCTGGTTCGTAATGATAATACAGGGGATGAATAAAAGTGCGATCGCGGTATGTTAATTCATGATTGGGATCGGCATTGGGATTATCCCGGATATAAGGCTCCTCTGAGGCATAGGCGACATAAAGACTTTCTTTGCCTGTTTCTCCATCTTTATGTACTGCGATGCCTGTAGGAGAGTCAAAGGGTGTGAGTACACTAAATTGAATTTCTCCCGTTCCTCGATCAATAGAATAGACCGTTTGCTCTGTGTGATCGCTCACCCATAGAGTATCTTGACTGACTGTTAAATTTTCTCGTCCTACCCCTGGAGCATAAAACCTGGTGATTTCTTTGCGGCTATCGGATTCATAAATTAAGATATAGCCTAGCTTTTGGCAGCTGATATAGACTGTAGATTCCCAAACAGCAATACCCTCAGCCGCATAAGGCAATGTCACAAAATGCTCTAGCCCTAAAGCATTGAGTTGGCAGCGATAAACACTATTGCCACGGGTTACCCACAGGGTATCTTCCCAAACTGCGATCCCTGTGACATCAGTAAATTCCTTAACTTGATGAGGATTTAGTATTTTACTGTTATCAGATATTGGGTCAATCTCTAGCAGATGCCCTTTAACAGTATCAATGGCAATGAGTCTATCTTGAATAAAAGCAATACCACCCAAGGCGGCAGCAGTTAACGGTCGAATTGTTCTTTGACCAAACATCTGACTAACGGTCATACTGGGGAGTGCAAAACTCATATTAAGCATATTCATTTAACCGTTTAGCACGCCTAGAATAAATTGTGGTACATCCCATGTGACCAAGTTTCAGACTGGTGCTGCTTACAATTATCAGTGCAATGTGTTCCAAAAATCTCTGCCGTAGGAAATAACACATAAAAATAAGGATAAAGGGTAAAGGATGAAATTTGGAATCTAAATTGACGATACAAACCGCCAAAATTTATTTACGATGCAAAATTAAAACCAATTATCCTAACTTTTGGCTGCTGTGCAACCTGCATGGTGACTTAAGTTTATACTTAACCCTTCATCCTTCTCCTGCAAAGACGCTACGCGAACAGCCTTCAGATGACAAATGTCAGGAATCACATCTAAACTGAACTGATACAAACTGGCGAGAGCCTTTATGTAACTTTAGTGGATGGTTTTCTGACCATCACTAAATTATGATCGAATTTTGTAACCTTTTCCTGTAACTTAAGTGATGTCTGCTAATTCTCTGCCTGAAAGTGCCGCCGTTTGGCATAGTTTAGAAGTTGAAAAAGCGCTCGAACTGCTTGATAGTAATGCAGACAGTGGCTTGACACCCCAAGAAGTGGAACAACGGTTGCACAAATATGGCCCCAATGAACTAGAGGAACATGGTGGCCGTAGCGCTTGGGAGATTCTGCTAGATCAGTTCAAGAACATTATGTTGTTGATGCTGATTGCTGTAGCCATCATCTCTGGGGTTTTAGACCTTGTGGCTTGGCAAGGAGGTAATCTCAAACCTGGAGAAGTACCCTTTAAAGATACGATCGCGATTATGGCGATTGTCATCCTCAATGGTATCCTCGGCTATGTGCAAGAAAGCCGTGCCGAAAAAGCCCTCGCAGCCCTGAAAAAACTCTCCTCTCCCTTAGTGCGAGTCATCCGCGATCGCAAACTTTTGGATGTCGCCGCTAAGGAAATCGTTCCTGGGGATGTGATGCTGCTGGAAGCTGGGGTACAGATAGCCGCAGATGGGCGCTTGATTGAACAATCTAATTTACAAGTGCGGGAATCGGCGCTCACGGGTGAAGCGGAAGCTGTTAATAAACAAGCCACATTACAATTACCTGAAGACACAGGATTAGGCGATCGCATTAATGTTGTCTATCAAGGCACAGAAGTTGTCCAAGGACGGGGCAAAGTTCTAGTTACTAGCACTGGGATGAAAACAGAGTTAGGCAAAATTGCTACTTTGTTACAGTCGGTGGAAAGCGAACCAACGCCTCTGCAACAGCGGATGACGCAACTAGGAAATGTCCTAGTCAGCGGTTCTTTAATTCTGGTGGCAATTGTTGTCATTGGCGGTATTATCCAGGCCAGAGGTTTTAGTAACTTACAAGAACTATTAGAAGTTTCCTTGAGTATGGCAGTGGCTGTGGTTCCTGAAGGTTTACCCGCCGTGATCACTGTCACTTTGGCATTGGGAACCCAGCGAATGGTCAAACAAAATGCCTTAATTCGCAAACTCCCTGCCGTAGAAACCTTGGGTTCAGTCACCACTATTTGTTCTGATAAAACAGGCACCCTGACTCAGAACAAAATGGTCGTGCAATCAGTTTATACAAATAATGCTATTTTCCGGGTTACAGGGCAAGGTTATGCACCCACAGGGGATTTTCAATTCAACGGACAAACAATTGCTGTAGATGAATATCCCGAAATCTCTGCCTTGCTAGTGGCTTGTGCTGTTTGTAATGATTCAGTGCTGCAAAAAGAACAAGGCGAATGGGCAATTTTGGGCGACCCCACCGAAGGGGCATTAATGACCCTCGCAGGGAAAGCTGGTATTGAAAAAGATCAATGGGAAAGTAAATTGCCTAGGGTAGGAGAATTTCCCTTTTCCTCAGAACGGAAGCGGATGAGTGTAATTACTCGGGTTGAGGCAGTTGCCACAGGAGATGCTTCCGGCACAGGAATTGATCCAGCGATCGCAGGTTTTCTGCAATCCGAAAATTATTTAATGTTTACCAAAGGTTCCCCAGAGTTAATTTTGGCGCGTTGCAGTCAAATTTATCTGGGTAGAAATTCAGCTCCCTTAACAGAAGAACAACGCCAAAAAGTTCTAACAGAAAATGACCAAATGGCGAGTAAGGGGTTGCGAGTACTAGGTTTCGCTTACAAACCTTGGGCAGCAATCCCCCCAGAAGGTTCAGATGAAGCCTCTGAAAAAGATTTGGTGTGGCTGGGACTAGTGGGGATGCTAGATGCACCACGCCCAGAAGTCAGAGCTGCAGTGGAAGAATGTCGCCAAGCTGGGATTCGTCCAGTGATGATTACAGGTGACCACCAATTAACAGCCAAAGCGATCGCGGCTGATTTAGGCATAGCAGAAGAAGGTTCTCGTGTGCTTACAGGGCAAGAATTACAGCGCATGAGTGATGAGGAACTGGAGCAAAATGTAGATTTAGTCAGCATTTATGCGCGGGTTTCCCCAGAACACAAATTGCGAATTGTCAAAGCTCTGCAACGCCGTGGTAGATTTGTGGCGATGACTGGTGATGGTGTTAATGATGCTCCCGCCTTAAAACAAGCCGATATTGGGATTGCAATGGGGATTACTGGTACAGATGTGAGTAAAGAAGCTAGCGACATGGTACTGCTAGATGACAACTTTGCCACCATCGTTTCTGCTACCAAAGAAGGTAGAGTAGTTTACACCAACATTCGCCGCTTTATTAAATACATCCTGGGCAGTAACATTGGTGAAGTACTGACAATTGCGGCTGCACCTTTAATCGGTTTGGGCGGTGTACCGCTAACACCTTTACAAATTCTGTGGATGAACTTGGTAACAGATGGTTTGCCTGCCCTAGCATTAGCTGTAGAACCCCCAGAACCAGATGTGATGAAACGTCCACCCTTCAGCCCCCGCGAAAGTATATTTGCGAGGGGATTGGGTTCTTACATGGTTCGCATTGGGATTGTGTTTGCGATTATTTCTATTGCTTTAATGGCTTGGGCTTACAACCATACCCATGCAGCAGGTTATCAAGGCGATCCTGATGCTTGGAAAACAATGGTATTTACTACCCTGTGTATTGCCCAAATGGGTCATGCCATAGCTATTCGCTCAAATAACCAACTCACTATAGAGATGAATCCCCTCTCCAATAAATTTGTGTTGGGTGCTGTGGTGGTTACCACAATTTTGCAACTCATGCTAGTTTACGTTCCACCCCTGCGAGCTTTCTTTGGTACTCACTATATCAATGGTACAGAATTAGCTATTTGTATTGGTTTTAGTGCCTTAATGTTTGTCTGGGTGGAATTGGAGAAGCTATTCTTCCGATTCATGGGCAAAAAGACCGTTTAATTAGGGATGAGGAAGAGGAGGGGGATGAGGAAGATGAGGAAGATGAGGAAGATGAGGGGGATGAGGAGGCAATGAGAAGGAAGATAAAATACTCCCTCATCCTCCCCTGCTCCCCCTACTCCCTCATCAGCCCACACCCCTGCTATCTCATCTCTCCACTATGTTTCTCCAATCCATTCACCTGAGACAATTTCGTAATTACAAAGACCAGAAAGTAGAGTTTACGGCTGCCAAGACAATTTTGGTAGGCAATAATGCTCAGGGAAAGTCAAATTTGTTGGAGGCGGTGGAGTTATTAGCGACATTGCGATCGCATCGTATGGCCCGCGATCGCGATTTAGTTCAAGAAGGAGAAGCGATCGCCCAAATTAATGCTTCCCTAGAGCGTAAATCTAGTATTAGTGACTTGACTTTAACCCTGCGCCGCAACGGGCGGCGTACAGTAGCACTCAATAGTGAAATTGTGCGTCGCCAAATGGATTTTCTTGGGGTTTTAAATGCTGTAGAGTTTTCTAGCTTAGATTTAGACTTGGTACGTGGCGGCCCAGAAGGCCGTCGTAGTTGGCTAGACACCTTATTAATTCAACTCGAACCTGTATATGCTCACATTTTGCAGCAGTACAATCAGGTTTTGCGACAACGCAATGCATTTTTAAAACAGACTCAAGATTCAGCACTCAGTAGCCAGCAGTTAGAACAATTGGCTGTATGGGATGCTCAGTTAGCTACCACAGGTACACGCGTTATTAGACGACGTGAACGAGCGCTACAAAGGCTAGCACCAATTGCGACTAATTGGCACGCTAGCATCAGTGGTAGTACGGAAGAACTGCAAATTAAATATGCGCCCAATGTTCCCTTGGGAGAAAATTACCCCCAAGAAGTACAACAAGCTTTCTTAGACAAAATTCAGCAGCGAACTATTGCAGAACAACGCCAAGGCACTACCCTTGTTGGCCCTCATCGAGACGAAGTAGAATTAATTATTAACCAAACACCCGCGCGTCAATACGGTTCTCAAGGTCAACAGCGCACCCTAGTACTAGCTCTGAAATTAGCCGAGTTACAACTAATTGAAGAAGTTGTGGGCGAACCACCACTGCTCTTATTGGATGACGTTTTAGCAGAGCTAGACTTATATCGCCAAAATCAGTTACTCGATGCGATTCAAGACAGGTTTCAAACTTTAATTACCACAACTCACCTTGGTTCTTTTGACTCACAGTGGTTGAATTCATCCCAAATTCTATTGGTAAAAGCCGGAGAAATATCATTGCCAAATCCGCTTTACTAAGCCAACATAATAAAGTATGAAGCTTCATCAGCTTATCAAAATCCTGAGAATATCAATAAGGGTGCTATCCGGCAAAAATTCCCAATTTTTCTTAATATTATTTAAATCTAAAAGCTAGCTATTTTAATCAGATTATTTTCTTCATAAAACTTAGTTTTTCATAATTTTTAATCAAGGTATTTAGTATTACTTAAAAGTAATTGGATTTTATTTGGGAAAAATTTTATTACCTTTCACCTAGATAACAAACTGATAAACATACATTAAATATTAGATATGCCTCAAAAAAATTACCTATTAAATAAGGACGAAATTATTGCACTAGGTGCATCATTAAGAGAAATTGAGCCAAGGCTACTCAAAAAATGCCAACAACCAGGGATAACAAGAATGTGGTTTCAAGGAGAGGAACCTTATTTAGATGTTTTCTTTGAATTAAAAGATGATCAAATATCATGGTTTCAATTTACTCTACGTGGTAAATCAGTTTCTTGGGATTATCAAAAAGGGCAATTACAAACTGGTACTACTAATGAACTCAATTGCAACGATGTCAGCTTTTATGCAGCTAGTAAAACAATTGAGAACGATATCCAACCTAATTGGGATTTGATTACTTTAGTAAAATTAATTCTCCAAACTAGGATAGATGTCCCTATCTTTGCTAAGGCTTTAGAATTATTAAATTAGATAAATTTACGATTTTTAATTCGGAAATATAAAATCTAAAATTAATTAACTAATTCCATCTTTCTAATACCTTAAAAAGGTTGAGAACTAAGAAAGTTAGAGCCGCACCAATTAAACTTAATTGCCACAAGTTACATCCAGCCGCAATTCCTAAAGCCGCTGATACCCAAATAGCCGCAGCAGATGTTAATCCGTGAACTTCCGCGCGCTGTGATTCGTTAGAAGATTCGCGTAAAATCTCGCCAGCACCCAAAAATCCTATCCCAGCCGCTATACCTTGAATTACCCGGCTGAGTGCATCAGCATTGGCTTGCAGCCCATCTGTATACAGAGGTATGAGGGTAAACAGAGCTGAGCCAAGGCTGACTAACATATGAGTTCTTAAACCTGCTGGCTTGTGTCGCAGTTGACGTTCTAAGCCAATAATCGCCCCACTTAGCAACGCTATGCACAGCCTAAAGAGAATATTTAGCCAATCGTTGGTCATCAATAATCACAATGATAAGTGTTTA
The DNA here is from genome assembly GCF_014696615.1 of Nostoc linckia FACHB-104. Classification (GTDB taxonomy): domain Bacteria; phylum Cyanobacteriota; class Cyanobacteriia; order Cyanobacteriales; family Nostocaceae; genus Aulosira; species Aulosira linckia_A. Next base: position 46,846 of record NZ_JACJQJ010000026.1, on the reverse strand, counting down.
ATAATACTTGGTTTAATTCAGCATTTAACAACAATTGTCAACAATAAAAATTGCTATTTGATTAAGATCTGCATCCATATTTTCTCACAAAGGTTGAGAAGAGATTCTAGTTCCTTCCCCAAGTTTTTGACTGATTAAGGTTGTGATTTTGAAGTCTTTTTGCCACAAATTCTCAATTTTGTCTAATTTTCTGAGCCAAAATCTACCTTGGGCTAGATACATATAATTCCAATATAAAATTTCAGGAATTTTTATCTGTTAAATAAAAATTACTAAATTTAAAACTTATTATATCGATATTTAGTTATGTAAAATAATTTAATCTGCATAATGTACTGCAAATTGCTAAATTTAACCATACACTCAATAATTAAGTGAGATAACAGTTTTAAGGAGTAGAAATAGGATGAATTAAAGAAAATTATGAATTCCCAAGATAATACAATTCAAGCACTAATCATTAGTGTTAATGAATGTCAATTTCAGCAATAAGTTAATCCTGGTGAAGTTTTCAGATTTTGCTTCTGATTCTCTAAAATTAAGTTGTGCTAAAAACAGAGTCAAAAAACTAAAAGCGCATCGGTGATTTCACAAGCGGTTTACAATCAGCTGAGATTGCGAGTATTCAACGGCGTAATTTTAAATACAAACTAATCCCTGGTCACAGCATAACTTATTCTCGATTGCGTCTTTACAACAGTCAAACATTCTGGCAGAGTAACTACTCTAAGATTCAAAGGATGTAAACTCAGAGAAAACAGAGGAATTTGACGTTAATTACCATAGAGGATTCGAGCTTAAGTTTAAACAAAAGGTCATTACGGTGACCCAAGCAAATGAATGACAACTGAGAACAAAAAATTGAGTGGACAAACTCTACTGGCTTGACCAAATTAAACTCCAAGACCGCGCCAAAGTAGGTGACAAAGCATTTTACTTGAGCAGAATTATGCAGCGTGGCTACCCGGTAGTACCGGGTTTTGTCATTGGGGCAGAAATTTTGCGAGAATTTTTAGAAACTCTCAACAGTTCAGAGTCATTAGCCGCTGATTTACCATATTCTTCCTTGCACTTAGATGTTGGTAATTGGCGACAACTCCAGCAGGTAGCTGGCCGTTTGCGTCAGGAAATTATTACTGCCACTCTACCATCGTCATGGGTGAGCAAAATTTTCCAAGCCGCAAGAGAATGGGAAACTAAGTATTTAATTTTGCGTCCTAGCCTCATGCTACCGACTAATAACAAGCAAGTCGGCACTATCTCTGGGTTGCTAGAGTCAGTATTTTGCCAATGCGATCAAGAAGCGATCGCAACAGGATTAAAGCAAACTTGGAGTCAGTTGTTTCGAGCGAGAAGTTTACTATATTGGCAGCAAGCAGGAACTAACCTGCAACAAGTTAATTTAGCAGTTTTAGTGCAGCCTGTTCGCAATGCCATTGCCAGTGGCTCAATTAATGCGAGTACATCTGCATGGGAGATCACCGCTACTTGTGGATTAGAAGTAGCGATCGCTAATGGTGAAGTTCAGCCAGATGTCTACTATATCCAACCAGACAGTGGCAAACTCATTGAGAAACACCTAGGCAATAAAATGTTAGCTTATTGCGTTGACCTGCAAGACATTACGGATGAGTGGCAAGCATTACCAGATTCAGTACTAACAGCAAATAATACTTCTCTAACCACTTATTTACTAGAACAAGCTCAACAACAACAATACGCTTTACCAGCAGAATACCTGCCGCAAATAATTGATTTAGCTAGTCAGCTTGTGGGTGAGTTCGGTAAACATTTTTCTGTGAAATGGACTGTTGCACAGGACAATCACTCGCCCAATCTCTACATTACTCAAGTTAAGTCCCCCCAATCTGCCATTCCCAATGTACACATCATCAAGGGATTAGGAGCAGCTAGGGGACGTGTAACTGCAACTGCCTATGTTGTAGGCAATTCCCAATTACAACCAGAAAAACTACCCCAGGGATCGATTTTAGTAGCTCGCACTATCAAACCCGATTGGTTACCTTTATTACAAAAAGTCAAAGGTATTATTACTGAACAGGGAGGATTGACCAGCCATGCAGCAATCCTGGCTAGGGAATTGGGTATCCCAGCAGTTGTGAGTGCTACAGATGTGACTGCCTTAATTCAGAACGGTGAAAAACTACTATTAGATGGTGATAGAGCAGAAGTTTATCGGATTAAAGCAGATGTAGCAGTAGAGGAAATTCCACAAAGATGGGGTTCGGCGGAGGCTTTAGAACTAAACTACCTGCATTCTTCCATGCCCTCATCGCCTGTTAATACCAATTCTTGGGAATCCCCTAGTTCTGCTTTTGCGGCTACCAAACCAATAATTGCTACTCAGTTGTTACTCAACCTGAGCCAAACCAACTTAATAGAGCAAGTGCAAAGTTTGCCTGTGGATGGAGTAGGATTAATACGCTCAGAACTGATGATCGTCAACATCTTAGAAGGCGAACACCCCAATAGTTGGCTAGCAGATGGGCGACAGGCAGAATTATTAGAGATCTGGGCCGAACAGATTATGCAATTTGCCCGTGGGTTTGCACCGAGACCAGTATTTTATCGCTCTTTGGATTGGCGATCGCACGAATTACCATCTTTCCCCCATCAGCAACAATCTTCGCCACAATCAGTTTTGGGTGAACGGGGAATATTTAGCTATTTACTCAATCCCGCAGTCTTCGAGTTAGAACTGAATGCTTTGGCAACTGTACAAAAAGCAGGTTATAGCAATATAAATCTCTTGTTGCCATTTGTTCGGAGCGTGGAAGAGTTTACCTTTTGTCGCCACAAAGTTGAACAAGCAGGATTAACTCAACTACCGCAATTTCAATTGTGGATTATGGCAGAAGTCCCCAGCGTACTATTTTTACTGCCAGAATTTGTGAAAGCCGGTGTCAATGGCATTTCCATTGGTACAAATGACCTCACGCAACTTCTACTGGGAGTTGATCGAGAGCAACAACAGCTAGCGCAAGTATTCAACGAACTCCATCCTGCAGTTATGAGTGCGATCGCTCAATTAATTGAAATGTCTAAAAATGCTGGAATTCCTTGTGCCATCTGCGGCCAAGCACCAGCAATTTATCCAGAAATCATTGATCGTTTAGTGCAATGGGGCATTACAGCCATTTCCGTAGAACCAGAAGCAGTTAGCCGCACCTATGAAGCGATCGCCCGTGCTGAACACCGCCTAATGTTAGAAGCTGCACGCCGACAGTTGAAGGGATGAGGATGAGGGGGATGGGGAGATGGGGGGACAAGGAGACAGGGAGATATTCCAATTACCAATTACCAATTACCCAATGCCCAATGCCCAATGCCCCATACCCATTATTTTACATATCCCGTTTCACGTAAAAACTTGCGTAATTCTGTGAAAAATTGGGTGCGATCGCTTTTTTTGTAAGCTTGCTGTACTTGTTGCCAGCCTTGTTGTCCTTGACCGAGCATATATTTATCTGCTAGGTATGCGGCGAGGAAGCCTTTACCATCTTCACCTTGTTGGCGAATTTCGTTGTAGGTTTTCCAGAGTTCTGCAGCATTACTGGCAATTAGCTTGGGATAGCGACGGGTAACATTAACCATTTTGCCTTGGCGATACTGCCAAATTTGTAGGGGATAGCCAGAAGCCGCATAGGAACTAAAAGCATAAGCAAAGCGATCGTCCCGGCTATCAAATTCTGGTAATCCATCATTATCTAAATCTTTGAGCCGATAGCCACCATTACCCCATTCATGACGAATTTTCTTGTACTGTTTGGCTTTATTGTCGTAACGGTAAATTAACGAATATGTACAGCAATGTGCGCCGCCTGTAAAGAAATCGGCAATTACTTCTGGTTCTTTATTGCCATCTAAATCTAACACTGGAATATTCTTTTCTTGCCCTTCCAATAAATCCCCTATAGGTCTGTCATATTCGCTTTCTTGGGGCAGCTTTTTATCTAAAACAGTTTGACCAGAACGGCTAATTTGCAACCGTACATTTTTATACTGATATTCCTGCGGTTTTTCGTACGTGATTCTTACCTGAACATTGCCAGATTTGCCACTAATACTTTCTGCTGTAGCGCTTTGAGCTAATACAGTTGCAATACTTAAACAAGCTAACCCAATTAAAGATTGACTAACAAAGCCACGAATAGAACTCATTGATGGTGTTGTATCTATTAAGACTGATTTAATACAACACCATCATAATCTTCAATATCGGAAAATGGCTGCAACAGGAGTGCTGTAAGGGATTTGTTCTGGAGGAACGGCGTAGACAGTGCCACCATTTAATAAAGTATGAGTAGCAACCAAATCTAGCAAATCTTCATCACCAGTTTCTTTCTCTTCATGCAAATATACTGTTTCGGAACTGGGATCGAATAAACCCCATTGCTGCTGACCAACTGCAACTAATAGTGAATCAACTCGTTGATAATAAGCTGCAGGAATAATTTTTTGCAGGTCGTTGCTAGCCTTGCCAGTATTACCACCAAAAAGTTGTTGAAAACGTTCTAGAAACTCTTGTTGTGACTTTTGAAAATCAGCCTCAACAATGGGCCAAGCTTGATCGTGCAACTCTTTTGCAGAGAGAATTTCGGGATTACCAGCAATACCTTCTACCATCAAGTGCTGATAAGAATTTGCCTGTCTGTACAAAGGTAAAAGATACTCTACCCCAGCTAGAACTAAAGGTGCTGCTTCTTCTCGGAGTTTCTCGTGCAATGCTTTATCAATCAAGTAAAAGAATTGGCGAATATCTTCTTGGTGCTGATCCCTGTCAGGACTTCCCTGTCCGTAAAACTCACCTGGTTGTACAAAAGTATTAGCCGTTTCATCTCTTTGTAATGCTTTATCGAGATTTTTATGAATATTTTCTACTTCTATCTCATTAATTGTGTAGCGTGTTCCCTCAAAAAACCTGACATCTTGTTGGCTCAAAGCTAAAACATAGAAGCGACCATTGCCATTTAAAATCGGTAACAGTGGCTTGACATGGAATCTGTCTGTAACGACGACCAACTCTTGAAAATTGAGTGGTAAGGTATAGTAACGAAAAAAATCTTGAGAAATAAAAATTGCCAGTCCTGGCTCTCCCATTTGTTCCCAAAATGCTGGGGTATCAAGGTCAATAGCTTTTTGCAACAATTGCGTTGCTTTTTGTGGTTCCAAACCTGCATCAACCAAGCGTGCTTCAGCTTCTCTAATTAAATTCTTAAATCGAATTGGGTCTTGTCGCACTTCTGGCCCGGCTGGGTGCGCTGGCATATAAATTGAAACACAATTTCCCTTAGGCTGTTCTAGTAGTGGTTTGATTTCGTCTCTAGAAATTATTTGCATAAATATCCCTCCTAGCAACATGACCAGACAAATGACATCAGAACCATATGGTCAACGGGCTGATTTCATCTTTTTCCGATGCAGCCTTTGCAGCCACAATCCTTGAACCTGGACTTATTTCACGTCAAGGAGGGTAAAGTTTCATCTTTCTCAGGACTTACGGGGGAGTATATTTTATGGGGTATTGGGCATTGGGCATTAGGTAATTAGTAATTAGAATATCTCTCTGTCCTCTTACCTATGCTCCCTCGGCTCCCCTACTCATCGACTCTCTTATCCGTTTTTCGTTGATTGTGAATTCATAGCTATATTAATATTCCGCTGCTGAACCCAGCCTAAAGTTACCCGCTTCATAATCGCGTACAAAGCTATAAGGATCACAAAGGTGACAGCAATAATAACTAAGGGCTGTTTACCTAAAATTTCTTCTACACCTTTAGTAAGCACTGCATCTGGCTGTGTAATAAAATCCCAACTATTGAAACGTAGGAACCGTCCCCAGTAAATACCAATAGCAGATAACGCATGGGTAATTAACTCAACCCATAAAATCCATTGGCTTTTACCAATTCGGTGTAAATAATAACCTAAATTAATTAAAGAGACGACGTAAGCTTCAAATCCAGCGAAAATTACTAAAATATAGAGCGGAATTAACACTAAAGTAATAACCCACACTGATTGAATGGTGCGGATATCATCTATCAAGTGAATGACATCTGTTAACAAATAGGGTGCATTTGGCAGAAAAGCATAGAAAACTAGAAATCCTAGCCACCAAACCCAACTTCTACCACGATTTCTGCGAAATAGCCAAATGCTTAAAGCCAAGGGGATGAAAGCCAAAAACAGATTCCAGGTCATCCATCTCATATTAATTCGTAAGACCTGTACTAATTTGATGAGCAATTCAACTAATTCTGTTTTCATAGGTAATATCTCACAATCGTTTAATTAACCTGGATTAAATTTATACTGATAAATTAATTAACTGACTGTCACCAATCTCAACATCAAATCGGGTTTTTAGCCCTCAGTCTAATAAAATCTATGTATTCAAAGTTGTGAGAACTCAATACACGCTATTAGGTAAAGAAATTACAGGGCGATTTTAGCTTATATCTAAGATACCGCAAGTCCTACTAATGTCTTATTTATCAATTAATCTGGCTAATCTATAGCAACCCTATTTCAGTTGTGAAAAATATCCGTTGTGGCTGTTAACTCTTAACCGTTGATAGTCAACAGTCAACAATCAACGAACCTTGATGCAATATTTCACAAATCATTGAGGATAGCTATACTAGTATAGCTATCAAACCATGAGTGGCAAATCTGTCACTTTTATGAATTTTATTAGTTACAAAAAGCACATTAGACAGAGAAAAAATACATATTCAGAAACAGCCTATTTTTATATACAGCCGATTTGAAATGATTTACGAAAAGCTATATCAGCACAAGATAGAGATTATTAACAGAGCGCACATATGTAATGGATTACCTCTGTATTTTAAAAACACGGTAGATATTTTGCTTAATTTCTAGACATGGAGATCAGAGAATACAGGAAAAGGGAAAATCATCTATTTATGTCCCTTTTCCTATTTTTTCTTTACCTTCTACTGATCGGTAAAAATCAGAACATTAACTAGGGACTTTCAGAAAATAAATTGTCCAATTTACTCAGATCATATTTCAATACTGCTCGGTTAAGGATTTTAAACTTGGAATTTGGTTTGGGGAAAAGGCGAAAGGGTAAGGGTTAAAGGTTTTTTCTTACCCCTTTTCCCCTTCCCCTTTTGCCCTTAACCGACAAGTATTGGATCATATTTTTTCTTGCCCTACCCGTGCCTACACAATCATGGGATATTTTTTGCTGGGAAGTTTCTTACTCTGGTTGACTACAATACTTATTGAGATCGCCTACTAACTTATCAGAATCCTTACCAGCGGTTTTTGCTGCTGCTGTTAGCGCTGTGTCAATTTCTGTTCTGGCTTTTTGGAGTTTTTCTCTACCTGCTTCTGAGGCTTCGGCGTTTTTAGCTAAACCAAGGCCTTGAGCAGCCTTGGCGATCGCTTGACTCAAATTCCGGAACACCTTGGCAAATCGGCTCTGAAATTCTTGTAACTTAGGATCTTTTAAGTTTAAGTCTTCTATGGATTTTGTTACGGCTTGTAAATCTTTAGACAGTTGCACACTGGTAATTACTTGCTGTCCTTTTTTCTTGTCAATCAAAGAATTACCTTCATTCACAGCTTGAATTAGTCGCTGACACTGAGAAGCTTTATTTTCATTGCATCCAGCCATCAGCAACGCGATACTCAAGCTAACAGGAACAATAACAGTATATTTACGAGAAACAAACATTAATTCACCACTAACAATAAAATCCAAATAATAGTACCCAATATTTCCACAATCATGTTGTGACTTCAATCGGTTACTTCATCAGATTACTCGGTTAGAGGCTAGGGACTACTAAGACAGCCAAAAGCGGGATCATGCTTATTCCCGCTTTTGATTAATAAATTACCAATCTACTGGTAAACCCAACCGATCTAAGGTATGCCCATCTTTTAAAAGTGGCTGAATGTCTCTGTCTATGGGAATCTGCCCTCCAGCCAGTACCAAAGCGCGTTGAGTCACTTTACCCAACCAATTGAGGTCATGGGAGGCAATTAAAATTACCTGCACTGGCAATTTTAATAACACTTGTGCTAGATGTCGCCGCCATGCAGGATCGAGACCGTTAGTAGGCTCATCTAAAATCAAAATTGCAGGTTCTAGAGCTAAAATTGCGGCGAGAGCCACCAAGCGTCTTTGTCCTCCAGAAAGTTGATGAGCCGAACGGTTGGCGTAGGCTTCTAAGCCAAAATCAGCTAATAACTGACGCGCCCGATCAATTGCTAATGCTGGTGAAACACCATAATTACGTGGCCCAAAGGTAATATCTTCTAAGATGGTGGGCATAAACAATTGGTCGTTAGCATCTTGAAAAGCAAAGCCGATGTGACGACGCACTTGGGATAGAGTTTTATGTTCTACGGGAATGCCATTAATGCAAATTCTCCCACTTTGCGGTTGTTTTAAGCCGATGAGATTCTCTAGCAAAGTGCTTTTGCCCGAACCTGTTGCTCCCATCAAAGCCACGCGATCGCCTGCTTTTAATGTAAAAGAAATGTCGCGCAATACTGGCTCTTGATTGGGATAGGCATATACCAAGTTCTCCACCTCCACTACAGTAGGGTGGGGATGATGGATGGGATATTGGGGATTAGATGTTAAAGATTTCAAAATTCACAACTCAAAATTCACAACTGCGCTGTTACTGACTGTTGAATGTTGACTGCTAACTGTTGACTGCTAACTGATAGGAACTGATGGTTACACAAGCCGCGATCGCACAAGCTGCTAATAAAGTCAGTCGCTCTTTTGGCCTTAATGCTGAGTCTATTGGTAACTGCCCGTTATAACCACGAGCAATCATTGCGGTGTAAACTCGTTCTGCTCGTTCTAGACTACGCAGATACAAAGCTCCAATCATGGCTGCGCTGGCGTAGCGCAACCAGCCAGCAGAACCATTAAGACCTCGCAATTGAGCGCTGCGCTGCATTCTTGTGACTTCTGACAATAAAATTTCTAGATATTGTCCAGCTAGTAGCAAATTCTCCTTTAAAGGTAATGGTAACGGTAAACTTTTCAGGGCGATGCCGAAGCTATGAGCAGGTAAGGTTAACAAGAAACTATTCATAGCAATCAAACAAATCAGAGAACGAACTAGCAAAAAACTAGCCCGTTCCCACCCTAAGGGCAAAGCCAGTAAGGATAAAAACACTAACTCCGTACCGAGTAATTTTCCCAATTGGGGAAGACGTACACGCAATAACCAGGCCCATAAAAGTGCGATCGCACCATACACTGCCAAGTAGGGCCAAGTATGATGCTTTAATAAAGCTGCGCCGATGACAATTACCAGCGACAGTTGCAAACGTAATGGTAGGGAGATGTTAAACATTATTCGGTCTCACCACCTTGGCTATGCCAAAGGCGACAGCAAAGCAAATAGCAGCGCCTAGCAGCCCAGCAATACTGGTACCAATGGTTCCCAAACCCTCTATACCGTAATCAGCTAAAGGTGTGGGCACAATTACCCGTACTTTGTCGGCTAAATTGATAAAGCCTAAGTTCTCGGCAACTCTTTCTAAGCCATCTGGCCAAGCTGAGGCAAAAAGTGATAGTACACCGGCTACTAAAAAAATAGTAACAACAGGTATTGACCAACCGCGAAATTGCTGCTGTTCCCCTGGTAACAAATCTGGTCTCTGTCTAGCGAGGTAAACTAATACGCTACCAGTAATTAGCCCTTCACCAATACCAATCAAAATGTGAGTACCAGTCATCGCTGGTAAAACTACAGTTACCGATGCAGTTCCAGATAGAGCTAACTCCAAGGCACAAGCTATGGCTGCTACCACCACGCTCACACCACCTGCAATCCCAGCTGCTAGAGGTAAACGTTTTGTTGATCCACCAAATAGCCGTTGCAAAGTTTGAGTTAATCCCCAACCAACCCAAACGCCAATAAAGGCCATATTCAAAATATTTGCACCTAAGGCTGTGATACCACCATCTGCAAACAACACCGCTTGGATAATTAATACCGTAGCGATGCATAATGCTCCAGCCCAAGGACTGCCTAAAATAACTGCTGCTAAGGTTCCTCCTAATAAATGTCCACTAGTGCCCCCTGCTACAGGGAAATTAACCATCTGGGCAGCGAAAATAAAAGCTGTAGTTAAGCCCAGTACTGGAGCGCGGCGAACCCCAAAAGCGTCTTGCGATCGCCTCAATGCAATTAAGAGTGCTGCCGCACTCGCTACACCAGTAGCCCCTGCTACTGGTATAGAAACAAATCCATCAGGAATATGCATGATTTGCCCCGTGTATGATGTTTTATTCACACAAATTACTTAATGTAATTGCGGCATTAAATTAATAAAAAGCAGAAAACTTACCCTTTTTACAATGCCCTCTTGGGGGATTTTATACTGATACTTTCGACAGATTGACAATAAAATATACGTTAAATAATATACTTATTTTTTAATATATCAACTTTTATTAATTTTATTTTTAGATTACATACTAAAATTAGTAAAAATGTAATGTTAGTACCTGCTAGGACTAGAGTTTAGGCTTTTAGCAAATTGACGAATATTTATATTTATCTATTTTTAGACGCAAATTAATTTGATATTTATCTACGGGAAAAAGCTAGAGCTAAAAAATAGATTTACCTTTATAGCCAAGAATTCGCATGAGACAAATTAGTGATATTTAATTCTGTCTCATCAGTAAATCTGACATTTTTTTGCAGCTAGATCATTTGAAAGTATTTAATATTACCCTGTGAGCAAATTTTCTATGAGTAAATCAGGGTTAAAAGACCATAACGAATACTAAAAATAAATTTCTTAATATTATTTGATTTACATTAATAAAATTTAATATTGCCTAAGGGTAATCTTAGTGCAACACTAAATTTTCTGCAATCCCACACCCTAGCTTGCTTCTTTGCTAACGCTTATTTATCTAACCTGAAAGTCAAAAAATGTTGACATCCACAAAAAAAGTGGAGGCGATTCTCAGTCAGAAAATATTTATAAATTTATTGACAATAATTCCTAATCACTCTAATATACCAAGAGTAATTGCAAATCTTTTGCAACTCTCCATTGTAGCGCTAACCGTTATTTAATGTCATGCCCAATAACTTGGCTTTGGGAAAAGAACAATTTTGGAGCCGTCGTCAATTACTAAAGCTGGGTTTAGGTGGTACTTGTGTGGCGGGAGCAGCGGCGCTGTGGCACGCAACGAGTGCCAATAGTAAGTCAATTGTCAAAGTACCACCTCTAGAAATTGCGGCATCTGAAGGCGTTACTCAACCCATGAAGATGCTAAGAAATTTCGATTATGGGACGTTAAAACAAGAAAATGGACGCACTATTCGGGAGTTTCAGTTAACTGCGGGTACTTCTGTAATTCAGCTTAATAGTGCTGTTTCCTATAACATCTGGGATTTAAACGGTCACATACCAGGGCCGACACTACGAGTCAAACAAGGCGAGCGAGTACGGATATTATTTCTCAATAAGGCAGGACATTCCCACTCTTTACACTTTCATGGAGTTCATTCATCAGACATGGATGGTATTCGCCCTGTCAGTAATGGGAGTGCGACAATTTATGAATTTGATGCTGAACCCTACGGCGTTCATTTATATCATTGCCATATTGAGCCAGTTACCCGTCACATTGCTAAGGGTTTATATGGGATGTTTATCATCGATCCCCCAAAACCCCGTCCGCCTGCAGATGAAATTGTGTTGGTAATGGCTGGGTATGACGTTAATGACGATAGCCGTAATGAATATTACGCTTTCAATGGTTTGCCTCACCACTACATGGACAATCCCATCCGAATTTACAAAGATCAGTTAATTCGGCTTTATGTCCTCAACATCATTGAATACGATCCAGCCGTGACATTTCATCTTCATGCTAATTTCTTTGATGTTTATCGTAGCGGCATGACGATGACTCCTAGTGAGAAAACTGATGTGTTGACGATGGGTGTAGCTGAAAGGCACATTTTGGAATTTGCGTTTCGCTATCCAGGGAAATATATGTTTCATCCCCATCAAGATGCGATCGCAGAAAACGGTTGTATGGGTGTATTTGAAGTGATCTAGCAATCTTTAACGATTGTATCAACTGTGTTTGCTGTTGACTGTTGAATGTCCACAGCTATTTTTGAATTACTGGGTGTTGTTTATGGCGTTAGATTCACAAGTTGATTCTGCTTCCAGTCAGTTTCCACGACAGTTAGATATTGCACAAGTCGCTGTTTATGGATTAAGCATTTTATCTGCTGGAATATTCCTGTTTTTGCCATTCATGAATCTATTGCATCCTAGTCCTTGGCAAAGATGGATGGGAACAATTCATGGTTGTGGAGCATTATTAGCAACAGTTGTTGCTGTTTACACAGGACATTTAGCTTTTCCTTTACTGCGAGGAGTTAGTAATATTCTGCCTCAAATGCGTACTCTGACTTTTTGGTCGAGTGTAATTACCTTTTTGGGGATCGCTACAGGTAACCTAGCATATATGCGTTATCGTGCAGGTTCAGAATTTGGCGGTGCGCGCGCTTGGCTTAAAGAAAATTCGCCATTAACTCAATACGTATTCATGGAATATCACGAATTTAGCGTTCTGTTTACTTTGCCATTAGGAGTAGCTTGTACTTGGGTTTTGTGGAAGTACGGTGACTCGATTTTAGAAAAGCAAAATCGTCCAATTTTGACAGCTACTTGTGTAGCTTTAATGGCGATGATGTTTTTTTCTATGGGTGGATTAGTTACAGGAATTGGTGTTGCGAAAATCCATGCTTTGTAAAATACAACGGCAAGATTGCAATCAATGATTTACGTTAAGGATGGTTAAATGAGTAGAAAAAGATATCGTAGCGAGAAATTACAATCTGAACCTTTATACAGTCAAATTTGGGAAACATTAAAAGGTTTTCCCAGAACTTTAGCCGCAGGCTCAGATAATCCCCCAACTGTTTCTGGCCCTGCAGCAGCAGCATTTTTAAGTGTGGGTATGGGATGTTTTGTGATGATGGTCACTCATCATTTATCTGATACCTCAAAAAATATCGAAAATATGGTTTGGAATCTTGGTAGCTGGATACCAGGAAGCCATAATCCTAGCAAACTATGGGGAAATATTGGCAGTTATACCGGGAAAGAAACAATGTTGTTAATTGCCTGGCTGGTGAGTTGGTTCATTCTTTCTGTGTTATGGAATAACAAAAAAATTAAACCCAGAACCATATTTTTTTGGATGTCTACTTTAATGGTTGCTGCTACCGCTATGAGTTGGCATCCTTTATTCCCCTACCTACCGTTAAGTTAATCAAAAGTTAAGGAAATTTTGAGTTATGGAGACAGGAAAGAGCCAGATTTCTCGCAGAGAAATGCACAAATATATCTGGATGTTAGTAGGGGTTTTTACTCTATTAGCTGCTACTTATCCCACCGCAATGATACGCGTGAGTCAAAAGCCTCAATTCCACGGTTATCACGTCAAATCTTTGCCATTGAACGGACACATCGCCAATAATTCTGTAAAGTAAAGACCCCATACAGCATCAAGAATGATAGCCAATACGGAGTCTGATTAGATTTTCTTGTGTTTTAATTTTAGCATTCCCAGGTAAAAGCCTGGGAAACCCCATAATACCTTGCATTGGCTGAAAAAATTATCAATCAAAACTGGAAAAATCATTAAAATACAATCGCAATCTTGGACGTTAGTTGATAAAAGATTGCATTTGTGATAAATCAAAATAATACCTAATGAAAAATACTATCAATAGATTTTGATAATCTCTGGAAGTCATTAAATTATCGGCTGGAAAACTTTTGAGGAGCAACAATGATTAAATTACGCTATCTCTGCTTGGCTATTTCTGCTTGTGCTATCGTTTCTCTCAGTTCTTGTAATAATACTACGCCAACTGCTAGTAATGCACCCGCACCAGTTGCAACTAGCTCCACTACCCAAGTTACGGAAACAGCAAGCCATAACAGTCACGGTAGCAAAGCAAAAATCAATATCAACACTGCTATCTTGTCGGAGTTAGATAAGTTTGAAGCCAAGCTAGGGGTTCCGGCGTTATCAAACAAAATTCAAGCCAGTCGTCCCTATGCAACTCCAGAGGATTTGGTAAGTAAAAAGGTAATTACTCAAGAACAGTTTGACCAAATCAAAGATATGGTAACTGTACAGGAAGTAGTACTCACAGGCGAGGCGAAAGATGTTGATTACATGACCAAACTGGGGTTAATGAAAGGACATCTTTTAGTAGCGCAAGAACTTTTGGATCAAAATCAACCAAAACAGGCGGAACCTCATATTGGACATCCAGTTGAGGAGATTTATGTTGATGTTGAAGAGCAATTAAACGAACGCAAAGTTAAAGAATTTAAGACTAGTTTAGTAAGTTTGCAAGATTTAGTTAAATCTAATCCCAAGAACCCCAAACTGAAAACAGATTTTACTACTTCCGTGCAAGCCGTTGATGGCGCGATCGCATCTTTACCCGAAGCGCAACGCTCCAAGCCAGGATTCGTGCTTCAGGTAATTAACGGCTTATTGGATGCAGCTAACTCAGAATATGGAGCTGCGATCGCCAATGGTAAGATATCCGCAGCAATTGAATATCAAGACTCTCGTGGCTTTGTCGTCTACGCCAATGACTTGTACAAAAGCATTGCTAGCCAGGTAGCCCAAACCAGCCCTGAAGCCAATAAAGCAATAGAAGCAAGTTTTGCTGACTTAGTCAAAGTTTGGCCCGCAGCCATTCCACCAGCCACCCCAGTGAAAACGCCGGAAGATGTCACCAAGCTAGTCAAAACCATTGAGCAAAACTCGCAAATAGTGATTGACAAAACTAGCTCCCAAGCACAACAATAGCAATTCTGCCGGATCAGAGATGTAGATAGACGAGTTTAAAATGAGTGAATAGTGAGGAAATATTTAGAAGTTAAAAGTGAAGCTCGTTTCAACTTTTAACACTTCAGACAAGTATAACTTCTAACTTATTTCTCATTAATCTACATTCGTAACCTTTGCTGAAATTAACAACTGATGCAAGAACTTGACCAAAAAAAGACCATTGATCTACTCAACGCCATCATGGAATTTGAACTAGCAGGAGTAGTGCGTTATACACATTATTCCCTGATGGTAACTGGCCCTAATCGCCTACCAATCGTGGCTTTTTTCAAAGCACAAGCTAGTGAATCGTTACTTCATGCTCAACAAGTAGGAGAAATTCTGACGGGTTTAGATGGACATCCTTCATTGAAAATCGCCCCAATGGAAGAAACCTACAAGCATTCAGTCAAAGATATCTTGGCAGAAAGCTTATCCCACGAAAAGAAAGCGCTAGATTTATATAAGGCTCTTTTAGATACTGTCACAAATGCCAGCATTTATTTAGAAGAGTTTGCCCGTGGCATGATTGGTCAAGAAGAGATGCATAATCTTGAATTGAAGAAAATGTTACGCGATTTTAGTTAATTGTCGTTAGTCATTAGTCGTTAGTCACTAGTTATTGCTAAAGACTAATGACTAATGACGAAGGACTAAGGACAAAGGACAAACAATGAATTTTAGTACTGCCTTACCTACTTTTGTAATTACACTCAGAGAAGGAGTAGAAGCTGCTCTCGTAGTAGGAATTGTGCTGGCTTTGCTGAAAAAAGCCAAACAAACTCGACTCAATTCTTGGGTATATGCGGGTGTTGGTGTTGGTGTTGTTTTAAGCGCGCTTATAGGTGTAATTTTTACTTGGTTAATTCAAATATTAGGTGCAATTAATCCTCAATATACTTCGGTAGTTGAGCCAATGATGGAAGGCATCTTTAGTGTCTTAGCAATAGTCATGCTCAGTTGGATGCTCATCTGGATGACGAAACAAGCCAGATTTATGAAAGCTACAGTTGAGGGTGCTGTTACCGAAGCACTAACACAAAACTCGAATGCAGGTTGGGGCGTTTTTACATTAATTTTAGTTGCTGTAATTCGTGAAGGTTTTGAAACCGTTTTATTTATTGCCGCTAATTTTCAACAAGGATTTATGCCTGCGTTGGGTGCAATTGGTGGTTTATTAACAGCAGTAGTAATTGGCGTACTCTTGTTTAAATGGGGTGTCAAAATTAATATTCGCCAATTTTTCCAAGTTATGGGCGTTTTATTAGTTTTGATAGTTGCTGGATTAGTAGTTTCTGCTTTGAAACATTTTGATGATGGCGTTGCTAATTTAGCACTCAGCAGTCGCGCTACAGAAAGCCTTTGTTTTTACTACGAACGCTTTACTAAAGTTCACTCTTGCATTTTAGGGCCAATGGTTTTGAATACTTCTAAAATCTTGCCCGATGAACAATTCCCCGGCATTATTCTCAAGTCTTTGTTTGGCTACAGAGACAATCTTTATCTTGTGCAAGCAGTAGGTTATTTAACATTCTTACTCACAGTTGGCGGTATTTATTTCCGCAGTATCACAGGTAATTCTTCTGCTCAAGATACTAAGAATTTGCGCTCTGTACAATAACCAAAAGTAGGGTGCGTTAGCGCTACTCGTAACGCACCATCAACAATTTCATGATGAAGATAAAACTTGTGTGAGTTTCTGACAAGCCTTTTGAATTGCATCTATACTGCCAGGATTCACCAGTCCATAATAATCAAAACTATAAACTCGATTATTTTTAGTTGCTTGTAATTGCTGCCAAAAAGCTTCTTTTTTCAAGGAATCTAAAAGCTGAGGATCTGTACTATTCACGACAATTAAAACATCTGGGTTTGCTTCCAGAACTTTCTCAGCCGAAAGCGTCACATACCCACCAATGGGACTTTTACCCTGAAAGTCTGCAACTAAGTTTTTAGCATCAAATTTGGCGAGTAAATCTCCAGCCCAACTATTTTTATTCGGAGCTAAAATTGGTTGACGGCTAACAAGCACTAAAGTTGAAGGATTATGAGTGGGTTTATCTGCTAAAAAGCTTTTGTAGCGATTTAACAAAGGCTGAGGATCTACATCAATTAAATCAGCAATCTTCCGTGTCAATTTTTCTAAAGATTCCCAACTATTAACTTGAGTAAGAATAGTAGAAATTCCCAGTTGCTTGAGTTTCTCAATCGGCTGATTAGAAAAACCTTCTGCACCAATTACTAAATCTGGCTGTAAGGCAATAATTTTTTCTAAATTAGGAGGAGTTTGCCCTTCACTCACGCGAGGAATATTAGCAAAATTGGGATCATCTTTAAATAATTTGCTACCAGTAATACCTACTAATTTAGTTTTATCCATTTGATAAATAATATCAGCAGATAATGAAGAGAGCGCCACAACCCTTTTTGCTGATACTTTTGCTAACGCTTGAGAATTAGAGTTAGTAGTTGATTGAGTCAATGGTTGTTGAATATTGGCAGGATTACAAGCAGCTAAAAATATACATAATACAACTCCTAAAGTAGATAATATCCAACGACGAGACATAATCAAATCCTTCAGTAAATATATATATTGGCAAATATATTAGCAAATCGAACAAGCATCACTAAATTAATCAGAAACATTTAATTTTTTGTGACTTGTGATACTTTAAAAGAGCTTTAATTCGGTAAAAATATTGACTCTAAAAAATACATAATCTGAAAATATAAAAATTCTCATACCAATTGAAAAAAGAATGCGACAGATATACAGAGCAAAAGCCCTGCCATGTCTAGACTCTTAATTTTGAATTTTGAATTTTGAATTGGTATCATATGTGTTGTAATCCCATTATAGAGGCATTCAACATATGCTAAAATTTTCTGTCAATTATAATACAATTTTGAGATTAAACAAAAAAAGACGAGTAACGACACTATCCAAAAAGCCCTGAGTAAGGTGCGACAGTGGTACTCGTCAGTAACTATACAAGGTTTATTGAGAAATACTATATTTAATATAGGTTAATAAGTAGTTAAAATATTGTTTAATTAAGGACAAATGTTAGAAAATTATTAATAGTTTATAGTAAATTATTTTACTGAAAAAAGGCTTCATAAATTCTTGATTTATCCTGTTAAATGCATGATATTTTAGTCTTCATGTAATTTTACGGACATCTTCTGGAGTATTACAGTTAAACAACATTTCAGTTTCCAGTAAAGGCAAAACTTGCACAGAATTTTGCTTCAACCACTGTTGAAACGATCGCCCGCCTTGATTGATAAACTCTAAGAGTTCAGGTAAACACCTTTGGCGATAAAAACCACACAGAGGTTCCCATCCTTTCGGATGATGAGCCAAAGCTGCGATCGCATCATCCCCCACAGTATCTAATCTAGCTATCCACTCTTGCAGCGCCTCAACCCTTAACCTGGGCAAATCGCAAGCCAGCAGCAGCACCCAATCTGTTTGTACCTGCGCTAGTCCTTGAGCGAATCCTACTAAGGGGCCTGGGGACTGGGGACTGGGGACTGGGGACTGGGGACTGGGGATTGGGGACTGGGGACTGGGGATTGGGGATGAGGGAGATGAGGGGGATGAGGGGGATGAGGGGGATGAGGATAATTCTTGGATAAATTTACAATCAGGTATAAGCAAGTGTTGATAGCGTTCTGGCCAGGGAGTAACTATATAAACGGTATCAGCACAAGCTTGAGCAATGGTACAAACACGCTCTAACAAAGGTATTCCTTGAATTTTGAGCAAAGCTTTATCTTCACCCATCCGCGAACTTTGACCACCTGCAAGCACAATTGCTGTTAATTTGGTGTTTGCCATTTTTATATCTTCCTCATCCCCCTTGCTTGGAAACATCAGCTTGCTATATTAATGTATCGGGATGCAATGCCATTGTATCGGCTGACATTGTTAATGCATCGGGATGCAATGCCATTGTATCGGCTGACATTGTTAATGTATCGGGATGCAATGCCATTGTATTGCCTGACATGGTTAATGCATTGGGATGCAATGCCATTGTATTGCCTGACATTGTTAATGCATCGGGATGCAATGTAATTTTAGTAGCCAATAGCCAATCCCTCATCCCCTACTTTGACTCTGCTGCACTTGTTGCCACATTTGTTCTACACTTTCTGCTGGTGCAAGACATTTCAAACCTTGGCAAACTAAGGCAATGCTGTTGTCTGGCAAATTGGATACTGCTGCAAACACCACCGTAGGCAAATGCTTGGGGATGAAAGACTTGATATGTTCAGTAGTAGTAGTGCGAATCAAAGTAGAATTTCGATACCAATCTAAAGCTGTAAATAAACTGGGACAAGCTTGAGTAGCACTACTCATCACACTCCGAAAGGCTTTTAAACCTTGTTCAGCTAAATTGAGATAATGCAGATTATCAGTAAGTAAAGTGAGACGGACAAGATTAGCGATCGCAATTCCGTTGGCTGAGGGTGTAGCATTATCTGCATAACTGCGTTCGCGGACGATTAAATCTTGACTTGCATCAATTGCAGCATTGTAATAGCCACCTAATTCTACACTCCAGAGAAATTCGTTGAATTCATCTTGTAGTGCGATCGCTTTTTCTAACCAAAATGCAGGGGAAGATACATTTCCCATCCCCAAAGAAGCTTGGTGTAAATCTAGTAGCGCTTTAATAAAAAATGCGTAATCTTCAGACTGCGCTAAAAGATGGGGTTGATTGTCATAATTCAGTCGGTGAAAACGCCCATCAACAAACTGATGCACCAGAATGAAGTTTGCCGCTTTTGCTGCTATTTCCAAATATGATGCTTGTTGAAATACTACAGATGCTCTTGCTAAACCGGAAATCATTAAGCTATTCCACGCCACAATCATCTTTGTATCTGTGACTGAGGGAATGCGTCCCGGCCATTTGGTAGTTTTGGCTTCTAAGTTATCGCGTGCTGGTGGAAATGTATCTAATGATTCAGCATTTACACCGTATCTAGCCGTAAATAACTTATGTAGAGCGATTTCTAAGGTGTCACTCAGTTTACCTGGATGTCGCCTTTGCAACACAATCTGCCCTTCAAAGTTACCATTAGCGCTGACTGTAAATTGCTGTTGTAATTCAGCTAGTTCCTCATCTGTGAGCAGTTCTTCTAGTTCGCCATAACTCCAAACGTAAAATGCACCTTCCTCTGGCTCTACTGCTGTGGAATTGGTGAAACTATCAGCATCTTGGGCGGCGTAGAAATAACCTTCAGGAGCAGTCATTTCTCTTTTAAGCCATTCTACAGTTTTAGCGATCGCTCTCTCAAATGCAGGTTCTTCTACTCCTGCACTCCATAAATTCGCTAAATACTCCACAATCTGACCATTGTCGTAGAGCATCTTTTCAAAATGGGGTACTGTCCACGTAGGGTCAACAGTATAACGGTGGAAACCACCAGCCACATGATCAAAAATTCCGCCTAGCGCTAAATCTAGTCCGCGCTGGGTAACAACTTGTGCGCCATCATAGCGTGATGGAAAATTTAATCGATTTAAACGTAATGCTAATTCGCCATAGGGAATCATCGGGAAACTATTCCCAGATGGATTAGGGGTAATTATTGCGGTGCAAGTTTCCCAACCTTTGCGGAGTAATTCATTTTCTGCAACATCCCCACCTGTACCATCTTGCAACACAGCCGAGGTGAGGAGGGCTTCCGTAATTACAGCTTTGCGTTGTTGCAAATCATTTTTTTCTGTATCGTAGTAGCGCCGAATTGCTTGTAAAACTTGCAAAAAACCCGGACGGCCATAACGCGGTTCTAAAGGAAAATAAGTACCAGCGTAAAACGGAACTAAATCATCGGGAGATAGAAACGCATTTAACGGCCATCCTCCCTGACCACTCATCATTTGCAAAGCTTGCATATAAATGCTATCGATATCTGGTCTTTCTTCCCTATCTACTTTGATGGGCAGAAAATTAGCATTCATGTACTCAGCAATAGTCAGGTCAGAAAAAGCCTCACCTTCCATGACAGTACACCAGTGACAACTAGAGTAGCCAATAGAAAGAAAGATAGGTAGATTCTTTTCCTTTGCAGTTGCTAGTGCTTCATCACACCAAGACCACCAATCGATAGGGTTCTCAGCGTGTTTGCGGAGATAGAGACTCTTAGCTTCAACAAGACGGTTAGTCATGAGCGGATGGGAGTGAGTTGCCTTCTTTGCCCAGTCTATCGTTCCCAAGCCTTGCCTTATTTGGAAAACTACTGATTTTATGGATAAAATTTGCAATTATTTTTCATCAACTTACTTCATAAAAGATAAAATTTATTTAATGAATGAAAATTAATTGATTATATTTTTTTATGAATAATCAGGAATCTGAAACAATTGAAAACGAAAAACAGCTAGATTACAAAGCCCTGTTAACCAATGCAAAGCTGGCCTTAAAGGTTCAATATCAGAAGTCAGCTGCTTTAGCCTCACAACTGGAAGCGGTAAAAACTCAGTTAGAGCAAGTTAAAGCTGAAAATAAAATTCTCAAGGAAAGTACTTATGAAGATGTAGTTAAACACTTTGAGGCGCGCGCCCAAGCCGCAGAAGCAAGAGCGCTAAAAACTGAAGTGCGCCAAAAGTTCCTCGAAGCAAATGGTTGTAAGGATGACGAGAGCTTCGATACTTTATGGGAAACCATTAAAAATCAAATTCAAATCCAAGAAGGTGAAGTGAGAATCATTTCTAAAAATGGTACCCCTAAGTTCACTTTTACAGGCACGCTACTGAGTTTGAAAGATTTTATTCAATCTCTCAAAGAGAATCAAATCTCTAGAAAATTTTTCTTAGATTAGCCTAGTGGTCTGGCTAGCCAAATTTTTTTGTTAGCCAATAGCGGGAAAGAACTGGTAAAAATCTCTCCCCTACTGTTAATTTTTGGTTGCTGTACCACTATTAGGAATACGTTCAATTTGCGCGTAGCCAGTGAAAATTAATTGTTTACCTTGAGTTTCTAATCGGTTGAGCCGCATAGTAATGCCATCAAGATCAAAGCTCTCCAAATCGACCATTTGATCTAAAATTTCAGCTAATGCGGCGCTTAAGGTTTGAGAAATTTTCCATTGAGATTCTGGCACAGTAGCCGCTTCAAACTTCGGATCGCAGAAATTAAGCCTACGTCGCCGCTCAATTGCTATGGTTGCACTTAAGCTAACCGGTACGATTTCGCCGTTGCTGAGGTCGGCCTGAGCTAAAATTCGCACTCGATTGTTGGGTAACAGATGGAATTGCATAGCTTCAAAGGATACCACCTCACCCCCAGGTATACCACTTAAAGCAGGTAGTGAAAGATTTTGCAGTCGCTTCTTCACTAGTTCTGCCTGAAAAGCTTGATTAATACTTGCTTCTGATAGGGTAACTTGGGCAATAGCTTGGGTGGGTTGCTTGAGAGTCAGTTTTCCTCTCAAAACGTTGCTGAAATCAATTACTACAGCATCGGTCTGAAAGGATAATTCTTCGGCCCTGAAATCTCCGCGAATAACCAGCCCTCGTCCACTCATTTTGAAGCTATCGATGCTACCTTGCAAAAGTTTACTTGAAGGATGGCATTGGACAAAGACTTCTACTGACTCGCTTTGAGTAAATAAGTAGCGAATTGTTTTGCTAGCAACGGTGTTAAGTAAACGCTCTCCCCAATCACCGTCAGTAGAATTGGTTAAACTTGTCAGGCTGTTAAACATAGAGATTTGCCTCCGCAAAACTTCTTAGGCTTCATTATCAACGCCTCTGAGCTAGGTGAAGACATACTCCAGTAGTCATGCTAGCAAGCTCTTACCTCGTTTTATGTTCTTGTGAGTAATACATTTATGTGGGAAATGCCCACCAAAACCCTGATATGGTGGGCATTGCCTACAAATAAACTTCAAGTGAAAATTTTTGAAAAAATTAAACTGGATTTCTATATTTGCTTAATTTGCTTACCAGTTCTACCCAGAGAATGCACCTGAATCTAGTTTCCACTCCTGCTTCAGCAATTCTTTGTAATTTGCTTCTTGAATCAACATCTGCTCGTACAGTTTGAGCAAAAATGCCTGGGCTTGTTCATGAGACATATACTGCACTTGGTTAGCAAAGCTTCTCAGGCTAAATTCTTGTTCTAAAGATAATTTAATGGGCTGATTCATTGCTGGCTCCTGCGCCCAAATTGGGCGACAACTAGAAGGTCAATACTGGCTATCTTTGTCTAAAGCTAATTACCTCACTAATCTCAGTAGGTCATTCACTCATTGAGGTATTGGGCATTCCCTTGTTTAGGGGTATAGCGCATGAGTGTGACTGGTTTGTGTAGTTATGTTAACTACTATAACAAAATATTTACAAAATGGAGATGAGATAGCCGTATACAGAAATGCAGTCTGCTGGGTTAAACACCCAAGCAAAGCGATCGCACTGCTGTTTTTGACTTATGTAGTGAGAGTTGCCGCATTTTTGGGCTGAGTACTATCAAGCACATTGCTAAGCTTGTGGCGATCGCTCTCCCTGTGTTCGATGCAAGGGGCTAAAACAAGTTACCCCTTTAACAAAATCAAGCGTGAGCCAGAAAAGTTAAAGGGGTAACTGTATAGCAGTAATAGTAGTGACTGAAGTCAAGAAGCAAAAAGTGTAGAGAATGCGAAACCAGTTCGTAGTAATTCACAAAATCTTCTTAGCGCAAAGAGGGAAACAGTAAGCTAACAATGGAAGCTGGTGTTTCCGACATAGGTATGGCTGCTTTTGTCTCAACTCTAGTATTTGGGTTAATTCCTGCTATTAGGTGGAGTATGAAAGTGATGATGGCGGCTTGTACAAGTTTTTCCAGCATGGCAGGTCTCCCTTTCGGTGGACAGCGTTTCTAGATAGAATTAGTTACTCTAACTACACCCCGTACTATTGCATTACCGGAATTTAGTAAATATTCCGGATAATTGCCGATAGCAATATTAAAAAAAGTTTAAAATGTTACCAACACCTGACAAAAAAACACCAGTTTAGGTAGAGGTGTTGATGAATGCGATCGCCCCGCTACAAAGGTTTTGCAGCACACCCTGATATTCCAGGGTTGGTGAGCGTGATTACGGGATAAGTATTCAGACTTATACGATGAAAAAAAGTGCCCGGTAGAAGGAATTGGGGATTGGGAGACAAGAGGATGAGGGAGAAAGGGGGACAAAGGGAGAAATTACCAATAACCCATTACCAAATGACAAATGACAAATGACAAATGACAAACCCCAAATCCCAACAATTAGCCGTTGCGCTCGATAAAATGGATTTAAATAGCTACAAGTAGGCTGCATGATTCCTATAGTCATTGAACAATCGGGTCGCGGCGAACGCGCCTTTGATATCTACTCACGCCTATTGCGTGAACGGATTATCTTTTTAGGACAACAGGTTGATAACTCCATAGCGAACTTGATTGTTGCCCAACTACTGTTTTTAGATGCTGAAGACCCGGAGAAAGATATTTATTTGTACATCAACTCTCCAGGTGGCTCGGTAACTGCTGGTATGGGCATTTTTGATACTATGAAGCATATTCGCCCTGATGTCTGTACCATTTGTACCGGATTAGCTGCCAGCATGGGCGCTTTTCTGCTCAGTGCAGGTACTAAGGGTAAGCGGATGAGTCTACCCCATTCTCGGATTATGATTCATCAACCTTTAGGTGGCGCGCAGGGTCAAGCAACTGATATTGAAATTCAAGCGCGGGAAATTTTGTACCACAAGCGCCGGCTAAACGACTATTTAGCCGAACATACAGGTCAGCCGCTTGAGCGCATTGCGGAAGATACTGAACGCGACTTCTTTATGTCGCCAGAAGAAGCGAGAGACTATGGCTTAATTGACCAAGTTATTGACCGTCATTCCGCAGGTAGCCGACCAATGGCTGTTGTGTAGTCAGTCATTAGTCATTGTTTATTGGTTATTTGTTTTAGTGGTGATAGACCTTCGTTGATCCCATGAATCAAAATCCCCCCTTCAAACCTCTTCACCACTCAGGAAAGAAAGTTAAGGGGGGTATTTATTCATAACAAAAGACAAAAAGACAAGTGACAAATGACAAACCCATCAAAATCCCATTAACGGATCTTTTGGTGTGGGTTGAGATTCTAAGTATTGAAGAAATCCGTGTAATTCATCTTCAGTCAGCAAAGTCCGCCCCCGCTTACCATAGGTTTTAATTAAATGCTCCCTTCCCTGTTCTGGTGTCCAGCCCAAGCGCTGAAGTTCGACATCCGTTTTGGCAATCACATCAGATAAATCTACGGGTTCGCTTTTCTTTTTTTTCTTCCCTGTTGTTACTGTTGGTGTTCCCACATCTTCAGAGGAACTGTAATTACGGGGTGTAAAGGGTTTGACATTACTAGCCGTAATGCCTGATAAAGGTAGAGTTTCTGGCTCATTACTAGATGTAATGTCTAAATCGCCTGGGGTATCAAACTGGGCTTCTAATTCAGTATTTATCGGCAATGATTGACCGAATTCTAGGCTGTAAGTATCGGATTTACTGGCACTTTGGATGTCGGTAGTAACAGTATCTGGTTGGTTGTACTGTCCATTATCAGACAGGATTGATACCTCTTTGCCGCTGGGTACTGACCACTGACTACTAACAAAGTCTGGTTCTTTGCTAGGAGAATAGGCAGACTCATTAAGCTGACTCGTTTTGCTAAAAGAAGGGTGAGTCTGCATCGGCGATGTGGGTGGTGGCGGAGTTACCACTGTTTCCTGGGGCGCGTTTGCTACCCCCAAAACCATTAATGCCCGATTTCTGGCGTGATCTTCTGCTGCTTCTATTGTTTCTGCGGCTGCTAAACCAGTAGCGCGGGTTACGCCTTCGATTTGGACACTAACGCGGACAATATATTTTCCTTGAAAAATTTGCACTAACTCAGAAATAAGACTACCTTTGGGATACAAGCTCTGGAATTGAGCCAACATAATACTGCCACCAATTTTAAGACTGTTGAATAAAGGGGGTTGATACTACCTATGTATACAAGCTAGTACCGCTACAGAGTAAGTAAAAGTCACAAGAATTGTATTTTGAACTGATGAGACTTTGTGAGATGCTCTGTTGATTTCTACAGTGATGTACTAGTGCCACTATGCGGCATTTAAAAGTCAAAAAGCTTATGTAATCAGCTTTTATCTATTTTGAATAGTAGCTTTATTTCTCACTAGTGTACTAGTATTGCACCAAAAAAATGTTGAGAGATATGTAGTCAGTCCGTTAGAACTATCTAGCGCTGAAGCGTTAACTACGTACTCAGCAATGAATAATCGACATCTTCTTAAACAAAACTTATCAAGTAATAGGTCTGGAGCAAAAACTCTAGCTAGCGATCGCGTACTTTGCCATGCTCTTATGAATCAAAGTACTATTGGCACCTCACTCTTGTGTCCTGATTGTAGCAGTAGCTCTTTTGCGAGAAAATTTTTAGCTACTGATGGCAAAATCTGAGTAGGATCGCCTTCAATGCTATACTAATTACCCAATTCGATATGCAGAACTATTTTCTGGAAGTGCGCTCTAAATCTACAATAATGAAGATAAGGTTCGCCCTCACTGTATCTTAAGCTGCTTACCTAATTGTGACCGATTCTACATATGGGAAAATTGGGTTTATCGGCAGTTTCTCCTAGGTAAAAATCAGAGTCTAATGCCGTAAAAGTACCTTCAGTCTAGACAATTAAACACCTGTTCCCCTGCATAGCGTTTTTGAGCAGCATGGAAAGTTCTACCATCCAAGCATCTCAAAAATCGGTCGCGTAATTACCTAATGGGGCAAAATCTGATCAGGCGTGCTTTGTCCGTTGGACTGGATGAAGGAACTCAACCGCAGGCGAATTCTGAGATTGTCGTGCAGTGAGAATGTAGTCACTTCTGCGCCTTTTTGCAGGGTGAGTCGGCAACATCCCCAGGAACTTCAGAATCCCTGCTTGCGGGTATTTAGTTTCTAGCTCGTATCTGTAGTCCGTGAGGGTATACAGGAAACAACAGATTAAAAAAAATGATGTTTTGACCAAAGGTCGGTTCACTGCATGGAATTTTCAATCGCTACACTCCTTGCCAATTTCACCGATGATAAATTGGTAGCTCGTAAAGTTTTGGAAAAGAAACTTGGCTGCGAGGATGAAAACAGTTTACAAAAACTTCACATTGCTCTAGACATATTAGAGAAAATCGGAATTCTAGTCAAAGAACGGGGCAAATATCGCCGCCTGACCGAAGAAGGATTGATTGAAGCCAAACTCCGTTGTTCTAGTAAGGGTTTTTGCTTCGCAATTCAAGATGTGGAAGGCGCTGAAGATATTTACATCCGTGAAAGCCATCTCAGTAATGCGTGGAATGGCGATCGCGTTTTAGTCAGAGTCCTCAAAGAAGGTAGCCGTCGTCGCTCCCCAGAAGGTGAGGTGAAGCTGATTCTCGAACGCTCTAATCACACTTTACTGGCCCGGATTAAACAAGTAGAAAGCGGCTTCCGCGCAGTTCCTCTCGATGATCGCTTGCTGTTTGAATTGAAACTGCAAACAAATGGCATGAAATTAGAAGAGGCACTCGATCACTTAGCTCATGTAGAAGTACTACGTTATCCCTTGGCACAATATCCGCCACTGGGTCGAGTGGTACAAATCTTGGGTAGTGATGCGGAAGCGGCTGCTGATATAGATTTGGTTACTTGTAAACATGATTTAGCCCGTAATTTCTCTGAGTCAGTAGCCGAAGCCGCTACCAAGTTACCAAAAAGACTATTGAAAGCCGACTTGAAAAATCGGCTAGATTTACGCAGTTTGTTTACCTTGACGATCGCGGGAGCTAATGGCGATCCCAAAGTCGTAGAAAATGCCTTTAGTTTGGAAAAAACCGCTAATGGTGCTTGGCGGTTAGGGGTACATATTAGTGATGTATCTCACTATATTCAGCCAGATGAAGCACTCGACCGGGAGTCCCTGAGGCGCGGGCGGTCTGTGTATCTGGGAGAATTAGTACTACCGATGTTCCCAGACGCGGTAGCCGATCGCTGTTCTTTAGTCGCGGGAAGCGATCGCTTAACCCTATCATTTTTAATTAACATCGATCCCAAATCCGGCGAAGTCATAGATTGGGAAATTCAACCCAGTGTGATTCAGGTAGATACCGCCCTGAATAAACAACAAGCCGAAGCCGTTCTCAATGGAGATTCTCACAAACAATCTGAGCAGGTTGTCCAAACTCTACAAGACCTAGAAGAGTTACGGAAAGCCGTGAAACAGGTGCGTTTGGCTCGTGGTAGCTTACAGTTAAATTTGCCGCCTAATCAAAATCCCTACTACGATGAGGGGATTTTGGGAGCTGTGGTAGTTAATGATTTACCCGTACATTCGCTATTAACAGAATTGGTACTGTTAGTCAATCAACTAACAGCTACTCACTTCAGCGCCCTAGGAGTCCCTGCCATTTGGCGCGTCCAAGGTACACCGGATGCTGAAGATGTCCAAGAAATGCTGAAACTGGCAATCAATTTGGGTGTGGAACTGGCGCTAGAACCAGAAGTAGATATCCAACCGCTCGATTACCAACATTTAACTAGGGCTTTTGTGGAATCTGCATCAGAGCAAGTGCTGACTTACTTGTTGCAAGATACTCTGAAGCCATCCAGCTACAGTACTACCAAAGGGCCCCACTTTGGACTGGCTTTACCGCAATATCTCCACTTTACAGCCCCCTTGCGACGGTACCCCGATTTGTTGTTGCAACGAGTGTACTATTCGTTGCTGGAACACGGACGCGATCGCCGCAATACCCGAGTGAAAGAACGTGTAAACCTGCGCCACTCTTCTTCTCATGCAGAAATTAATTGGAATGTTTTACCCCCAGAATTACAACAAGAACTGCAAAGTGATTTAACACGGGTAATCATCCAAATTAACGACAGAGAAAAAGAAGTTCAAGAAGCCGAAGCCGATTTAGCCGGACTGCAAAAAGCCCAACTGATGAAACAACGCATCGGTCAAGTTTTTCAGGGTGTAATTACCGGTGTGCAATCCTACGGGTTCTTTGTGGAAATCGAAGTTCCTGCAGCAGAAGTTGCAGCCAGTGGGCATTTAGGTATACCACTGCGCGTTGAGGGATTAGTACATGTTAGTTCCCTTAAAGACGACTGGTACGAATATCGCGCCAGACAGCAAGCCCTGTTTGGACGCAAAAACCGTGCTTCTTACAGATTAGGCGATCGCGTCTCTGTACAAGTTAAGAGTGTCGATTATTACCGCCAGCAAATTGATTTAGTCACAGTTGGGAGTGATGGTGTAGCCAAAGGCTTAGATGTCAGTATGCCAAATGACGATTTATCAGACATCTATTTATCAAACCATCTTGATCCCGTGGACTTAGAACCTTACGAAGAGGATGAGTAAATACTTGTAAACATAAAGTGTCCCATAATACTTATCCATTGATTTTAGGCGTATCAGGCGCATCCGGTCTGATTTACGCCGTTCGTGCTTTGAAATATCTGCTAGCAGCAAACTATCAAATTGAACTGGTGGCTTCTAAATCTACTTACATGGTTTGGCAATCAGAACAGGATATTCGGATGCCAGCAGAACCAGCAGCTCAAGAGAAATTCTGGCGCGAACAAGCTGGTGTAAGTAATTCTGGTGAACTCTACTGCCATCCTTGGAGTGATGTGGGAGCAGGAATTGCCAGCGGTTCCTTTCGTACTTTAGGTATGGTTATCATGCCATGTAGTATGAGTACTGTTGCTAAACTCGCAGTAGGCTTGAGTTCAGATTTACTGGAACGGGCGGCTGATGTCCAAATGAAAGAAGGTCGAAAGTTGGTAATTGTTCCTCGTGAAACTCCTTTTAGTTTGATTCACCTGCGTAACTTAACCGCTTTGGCTGAAGCTGGAGTCAGAGTTGTTCCTGCTATTCCCGCTTGGTATCACCAACCCCAAACCATTGAGGATTTAGTTGATTTTGTAGTAGCCCGTGTTTTAGATCAACTTGATATTGACTGTATCCCCATTCAGCGATGGCAAGGTCATCGTTAAAGTATGAAGTATGAAGTATGAAGTATGAAGTAATCCTTCAGCTTTATCCTTCATCCTTTATCTTTATCCTTTACTAAATTTCTATGAATGTGATTCGCTTAATTCTGCTAGTGGCTATTTTGGGGGGGCTAACGCTGTTGTTAACCCAAAATTGGTCACCTGCTATATCGTTAGTATTTTTGGGTATGCGGACTCAAGCATTACCATTAGCGATGTGGATGTTATTCGCAACTGCAGCCGGGGCTTTAACATCTGTATTTATTACTAGCTTGTTTAAAATATCAAATTATTTTGTTGGTCAGCCACGTCAAACTCGCTTTAAATCGACAACAGCCTCACCACGTAATAAAACAACCTTTAGAAAAGAAACTACTCCCCCCCCTGCTAGTACCCCACCACCAGCCAGCAAAACAGAAAATACTTCTAATGATGAGTTTGATGATTGGAATACAAATAATCAAGATGATGACTGGAATTTTGAGCAAAATCCTCGGGAAGCATCTAACACCCAACAGCAATCTCAAGATTTTTCCGAATCTAAATCCTACGAACGTCCCCAGCAACCTCAAAGCTCTTCTAAATCTGGTTCTGTTTATTCCTACAACTACCGCGAACCAAAAAATACGTCAGTAGGAAAGACTGAATCCATTTACGATGCGGATTACCGAGTTATCATTCCCCCTTATCAACCCCCAACTCCTAATCAAGAAAATGATGATGACGATGATTGGGGATTTTTTGATGATGAAGATGATTTTCAGGATGGGAATGAGCGTCCCCGGAAGTAGGGATAGGGTACTTGGGGTGACAAGGAATACAAGTAAGATAAATATCTTTTGACTGTTGAATCTTGAATCTTGACTCTTGACACACCCAACGCCAAATATAAACGACAAATTTCACAATTGATGGTGGCTACTTAATACCGCAACGCTCACGGGACTCTTGCTTGACATTACCATTCATAGCGGCTTCCTGCAAAGTCATGAAAGCGTTAAAATCTTCCAAATCATACCGAGTAGTCAACAGATGTCTTAATTGATTTTCTGCCTCTACAGTTAGATAACCACTTGCTAAAGCTTTTTGCACAACGTCACGAATTCGAGTCATGGTTCGCACCTCATACATACCACATTGATTTCTCTGGACTGACTCAGATGAGCTTTACAGTAGTTTTTGTGACTAAAGTATTAAGTTGGCAAAAGTTTTTTGTATAATTTTTTTTTGAAAGTAAGTCATCATTTACACCTTTGTCTGCTAAATTGAGAGAAGAAAGCTTGTAAGAACTCAATCTGAGAATGCTTCCGCTGTGCTACTAAAAACACAGTATTATGGTTAAATAAAATCGCTCCAACAAAGACAAGTATTAGCTATTTAGATTGACAGTATTTGTGCGCTTAAAGTTTCAAACAATCTTTATTAAATTTCCGTTAAGCCTAAAGATAACCAAGCAAGAACCGCTAAGTCACCTAACGAATGTTATTAAATTCGTTATAAATTTATCGTTAATTTAATCCGATTTCATAGAAGAATCGTTAGTATATTGCCTTAGTTACATTAATTACATAAATAACGCTAATGGCAACCGATGGTTCTACTCGAATGGAAGACGATTTTATAGAAGCTAAAAATTATTGGGAGTTAGAAAAGTTATACGTAGATTTGGCATCAGCTAAAGGAAAAGCTTTGACACCTGTAGAAAAGAAATTTCTGCGAGGTTTGCTTTGTGGTTGTAGTCCAGCAGAAATTGCCAAAGTAGTTTATCAAAGTGGAAGTAGCAGTACTGTTAGAGTTTATCTATCTAACGGATTATATAAATATATAGAAGAAATGCTGAGTAATCAGGCGGGAGACTCAGTCAAAGTTAAAACTTGGAGCCGGGTAACTCAGTTGCTAGAAAAAGCAGGTTATAAAAAAGGTTGGTTTCACTTACAACCAGTAATTAGTTCTATAAAAACAAACAAAGATAAAGATTTCAATTTATCTCCTCATGAATCAACACTTATACAACATAGTGATGCAGCAATAAATACTACTATGTTCCACGGACGAACGCAAGAACTGATGCAAGTTCAACATTGGATTTTGCAAGAGCGCTGTCGGTTAGTGACTATCTTGGGTATGGGTGGAATTGGGAAAACTGCATTTTCCACCAAGTTAGTAGAAGAAATTCAGGAACAATTTGAGTATGTGATTTGGCGATCGCTAAATTTTTCTCCTCCTTTAGAGGTATTGCTAGATCAACTAATTCAAGTTATATCGCCAACTCCTGATCCCAATAGTCCAGAAACCTTAGAAAGTAAAATTTGGCAAGTAGTAGATGGTTTACGTTCTTGTCGATGTCTAATTGTATTTGATCATTTAGATGCGATTTTAGAAAGTAGCGATCGCCATGAAAAAATAGGTATAAAAAATACTCCCAATTATCAAATATCCCAAATTCGATATCGTCAAGAATATGAAGGTTATAGAGAGTTAATTAAACGATTAGGAGATATACAACATCAAAGTTGTGTAGTCTTGATTAGTAGAGAAAAGCCTCAAGAAATTGCTGCTTTAGAAGGAGAAAGACTACCAATTCGTTCTCTAAAATTAAGTGGTTTAACCCAGCAAGAGAGTATTTTAATACTCAAAGCAAAAGGCTTAACTCATAAATCAATACCAGACGAGTGCAGCGCATTGGTGGAAAGGTATGCAGGTAATCCATTATTTATTAAATTGGCAGCAACCACAATTCAAGAATTGTTTGCTGGCAATATATCGGAGTTTATAGCCCAAGAAACTGTAGTTTTTGGTGAAATTAGAGCTATTTTAGACCAGCAGTTCCACCGTTTATCTCAGATCGAAAAATACCTTTTGTACTGGCTGTCTCTCCATCCCAGTTTTGTATCTATTAGGCAGCTACAAAAAGATACAGTACTGCCAGGATTATCACCCTTAACTTCACAAAGATTAATCTTAGAAGCAATGGAATTATTACAGAAGCGATCGCTAATCGAAAAACAAGCCTCTCGCTTTTCCTTGAGTCCAGTATTAATAGAGTATCTAGTTGAACGATTAATTGAGGAAAACTTAAATTTAACTTACGGGAAAGATAGCTACTTAAGTATGAGTCAGACAATTTTGACAGAAAACTTAAAAAACTTTATCAGAGATAATTGCCTCAACCTAGAGATTTAAATTTTTGATTTGGGGTTTGGTAATTGATAATTGGTAATTAAGTTTGGTGTTTGGTATTAAACATTTGTTATATCTCCCTCATCCACCTCATTCCCAATCCCCAATCCCCATTACCCCTTATCCCCAGAGGGGGCCCCGAGTTCCCCAGTCCCCAGTCCCCAGTCCGCAATCTACTGATAAAGTTATGAGTTAAGACAACTCATAACTGATAATTGGAGCGCAGCAACTGGTGAGTAGTTTATTACAAGGGGTTAACCTGTATTTAATTGGCATGATGGGTAGTGGTAAGACGACAGTAGGACGCTTACTAGCCAAGCATCTAGGTTATGGATTTGTAGATACTGATGATGTCATTGTTCAAGTAGCTAGAAAATCCATCAATCAGCTGTTTGCCGAGTCAGGAGAAGCAGCCTTTCGTCAGTTGGAAAGCGATGTTTTAGCACAGGTGTGTTCTTTCACCAAATTAGCGATCGCAACTGGTGGGGGTATTGTCACGCGCCAAGAAAACTGGAGTTACCTGCATCACGGCTTGATTGTTTGGCTAGATGCGCCAGTAGATTTGCTTTACAGCCGATTGCAAACTGATGATACCAGGCCACTGTTGCACGATGTTGACCCTAGGGAAAAATTGCGATCGCTTCTCGAACAACGACAACCACTTTATTCCCAAGCAGATTTGCAAATTAGCATTCGCGAAGAGGAAACACCAGAACAAATTGCTGAGAGAGTGATTGAGGCTATACCAAGCGTATTAAAAACACCAGTTGCTCACAATAACTAAGGACAGAATTGCATAAGTTCTGAGCAAATTAGCTTTGACAAAGCTCCCACTCTGGGTAGCTTTCTCTTTGTATTGTGGAGACTCTGCGCGAACAAAAAACGCTTTTGAGTTTACCTCTGCGGTTCAAAAATCCAATAATACTATGCAAAGCTCAATATGAAAGCTTTGCAAGAATCTGATCTTCAAAGCGGGCGGCGGGAATCGAACCCGCATTAATAGCTTGGAAGGCTATAGTTTTACCACTAAACTACGCCCGCAAATTTCCAACTTTAATAGTGTAGCACAGCATTATTTACAATTCAAGCCTGAATTTATTCAGGTAGAGGCTGTAGCCGAATACGTACTATGAGATTACTAGGCTTGGGATCGTTAGGATCTTTGTCATAGGCAGGTTCAAATTCCCAGTTATTTAATACTTGACTGGCTAAAAAGTCTTCGTAGTAGCTTTTTTCTTCATCGGAAATGTTTTTATCTAAGACGGTAACCATCTCCAGTTTACCCTTCTCTGAAATTGTTAATAGCGCTGTCACTTCTACAGGCTCGCCAATTTTTTTTTCTATGTACTTTACATATTCCAGACCTTTTCTAAATGGCAAGTTGCTAGGTTTAATTTTAGCTGGGTGAGCAATTATACCTCTATCTTCCTGTTGAGGTTCTCCAACTAAACTTGCAACTAAGCTTCCACCTGCTGTATTAGATGGTGTAGAAGGTGATTCGGGGTTATTAGGATTACCTGAGTTCTCACGTTGCTGTTGCTCAGCAAGTTCACGTTGCTGTTGCTCAGCTAATTGACGTTGACGCTGCTCGGCGAGTTCACGCTGCTGTTGCTCAGCTAATTGACGTTGACGCTGTTCGGCGAGTTTGCGTTGCTGTTGCTCAGCTAATTGACGTTGACGCTGTTCGGCGAGTTCGCGTTGCTGTTGTTCAGCAAAAGCTACAGCATTTTGATCTGGGACAGTAGGACTTGAGTTTTTTGCTACCCTATCGGTTTTAACTACTGGTTGGGAAGAATTTTTTGGTTGTAACTTTTGATTTGTAGATACTGGTTTTGTTTGAGAATTAACAGCTTTGACTCTTGTTGTGGTTTTTGCTTTTGATTTCGGCTGCGAAGCAATTTCTATCACCTCAACTGGAATTGCAGCTTTGCTTTGCTGTCGCCACAATAAACTGGACTGGTAGGAGCGAATCAGCCAAAAGGCTAGCAAATGTAGGCTCAGTGAACCGATGATGACTGCAACCCATAAACTAGGCGGGTCTGTATGTCGTCTTCTGTCCTTGACTGAAGATGAAGTTTTATCTGCAACCGATGGTGTCATATTAAATTTCAAACTGGATCTGATTGGGCGCTCTTACTCTTTACTAAATTAACGCTTTAAAATCCAGTCTACTCTCAGCGATTAGCCATAATCTCCGATCTGACAGCAAAAGTCAGAACGGTTTCGTCTACTCCTTTGAGTTCTAGGGGGCTGACTTTAGTAATTTCTTCATCTTGTAAATAATCTGCCACAGCAGCAGAGACTAAAATGGTACCGGGAATAGCAGCAGCTTGCAACCTAGCAGCAATATTCACACTGGGGCCAATAGCAGTATAGTCAGCACGTTCAGCACTGCCAAACATACCTACAACCGCAGTACCTTGGTGAATACCACAACGGAATTTAACGCCAGTATGTCCGTTAGCGTCAAATATGCCTTGTTCTTGCCAGCGCCGATTCAACTCATCTAATGAGCTATGCATTGCTCTGGCAGTATTAATGGCACGACGCACCTGTTCATTAGGAGTTAATTCTTCTGGCGCTCCATATAAAGCTAAGATGGCATCTCCCATAAATTTATCCACAGTGCCACCATTGTCAAACACAGTCTTGGTCATGGCTTCTAAATACTCATTCAGTAACTCTGCTACTCTTCGTGATCTGAGAGTATTTGCTAGCTGGGTAAAACCAACTATGTCACTAAACAAGACTGTAATTAAACGTGGTTCTGGTCGTAAATCTAGAGTCAAATCTCCCATTGCAGCTTTCTTGACCAATACAGGAGGCAAAAAGCGCTTGAGTACTGACTCTGTGAGGTAGGTATTTAACTCCACAACCCGGCGTTCATTTTCTTTCAAAGCTAAAAGGTTCCTAACTTCTGCTAGAAGTTCCCTGTCATTAAATGGTTTAGCTAAATAAGCATCTGCACCATGTTCTGTCCCTGCAATCCTAGTTTCTTCATCTACTTTTGCTGTGAGCAGAATGATGGGTGTTCCTTTCAATTTCTCTTCGCGGCGGATCATCTGAATCATTTGTAGCCCTGTCACTAAGGGCATCATCAAGTCTGTAATGATTAGGCTGGGGGAAATTTTTTGAGCTATTTTAAATCCTTCAGCACCATTACGGGCTGTATGTACTTGATAGCCATTACTGCGAATAATTTCAGATACGTAGGTTCGTAAGTCTGGATTGTCATCAACAACTAAAATTGAGTGTCCAGTCTTCAGCAGACTACCATCTTTATATCCTTGAGACTCTGGATTATCGGGGGTAGGTACTAATTCTTTGGGCAAGCTTTCGATATTTTCTGGGGTTGGCTCGACTAATTCTAAATCAGCCAATTCCACACTGGCGCGGCTAGTATTCAATTCTGCGGGAGTTTCCTGTACTTGCTGTGTGGGTAAGTGAGTACTACCAGTTAGCAGCCATAGTGTAAAAGTAGTACCTTGACCGTAAACAGATTCTACAGTTATTTGCCCCCCATGCAGTTCGACCAATTCTTTGACTAAAGCCAAACCTAAACCACTGCCTTCATAGGAACGGTTTTCTGAGCCTTCAGCTTGGCGGAAGCGCTCAAACAGGTGGGGAATTTGTTCTTTGACTATACCAATTCCCGTATCTTGTACTTGTAATATGCAGCTATCATCTTGAGATATGAGCCTGATCGTAATCGTCCCGCCTTCGGGAGTAAACTTCATGGCATTTGATAGCAGGTTGTAAACGACCTTATCAAATTTTTCTATATCTAAGTAAACTTGAGAACATTGACCTAATTCCGAGACTAGATGCAGTCCCTTTTTCTCACAGTAAGGGCGAAAAGATTCCACAATTTGGTTGACAAAATCGACCAAATCACAAGGACGGAAACTAGGCTGCATCCTCCCTGCATCTAAGCGTTGCAGATCAAGTAGTTGATTTACTAGCCTGAGCAATCGCCGTGAGTTACGCAAAGCGATCGCACTTTGGGCGTAAGATAATCCATCACCATTATTTACGGCTGACTCTAAAGGCCCTTGAATTAAGGTAATGGGAGTGCGGAACTCATGGGAAATATTTTGGAAAAATTCGGTTTTTTGTTTATCTAATTGTAATAAGCGCTCTGCTTGGTCACGAGTTTTTTGATATAAACGTGATTGTTGCACTGCGATCGCCGCTTGAGCTGCCACAGCTTTAGCTAATTGGATCTCCGATGATAACCATCGGCGGGTTTTGCTACCCTCACGCAGCGTAATACTACCAATACACTTACCATCCGCTAATAAGGGAACAATCATTAGCGATCGCGCTGGCTTTTTCAAAGGCAAATCAAATCCTTTGATTTCGTCAGTACAGTTACTCATATCAGTAATTACTACTGGCTCCTGTGTCCGCAAAATCTCTTGCAGAATGGGATTATGCCTAATTGGAGCTTGAGAATGAGGTAATTCCTGGTTTGTATGATTATTGTTACTTAATAGTGTTTCGTGGACTGACTTTAGAGTATGTTCTAAATATTGAGAACTGTCATATAATCCCACACATTCCACAAACTCATCTTCCTCAGTCCATAAAGATAAAATGCAGCCATTGACTTGTAAGGCCTGTCCCAGTTGTTCGGTAATAGCCGCAAAGATATCTTGAGGATCTAAGCTTGAGCGAATTGCTGTGGTAATTGTATTAATTAACGACTCTCGTTTAGCAAGAGCGCGTACTTGTTCATAGGTATAAGCTTGAGATAACGCCAGAGCTGCCTGATCTGCTACCATCAAAACCAACTGCACTTCTTCTTCTCTCCAGATGCGAGGTTGAGAGCATTGGTGTAGTGCTAGCACGGCCATGAGTTCTTGTTGACAAATCAACGGCACAACTAAACTAGAGCAGATATTAGCTGCTAAAAAAGCTGCGCTTCGCTGTTCCTGTTCAGGCGTATTGCCCTGAATCCGTTCATCATCTTCAACATTATGAATAACTTGGACTTCACGAGTTTCCCAGACTGTCTCAGCCAACAAGGATGAGGTGGGAAAAGAAGATGAAGAAGATTTTACTGTTTCATTTGGCTGCGTTTGCTGTTCTGCCTCTACTTCCCTTGCTTCTTCTTTAGCTTTCTGGTAGATAAATCCTTCATCTACTAACTGTTCATCCTGGAAGGGACGTAACAAACACACATCCACTTCCAGCATATGGCCCACTGTATCGACAATTGTTTGTAGAATTTGCCGATAGTCTAAAGCACTACGAATTGTATTCGTGACAGTATTCAGCAGTGATTCTTGACGGAGTGTACGCGTCAGTTCCCGGGTACGGGCTTTGAGGACATTATGAGTATCCAATGCCTGGCGTACTACACCTTTAAGTTCCTCTGCTTCCCACGGTTTAGTGACATATTTGAAGACTTTGCCAGCGTTGATGGCTTCCACTAAGTCTTCGACATCAGTGTAGCCAGTTAAGATAATCCGGATAATATCTGGATATTGAGTGGCTGTCAGGCTTAAAAATTCTGTACCGCTCATGATTGGCATCCGCTGATCGGAGATAATAACTGAGACTTCTCCTTCTTGTGCCAGTAGATCCAGTGCGGCAGGACCAGAAGTTGCCCTTAGCACCTTATATTCGCGATAAAAGGTGCGGTAAAGCAAGTCAAGGTTGTCTGGCTCATCATCGACAACCAATATTTTCGGCTTACTGTTTGCTTGTTGGGATTTCATGCACCGCTTTCCTGCTGCAACGGCAGTTGGATAAAGAATAATCTGATCAGACAGGGATGTTTCTGAGTCAGGTAAGAGCAGAGCATTGTGACCAATAAGGCTGTTTGGCTACATGAGTGCTGAATGTGAAAGTATTTACTCACTGTAATTGGCCTCAATGGCTTGTAAAGATTGCGATTCGCTCTCAAGCAAGATAATTGCTTTGATATTCAGTTTTGGTTTTACAGAGTTGATAGCTGCCAAATCTTCCCTCACCTCCGGCGAGAACTGTGAAAATACTAAACACATACAGCACTCAAGGCTGGCTCAAAAATCCATCTGTAGCTGCATATTAAGTTTTCCCGTTGCAGCAGTGACTCTAACACTTGTCAGTAAATTTTATTTATGCTAATCATGCTAGAATAAACAATATGACAAAAATCAGACATAACAGCTAAGTATATATTTAGACAAATAATTTGTTCTAATTTCATCTGTTAGTCCGATAATCTTCCATAACTACCGATAAGAGACCTCGACTGCCGAGATTTTCAGAGCTAGTTTAGCTTATAGTTGAATATCCGTATAGTTTTACACCTATCTCAAAACTATTTTGTTTACAACTAGAGTAGGATGTCTAGGGGCGCAAACTCAGAGATAAATGATGCAGTGGGTAAATCAAGTTAGGCATTTGCACTAACCACCAGGGGCAATCTTTCCTCCCAACTTCACCAACCTAGATAGTCAATTTGAAATTGGCTGCTGTAGACAGAGGTGGTAACGCTGAGGCTAAAAGACAGAAATGGTATTCCTCCCATCAACACCTCAAGGAATAGCCTTTTTTCTAAGATTCCCAAGGAATTATCTACCAAGGTTACTCGCTCTCATACCCAAGAATTTGGTGGTTGTTGTCGCTCTTATCTCCATAAATATCTGTTTTGTTGCTATGAACCTGAGAACAAACAAAATACAGATGGGCAGCATAAGCAAATTATCAGTAGTCATAATTGAGAGAAATGGTATAACCTGTCAATAGATTACCCAAAAGCCAGCAGAGTACATTATCACCTTGAAAAATTACCCAAGTAATCTATATCATCTATATCAAGGTGTACAACAATTAATTAAAGCAATAACACGCACTGTCTATTTTTCAAAAGGGCTTTGCAGTTTGTTGGCTTTATGACCAAATGATAATTTGCAGCCACATTGCAAATTCAATGCTTTGAGCCGCTGATATTTTTCACAAAGTTTATAGGGTGTATTAGGATACTTGAAAAAATTCTCGTTTAATCCAATAAATACTAAACTAGCCTTGACATCCTGGTTTTTCCACTCATATCACCAAGAACCTGTTACAGTTGCTGCCAACCAGTCTGAGCGGCAATTCCAAATTCGTGCCGCAACAACTGCCGATCTTTATAGTGTTGCTCAAATTATCACTGAAAGCTTTCACTCTCAACATGGTCTTTGGGGATGGGCTTTTCCATTAATACGTTTGGGAATTTATGAAGACTTGAAGCAGCGCCTAGCTTCTCCTTTACCCCATCACGTTTGTTTGGTTGCTACTGATACTACTAGAGGCGTTAATAATCTCGTAGGAACCGTAGAACTTGCTGTTCGTTTTAGTGATGCATGGACACAAATGGGGAAAACTTTTCCCTATTTGTCTAATTTAGCTGTTAGCCCACAATATCGTAGACATGGTGTAGCCTCAAGCTTACTAATGAACTGTGAAAAAGTCTGCCAGGATTGGGGGTTTCAGGATTTATATCTCCATGTTTTAGAACGAAACCATCAGGCAAGACAGCTTTATTTAAAGCTAGGATATCAGGTACATAAAGTTGAATCTCACTGGAATCTTTTCTTTCCTAAATACTCAAGTCAAATACTATTGCACAAGTATCTCAAGAATAATTCAATTATTTAAATAATGAATCATCAATGATTACTTAAATGATAATATCCCTAATCGATAGGAATGCCAAAAATATTAAGTGAAAACATATTTTTTAATTATTTCTAGAAATATTTCCTAGTTGTAAATCTTTAGCCTAAAATTGCCTTTAATTTGAATTTTGATGTTGAACCTGATTGCTTGATCGTGGTTAACTAGAACAGATGCTACAATGCTGTGTTGCTTATATATAGCAATCCTAAATGATTTGTGAACTATTGCATCAAGGTTCTTTGACTGTCAACAGTTAACAGTCAACAGACACAACGGATATTTTTCACAACTGAAATAAGATTGCTATCGTTAGTCTCATAACAAATTAAAAATTGCTTGATTGAGATTTAATTAAAAGAATAAACAATTTATTCTTAGGTCTTGTTAAGATTAAAATATTAGGATGTAGAAAATCTAAAATTAGCTAATTTAGCAATATTTTAATCTTACTTACTTTACAAAAAAAATAGTAAATATTTTCAAATATATACAAAGTGAAAATAAGAGATTTTTAAATAAGACTTACTATATTTAATTATTAATCCCTCATAATAACTTTGTATTTAAGATATTGATCTTTATAAAAACTTTAAAAAAAGTACACTTTAGTGAGAGACAAATCCAGTTAAATCTCATAAAATATGATTACTTAATTGCTCAGACCGATCTAATTATTGCTATCTTAGCCAAATTGACCATAAAATTCTTGATAATAAGAAAAATCAAAAATTAACTTTGCTTTAACAGCAAGTTCCTGCTTTCAGTGCATACTACTACTCAATTATTCGCAAATCTGAGAAAACATGGATAGCGAACAACGCCGACGCTATCAGATTGCTATGGTATCAACCTATTCTCCTGACACCAGTGTCCTTGACCATCTTGTCATGCCAGATGGAACTGAGCAATCGCAAGGCTCGGATATCCTCACCCTGCTAAGTACTGGAAAAGTTTTCATAGTCAACAGTCGAAAACGGAATGGTTTAATTCTCTATAAGCGCTACCATGCAGAGTTTGCTGGGCCTGGGGCTGCTGTGGGAGGAGAATATGATTGTGATTGCCAAAGCGTACTACCGATTGGTAATCTCTCTTTATTAAATGCTGAATCTTATGAGGAGCGTCAGAAAGCTTATTTAATTAGGCGGCAATGGATTCGCTTAATTAAACAAATTACAGAAAACCCAGTACCACAACAAAGAGTCCAAAAGATTCTCGATCAATTTGAACAATACTTTCCGCCAGAAACCGTAGCTCATATACCAGATGTTACTTTTGCCCTTTTAGTAGGTGTACTCCCACAAACTGTAGGAGTAGTAAGACGTTTGGGCAGCGAATTAGACAGTAGATTTAATTACTAAGTACATTATTGTTTTAAAAATGAAGATTTGCCACAGCAGCCTGTAGCCTATTGAGGGTACGGGCGTTTTCTGCTTTGGAACCTATAGTAATTCGTAATCCTCCGCTTAACAGCCGTACCAGTGTGCCAGAATTTCTCAATTGTTGATGAAGACTTTTTAAAGCTGTGTCTTGTGAGCTGCTTTGATTGGCTCTAACGCGCAAGTAAATAAAGTTAGCGTCGCTGGCTGTAACTTGTAAGTGGGGATATTCTTTTAAAGCCGCGATTAACTGATTGCGTTCATTCTGTGTTTGGGAAATTGAATCAAGTAAAAGTTGGCGGTTTTGCAAAGCTAACAATGCTGCGGCGATAGAGAAACTGGGGAGGTTGTAGGGTAAGCGGACTTTTTCTAAAATAGCGATCGCATCTGGATGAGCAACACAATAGCCAACACGCAATGCAGCTAAGCGAAAAGCCTTAGAAAAAGTTCGCAGTATCACCCAGTTAGGACGCTGTGCTAATTCTGTTACCAAACTATTCTGGCTAAATTCAAAGTAAGCCTCATCAATTACTACCAAAATGTCTGTGCTGAGACTTCTTAACCATGCTAACTCTGCCGCAGTTAGACAATTTGCAGTTGGGGAATTGGGATGTACTACAAACACCACCCGAATTGGCGGGTTTTGAGTTTGATTGATCGCAGCTTGTGCTGCTGGTAAATCTATCTCAAAATTACTTTCATTCCTACCCACTTCTACAACTGGAATACCCAAAGTTTTTGCCAAAATCCCGTACATAGAGAAAGTAGGATTGGCAACTAAAATACTTCCTTCTCCACTCAAACAAGTGGCAATTAATAAAGAACGGATTAATTCATCAGAACCATTACCCACAGAAATATTAGCAGCGGTAATTGGCGATAATGAAAGGGCTGCTGACTCATGAACATATTGCGCGATCGCTTGTTTGAGTGTTTCATGTCCCCCATCTGGGTAACGATTTGTTTCAATCACTTGCTGATAAGTCCAAGCCAGCTTTTCTTTTAACTCTGGCGGCAAATCATCAGGACTTTCATTAGTATCTAGCCGATCAAACTTGGTCTCGACTGCTTCGGCTGTATCGCTGCTGGGATGGGGCTTGTAAGCTGTAAATTGCGCTAAATCTGATCGGATGAAGGGAAGCATAGTTTATAGTCAAAAATCATTGGTAATTAGTCATTAGTCATTAGTAAAAGACCCAAGACAAATGACTAATGATATTGATTTAATTAATGTGAGAAGTTCATATTTTACAGCTGCCGGGTAATTGGCAGAACAGGTGAATTGCTTGCCATATTTCTGGCATGACATTTCCTAGGGCGTGATCGCTGTCCAGTTCTACTAAATCCACCCAAGGGCGAGATATCGCAAATTCACGACTGGCTGTAATAGGAATGACTTCATCATTTTTGCCATGCAAAATTAAGGTAGGAATGGGGCGTTGCAAAACCTCTTGTTGATATTGCTGGGCATCTGTAACGAAATCGTAACTTAAAGGTAGCGATCGCCCTTCCC
The DNA here is from genome assembly GCF_014696615.1 of Nostoc linckia FACHB-104. Lineage (GTDB taxonomy): Bacteria > Cyanobacteriota > Cyanobacteriia > Cyanobacteriales > Nostocaceae > Aulosira > Aulosira linckia_A. Next base: position 3,129 of record NZ_JACJQJ010000026.1, on the reverse strand, counting down.
CATAGTGATAAACCATGAGGTATTTTTCTTGTTGCCAATGCTGTACCTGTTCATTTCCTAGCTTGGGTAACCAGTGAGATAAAAACCCAAAAGCTGGCGCTAATAAAACCAGACTTTGCACTTGGGGATATTTTTGCCCTAAATGAGCAGCTGTTAAACCACCCAAACTAGAACCAATCAGCGTTACTGGTGCAAAACCATCAGGAAATTCTGCTGCAACTTGATTGATCTGACGAGTGATTGTCAAGTGAGAAAAATCGCCTGCATTTAAATCGGGAATTGTTAGCTTGGTATGAATTTGGGCAAAGCGATCGCCTATATCTTTGGCTTTGGCAGAATGAGGACTAGATGCAAAACCGTGTAAGTAAATAAAGTGATTCAAAATTCAACTCAGCCAGTATTTTCAATACAGACGCGATCGCGTCTGTATCAAACTTACCGCATTGTGACGAATTCTTCGGCGGCTGAGGGATGTATGCCCACAGTAGCATCAAAGTCTTTTTTAGTTGCGCCCATTTTGACAGCGATCGCTATACCTTGAATGATTTCTGCTGCATTATCCCCCACCATGTGAGCGCCTAGAACTTGATCTGTTTTAGCATCCACTACCAGCTTCATCATGGTTCTTTCTTGGGCACCCGTTAAACTGTAGTACATAGGGCGGAAACGAGTACGAAAAATTGTCACACCATCATCACCGAGTTTTGCCTTAGCCTCAGCTTCAGTTAACCCCACAGTAGCTGCTTCCGGATTGGAAAAGATGGCTGTAGGTACATTATGATGACTAAATTCGCGGCGGTTGTTGCCAAATTCACTATCCGCAAAAGCACGACCTTCACCAATGGCAACTGGTGTCAAATTCAACCTATCCGTAACATCACCAACAGCAAAAATATTGGGTTGATTAGTTTGACTATATTCATTAACTGTGATCGCCTTTGCTGTCCCATATCCGTGACCTTCTTCAGCACTGGCGACAATTTCAATTCCCGCATTTTCTAAACCCAGTCCATCTACATTGGGAACCCGACCAGTTGCGGCTAAAAACACATCAGCAATCACTGGTTCTTGATTTTCCCCAGATAAAGACAACTTTAATCCTTCTGGTACAGGCTCAACTGATGTTACCAAGGTATTCGGAATCATGCGAATGCCGTGGTTGCTCATTCCTTCTTGAATACCAGTACGGATATCTTCATCAAAACCTGCCAAAATCTGGTCTTGGCGATTAATTTGTGTAACTTGGCAACCTAAACCCCGCATAATCGCAGCAAATTCCGTACCGATGTAACCAGCACCAATGATGGCTATATGCTTTGGTTGTTCTTTGAGGTGAAAAATTTCGTTAGAGGTAATTGCATATTCTATCCCTGGTAAATCTGGTTTGAGAGGTCGTCCACCAACAGCAATTAAAATTTTGTCTGCTGTAAATTTGCGATCGCCAACTTCTACAGTGTGGGGGTCTACGAAACTAGCTCGACCAGGAATTAGTGTTACGCCAGCTTTTTCTAAAAAGCTGATATGTAGTTGAGACAACCGCCGGACTTCTTTATCTATAGAAGTAATGAAGTGTTCCCAGTCTAATTGAGCATCACCTACTTTCCAGCCATAGCCAGCAGCATCACTGAAAAGTGCAGGAAAATGAGAACCGTAGACCATGAGCTTTTTGGGAACGCAACCCCGAATCACACAAGTTCCGCCTACTAAATCATTTTCTGCGATCGCAACTTTCGCTCCGTAGCTAGCTGCTCGTTTAGAAGCTGCTAAACCCCCAGAACCAGCACCAATGACAAATAGATCGTAATCAAAAGTCATAAATTTATGTATCTCTTTCGCAACAATTAAGCTTCCAAAAACTTACACGGCAGATTAAATTTAACTAAATAAAGATATTAAGCTAACTCATGTAAGTCCTGTTCTTGATTTAATCTAGCGCTAGCAGATACTCCACAATCAGAGCAAATCTGATTTTTGCTTTGATTGTATTGGCTACTATGGATAATTATTACTTGAGACTTTAGTATTTAAATACACAAGAATATTTACTGTTATTTTAAATAAATTTAGGGAAGTCAGGTAGAGCCGACTTCCCTATAGAACCCATTTGACATCTTAGGAAGGGTCTGCAAGCCTCTTAATCATTAGCCTGATGAAGCAGAGGTTGAGTTTGGCAGTGGCATTAGCTAGGGTTCGTTCAAAATTTTTAACCAGAATTTTACAACGCTCCATCCAAGCATTGGAACGTTCAATTACCCATCTGGCTACTGCCGGAACAAATCCACATTTGCCTTGTGCCGCTTTCTCTTGTTGTGAGGGCTTCGTAGAAAGTTGAAACTGGATTTTGGTCATGATCTGCGGATAAATCCGCTCTAGCTCCTGAGTCAAATATTCTGGGTGATACCCGTGATCTAGCAGAATGGTGATCTTAGGAATATCGATAGGTTTTGACTGAAAGTAGTCGATGTTGAGAGTAAACATCTCAATTAATCCGGCATCATCCGAGACATTGGCGCGGGTGCAGTGCGTAAAGAACGGAAACCCAAGCGTGTCAATGGCCAGATGTCTTTTAATGCCGTTGGTGGCTTTGTAGAAACAAAATCCTTTTGACTCCACACTGGCATTGCAGGTATTTTTGACCGCTTGGGAGTCAATGATGATCAACGTCGTCCAGTGCGGTTTTTTTTTACTTGTTCACGCACTTGTTCATGTAGCATACGCATCAGTTCCTTGAACACTCCCGCACTTCGCCACTGTTTGTAGTGCCAGTAGACGGTGGAATAAGGGGGGAGGTCTTTGGGTAAGTCTTCCCAATTGCATCCATTTTTAAGTTGATAAAGGATACCATCGACAATCTCTCGTTTACTCCAATTGCATGGTCTTGTCCGCTTCTTCTTGGGTATGATCTGGAGCAACAGGGGTTCAAATAGTTCCCACTCTTCATCAGTAAGGCTGGTGGAATAGCTCATAGCAGTTAGATTCAACGGGTATGAGAACCTTAGATGATAATTGTAAAGATGTCAAATGGGTTCTATAGGTTGAATTTTTCTCGAATATTCTTGGGATGCACGATACTTTATTGATTGCGATAGTTGGAGTAAACGAGGGTTTTGCGGAACTCCCAACACATAA
>NZ_JACJQJ010000025.1 GCF_014696615.1 Nostoc linckia FACHB-104 | reverse complement strand
TTATGTGTTGGGAGTTCCGCAAAACCCTCGTTTACTCCAACTATCGCAATCAATAAAGTATCGTGCATCCCAAGAATATTCGAGAAAAATTCAACCTATAGTCGAGTTTTTTGAAAGCTTATTTCCTGAAACACCTGATTTAAAAAAAGATGCAGCAGAATTTGTTGATAACTCAGTTTGGTATTGTTCTCTGGACTATCAAACATTAGATAGTTGGAGCCGTAGCCGTCGTGTTGTAGCCAAGGTAGATTATAGCAATGAAGAAGTCAAGACTCGCTTTGTTGTGACTTCGCTCCCTGTTAAGAAGATTCCTCCAGGACAACTTTATACTCAAAAATACTGCCCACGAGGCAACATGGAAAATTGCCTGAAAGAACAAAAGTTAGATTTACAAAGTGATAGAACAAGTACACATACATTTGCTGGGAATCAATTGCGTTTATGGTTTACAGCTATTGCCTACATTTTAATGAATTTCATGCGAGAGAAATGTTTAGCCAATACAGAATTCAAGAATGCAACGATTGGAACTATACGCACAAAAATATTAAAGCTAGGGGCTGTTATTGCGATTAACAAAAGACGAGTTTTAATCGAAATTAGTCGTGCTTGTCCTTACAAGGAAATTTTTGCGACAATTTATGAGCTTTTATCTCGACTTCCTTGCCCTGGATAATGAGAAAATTGGTTTTATAATTAATGGCTAATTCTGGTTTTAAATAACTATTTTCAGGTTGATTTTGATTAATTTAACCTAACAATTTGTCATATCAATTTTTATCACTATTTTCTTCGTGCTTAAGTATATTTTGTCCCAAAGGTATTTTATATATCTTTTTTACTTCGGTTTTTACTGCTAAATATTTTTAATCGGCGGTGAATTCAACAATGTGTCAATTAATTTATCCTAAATCTGGCTAATCCAGGTGTTTTTTTCTCCCTCGTGAGAAATCCGGGTTTGAGTATGAAAGCCAGGAATAACGATGTATGGGTCAAATAACGCTTATAGCTTTTCTTAGTGCCATTCAGTCATTGGTCATTGGTAATTAGTAAGGATTTTGAGCCTATTTAAGCTTATTAACATAGTTAGTAAGAAGGGCGAACAGTTGTTCACCCTTACTTAGTCTGGCGACGCAAAATTAATTTCTGGAAATTTCTAATACACCAAGGGAGTTACGCCGCGCATTTGGCGTAAAGAATTTATACAAGCTGGACAATCGCAGCCAAATAAGGTGATGGCAGTATCACTTTCTTCATCGTTAAACTCTAGCATCGGTACACCATCTGGAGATGGTTGTGCTTCTGGTTTATACTCCGGTATTTGAGCCAATACAGAAGCTCTCATACAGACTAAACCGACTTTGTGCTTATTGCGGATACAAGATAGACGGTCAGTATTAGCTGGTACTGGATCTGCTGCTTGAGCTTGATTGATCGTGACTCCCATTGACAGGATAGAGCTAATAAGAACAGGAGTCGAAAGCAAATGAAGTAAAAATTTGTTCATGGGTTTCCAGGTGGAGAATTTCGACTGCTCACATGAGCCGATTTCATCTTACAGGGTAAGCTAATATCTATCAGGAATTTGGTATACCCAGCCAAATTAAATTCCGAATAGTGCGGAAGGCAAACTACGTGATGAGTTTTACAAAAATTTGACGGTCTATCTCCAAAAAGATTTACATCAACTCCTTTTCAGCTTGAAGCCAATGTTCTACAGACTTGCCATTAGGGTAACCAGTTTGTTGCCAAATTTGATAAGCTCTTAACCGGATTTGATTTTCATCTGGGCGGTTACTAATAAAATAGTTACAGGAATTAGTCGTCAAACTATACGGCGCTGTTCCGAAAAAATCTTGACGACCCAAAATTTCAGCAGTAAAACGGTAACACTCTTGCTTAATGGGGCAATTTTCGCCCGGACACATCAGAATATCGTAAGGCATACCACAATTTTGGATTTTGGATTTTGGATTTTCGATTGATTACACCGATAAATCTCGGGGCTTGTATCATCAATTAACTGTTGGGCATTGATTTTTTGCGTTGTAAAATCAGGGTGGGCTATGTTGCCTACCCCACAAGAGTTGGATGAAATTTTTAACTGAACAAAATATTACCTGTCTGAATCTTTCAACGCGATTTTAACTGTATCGACGTGGAGTGTAAACGGAGACACTACCATCAGGGCGCTGAATCTTCCGCGTCTTGCTAGAACCAATCAAAATTATAGTTCGCATATCTGCTACTTCCGGTGCTAACTCCTCCAAATTAATTACCCGCACCGCTTGTCCAGGTCTGCCGAGATTACGTGCTAATACTACTGGAGTATCAGCTGTTCTGTAACGCAGTAGGATATTTCTCGCTTCGGACAATTGCCAAGTACGCTCTTTTGACACAGGATTATAAAAAGCGATCGCAAAATCAGCTTGGGCAGCTGCGGCAATGCGTTCTGCAATAATTGACCAAGGCTTTAAAATATCGGAAAGGGAAATTGCACAAAAATCATGCCCCAAAGGTGCGCCAATACTCGCGGCTGCCGCTTGCATGGCGGAAATTCCCGGTGCTACATGAATATCAATACTGTCCCATTCCGGTTTAGCGTGGTGATCGAGTACTTCAAAAATCGCCGTCGCCATTGCATATATCCCTGGATCACCAGAGGATACCACAGCCACATATCGCCCTTCGGCTGCTAAATCTAGCGCCAGTTCCGCCCGTGAGATTTCTTCGCGATTATCGGAATCATGTCTTCGCTTCCCTTCACCAAGAGAACCGAGCAAATTTAAATAAGTTGTGTAACCTACCAAATCAGTAGCCGATTTGAGGATTTCTTTCACCTCTGGAGACATCCAGTCTGGACTCCCAGGCCCCGTACCAATCACAGCTAATCGCCCACGTGGTTGACCGATAGTGCTGGGGTCGATGGGTTGAGGGGAAATCGCGATCGCAATTTCTGCTGCTGTGGCCTCAATTAGTTGTGCTGATGTACCTGTAGCGGCTATGGCTGCGGCTTGTACGGGGCTATAACCATGTGATAGCAGGTTTTCTAATTGATTTGGGGTAAAAAAACGTGTAGGTATTCCTAAGGCGTTAGCAACAGCATGAATTGCCGGATGGGCAGCCGTGGCAATGGGTGCAAATACACCAGCTATTGATGCAGGTGCAAGTTCTGCATCAGCAAGTAGTTGCCATACTGAAGCTATTACCTGATCGTGAGTTTGAGAAGTTTCACAGATAGCGATCGCAATTGTGGGTGGATGGTAGACAAGACAATTGGGTGTAGGATTGAGCAAGCGATCGCTAATTTTAATTGTCAAATTTCCGTTGGGGTCAATGGGTAATTGACTTTCACTCAACCAAGGCGCTGTTCCTTCTAACTTCACTTTTTCCCCAGCTAACAAATCCGAAATAAATTTCTTCGCATCATCAGGGTTAGCTAAATGATAGCCAGGGGGAGGAGACAACAGCGCTGTGCGAAAACGGATGTCGCCTGTGGTTGTAATTGCGGCTTTGACATCAAAAACCTCAGCAATGCGACGTGCCAAATCATTCACCCCACTCAATCCACCCAAAAGCGGCACAACAGCACTCCCATCTTCAGCCACAGCTATTACTGGCGGTTCCCGTCGCTTATCGGAAATCATCGGCGCTAGAGTTCTAATCAAAATTCCGGCAGCACAAATCCCAATTACCGGGCTTCCTTGGGCAAACAACTCCCGTACCGTCTCACCAAAATTGCTAAAACTAACATCCACCTCACTAGTGCGCCCCGCCAAACCGTATAGCGTCGCCCCTGGCAGAACACTGATGATTTTCCTTCCCACTGCCACACTATTTTGACCCAATACCACAACAGCAGGTGCAACCTTCGACATCATAAAAGTTAGGGAACGTAATTTTTGATATGTTTCAAATCAAACCATAAATTTAGGGTTTGGTGTTTGGTGTTTGGGGTTTGGGGTTTGGTGTTCGCCATTAATTATTTCTCCCCTGCTCCCTGCTCCCTGCCCCCTTGCCTCATCCCAATGCCCTATTCCCCTTTGTTCCTTAATTTGCTAATATTTCCAATGCGAAAACACTGACACAGAGCAACTCTGCATTACCATGCCAACATCTGCAATTGACGCTCAAGACGCAGCAGCTATCCAAGCGGTAAAGGAAGGGGTTGTTGTTTGCGATCGCTCTCACTGGGGACTTATCCGTGTTTCTGATGACCACCGCATCAGGTTTTTACACAATCAAAGTACTAACGATTTCCAAAGCCTTAAGCCTGGGCAAGGGTGTGATACGGTGATGGTGACATCCACCGCCCGGACGATAGATTTAGTCAGTGCCTATGTTTTAGAAGATGCGGTGTTATTGTTGGTTTCGCCTAACCGCCGCGAATTTATTATGCAATGGTTAGATCGCTATATCTTTTTTGCTGATAAAGTGCAATTAACCGATGTGACTGATGAAACAGCCACTTTGAGTTTAATTGGCCCTGGTAGTGATGGGATTATTGAAAAATTAGGTGCTGGGGCAATTATCGGTCAACCCTACGGCAATCATATTGTAGTTAACGATGGGGTAATTGTTGCGGTTGGTAGCGGTTTGGCTTCCCCTGGATATACCTTAATTTTACCAGTTGCAGAGAAACAAAAGCTGTGGAGTGAAATTTTAGCATTAGGCGCAATTGAGTTGAGCGATCGCGCTTGGGATGCGTTGCGAATCTTACAAGGGCGACCAAATCCAGATGCAGAATTGACCGATGATTACAATCCCCTAGAAGTTGGTTTATGGCAGACTATATCTTTTAGTAAAGGTTGCTATATCGGACAAGAAACCATCGCCCGCTTAAATACATATAAAGGTGTCAAGCAAAACCTTTGGGGAATTAAACTGAATGCTCCTGCGGAAATAGGTGCAACAATTACCGTTGGAGATGAAAAAATTGGCAAACTCACCAGTTACACAGAAACAGCCGATGGCTATTTTGGACTAGGTTACATTCGCACCAAAGCTGGTGGCGTTGGCTTGCAAGTGCAAGTAGGAGAAACAACTGGTGAAATAGTCGCAATTCCTTTTGTCTCTCACGAATATCCTTGAGGTTTTCACGTATTCATCAACTAGAGGCACGTTATCCACAATCTTCTGGTACATATAATAGACTTCTTGCGGAGGTCGGGAAAAGGTTAAGGGGGAAGGGGGAAAGGTTTTGTATTTTCCCCTTCCCCTTTCACCTTTCCCCTTTTCCCCTTACTCCTTCCCCCAAAAGCCGTTAATCTAACCTACGTCCCGTTAGTTCTACAAAAATATCTTCTAAATTAGAAGGACGCACCATCATTCCAGTTTTATTTTGCTGTTGTTCCAGATAATTATTAGCGGCTTCAAGGGTAGGGAAAAATAGATATTCCCAACTATGTGCAGTATCACCCTCTACCTGATTAACATCTACCTGCTTCATGACTAAACCTTCGCCATAAGTAGAGCGTAATTCTTGCAGTGTTCCCAAGGAAATTAACTTACCACTATCCATAATGCCGATGCGTCCTGGCTTTGCTGAACCAAAAGCATCACACAAATATTCCACCTCATCCATGTAATGAGTTGTCAGTAGTATTGTCATTCCTTGCTTATTCAAATCGCGAATAATTTCCCACAATCTGCGCCTTGTTTGGGGATCTAGTCCTACTGTCGGTTCGTCCAAAAATAAAATTTGTGGTTGATGTAATAAGGCTCTCGCTATTTGTAAGCGTCGTTTCATTCCGCCAGACAGGGTTTTTACCAAATCATTTCGTCTGTCTGCTAGTTCGACGTACTCCAACCATTGATTAATTTTTTGCTTACGCTGCGGGTTGGGAATGTGATGTAGTCTCCCATGCAGTTCCATATTTTCCCACACTGTTAAATCGCCATCGACGCTAACTTGCTGTAACACTACACCAATAGACTGTTTGGCGAGCATGGATTCATTCACTACATCATAACCACCTACCGCTAGCCGTCCTTCGGATGGTTTTGTGAGTGTAGTTAACATCCGAATTGTAGTAGATTTACCTGCACCGTTGGGGCCAAGGAGCGCAAATATTTCGCCTGTCTCAATTGTGAAAGACAGGTCATTGACAACAGGGCGTTTATCGTAAAATTTGTAGACGTTTTCTAGGGAAACAGCAGCAGTCACGTCGCTTCGCTCCGAATTCAAAATTTAAAATTCAAAATTCAAAATTAAAGAGACCCTTAAATTTATTTAAGGGCTTGTATTCTTTTTATTTTCGGTCATGGCTCGATTGCTGATACTACTCGAGCGAGAATTTTATCCCAATAAACTATGCCCACTGTCACCAGATTAACTGGGTACGAGTGGGCATGGCTTTTGTATTGTGAGGTATTTATATTACAGCAAAATTGAGAGCAAAGACTTCATCCGGGGACAGTTTTTAGTAAATCATCTCCAGGAATGATTGTAGTGTAGAACACGTAGTCATTATTAGCTAAATAGCGGCGGTCTTGTTTAATAATCGCCATAAACTCGCGGTGTCCTTCGCGCCTACGTCCTACTAAACAACCTGCACTGGCATTTTTAATATCATTGACTGGTGCATCATAACCCCAGTGTTGATTGACTTGGAAAAGCCCTGTGTCAAGTTTGTCGCTAGTACGTTGAAAATCTTTGTTAAAATCTCGATGCACCGTAATCGGCGCAACTTGAATTAAGGCTTCGTGGCGGTCTGCGTTACCGTGGTATCCCACAGCCCAAGCTTTGTATTGCCCAAACTTAATTCTGGCTGCTCCGCCCGGATTCATGGGATTGTAAGTATAATATCGGCCTGGTTCGGTGGTTGCTTGCCAGTGGTTCACAATTTTGGGCACACCCTCTACGATTTCAATCACAATGCGTCTGTCATTAAATTCATTGGGTGTATCGCTATTAAGAGTCCAATCTTCATTCATTCCCTCTATGTAAACAATGTTATATTGTCTAGCTCCTGTGAATATCTGATAATTTTTTAATTGCAAGTATTTGACAATTCGGCTGGGAATGCTATTACTGAGTTTCAAAGGTGGTTGTGGTAATTCATCGGGTTTCGTTTCAATCAAATTCTTGGCGGTAACTGCGCCTAAATAATCATTTTCCCCAGACTTAGTTAATTCTTGGAATGTTTTTAAAGCTGTTGCTGAAACAGGCCCAAACTTACCATCTGCTGGCGGATCTAACAGACCTAAACCAATTAGTAAAACCTGAATCTGACGGCTTAAGTCTACATCTTGGCCAATAGCATCAAAGTTCCATTTTTCTTGTTTTCCTAAGAAATCTTGTAATTTCATCTGGTAATTGCCTCTATTTATCTACTTGCTATGTAAGTCCAAAAATGCTTGTGTGTGTTGATTCTGTTTGAGAAGCTAACCTAAGATACAATTTTTGTCAAAATTGCTACTTATTCATATACGATAAGAGTATATATTTAAGTACATATCTGCTGCTTAAAAAGCACTTATATAGTGTAAGTGAAGGAAGTTATTTAGTAAAATATTTCCTCGGACACGTAATGTAAATTAAATTATCGCTACAAAGCTATAGCCATTTTCAATTGGTGTCATCTAAGTGTTTTTTCAGTTCTTAAAGTTGCATTAACTGCTAATGTCAAAGGAATCTGGTTTGATTCCTGAATTTACTTGCGTGGTGGGGGAAGTGATAAGAACAACAAAGAAGGGCAAATCTGTACTCAGTCTTATTAAAAATCAAATAGCAGTTCTATAGGAATCCATTTGATTATTGAAAAAATCTAAGTATGTGTAGGGTGGAATGGCACTTACTTAAGCAAAAGTTGCTACCCAGATACCCGACTTTGTGAAAAAGTCGGGTATCTAAATCTCGCTGATGAATCCTATATCTAGTTATTTACCCTTGTGCCCTCAGTGTCAAGGAATATCATTTTTGTATAAATAAATTTACAATTAAACGCGTACGGTCGCTATAGTATCATTAAATACCTATTTTTGATAAAAAAAACTTAATTTTTTGTATCAATAAATGTAAACACAAAGAAAATAAGTTACCTTTGTGGCACCAAAAAAATCCAGTGCGATCGCTGAGTGTCCAGAACTATGACAACAAATATATCACTTCGTCTTCGCGATTTAAAATCAGAATATCAAAAGCTGTGGAATCGCTGTGAAATCAAACCAGAGAATGTAACCCTTACTCAGGACATAGTTGCAACCATCCGCACCAATCGCGGACGCTATGAAGCTTTGCAGCGCAAGCTGAATGTACCTTGGTACTTCATTGCTGTGATCCACAATATGGAATCATCCTTAAAGTTCACTAGACATTTGCACAATGGCGACTCATTGAAAAAGCGCACATTTAACGTACCATCCGGTAGACCAATTGCTGACCCAATCAACGGTTGGGGAGTTGGATATACTTGGGAAGAAAGTGCAATTGATGCCTTAACGCTTCATGAATTCGACAAAGTAAAAGATTGGAGCTTGGCGGCACAACTTTGGCAAATTGAGAAATACAATGGTTTTGGCTATAGGCTTTACCATCCAGAGGTTCTCAGTCCTTACTTGTGGTCAGGTACTAATCTTTACAGCCGTGGCAAATATACAAGCGATGGTAAATGGGATGAAGATGCGGTTTCTGGTCAAATGGGGGTAGCCTCTTTACTTAAAGTTTTGCTGAAAGTAGAAAATATGCAAATCTCATTAATGTGAAGATAAGTAGTCCCAATGAAACAAGTTTCACCGCCAAGCATGAAAGTGGGACTGAGATTTTTACTCAGCACTCAGTACTCAGCACTCAGCACTTACAAGTCAGGTCGGCGAAATTAAAGATAGCTGGCTGAGGCTGTCATTTGTCCTTGGTCATTGGTCATTGGTAAGGATTTCAAGCCTATTTATGTTTTTAATATAGTTTGGTTTATTTCGACCAACTTACTTAGTGGAGACTGATGTTAATTTTTATGTTAGATAAACTCTCGCTTGTACTAAGGGGAGTTTTTGTTTTAACAATGATTGCCAGTCGCAAAATTTGATATACGAATCAAAAACTTAGTTTACGAGTCGCAAGAGTTAGTTTTGCATTTGCAAGAGTTAGTTTTGCATTTGCAAGAGTTAGTTTTGCATTTGCAAAAGTTAGTTTACGAGTCGCAAGAGTTAGTTTTGCATTGGCAAGAGTTAGTTTTGTATTGGCAAAAGTTAGTTTTGCATTTGCAAGAGTTAGTTTTGCATTTGCAAAAGTTAGTTTTGTATTGGCAAAAGTTATAAATAAGATTTAAAAACCTCATTTTAAGCCGTTTATTCAGCAGAAAAGACTACTCTAAAGCCACAAATTCTTAATCCGCCATCTGACTCATCCCAGCTGCGGCTAGCGCTGCGACACAGTTCTGCACCAAAACTCCAAGAACCACCGCGCAATACCCGGCGATGCATATCACCGCCATCTTCCCAAACACTTGCATCTGTGGGTGCGCCTTGATAATTGTTGTGCCAGGGATCGGCGCACCATTCCCACACTAAACCATGCATATCATATAATCCAAAGGCGTTGGCGACTCCAAAGCTACCTACGGTTGTGGTTTCTTTACGATATCTGGTATCGCCACTGCTACAGCTGACAAAGTCAGGCGTGACGGTTTCACCAAAGTGATAGGATGTCTTCGTTCCCGCGCGACAAGCATATTCCCATTCGGCTTCGCTTGGTAAACGATAATCACGTCCAGTTTTTTGTGCTAGCCGCAGACAAAATTCTACAGCTTCATACCAGGTGACATTTTCTACTGGGAGATTTGGGCCTTTATTTTTCGACGGGTAGGGATTTAAAGGTTGGTTGACTTTTGGTAAAGCAGCGACAGCTTTCCACTGTGCTTGAGTTACAGGAAATTTGCCCATAAAAAAGGGTGCAACTGTAACTTGGCGTTGGGGACGTTCATCTGCATCGCCTTCAAAATCTGGTGAACCCATCATAAATGTACCACCAGGAATTGACACCATTTCGAGTGCGATCGCTTTACTCAATTCTTCAGCAAAGTATTCGTTATCCAGGCGATCGCGATTTACTTCTCTACCTGCTGTATCTACCGTAATTACATCAAACTCAAAGCTTTGTAAAGGGGGGAGTGGCACTACAACTTTTTGTGATTTTGTAATTATGGATGATATAGGCAAGAATAATCTTTGCGAAATCGCCATAATTTCTGCTTCTAAATCAGAGGTAGTAGTAGACTTTAAATCATTGAGAACTTCTGCGGCTGTTTGATATCTATCCTTGGGTAAATGTTGCAGTAATTTCTGCAAAATTTTGCTTAAGCTATCGCTGAGGGTAATACCATTTTCTTGCAACCTTTCTCGCCACAACCATTGAGCATTCATGGCATCATAAAGGCTGTCTTGAACTTGTCCATCGCCGCTTTGTAAGGGCAAACATTGAGTTAAAAGTCGTACGCAAGTTACACCCAAAGCATATAAATCGCTAGCATGACAAGCAAAACCAGCCATTTGTTCGGCAGGAGCATAACCAATTGTATAAATTACTGTCGCTTGTCTAGCTAAACTAGTTTGTGTTACCTGTTTTGCGCCACCAAAATCAATTAATACAGGTTTACCATCACTATAGCGACGGATAATATTTTCTGGTTTAATATCACGATGAATAACATTATGGGCATGAACAAAGTCGAGAACTGGCAATAGATCAGCTAAAAGTTCTCGAATCTTACGTTCGCTAAAAGGTTCTTGTTGAACTTCTTCTAACAAAGTTCTGCCTTGAATGAATTCTTGTACGAGATATAAGCTAGAACCTTGTTCAAAGTATGCTAGCAATCTGGGAATTTGTGTATGATTTTCGCCTAATTCATACAGGCGGAATGCTTCTTCCTTAAAAAATTCCGCCGCTTTTAAGCGTTGTCCTGTCCCTTGAACTTGGGGAAAAAATTGTTTGATGACGCAAGGTGCATCTAGTCTATCAGCATCTTCAGCTGCGTAAGTTCTACTGAAACCACCTTCACCTAAGAGGCGTAATACACGGTAGCGGTTTCTGAGGAGTTGACCAAAATTGCTTTGTCCACAGCTCAAACAAAATCTATTGCCGTACGCATTGAACGGATTTGAGCAATTGGGATTTTGGCAGATTTGCATAATGTAGGGTAGGTAGCATCTTGTCCAAAGTTAGCCCCAATATTATCGAAAGTGAAACAGATTTATAGACAAATAAATAAGCCTAAAAAAGTGGCGATTATATTTATTTGTAAATATCTGTCTGTAACTTTTTAAATATGAGTATAAGTAAGAGTAATTATTTCTTATTACGAAAGAATAATAATCTAAATTTCTTAAATATGTCAAGGGCAGCGTAATAGTATGGAAAAATACCTGAAAATAATATTGAATTTATCAGAAGTTTGATTCTCTATTCCTTGGCATGATTACTTTAATTGCTAGTTTATGCCCTCATCTCTCATGCTGAATTTTTCCGGAAGAGTATAAGATATTGCATTAATCTGATAATTATGAATTCATCATATTTGCTGCTAGGGACTAGCCAGCTACATAATTAGTTAATTTCTCAAATTCTGAGCTTTATCAAAGTCTATGGGATGGCTAGTTTTAGGCTTTTACGCAATCAATATCGGGAATATCAATAATTTTAAAATTTTTTTCAAGAAAGCTATTTGTCACTAAACACAAATGCAAAGATAAAAATGTATGGTTATTTACTATTTGTGCAAAGATTTAGGGACTTCCAACTAAAAAAATATTCCATCCCTGCGGGACGCTACGCGAACGCTTTGTCAGCAGAGGAAGCAGAGGAGGAAGAATCTGCCACTATGGAAAGGGGATAATTTATTTTCTGGAAGTCCCTAAATACCAATTTAATGTAAAGTTGCAAATATATAGATCCCCCTAAATACTCCTTATTAAGGGGTATTTAGGGGGTAGGGGAGAAATTTCTATGACCAATGACAAATGACAAATGACCAATGACCAATTACTTTAGTTTTCTTCGCCATAAGAGCGAATTAATTCTGCTATAAAAGCAACGACAGCCGAGACTAAAATTAAGATGACACTGAGAGCATTAATGTCAGGTTTTACGCCTGTTCTAATGCGACTAAAAATTTCCATTGGTAAAGTATTAGAACCACTACCAGCAGTGAAACTGGCAATGAGAAAGTCATCTAAACTGAGGACGAAAGCCAACAGACAGCCGGCGACAATCCCAGGCATTAACTGTGGTAATAATACTTGCATAAAAGCTTGAAATGGTGTTGCTCCCAAATCTAAGGCTGCTTCTTCTAAATGAGGATTTAAGTGTGTCAATCGTGAAGACACCACCAACCCCACATAAGCTAGACAAAAAACCACATGAGCTGCAATGATTGTCCACAAGCTTAAGGGAACAGCAAAGGCTGCTAAAAAAACTAGAGTAGCGACTGCGATCGCAATATCGGGAATAATCAACGGTAAATAAGCTATACCGCGATAGACGTTCTGCAGCGGAAACCGATAACGCGCTAAACCTACCGCCATTAATGTTCCCAGCACAGCAGAAACAGCCACAGCGCAGAAAGCAACTATCAAACTGTTCTGCAAAGCCGAAACAATCCGTTCATCGCTGAACAGTTGGCGATACCAATCAAGAGTAAACCCTTGCCAAGTTGCACTGTAAGGCGACTTGTTAAAACTATAAAATGCTAGTACCAGTATAGGCAGGTACATGAATATAAACATAATTACTGATAAAACCGCCTGCCATGCGACACGCGGTTTTTTGGATGAGGAAGAAATATTCACGTTAGTTAGTTTTTTTAAGTAATTTAATTAGCCGATAATTATATATTGTGCATGGTTAATAGTCAATCCCATTTAAATTAGAATTACTCAATTTCACACTTGATTACATCTCAAGATATAAAAGCTATAGCAATCCTCAATGATTTGTGAAATCTGATATGAAGGGTTGTTGACTGTTAACCGTTGACACTCAACAGTGAACAGTCAACAGTCAACAGCCAAAACCAATATTTTTCACAACTGAAATAGGATTGCTATATTTAAGCAATATTTTCTGGGAAGAACCTTAAAATAGATATGAGTGTAATAGCCTTCCGTTAAGATTAGAAATATAACGATTAAAAGCTTGAATTTACCATTAACCCTTTCACCTTGAGCTTTTCCCAGACTACACAGAAGATAAAAAATGTTGTCCTAAAACCTATTGGATGTATTTAGAGTTTATTTCAAAAGCATGAAATTTACCGCTTTAGTAGAAGAGAATTTCCCTACTTAGGTAGATGAAAAGTTGCAAATTAACTCCTAAGATTCTTAAGTAGTTAATCATTTACTTGGCTTGGAAAACAGAGATTCCATAAGAGTTTGCAATGCTTGGTAGCACTCTTTAAACCCAAAGTACACAAAGCTGAAATCTCTAAGCCGAGACCAATTTTTTAGGAGGTTTGTGATGCGAATTGCTCAGATAGCCCCACTATGGGAGAGAGTACCGCCTCCAGGTTATGGAGGTATTGAGTTGGTAGTGGGGTTGCTGACTGATGAACTGGTACGGCGCGGACACGAAGTTACACTATTTGCTTCGGGAGATTCTATCAGTTTGGCAAAATTAGTGTCAGTTCACCCCCGTGCCCTCAGACTTGACCCTAATGTGAAAGAGTGTGGCATCTATGAGATGTTGCAATTGGGTTCAGTTTATGAACGGGCAGAAGAGTTTGATATCATTCATTCCCATATGGGTTGTGCCGCATTACCCTATGCAAATCTTGTAAAGACCCCCACAGTTCACACCTTGCATGGTGTGTTTACCTGTGACAATGAAAAGATGTTTCAATATGCCAAAAAGCAACCTTATATCAGTATTTCCAACTCCCAAAGGGAAGCAAGATTAGGCTTGAATTATGTAGCTACGGCATATAACGGGATTGATGTTAGCAGTTATCAATTCCATCCCAAACCCAGCGATCCTCCTTATTTAGCATTTTTAGGACGTATATCTCCAGAGAAAGGTACACATATTGCGATCGCAGTTGCTAAACAAGCAGGTTGGCATTTAAAAATCGCTGGGAAAGTAGATGTCGTTGATGTGGAATATTACGAAAAAGAAGTCAAACCATTCATTGACGGCAAACAAATTGAGTATTTAGGTGAAGCCAACCACGAGCAAAAAAATGCCCTCATGGGAGGTGCAGTAGCGACTTTATTCCCCATTACCTGGCGAGAACCATTTGGGTTAGTCATGGTGGAATCAATGGCAGCAGGTACGCCAGTGATTGCCATGAAACTAGGGTCTACAGTCGAAATAATTGACCACGGCAAAACTGGCTTCCTGTGCGAAAATACCGAAGAATTCGTCAAAGCTATTGAGCAAGTCGCAGACTTAGACCGCCACGCTTGCCGTCAGCACGTAGAAAACCGCTTTAGCCTGCAAAAAATGACTGATAGTTATGAAGAAGTTTATCGGCAAATTCTGCAAAAGCGATTTGCTCAGAATGGTCATTTACGCAGCACAGCTAGTTTAGGCAGCCGCTAGGTGAATCATTAAGGTTCACCTTTTTTAGGCAATTTTGATAATAATCTCTGACAAATCCTGATTTATTAGCTTTAATCACCAATAAACACCAATGGACATCATGCCATTGGTGTTTATTTTTTGTGTTTGGTGCTGGGTATTGGGTGTTTGGCGTTGGTAATTTACCCATTACCCATGACCCAATCCCCAATCCCCAATCCCCAATTGTTGAATATACTGATAGCTAACACTCTTTCATCAACAATGAGCGCTGCGATCGCATTACCAACATCTGCCATATAGGCACTTTTTTTGGGATCTTTGATGATTTACTAGGGTTTATGAATACTTTATATCGCTGTCTGGAAAAAACAGTCTTTTAACTGATTTACTGTGTATTCCCAATAGGCAATTGGTCATTATGTTGAGTAACATTATCGGCATACCAGCAAATCAGAGTATAAAAAATTATCGTAACCTCACAGGAGTGCGCTAAAGTTAATGTCCTCTATAGTATTTTCTAAATATCGTAAGTCACATATTCTACCAGCAGTACAGGTTGCAAAGGTTGAGCGATTATCTTCTGCAGTAGAACTGGGTCTGTTTAAAGTTTTTCGCTCATCTATATTATGTTTTAGTATCGGGATCGGAGTAGCCTGTATCACCTTGCTAGGAACGGGACTGAGCAGTGTTATTGCCCAAGTACCACCTGTGATTGACAAAGCAAGCTCTCAGGCTAATGTACTGTTTGTTAATTCTAGTAGCGGAAATGACCAAGAAGGTAATGGTACTGAAAGCGCTCCTTTAAAAACCATTACCCAAGCGTTGCAAAAAGCTAGTACCAATACCGTGATTATGCTCTCCGCAGGTACTTACAGTGCAGAAACAGGAGAAGCATTTCCCTTGATTTTGCGGCCTGGTATTTCCATTCAAGGGGATGTAAGCAATCAAGGTAGAGGCGTGATTATTCAGGGAGGTGGTGAATACCTCAGCAAGAGTTTAGGTAGTCAAAATATTAGTATAATTGCGGCCAGCCAAGTAAATTTAACTGGCGTAACAGTCACAAACCCTAATCGTCGTGGTTATGGTTTGTGGATTGAATCTAGTAACCCTGTAGTTTCACAGAATACATTTACAGGCAATACCCAAGATGGGGTATTTGTGACTGGCAATGCAGCTCCAACTATTAGCCAGAACAGCTTTGACAGTAACGGAGCCAATGGGATCACCATTGCAGGTAGTTCTCAAGCTCAAGTCAAGGATAATACTTTTCAACAAACTGGCTTTGGGATAAATATTGCCCAAAATGCCGCGCCGATAATTGCCAATAACCAAATTCAAAATAATAGAGCTGGGATCATAGTTCAAGCTAACGCCCGCCCGATTTTGCGGAATAATATCATTGAGGGCAATAAAGAAGATGGTATAGTCGCGATCGGCCAAGCAATGCCAGATTTAGGCACTGATTCCGAAGCTGGTGGCAATCAATTCCGCAACAATGCTCGCTATGACATTAACGCCAGTGCTGCAAAACAAGTAATTGCTGCTTTTGGTAATACTCTCACCAACAGTCGCGTTGCAGGTAAGGTAGATTTACAAGCTCCCAGAACATTAGTAGCTCGAAATATGCCATCTGCTGCTGGCGGGCCCGAAATTGCACCGACTAATGGCGAAATCACCTTCTCTGCGCCTGGTGCTTCGGAAACACCCAATGAAGTAACCGTACCAACTACCCCCAACAGCAATTCTGCCAATAACATGAGGATTGGCAAATTAAATCCTCAACTATTGCCCCTGCAACCAGCTAATACATCTCGTCTGGTTCCAAGGGTGAATACACAACCAGCAAGGGTGGCGACTCCCTCAGCAGTTCCTGGGTTTCCTGTTCCTAGCAGCTTGGCAGGTACAGCAGCTACACAAAGAGCAAGTGTGCCTACTGCACCAGGAACTTCAGGTGATGCACCACAGTTGAATTACGTGCAGATTAATCCCAGTGCAATTGAGTTTACAGCCCCTCAATCGCCATTTGATCCCCAAGCACAGCCAGCCACACCCAGAAATACCAGAGCGAAAAAGCAGTCAGCACCCTCTAATCTTCTGCCTGTACCTAATTCCAATATCCCTATAGGCAATACTCGCAATATGCGGAAAGTGCCAGTACCACAAGGCAGTCCAGGTGGAAACTATAATAATGAATTGCCGAATACTGTCGCTCCAATGGGTAATCCATTGCCCAATCCTGTGGCTCCCATGAACGCCCCATTGCCGAATACTGTCCCTGCAATGGATAACAGCCCATTACCTAATACCGTGGCTCCCATGAATAACAGCCCATTACCGGCTGGTGTCAGTCCCATGAGTAATAGCCCAATGCCAAATAATGGTATTCCAATGGTCGCACGTTACCGCATCCTAGTAGAAGTAGCCACTCAAAAGGATATGGAATTTGTACAATCCCTTGTCCCGACTGCCTTTTTCACAGTCTCTCAAGGACGCAACCTCATGCAAGCCGGAGTATTTAGCAATCGCTATAACGCCGATACCATGCTAAAAACACTCAATAGCAATGGGTTGAGGGCAATTATTGAGGTATTGAATTGATGGGTAATGGGTAATGGGTAATGGGTAATGGGGATTTCTCCTCTGCTTCCTCTGCTCCCCAATTCCCAATTCCCAATCCCCAATCCCTAGTCCCTAGTCCCTAGTCCCCAGTCCAATCCCTCCCCAAATTACCTTGTAAGCCACCTGTGTGTATTAACAGTAGGCGCATACCTGGGGGAAAAAATCCCTGTTTGAGTAAATCCATAACGCCATAAAACATTTTGGCGGTGTAGACATAATCGAGAGGTATGCCGTGTTCTTGGGTGAACTGTTGGGCAAATAGTAATAACTCATCGTTTACCTTGGCATAGCCACCCATATGGTAATTACATATTAGTTCCCAGGATGCGATCGCGTTTTTGGTTGTAGGTAAACCAGAAGCGCGATAATTTTTTAGGAAACTATCTATTTCCTCAGCCAGAAATTCCCCATTTTTCAGCGCAGGAAACCCAATAACGCGTTGTTCTGGTTCCAGTGAGAGTACAATTCCCGCCAAAGTACTACCCGTACCACAAGCCACACATACAGTATCAAATTGTTGCTTCCAAAATTCCTCTTGTCCCCTTCCCCCCTCATCTCCCGATAATATCTCCATACAACCCCGCACACCGTTCAAATTCCCGCCACCTTCGGGAATAATGAATACTTCACCAAAGCGTTCGTTTAATTCTGCTTGCAATTCTGCTGTATATCTCTGTCGATATTTCTGACGGTCAATGTAGACAATTTCCATACCTTGTTGAACCGCAAAACTCAGTGTAGGATTCAAAGGTAAATGCTCTTCCCCTCGAATTACACCAATAGTGCGAAACCCAAAAAGATTTCCCGCCGCCGCAGTCGCATAGATGTGATTAGAATAAGCACCACCAAAGGTCAGCAGTGTCGTAAAATTTTTCTGTCTAGCCTCCAACAGGTTGTACTTTAACTTAAACCACTTATTGCCATTCACCGATGGGTGCATAACATCGAGGCGTAGCACAGACAAATCAACACCAGCTTGTTGAGCAATTGCACTGTCAATCGTTTGTATGGTAGGAGTTTGTGCGAATGAAAAGATTTCTTCCACGATGAATCAGGGTGTGAGGATGAGGGGGATGAGGGGGATGAGGGAGATGAGGAGACAAGGAGACAAGGAGAAATACCCATTACCCATTACCCGTTTCCCAATCCCCAATCCCCAATCCCCAATCCCCGTTTACAAACACCAAATAAAATTTTATGGCTAAACTATTTGACTGCATCACTGACGAATTACAAGAATTTATTGTTGCTCAACATCTGTTTTTTGTAGGTAGTGCGCCTTTGAGTCCTACAGGACATGTTAACTTGTCCCCCAAAGGGCTAGAAAGTTTCCGCATTCTTTCTCCTAACCGTGTAGGATATTTAGATTTGACGGGTAGTGGTAACGAAACCTCAGCCCATCTACAAGAAAATGGGCGAATTACTTTTCTGTTTTGTGCTTTTCAAGAACCTGCCAAGATTTTGCGGTTATATGGGCAGGGGTATACGATTGTACCAGGTTCCCCAGAGTGGGATGCTTTTGCGCCTCTGTTTCCTCCCTTACCTGGAATTCGTCAAATTATCATCGCTGATATTGAACGTGTGCAAACTTCTTGTGGCTTTGGCGTACCACTTTATGAATATCAAGGCCAGCGCCAGACATTAGTTAATTGGGCAACTAAAAAAGGCGAACAAGGAGTTAAAGAATATCAACAGCAGAAAAATCTCACCAGCATTGATGGTTTACCTACTCCACTGAGCAATTTACCTTAAGTTTGCTACAGAGAAGAATAGGTAAATTTTACGTACACAGGATTTGAAGATGGATTATGTAATTAGCCCAATTACTCCAGAAGATGAGCCTTTTTTGTGGCAAATGCTGTATGAAGCAGCGCATTTAGCAGAAGAAGGCAATTTGACAGTGGAGGATTTGATGCATCATCCAGATTTGGCAAAATATGTCAAAAATTGGCATGACAAAAACGATATGGGTTATGTTGCTGCTTTAATACCCAGTTATCAGCCAGTAGGGGCTGCATGGTTGCGATTACTGACAGAGGAAAATAAAGGATACGGGTATGTTGATGATCAAACTCCCGAACTAGCGATCGCAGTTCTCCCCGAATATAGAAATCAGGGTATAGGTACGCAGTTACTCCATCATTTATTAGCGATCGCACCAGCCTATTACCCATCAATATCACTCAGCATTAGAAGCTCAAATCCTGCTTTAAATTTATATCAAAGATTGGGCTGGCAAGTAGTTGAGGGAACTGAAATCATCAACCGTGTAGGTGGTACTTCTTTCATTATGAAAATTGATTTTAATAAATAAAATTAAACCTATAGCAATCCTATTTCAGTTGTGAAAAATATCGGTTTTGGCTGTTGACTGTTGACTGTTGACTGTCAACAACCCTTTAGCTCAGATTTCACAAATCATTTAGGATTGCTATATTAGACATTGGTAATGGGTAATGGGTAATGGGTAATTGGTAATAGTTATTTCCCCTTGTCCCCTTGTCTCCTTGTCCCCCCATCTCTCCCTCATCACCAATCCCCAACCCTACACCTTATCTTTCGCTGGTGGTACAATCCCAAATCTATTTAAACTCTCGTCAATTTCTTGAAGAGTTTTAAAATCATCTGCCGGTAAAGGATAAGTGTTACTGTTCAA
Organism: Nostoc linckia FACHB-104; assembly: GCF_014696615.1. Classification (GTDB taxonomy): domain Bacteria; phylum Cyanobacteriota; class Cyanobacteriia; order Cyanobacteriales; family Nostocaceae; genus Aulosira; species Aulosira linckia_A. The sequence continues at coordinate 93,676 of NZ_JACJQJ010000025.1, read as the reverse complement.
TAAACCTGCACTTATCGGTTGCTTTTCTAAGAATGAGAATGCTTGGCGAAATTGATGCGGTTGTGCTTTGATTGGGGCATCAAAATGGCAAGGAATAATCCATTCAAAATTCCAATTTGCTATTTTATCCGCCCAGTTAATTGTTTCCTGGGGTGCGCGGTTGAGAATAAGAGTCTGTAAAATTGGCGCTACAAATAAACGTCCATCGCCTCTGAGGGCATCAAATGAGCGTTGCCAATCAGGTTGCCATTTGAACGGATATAAGCCAAAATAAGCTTTTTTAGAGCGTTCTGGGGCTTTGTTAGCATCGCGCAAGACTTCACCGAATCCAGGGATATCCAACACGCTGGGGCGAAAATACAATGCAAACAGCGAAATCCGTTGCCATCCTTTACGGCGGTTTGCTTGATTATCTGCAACAATGTCACTTGTATTATCTTTAGCATGGAATAGCAAGGGATATGAGTCTAATTGCACGATCGCAGGCGGTTCCTCTGGTACAGAAATTACTGAATCTGTGACTAATAAACTGTGCGATCGCTTGTGGAAAAATGCCACTTCTGCAAATCTACCAGGCCCTAAATCAATGGGGCCGAGTATGGCATAGTCAAACTCATCGGCAAAAGGTGTTTTCTGACTATCTTCGGGAAGTATTTGAGTTCGTTTGCGGGGTAAACCCAACCAACTGAGTGGCAGATTTAACGGAAAACTCCACTGGCTGGGAGCAACAAAAACCTGTGCTTGTGGAAAGAATCTCGCAAAGGGGCCGACGAAAACCTTGTGTTCTAATCCTGAGATAGTCGGCAAAATAATATACTTTACATCACCATGTTCTGCCACTAACTCATTGACTAATCGGATACACTCTGGAGTAGGTGCAACGGGAGCATATACCAAAAGACCCCCAGTTTCTAGCTTTACAACAGTCATGCGAATGGGCACCACAACATAGAAAATGCCCTGCATTTGGTCAAAAGTCCAGATTGTATCTTTGATTACTTCTTTACGAATGGTTCGCCGTTCCCCGTATGGGTAGAGTGGCAAAGTAAACCAGAAAAACCATGTAAAGTCCCTTGGATGAATTAGTTCTGCTTTTCCAGCAAGTTCATCATGAGCCACTTTGCGACCCTCCCCTGAATTGCCAATACTCTATTTGCCTTCCAGATGATGGAGTTTAGCAAATTGTTGTCCCCATTACATAGTTTTAATGAAAATTCTCTTATTAAGGGTCAAGGGTCAACATTCCAAAGTCATAAAGAAGATAAATTGTCACCTGTGTTGTCGCGTAGCGCAATGCACTGACGCACCATCAAAGATTAAAGGTACTCTACCCTCAGCATTGACAGATTTTACCTTGAATTTTTATTTTTTAATCTACATTAAACTTTTCTTACCTACCCATTCCATCCTAAGGATAAAGCCAGCCACTCACGGGATAAATCCCCATTTCTAAGCGCTGGCTTACCTATTTTTTACTACCAATTACCAACTATCTGGCTATTACTGCTGTAACTTCTTGTTCTAGCTTTTCTTAAAGTTAACAATACTTTAGAAATACTACAGCTTAACTCTTAAAGTAGAGGAGAGATGTACCTATAAATACATATACTACTATTACCAAGCAATAATTTTATAAGCCCCTAGTCTTAGACCTGCTAGGAGCTTTTTCTTAAAATTTTTAACTATTTAGTTAGAGGCGTATATCAAAAGAAGTAGAAGTATTTTAATTACTCTTAGGGTATATGAATAGTTGATTCCCAAGGCAGATTAAATATGGTGATTGTAATTGCTAATCTTAAATTGTCAAAGAAAAACGTGACTTATCAAAGTAAGAACAATGAACATAATTGCTTGGATTGTTTTAGGTCTAATTGCTGGTGCGATCGCTAAGGCTATCTATCCAGGTCATCAAGGTGGTGGAATCCTCGGAACCATACTGCTAGGAATCATCGGTGCTTTTATTGGCGGTAGTTTAGGCATATTCTTTACTACGGGAACGTTGGCTCTTACAGCTCCGACTCTTAGCATTACTGGTATCATCGTTGCTGTGATTGGCGCACTTATCGCTGTTTTCCTGTGGAACTTATTGAACCGTAGCGCTGTCTAAAGTCGTAGGGTATTAATTGATAATTCTTTATTAGTAAAGTTCAGGGAGCTTTTGAAGATATTATTTATCCCTGAAATTAAATGTAAAGATATAGCACCTGCCTGAAGTTAGGTAGGTGCTATTATTATTTAATATTCACTGATATTATAAAAGCCAAATCTTTGTAGGATGCGTTATTAACGCATCCTACTACTTCTATGATTATTTGATATTGACTGATATTCTCAACCCCAAAATATCGAGGAGTGCCAACAGCTTGTAAATTTCAGCGCCACCACTTTCTAACAACATCTTGTTTAGTTGTTCCCAGGTTATTTGTGCTTGTTCTGAAAGACTGTTCATTCCTAGCCTGGCATCAATGATATCTTTCAGCGCTGATGATAGCAGTTCTTTTTCAGGATTTTCAGCCTCCAATATTGCTTCAATATATGCAGCAGCCTCCTCAGGTTCTTGAAGAGATTCGATCAGGTATTCTTGATAGCTATCACTTGTCCGCATTTTCACTCTCTTCATATTCTGACCAATACTCATGCGCCTTTTGAATATCTTGTTCTTGAGTACTTTTATCTCCACCCAGAAGAAGAAGCACAATCGTTGAGCCTATTTGACCAAAGTACACTCGATAGCCAGGCCCATAATCAATTCTGAGTTCAAAAACACCGTTTCCAACTGATTTATAATCTCCTAAATTTCCCAGACTGACTCGTTTTAGCCTCTCTTTGATTTTAGCCTTAGCTCTCCTATCTCGCAGAGATTCAAGCCAGTCTGCAAAGGGAATTTTGCCATCTGGTGCTATATAGCGTCTAATCTCTCTTGGTTGTACTTCCATGATTTCATTGTCATTAGTCAGCGCTTGAGAAATTAATCTATCTTTTCAGCCTGAATTCTCATCAGCCTTTGCACGCTTACCAAAGCTCGATTTAACTCGTAATTTCGCCTTTCTGGATTTTGTAAATAAGCCTGCTGTTCCTCTTCAATCATCTTCACGTCTTGAATTACCAAACCATCAAGTAACTTTTGCGCTGCACCAAATAAGCTATCTTTGACAAACCGCCGAAACCATACAGGTAATTTATGCAATCGCCAAAAAGCATTTAATGATGTGAAATGTATTAAATAAGCTTTTGTTTGTGTTGCACTGATTGGACAAAGCAGACAGTAAATTTTAAAATCTTTTCCTAATGTGGAAACCCAATGGGGATAAATGTAACTTACATCTAACGGTTCAGGGTGTAAGCGCCGCAATGCGGGGAAAAATAGCTGAGATATTGACCAAATTTTGTCTATTTTATAGTAACTTTGGGCTGTATAATGAGCATCTACACGATTAGCATCTTCATCAATATCTTGTAAAGCTGCTGATGCCCAAGCTTGTAAATCCTGATGTAAATGTCCGTGATACATATCCATCAGGTTTTCAATTAAATAAGAATAATGAGCATTACAGTTAATAACTGAAACTGTGGCAATGTAATTAAGATGTTCCCATTCCGGTAAACCTAGAGGTTCTACAGATGGTTCTGCATTTCCCAGAAACAGCCAAATAAAACCGTCTTGTTCTTTGACTTGGTAACGGCGAATTTTACAATTTGGGAGTTTCTGATTTTCTGCGAGGTAGGGAACGGCTGCACATTCTCCTGATGCATCGAAACGCCAACCGTGATAAGCACATTCCAAGTCATTATCAACGACTTGTCCATGACTGAGTTTAACTTGGCGGTGCGGACAACGGTCTTCTAAAGCGTGAACTTTGCCGCTACTATCTCGATAAAGCGCGATCGCCTGTTGCCAAATTACCACACCTACAGGCTGATTTGTTACTTCACTACTACGAGCAACCACATACCAGTGATTGGGGTTAATTCCCAACTGACGAACATCACGACTTTGCAGAGTTTCAAACACAGAAGACATAGGCGCGTAATCTTAGTAGGCGTTTTCAGTCAAAGTGAAATAGGTTTGGGGAAGGGTGAAAGGGTAAGGGTTAAGGGTGAATGGTTCTTGTTTTCCCCCTTTCCCCTTTCTCCCTTTCCCCTTTCCCCCTTAAATCCTGACATGGCTGAAAACCAGACTATCACCTTAGGAGCTAAAACTAGTTGCGTTGACAAGCTATAAAGTATGTGTAGATAAATCAGTAAGGATATTCAGAAAAAAATCTGTATGGCAAGTTACCAAGAAACCCTACCCAACAACGAACTCGTCGAGGATCTCATTGTGGAGAATGCGAGTATTAACCATGTAGAAGTTATTGAAAATGTCATCGATAGCTTGGAACAAGATGACAGTGCAATGGTTAACCACACCCCAGACGGTAATTATCAGTGGAAGTTTAAATACGGGAGTGTGGAAGTCTTTGTGCAACTTAGTGGTACAAGTGATGAGGATACAATCACGGTTTGGTCTACGGTACTAAAGTTACCTGCGAAAAATGAACCCGAGTTGATGCGATATTTACTAGAGTTAAACTGTAGCAGCACCTTTGAAGCACGTTTCGGCATTATTGAAAACCAAGTTGTCGTCATCTCCACAAGAACACTAGCAGAATTATCCCCTGGCGAAGTCTCCCGCCTCATTACGATTGTGGCAACTATCGCAGATAACAATGACGAAGCCTTACAATCTAAGTTTGGCGCAGCGTAAATCATCACCAAGGCTGAAGTTATCCGCTAATTAGGGGCACAGCATCCAAAGACTTTCGCTAAAATCAACATTTAATCGGTGCTGTGCCACTACAATTTTGATATTTTGGGAATTGGCTGTGTTTAAGGAGCAATAAATTCAGAAAAAATTCTTAGCTTTCGCCTTTGAATCTCGAAAGTTTGACTTCTAATCTCGAAGGTTCGCGTTCTGAACTCCAACTTTCACCTTCTGAACTTGAAAGTCCGCGTTCTGAACTCCAACGTTCACCTTCGGAACTCGAAAGTTCGCCTTCCAATCCTCAACGTTCACCTTCGGAACTCGAAAGTTCGCCTTCCAATCCTCAACGTTCACCTTTGGAACTCGAAAGTTCCACTTCCAATCACCAACGTTCACCTTCTGAACTCGAAAGTTCGCCTTCTGAACTCCAACTTTCATCTTCTGAACTCAAAAGTCCCACTTCCAATCACCATCTTCCGACTCTTGAACTCTAAAATCTGGCGACTAATTCCCTTAATAGCAGCTGCTGGTAACGTACAAATGGCGATTGACAGCTGGTTACTAGAACAGCACCAGACTGGAAACCATCCCCCAACTCTGCGATTTTATACTTGGTCGCCAGCCGCGATTTCTTTAGGCTATCATCAACGCCAATATCCACAATTCTGGGAAAATCTAATTTGGCAAGGTGAAAAATTAGACTTAGTACGCCGTCCTAGTGGTGGCAGAGCAGTATTGCACCAAGGCGATTTAACTTATACTGTCGTTACATCTGGATTAGTAGGCGATCGCTTGCAAGCTTACCAAAAAATTTGTGAGTTTTTAATTCAAGGTTGGCGATCGCTCGGCGTAGAATTGCACTATGGTAATGCTGGGCGAGGCTATATTCATAACCCTAACTGTTTTGGGACTGCTACTGGTGCAGATTTAGTCCTAAACGATGGCGGAAAACTCATTGGTAGCGCCCAACTGCGACGCGCTGGGGCAATTTTACAACATGGTTCTATGCGGTTAAACCAAGATGCGGAATTATTTGCCCAGGTATTTGGTGCAGAATCTTGGACGCAGGTAAAATTACCCCAAAATTTGAGTGTAGAAACAATTATTACAGCTTTAATGGCTGCCGCGAGCGATCGCTTTGAGATGGAGTTAGTTGTACAACCCCTTTCGCCATCAGAGTGGGAAGCAATACTTGTCGGTTAAGGGCAAAAGGGGAAGGGAAAAGGGGCAAGAAAAAACCTTTAACCCTTACCCTTTAACCCTTACCCTTTAACCCTTACCCTTTAACCCTTACCCTTTAACCCTTACCCTTTCACCATTCTACTGACACTCACTTATTTGCCATACTCATGGTCATACTCAATTTTGCCGTAGTCTAATTTAATTACCCGATCCGCTAAATGAAAATAGCGATCGTCGTGGCTAATTGCGATCACCGTTTTACCTTTAGCTCTCATTTCGGCTAATAGCTGAGTGTAAAATATTTCTTTGAATAATGGGTCTTGATCTGCTGCCCATTCATCAAATAAATAAATTGGTCTATCCTCTAATAAAGCCGTTAGTAAAGCCAGCCTTTTACGCTGTCCTTGAGAAAGAGATGTAGTAGAAAGTTTGCCATTCTCTACTTTTACTTTATGGTCTAGTTGAAGTTGCTTGAGGTATTTTGTGGCTTGAATATCCAAATCAGAATTTTCTATTCCTAAAAGCTCATCAAATAAATAGAAATCAGAAAACACTACAGAAAAATGCTGACGATACCATTCTCTATTTTGTTCATTAATTACCTCCCCATCTAATAAAATCTCTCCATTTTCGGGGATATAGAGTCCAGTAATCAGTTTTGCTAAAGTCGATTTACCGCTACCATTACCGCCAACAATAAATACTAATTCTTGCGGAGATAATTTTAAGTCGATAGGGCCGAGAATGAAGCTACTATCTTCTTTATCTGTATAATATGTATGGCTAACTCCCTTTATTTGTAGACTCTGCCAAGAAGATTTAAACTTAGGTGGTACCGTCGATACTTCCGCACGACTAGCTAAGGATAAACCTAGAGATTCTATCTTCTGTAAAGCTATATTAGCTTTGCTGATTTGGGGCAAGTTGCTAATAATATTGTCCATCGGCAACATCAAATAAGTAAAAGTCAAGATGAAGCCAGAGAGAGTTTGTGGATTAATAGTTAGTAATTTAGGTAATGCAAAGAGTAAAAAACCCATTGCGAAAAAAAATAACAGCTTTCCCCAACTAGTAGTGGTAGCAAATACTGTTAGTCCTTGAACATTGTGATGCCGAAAATTATCGGCTGTTGTTTGCAGGCTTTTTGTTAAAAATATTTGTCGGCGCTGATAATTGAGTTTGAGTTCCTTAACTCCCCCAGTGAGAGTCCCCAAATGCTTAAACAAAACATCTTGATCCTCACGTGCCAAAGCCAGTAATTTCCCGCCTCTATTCAACAACCATTGGCAGCTGCCTACACCTACCAGCATCAAAACTATCACAGAGAGAAGGACTACCCAAGATAGCCAAGTAATATATACCAGGCAACCTAAAACCATTGATACATCAATGCAGAGGAAAGGAATTATATACACTGCATTAGCTACAGCTTGCACATCCTCTGTGAGAGTTGCTAATAGTCGAGGATTACCTAAATGTTCTAAATGGCTTAATTCCGAACCCAGTATTTGATGACTTAAACCCATCCGTAATTGCAAGATGGCATTTTGTGAGAGGCGAACCAACATCACCTGAGAAATGATACTGGTAACCAATGCAACTATAGCTAAACCAACAAAACCCCAAGCTATAGCCGTCAGGGGTGTAGAGGTACTGGGATTAGCAGCAGAACTAATGAGGGCAATTAATCCCGCACTACTACCACCACTTAGGAATCCAGTAACGATCGCGATCGCAACTAGTCCCCATGAAGAACGTAAAAGAAAGTAAATCAGATTCATGAAATATAATTACCAATCGCTGGCTGGCGCTCTCCAGGGGTAAGGACGAAATGTATATTGTTAACCCTTTATTATTTCATTCTATAAGCAGAAGTTATCAGTTTTTTAGGCACTCAAAGCCATAGTTACAGGGAACAAGGTAAGCCTACTACTTGTCAAATCAAGGGTTCATAAAATATGGTCGTCATGGGGAATGGGGCATAGGGCATTGGGCATGGGGCATGGAGAATCGGTAATTGGCATTTGTTATTTCTCCCTCACCTCCCTCATCTCCCTCATCTACCTCATCCCCCTCATCCCCCTGACTTGCTTCTCCTCACCAACTCCCAATGATCAAAATGTTTCGCTTGTTATTCCGTAAAAAACTACGTTACTGCTATTTAATAGCGATTTTTATTACTACATTACTACTGACAGTTACGCCCGCAGTCTATTCCGCAGAAACTTTTCCCCCAATACAATCTCAGGCTCTCCCTCCTCAACCAACACGAGAGTTCCGGGGTGCATGGATTGCGACAGTCGCTAATATTGATTGGCCTTCCAGACCAGGATTAACATCATCACAGCAGCAAGCAGAACTTACTGCTATGCTCGATCGCGCTGCGTCCTTGAAATTGAATGCTGTAATTTTGCAGGTACGCCCGGCTGCTGATGCTTTGTATGCTTCTGCTTATGAACCTTGGTCGGAATTTTTGACCGGAGAAATGGGCAAAGCACCATCACCGAATTACGATCCCTTAGCTTTTGCAGTTGATGAAGCACACAAGCGCGGCATAGAATTACACGCTTGGTTTAATCCCTACCGCGCCCGTCACGCTCAATCAAAATCAGCAGTAGCAGCTAACCATGTCAGTAAAGCACATCCTGATTGGGTGAAAAAGTATGGTAAGTATCTTTGGCTAGACCCAGGGGAAACCGAAGTTCAAGATTATACTGTCAATGTAGTGATGGATGTCGTCAAGCGCTACGACATAGACGGAGTTCATCTTGACGATTATTTTTATCCTTATCCAGAACAAAATGGTAGACGGACAATAGATTTTCCCGACGCATCCAGTTGGCAGAAATACCAGCAAACTGGAGGGAAACTCAGCCGTGATGACTGGAGACGGGACAACATTAACAAATTGGTGCAGCATCTCTATCAAGCAATTAAACAAGAAAAACCTTGGGTGAAGTTTGGTATTAGTCCTTTTGGGATTTGGCGACCAGGTTACCCAGCACAGACAAAGAGTGCTAATGGTGGCGAGCCTTTCGATGCGTACAATCAGATATATGCTGATTCTCGTCAATGGTTAATCAATGGCTGGTTAGATTACTTTTCGCCCCAGTTATATTGGAAAATTGACAAGGCACAACAAAGTTATCCGATGTTGCTTGATTGGTGGATTCAGCAAAACCAACTAGGAAGACATATTTGGCCGGGTAATTTTACTAGTCGTGTAGGCGATCGCAGTGCTGCTGCTTGGCCAGCCAATGAAATTCTCTCTCAAATTAAGTCAACGCGTAATTCGGCTGGCTCAACAGGCAACATTCACTATAGTATGAAGCCGATCATGCAAAACCGCGATCGCATATCAAATCTACTAGAAAAGGAAGCTTACTCCACTCCTGCGCTAATTCCCGCTTCTCCCTGGTTAGATAAGACCCAACCTGCTCAACCTACACTCAACGTTGAGCGAGATGTAACTACAGGTAAAATCAATAAACTGACTTGGCAATCTCCAGCACCAGAAAAAGCTTGGTTGTGGGTAATGCAAACGAGAACTGGTAATCAATGGAATACAACCATCCTACCCGGAACGCAAACTTCCTACTTATTCAATAGTGCTAATTCTCCCGCCAAGATTGATAGCGTCGCCATTTCCGCAGTTAATCGCTATGGTACTCAAGGACAACCAGCTATTGGGGGTTAGGGATTGAGGGATTGGGGACTGGGGACTGGAATTCAGAACTCACAACTCACAACTCAGCACTCAGCACTCAGCACTCAGCACTAATGTACAATCAATTCCGTAGATTCAAAGTGATTCCCAGCTAAATATGAGACTAATCCCGAAGGGATGCAGCATTGTTTTACAGGTGTTGGCAACGGTAGCTTTAGCTACTCCGGCATTAGCGGAAGTTGTGAATATTAACCTGCTGCAACTAAATGACATCTATGAAATCACTCCAGTAGAGGGGGGAACTCGTGGCGGTTTGGCGCGTGTCGCAACCCTACGTCAACAACTTTACAAAGCAAACCCTCGGACATACACGGTGTTAGCAGGAGATGCATTTAGCCCTTCGGCTTTAGGAACAGCGAAAATTAACGGGACACCGCTAGCCGGTCAGCAAATGGTAGCGGTGATGAATGCTGTCGGCTTTGACTATGCGACTTTTGGTAATCATGAATTTGATTTACCAGAAACCCTTTTCTATCAAAGATTGCAAGAATCTCGCTTTCGCTGGGTATCGAGTAATGTATCAGATAGCAAAGGACAGCCTTTCAAAAGTGTACCGCGTTCCATCATCTTCAATGTGAAAGGCGATCGCGGCGCTGTAGTCAGGGTAGGTTTAATTGGTCTTACCCTGAATAGTAATCCAGCTAAGTACGTTAGTTACACAGATCCCATTGAAACAGCTAAACAGCAAGTAAAGGAACTGAAGGGAAAAGCAGATATTATAGTCGCTATCACCCATTTACCTTATGGCAGCGATATCCAACTAGCGGAAACTGTACCAGAAATTGATATCATTTTGGGTGGTCATGAGCATGAAAATATCCAGCTATGGCGGGGTCGAGATTTAACACCAATTTTTAAAGCTGATGCTAATGCTCGTACAGTCTACGTTCACCAATTAACTTACGATACTGTCAAAAAAAGTCTGGCTGTTAACTCGCGACTGGTACCAATTACCGACAAAATTCCCGACGAACCAAAAACGGCAAAGATAGTCAGAGAATGGCTAGAAAGAGGTTATCAAGCATTCCGCGCCAACGGTTTTAATCCAGATCAGCAAATTGCAAAACTAACATTTGCTTTAGATGGTTTAGAATCTAGCGTTCGCAATAAATCCACCCAGTTAACAGATTTAATTGCAGCAGCAATGTTGAAAGAAGTACCCGATGCAGATTTAGCCATATTTAATGGTGGTTCAATTCGGATTGATGATGTTATCCCACCAGGCCCAATTACTCAATATGATGTGATTCGCATACTACCTTTCGGTGGTAAAGTTGTTGTGGTAGAGATAAATGGGGCGATATTAAAAAGGATATTGGATCAAGGACAACTTAATAAAGGCACTGGTGGCTATTTGCAAACAGCCAAAGTCACTCAAGAAACCAATTCAGGAAATTGGTTAATTAATGGTCAACCACTTGATGTTCAAAGAACTTATAAAGTTGCTACTACTGAGTTCTTAATTAGTGGTAAAGAAATAGGATTAGATTTCTTAAATTCGCAACAGCCAGGTATTAAGTTGATTGCCCAAAAGCGGGATATTCGTTTTGTTGTCATTGACCAGATGAAGAGTCAAGTATCTTCTAAACAGATAGTAAAATAATTGTATAAACACTTGTGTAAATAATGGCTGCTGCAAAAGTTCCATTTATAACTCACGTTTAATGTGAATTAAGCCTTGAAACACTTAAGATTTCGTAGATAGTCTCGAAAAATGATTTTGAATGAATTTTGAAACCATTATGGGATAAGAGGCGTTTCTAATTCACATCAGGTGTAACTCATGTAGGATTAATACACATAACCCAAAACAAAGCATTTGGACATCGAAGAACCACTTATCGAAGTTGCTACAAATTTTTTTAGGCAAGGTAGTTAATTATGCTACAGTAACATTAACGAGTCCGACAGGTCTCATGGCACCATACAGGGCTGTGGGATTGAGAATCGTCGAACATCGTCGCTATCTGCTACTGACAATTAAAATTTTGTTAGCTCGTGCTTTCTTACTAATTTTGAGAAGCGCGTTAGCGACCCTGTACCGACATTCTAATTCCAAGCTGCCATGTAAGACCTGCGCTTAGCGTAGGTCTTCTTGTTTTTGGCAGTCTTTGTATGACTAAAAGGTCTAGGCTTACCTAACTTGCTTAAAACACTACCTCAATGTGAATTACCTATGGAAAAAAAGAAGCACGAAGTTAATTTGAACAAGTCAAAGTCTCATAGCAAAGAAAATCTTGCCATTATTGAACAAAGTGCTGTTCAGCTGAACCTTTTGGACAGCAATGAAAGTGAAAACGGATTGCCACTATTTCGTAACGATATAGTATTCAAATCACTACGTAACAGTGAGTATGATTTAAATAGTGCCTTAGCAGAACTTCCTGATAACTCAGTGGAAGCAGGGGCGCAAAATATTTGGATTTCAACGAAAACAACAAATAAGAAAATCCGTAATAAAGCAGTTGAAGTCCTAGAAGAAATTGCCGTTGTAGATGACGGATGCGGCATGAATCCAACTATCCAAAACAAGGCACTAAGCCTTGGGGATGGGTATCGTCCACCAAAACCAGATGGTTCAAGAGGAATCGGTAAATTTGGAGTTGGTTTGGTCATGGGATCTCTGTCAATTGGGAGTCGGATTGAGCTATATTCTCGCGATCACAAAGAAAATCCATTTACTTATACCTATCTGGATATTGTTGAAATAGAAAAGGGACAGCAAACATTAATTCCAATGCCTATCCCAAAAGAACCGCCTACGGAGTACGCCGAACTTTTAAAGGCTTCAACTGGCACGATAGTCATTACTCGTAATTGCGATCGCTGGCAAGTAGATGCTGATGGCAGACCTTTACCTGCTTCTGAGCATATTGCTGAGTTTCCACATTTTATTGCTCGAACCTACCGCAACTTTATTGCTGGTGGGACAAACTTCTTCATTAAAGAGGGTAATAAGGATTACAAAAAAATTTATCTGCACGACCCACTTTTCCTGTTAGGCCCCACCAAGATTGATATAGAAAATGCAAGTAAAGGAGAACCACTAGATCCAAAGGCAACTCTATTAGGATTAGGCGAAGATAAAATTACTTTACCGATACCTGGATCTCCTGACAAAACAGCTGATGTCATCATTAAAATGACTTTACTTCCTCAAGAGTGGCGACGTGAAAAGCAAGATGGTATTAGATCTCATGCAAAAGCTAGAAAGATTCCTGACAACGAAGGCATATCTGTACTTCGTGCGGGAAGGGAAGTTTTGTATGGGCCAGTTTCTTACATTATTGGTAAGAAGGGACAAGCAAAATTCTTAGATATTGACCGTTGGTGGGGTTGTGAAATCTCCTTTCCTCCTGAGTTGGATGAATATTTTCATGTGCGTTACATTAAGCGGGGAGCTGAACCGATCATCTCACTCCGGGATCAAATTCGCGCAAAAATTGCCCCAGTAGTTGAGCAGGTGCGTGGCAATATCCAGCAGCATTGGAACAAAACAACAACAGATGATGTACAGCAATCAGGTATATTTCAGGATGCTGCCACCATTATGGCTGAGGCTAGTAAAACACAGCCTCGCGGCAAACGTGGATCTAGAATAACTCCCGAACAAGCCGAAAAGAAACTAGAGGAAATTGCTAATCAGGCAACTAATGAACCAGAAAAGCCACCTGAGAAGAAGAAAGAAGATTTGGCTAAGTTACCTTACGCAATTGTTCCAGTTATTTGGCCACAAAATGTTCTGTTTGAGACAGAACATTTGTTGGGTCAGATCATCGTTAAGTTGAACATTAGTCATCCCTTTTATGAATATGTTCTGAAACCACTATGCGGCAGTATAGAATCAATTTCTGAAAACTCAGATCCTGATGAAGGCGCACATACTATAGAACAACGGCGAAATCGGCGAGGTTTTATGCTGTTACTCCTTGCTTATGCTCAAGCAGAATCTATGTTTGAAAATGACGATGACCTATTCTTGAATCTGCGTAGTCGCTGGGGAGAGGCTTTAGCTGGAGCTACTCGCAAATTGATGGAGAAGGAATAGCTGATGTTGGCAATTACTATTCCACATCTTTTTTTGCCTGAAGTTATTCGCACTGATGTAGAACCATGTCGTCCTGGTGTTTATGTTTTAGGCAATGAGTGTAGCGGCTTTATGGCACATTATATTGGACGCTCAGATAAGTGCTTACAGACTCGGCTTTTAAATCATAACTACCTCTATCAGTTCAGCTACTTTATCTTTCGCTACGCTTCCAATCCAAGAGAAGCATTTTACCTAGAATGTCAATTGTGGCACTATTATGCTGATCTAAAGCATATGTATAACAAAATTCATCCTGCTTCACCTGCAGATAGTGCAGAAAAATGTCCCTATTGCCAATTCTCTGAAGCTATGGTGACACTATTTGATTTTTAGGTAACAGCTTCAGTTAATAATTATTGGTCAACATTGTTAGTCAAGCCTTGGAAAACACCAGGGCTTTTCACAAAGGCTATATTTCAAATAACTCTTGTATCTTTTTTCATGATACATACTTACCGTTCTTCTGTAATTTGTCGGGATGGTGATTACTATAAGCTCTATAAACCAATCAATACAAGCTCTACTCTTAAAAAAAAATTCTAAATATAATAATACTAATTAGAGATAATAACCTGACAGATGGTTATGGTCACGACAGTGTTTTACCCTCCAAATAATTTATCTGTTAAAAACATTATCTTAATTGGTATAAAAGTTAAATTAAAATTATTAATCAAAACATTAAAGTTCAAATATATTGCTATTTATTTAAGTTTCTATATCTAAATAACCTGATTAATAAAGTATAAATTATGTTGAAAAAAATCTACCTGCGGCATGATGAAGATAACTTCTCAATACTTTTATGGCATTTTACCAATGACCAAGTTAAGATTGATGCGGCAAGTATTCTAGCTAACTAACGTAATTCTAAAAATTGCGATCGCTTGTGTTAAATCTATTAAAAATTTGCATCAGAATCATGTTTCCTGCTGTCAATTCTATTACGACAGCAGAATTTGCTAAGTGGCGATCGGATTCTGCTAAGCTACAGCCTTTAGTGTTAGATGCGCGCAGTCCAGCCGAGTATGGGGTTAGTCATCTCAAATCAGCAATACGTATTGATCCGATTGTTTTACACTCACAAAAGGCTTTGAGTATTTCAAAAGACAGCCCTATTGTTGTGTATTGTTCGATTGGCTATCGTAGTGCCAAAATTGCTCAACAGCTTCAAAAGCAAGGTTATACCTCTATTTACAACTTGAGTGGAGGTATTTTTGAGTGGGCAAATGAAGGACGACCTCTTTTTAAAGATGACAACCATGAAACACAGTTTGTACATCCTTATGATGCAAAGTGGGGAAAAATGCTGAAAGCCAGTTACCATCCTCAGAATTACTCTTATCTCGCTTCTCGATGACAAAAAAGCGACAAAAGGGAGAAATATAATCAGCAAAAGACAATAGCTTTGCTCCTCTACTTCTTTTTTGAGTTTGATGGATAATGAAACCCCATAAATGCCAACAAAAATCAGGAACAAGCTACCTATGTCTCAAGTTTCGATTGTCATCCCTACTTTAAATGAAGCAGCTAGTTTAGAGCGTACACTAAGGCAACTGACGCTACTTCACCCCCCTGCAAAAGAGGTGATAGTTGTGGATGGTGGTAGCGAAGATGAGACAATAGCGATCGCTAAACAAAGTACTGAATTATTTCATCACAAGTTAAATTTGCAGGTTCTCTGTTGTGAACGGCGAGGACGTTCTATTCAGATGAACTACGGCGCATTAGCTGCAACTGGAGATATTGTTTGCTTCCTCCATGCAGACACTTGGGTTCCCGATGACTTGATTGCAGTCATTGAGAAAACTTTAGCAGAGCCAGAAGTCGCCTGTGGGGGTTTTATTTCGCTAATGGTAGGCTCTCACTATACTCGTTGGGGTATCTCTTTACACAACTATCTCAAAACTTACTACGCTCCTCTACTGTTTAAACCTCTCTTGTTTTTTAAAGGCTTGCGCCTGTTGTTCGGCGATCAAGTTATGTTCTGTCGGCGAAGGGATTTTTGGGATTGTGGCGCATTCGATGAGGCTCTACCAATTATGGAGGATGGAGATTTGTGCTTGAGACTAGTACAAAAGGGACGAATCTCTTTAGTCAACCGCACAGTTCAAAGTTCTGATCGTCGCGTTGCACGTTGGGGAAGCTGGAAAGCTACTGCTATTTACCTTTATATCGGGATTTTGTGGGGAATTGGTGTTGATGCTAATTACCTCAAGCAATTTTATCAAGATATTCGCTGATTCAGACTCCAGTCGTAGTCAAGATAAGATATTTGAGTTGCGGCACTTAAGGGTAAATCTGTTTTTAAATAGGAATTAATATATTCTGGAATCGAAGGCGCAACTTGTAAAAAGTCCTGACGATACCACTTAAAAATTTTATTACAATAAAGTTTTTGCTTGTCAAAATCATAATAAACTTTTTGCGGATTGTTGATAAAGCGATAGGCATCTTCATCTAATTGCTGTATCACTTGCTCAGGAAAATACGCTCCCGAACGTAGTAAAGGACAACCAACAGAAGCGCAGACAATCGCAAAATGAATTCGTGGTTCTTTTAACTTATTTCTTAAAATTTGATTTTCAATTTGAGCAAGACTATAACGCTTGCCAAATATTTCATAAATTGGACGTTGAAAAAACCATAAAAAAGCTAGCCAGTTTGGTATTCCTAAAAATTTTGGCAAAATAGATTTCAGGGGATATTGTTTTAAAATTGTGGAAATAGTAAATGCATTGTAGAGGTTAATCCACAATGCTAATTCCTCCGTAATATGGATTTGAGAATTTAGATGTAAATGCTTTTGCCTTTGTAACCAGTCATCAAGTGCTTGGGGTTGCTCTGTTTTCCAAGCAAGATAATTTACACGACCCTGTTGATCAACGTACTGACAAAGCAGCCTGTCCCAAGTTTCAAAATCAATCATAATCACTTTTAAATTTCCCAGAGCTATACATTGCCATATTAGAAGTAATCAGCAATATAGGTTTAGATTGCGGTAAGAAATCTCATACTGCAAGCATCATAAAAAAAGAAAGAAGATGCAACAATATCTCCTTTCTTTACCTTTTATTTGATGAATTAATCTTCGCTCAGGACTGAGTACTCCGAGTTAACCTTCTTCTTGATTCTCAACCTTACGGCCAGGAGAAGATTCATATAAAGCATCTAGCTGTTGGCGGGCATCTTCAACGTTAATTGACCGCATTACTAATAATGGTTCTTTAATTAAGTTACCTGCATTATCTAATAATTCTGGATGTGGTGGAAAATTCTTGTTTCCTGAGGGATATCCATATCTCCCCTGATTTCTCGTTGCTGGATAATGACGCTCTCGATCAAAACTGAACATGATCAGATTGCGAATTAAATTAGCAACAGCGATAACGGCAAGGATTGTAAAAGCAAGAATGTAAAGCAGGTGTAACATCGGGTTATCCTCCAGAGGAAGCAAGTTCTAAAAGTTTTTACTGTAACTTTTCGCTTTACAAGTAATTTAAATTACAGGTATAGCGAATGGCTGATGCACGTTGATATTCTATGTTTTGCAGGGTGGAATGTATTAACCGTTATTCAAAACACGGTAGCATGGGATACATTTTTTTTAGTTTTATTCAAAATTTATTAAGAATTGAATGCTAAATATCGAACCGAAATAGCGCTTTGCCTTTGTTAATTAAGTCTACCGAACTTAACGAAAAAAAACTTCA
This sequence comes from Nostoc linckia FACHB-104, assembly GCF_014696615.1. GTDB lineage: Bacteria > Cyanobacteriota > Cyanobacteriia > Cyanobacteriales > Nostocaceae > Aulosira > Aulosira linckia_A. Next base: position 76,220 of record NZ_JACJQJ010000025.1, on the reverse strand, counting down.
CTCTCACACATTTTTCTCTTTATGGAAGCGTAGTGCCACATTCCAGCATTCTGTAACTAATTCATGCCAAGGCTTAATAGTTGCCATCTCGATGCCAACTTGCCCATCAGTTGCGCTGAACATCATCTTTGCTGTATTGAGTTCATCCTGGGCTTGCTGAATTCTGAGAAGCAAGTCGGATTTGTCTTGCTCACTCATAAATGAGATTGGCTCGGTTTCCAGAAATTTACGCGATCGCGCAAACCAATACTGAAAATCCTCTAGCAGCGGTTCCAATAAAGCTTTGAGCACTTCAGCCCCTGGTAAATTTGAGTCTCGCATAAATGAGAAGCATACGTCTATCTTTCTTTATAATATTAACCTTATTTACAATTCTTAATATTTTATTTTAGTCCCTCCTAAGGTGGATGTCAAAGCAAAATGTAGTTTATGATACTTTTTTCTATTTTATCCTTATTCCCAGAGATTTGCACATATTCTCCAATCAGAATGTTGCAGGTGAATTAATTATAAAAGTAAGAAAAAGTCAACTGCGAGCGTTGTAAGTTAAATTCACTCGTAGGATAGATTCTAATATTAAAGATATATTGAGAATTCTTGATTTTATACAAATAGAAAGTAAGTTTCCCTTGATCCCCTATGGTAAATTCCCTAAAATTCTAGCGCGTCCTTTTGTCTAGCCCATAGCGTGTGTTAAATATTAGCTAGGTCAACCACCTGCTATAAAACGCCAAATAGTTAACCGTTGACAGTCAATAGTCAACAGTCAACAACCAAAACCGATATTTTTCACAACTGAAATAGTATTGCTATAGAGAGTATTTATGCTCAAAAATGTTAATTAAAAATATTAAATCAAAATAGAAAATGCAAAATAATATTAATAGCTAATGAGGAGAAGTACTCTTGCGGGAAATTCCTGTAACTGTTCTTGGATAAGGATTGAGAATCCAAAATCCGACATGATTATAACTCCCCTGGCTGTGAGAACCAGGAGCGTTAATCAAAATACCTAACTGCATGATTACAAACGCTGGAGTAGGTTTAAACCGTGGGTATCAGTACCACAGGTATTGTAAAGACCATATTCATTAGCCAAATGTTCTATTTGTTCTGATTCTAAAGAACTAGGTCTCCAAGGGTTAGGATTGTTATAAGCGTAGAAAGTTTCCACACCATCAATACCTCTTTCAGCTGCCGCAGGAATTAAATCTAAGTGCGATCGCCTGTAGCGTGCTGGGTGAGCTAATACTGCTAATCCCCCCGCCTCATGAATCGCAGCAATTACGTTATTTGCTTGATATTCTGCACCTGTTGTGGCTTTTCTTTGCAAATAAGGTTTCATGCTATGGTGTTCTGGCTGGAAGGAGTAAGCCAAAATATGAACTTCAACATCCAACAAGTTGGCATTAATTTCTACCCCAGCCCACAAATGAGGAATGTTTCCACCAGGATTATTCCACTTCCAGTCTTCTAACCAAGCTTTGGCAACTTGGTATCCACCAATACTATGATGATCAGTGATTGCCAACCCTTGTAGTCCAATAGCGATCGCCTGTTCCATTAATGTATTTGGCTGCAATCTGCCATCAGAGTGGACAGTATGTATGTGAAAGTTAAATGACCTCGGACAACTTTGAGCATTAATATTTTGGAATACTTGCTTTAAAATTTCCGTGGTAGCTGAAGTCCGAGCAAAATTTACAACCATAACCCCTCAAAGACAAAAATACATTCTTCTCAACACAGGAACAAGCCACATATTTGATACAAGAAACCACCAACACCCTAAGCTAGTGTTGGTAGGCATTTTCTTGAATTCGACCGCAAATTTTTCAATATGTTAAGACTACGTTAGCAAATCTCAACGCTGACGGCCATGAGTATTTTCGATTGCATTTATCAGAATAGGTAACAAATACCGCAAAAATCCCATTACACACATTCAGGAGTGCTGATTGAGTCACTCCATTGCAAACAGGAAATAAAATTAAAGAGGCAAAAAGTAACGAGCAAGAAAACAATTTAATCACTCGTTACTTAAGATTAAGTACTCAGTCCTGATATCAGTGTGATTATTTAATCTAGTAATCCGACTAATGAATGATCACCAGTAATTACTTCACCAATCGCAAAAGCAGGAATATCTTGTGATTGAAAGTGGCTAATCGTCTGTTCTACGCTATTTGGTGGTACCAATAGCACATAGCCAATACCCATATTGAAGGTGTTGTACATAGCTTCATTATTTACCCCTCCAGCTGCCGCTAGCCATTGAAATAGGGGGGGAATCGTCAAACTATTGCGATCAATTTTAATTGCTTGACCTGTGCCTAAACATCTGGGTAAATTTTCTGGCAAACCACCACCTGTGATGTGTGCCATACCGTGAATTTCTAAACCTGCTTGACGCGCAGCTAGGACAGGTTTGACATAAATTTGCGTTGGTTTGAGGAAAGCTGCTGCAATAGTTTCGCCACCTAATAATTCTGGTTTATCATTCCAATCGAATTGGCGATCGCTAACAATCTTTCGTACTAGACTTAAGCCATTACTATGTACACCAGAACTAGCAAGAGCGATCGCAACATCTCCTACTTTTACCTGGGAACCATCAAGCATCTGGCTTTTTTCTACAATCCCTACACAAAATCCAGCCAAATCATACTCACCGACTTGGTAAAAACCAGGCATTTCTGCGGTTTCTCCCCCCAGCAAAGCACAACCAGCTTGCTGACACCCAGCCGCAATCCCCGCCACAACTTCGGTTAATTGCTCTTTATCTAACTTACCTGTTGCCAGATAATCCAGAAAAAATAGTGGTTCTGCTCCAGATGTCAGTACATCATTAACGCACATCGCCACCAAATCAATACCTACGGTATCGTGGCGGTTAAGAACTTGAGCAATTTTGAGTTTAGTCCCGACACCATCTGTTCCAGAAACTAATACTGGTTCCTTAAAACCCCCTGGAAGCTGAAAACAACCACCAAAACCACCCAGCCCACCAAGTACTTCTTTTCTAAAAGTACTGTGAACTAAATTGCGAATTTTATCTACAAAGGCTCGCCCAGCCTCAACATCAACCCCAGCGTCCCGATAATCCATTCCTGACTGCTTCCTGACGGCACTGTTATTAATTCTTTACAGACATAAACCATCATCACATATCTTAACTACTGTAGTCATTTGGTATTTGGGGTTTGGTGTTGGGTGTTTGGTGTTGGGTGTTTTTCCCCATTACCCATTACCCATTACCCAGTCCCCAATTCACCTTTTCTCTTCTACTTTCTGATACTTTCCTGGATACTTACGGTGGAAATATTCTTCCATAATTTCTACAATCATGGGGGCAGCAACGCTACCGCCGCCGCCACCGGAATGTTCAGCGAAGGCGACTATTAATATCTCTGGCTTATCGGCTGGGGCATAAGCACCAAACCAAGCGTGATTTTGTTTGACACCACGTTTCCAGGCTTCGGCTGTACCACTCTTACCAGCTACAGGGGGAAGTGTTGGTTTATTTAAAGCTTTACCCGTGCCGTCAGATACCACTTTCCGCAAACCTTCGCGGAGTATTTTAATAGTTTCTGGCTTCATATTTAACGATGAACGCCAGCTTTTTGCTTCTTCATTATCTTTGAGTACATGGGGTTGGACGCGATCGCCACCATTCGCAGGTACAGCAAACATCACCGCCACTTGCAGAGGTGTGGTTTGTAAAGCGCCTTGACCAATTGACATATTAATGCTGTCGCCTACAGTCCAAGGCATTTTCCAGGCTTTCTGCTTCCATGTCTCATCGGGAACTAAACCTTTAGTTTCTTCGGAAGCAAACTCAAAGCCAGTTTTTTCGCCAAATCCATATTTACGAGTCCACTCAATCAAAGTCGGGCCGCCAACTGCTCTACCGATTTGATAAAAGAAGGTATCACTACTCCACTGCATTGCACCGACAAAACCCAAAGGCCCGAATCCGGCGTGGTTCCATTCACCAAATGTAGTACCGCCAATATTCAAAGAACCATAGGTTTGTAGCACCGTATTAGGAGAAAATTTACCGGATTCCAAACCCGCAGTAGTTGTCACAATTTTAAAAGTACTCGCAGGTGGAAAGGCGCTGAGGGCACGATTTACTAAGGGATGTTCCTCACCCTGCACAGTTTCCCAGTCTTTTTGGGAGACTTTTTGTTTAGAAAAAATATTGGGATCAAAAGTAGGATGAGACACCATTGCTAAAACAGCACCATTTTTAGGGTCGAGGGCCACGATCGCACCATTGCGATTCCCTAAAGCTTTTTCTGCTGTTTTTTGCATTGCTAAATCTATAGTTAAGTGCAAATCTTTACCAGCTTTTGCCTGTTTTTCTCCCAAAACCCGCAGTGGACGACCTCTACCATCTACTTCTATCTGCTGACCTCCCCATTCGCCTCTAAGTATCTTCTCATAGGCTTTTTCAACTCCCATCTGCCCAATTACATCTCCCAACTGATAGCCTTCTTTCTTCTTTTCTTTTAACTGTTCGGCTGTCAATTCGCGAGTATAGCCCAGCACATGAGCTACATCCTTACCCTCTGGATAATAACGTACTGCGTCTAGATGTATTTCTACCTCTGAAAGTTCATTTTGATACTCTTTTAATGCTGTAATTTCTGCTTCGCTTAAATCACGGGCAATCCTGATGAGCGAGGAAGAGTTTCTACCTGCATCTTGTAGTTGTTTTTCCAGATCTGCTACAGGAATTTCCAGAATTTGGGATAGACGCGCACCCACAACAGGCCAGGAAGGTTTGGTGTGAGCCATCGGCCACAAATATACAGAACGAGAATAGCGAGTACTAGCTAATAGTTTGCCGTAACGATCGAAAATGTTACCCCGTTCTGGTTGTTTAGGAATCATCCGAACGCGGTTTGATTCAGCTCGCTTGCGATGACTTGCCCCTTCAACTATTTGCAAGTACGCCAAACGCACACCTATGACACCTGTCATGAGGAGTGTAAAGATAATCAGAAAAATAGGCTGAAAATTCTGACCGACTGTACGTGTATTTTTTTTATTTCCCAGTGGACTTGGTTGCAATAATGCCATAGGACGAATGAGTACTGCAAAATTAATATTTATTATCTATATAATTATGCTGCTTTAAAGTTCAGCATTTTATAAGATTTCAGCGACAAAGGATAATAGGTAATAGGTAATTAGTAATGGGATAAAAATACCCTATACCCAATGCCCCATGCCCAAATTAATTTAGTCTCCAATGCTACCACCATTCTGATTGGTACCTTGAGACTCAGGTTTTTGATATTTGCCAGGATATTTATGTTGAAAATAAGCTTCTAGCACTTGTAAAGCCATTGGCCCGCAAACAGTACCACCATGATCGCCAGAGTTTTCACCAAAGGCTACCACCACAATTTCTGGCTTATCGCTGGGTGCATAGGCACCAAACCAAGTATGATTTGGACGACCAACACCTGCTTCGGCTGTGCCACTTTTTCCTGATGCTGGGGCAATTGTGGGCACATTTAAGCGTTTCCCTGTACCTTCACTTACTACCTTCCGCAATCCTTCCCGCAGCACTTTGATAGTGCTTGGCTTCATATTTAATGACACTCGCCAGCTTTTGGCTTCTTCGTGGTCTTTAAGTAAATGAGGTTTAACGCGGTATCCACCATTCGCAGGAACAGCAAACATAATTGCTGATTGTAGTGGTGTCACTTGCAAAGCACCTTGACCAATTGACATATTGATGGTGTCACCTACAGTCCAAGGCATTTTCCACGCTTTCTGCTTCCATTTTTCATCAGGTACTAAACCTTTAGATTCTTCATCAGGAAATTCAATTCCAGTTTTTTGACCAAAGCCATATTTGCGACTCCATGCAATCAAATCTGGGCCGCCAACTCTTCTGCCAACCTGATAAAAGAAGGTATCACTACTCATGGCGATCGCACCGGGAAATCCCAAAGGCCCAAATCCGGCGTGGTTCCATTCGCCAAAAGTTACTCCACCCACAGTTAAGGAACCAAAGGTTTGTAATACGGTATCAGGTGAAAACTTTCCTGTTTCTAAACCAGCTGAAGTGGTAATAATTTTGAAGGTACTGGCTGGCGGAAAAGCACTCAAAGCGCGATTCACTAAGGGATGGTCTTTACCTTGTACGCTTTCCCAATCTTTTTGAGACAGTTTTTGTTTAGAAAAAATATTTGGGTCAAAGGTGGGATGAGAAGCCATTGCTAAAACAGCACCATTATTAGGGTCAATGGCGACAACCGCGCCTTGATATTTCCCCAAAACTTGGTCTGCGGCTTTTTGCAAATTTATATCTATGGTCAAATGTAAATCGTTACCCGCTTTCGCTTGTTTTTCTCCCAAAACCCGGAGCGGACGACCAGCGCCATCGACTTCTACCTGCTGACCACCCCATTCACCCCGGAGAATTTTTTCGTAGGCTTTTTCGACCCCCATTTGCCCAATTACATCTCCCAAACGATAGCCTTCCTGCTTCTTCTTTTCTAACTGTTCAGGAGTTAATTCTCTGGTATAACCCAGTACATGGGCTAATGCTAGCCCTTGAGGATAATAACGGACTGCTTCTGTATTAATTTCTACTCCTGGTAATTCGGTAGCATACTCTTTTAAAGCAGTAATTTCTGCTTCACTAATATCACGAGCAATACGGATGAGCGAAGAAGAATTAGCACCAGCAAGTTTGAGTTTCTTTTCCATCTCATCTTGGCTAATGTTGAGAATTTTTTCCAACCTTGGTGCGACAATCGACCATGAAGGCTTGGTATGAGCCATTGGCCACAAATACACAGAATGGGGATAGCGCGTACTAGCTAACAGCTTGCCATTCCGGTCGAAAATATTCCCCCGTTCTGGTTGTTTAGGAATCATCCGAATGCGGTTAGATTCTGCTCGCTGTCGCAGTTTTGGCCCTTCGACAATTTGCAAATATGCTAACCGAGCATCAATCACGCCTGTCATAATCAGCGTAAATACAATTAAAAATACTGATTGAAAACCACGGCCAACTGTCCGTGTATCTTTTTTGCTACCTGGTAGAGCCGAGGGGACAAAATCCATAAGAAAAAATTAAGATTAAGAAATTAGTATTACTTGTATACACAACCCTAAAAGCTGCGACTCAGTATAAAACGCCAAATAGTTAGGAAATTATCTTCTAGAACAATTGTTTTTCACGGATACAATAAACCAAAGTGCCATGAGTAGTTTGGTTAAAAGACTACATTATTGGGCACAATCACGTAAGATCATGGCATTTTACTAAGGATTATGGCTCAAACTGTGACGCAGAATCAGAGGGAAATAATGGCTTTGCAGCCGCTTGATGTTGAGCTGCGTAACGTATTCAAGTTTTTTCACCAGGAACCAGCAGTCAATGGCGTAGATTTAGAAGTGAGGCAAGGAGAATTTTTTAGTATCCTTGGGCCTTCTGGTTGTGGAAAAACAACTATATTACGTTTGATTGCTGGGTTTGAAACAGCGGATGCTGGTAAGGTACTGATTCAGGGTCAGCCTATGACTAATGTCCCGCCTTACCGCCGACCTGTCAATACGGTATTTCAAAGTTATGCATTGTTCAATCACCTGAATGTATGGGATAACATTGCCTTTGGACTGCGATTAAAAAAACTCCGCAAGTCAGAAATCGACCATCGAGTCAAAGAAGCTTTAAAACTAGTGAAAATGGAAAGTTTGCGATCGCGCTTTCCTAATCAACTTTCTGGTGGTCAACAGCAAAGAGTAGCTTTAGCTAGGGCTTTAGTCAACCGTCCATCTGTGGTGTTGCTAGATGAACCCTTAGGCGCATTAGATTTAAAGCTACGTAAAGAAATGCAAGTTGAGTTATTAAATTTACACCAAGAACTGAAGTTGACCTTTATTATGGTCACCCACGATCAAGAAGAAGCGCTTTCGTTGAGCGATCGCATTGCTGTGATCAATCAAGGGAAAATAGAGCAAGTTGGTACCCCCAGCCAAATTTACGAATTTCCCCGCACTACTTTTGTAGCTGATTTTATTGGTGATACTAATTTATTCAGTGGTGAAATTACGGCGCTAGATGCAACTAATGTAGAAATTGAAACTAAAACTGGGCTAACAATTGTTGTTGCTCGTCATGAAGAAACGCCTACAGAGATATCACAAACAGTAGTCGTGTGTGTGCGTCCCGAAAAAATTCAGTTATCACTTTATCCACCAAATTTACCGCATAACTGCTTTGAAGGACGACTAATCAACGTCATGTATTTAGGTACTCACGTTAATTATGTTGTGGAATTAATTAACGGTATTTCTATCAATGTTTTACAACCCAATACCTTTGGTAGCTTACCCGACCCCAATACACCTATATATGCTTGGTGGGAAGAAAGTGATTGTTTGGCTATTAGGGAATAGTTATTGGTTATTGGTCATTTGTCATTTGTCATTTGTCATTGGCGGTGACAAATAAAATAATTTCAGTAAAGATTGAGAAATCATACATTAAATTTTAATCTAACAAATGACAGCAAAGCGTTTCCAAGATTTACAGGTTTATCAATTATCAGAAAGATTAGCCGATGACATCTGGAAAATAGTTGGCGAATGGGATTTATTCGACAAAGAAACAATTGGTAAACAAATTGTACGGTCAGCAGATAGTATTGGAGCAAATATAGCAGAAGGTTCAGGAAGAGGTAGTTTTCAAGACAATAAACGTTTTATTAAGATAGCCAGAGGCTCATTAAATGAAACCCAACATTGGTTAAGACGAGCTTACATGCGAAATCTCCTAACTAGCGAACAGATAAACTCTATTCAAATAACTATGAATGAATTAGCCCCAAAACTCAACGCCTATCTCAACTCAATTGGAAATATCCCAAAAACAAATGACCAAAAACAAATGACCAAAAACAAATGACCAAAAACAAATGACCAAAAACAAATGACCAAAAACAAATGACCAAAAACAAATGACCAATGACAAATGACCAATAACAAATGACAAATGATAAACAGACGCAAAATTATCCAACAAATAGCAGCATTTTCTAGCTTATCTTTAACTGGATGTGGCTGGCGACTAGCTGATGTCCGCGCTAATGCTAAAACCTCTGGTCAACGTGACCAATTATATTTATATACTTGGACGCAATATACTGATAGCCAATTACTAAAAACTTTTAGTGCCCAAACAGGCATGAAAGTACTAGCTGATTTTTATGATTCTAATGATGTCATGCTAGCTAAATTGCAAGCAGGAGGTGGTGGCGCTTACAGCATTATCTATCCATCTGATTACATGGTACAAAAGATGGTAGAAAAAAAGCTGCTAATAGAGATAGATCATCAGCGCTTAATTGGCTTAGAAAATTTATTCCCGCGGTTTCAAAATCCTAGTTATGACCAAAACAATCGCTATAGTATTCCTTTTAATTGGGGTACAACTGGCTTAGTTTATAATTCTGAAATTATTCAAGATCCACCAGAGGATTGGGAATACCTTTGGCAAAATCAAGATAAATTGCAAAAACGCATGACGTTGCTAAATGATGTGCGTGAGGTCATGGGTGCAGTTTTGCGGATGCTAGGGTTTTCTTACAATTCCAAAGATGAGAGCCAAATTAAAGCAGCTTATGAAAAATTGAAAGCACTGAAACCTGCAATTACGGCTTTTGACACTGAAGCTTGGCAAAATCAAATTCTGGCAGGAGATTTGGCATTAGCAATGTGTTATTCCGCAGATGCACTGCGAGTCACTAAAGAAAATCCCAAATTAAAGTATGTAATTCCTCGCAGTGGTTCTTCGCTATGGACTGATACAATTGTAATTCCTAAAGTCGCTCCTAATCCTGATGGTGCTTATGCTTGGATTAATTTTATTTTACAGCCAGAGGTAGCAGCTCAAATGAGTCAACATCTAAATATTTCTACTCCTAATAGTTCAGGATTTGAGCAGTTACCCGTAAAACAACAACAAAATACTACTTTATTTCCTCCAGAATCAATTTTAGAGAAATGCGAACGCATTACGCCTTTAGGAGACTTTGAAGAAGTCTATGAACGTTATTGGACTCAGTTAACTAGTAGTTAAAATTTTTTGATTTTTCTTTCAATATCTATTGTGTCTAATCAAATGCTGTCTGAGCAACAAAAGCCAAAAGTGCATCATCCAAATTTTAGTTGGCTCCAACCTTTAGTATTGTTGGCACCTGCTGGTATTTGGTTAATTCTTTTATTAGTATTACCAACATTAATCATTTTAGAGTTGAGTTTAGTGCCAAATATCCGACCTGGAGATTTAGTTAATCCCAGCGGATTGCAAAACTATCTGAGAATACTCGACCCTCTTTATTTGCATGTAATTATCCGTTCAGTAATTTTAGCGGCTAGTACTACAATTATTTGTTTAATATTCAGCTTGCCAGTAGCCTATTGGATTGCTCAAATTGCCCCAAAACGCTGGCGTAATCTATTATTATTAACCTTTATTTTACCTTTGTGGACTTCTTCTTTACTCCGTTCCTATGCTTGGATTACAATTCTGCGTCCTACAGGTTTATTAAATAGTTTATTAAAAATATTTCATTTACCAGCTTTAGAGGTACTTAACCAAATTCCTGCTGTATTGGTAGGGATGAGTTATAGTTTATTGCCTTATATGGTGTTGATTTTATATGCCTCTTTAGAAAAATTAGATATCCGCTTATTAGAAGCAGCAGCAGATTTAGGAGCAAATCCTAGGCAGGTATTTTGGAAAGTTACAGTACCACAAATTTTGCCAGGAATTACTGCTGGCTCAATGTTAGTTTTCATCACCGGATTAGGAGATTTTATTAACCCAGAATTACTAGGCGGTGCTTCTAGTATGACGGCAGCAAGATTAGTTTATAACCAATTTCTCGGTGCTACCCAAAATTGGGGCTTCGGTTCAGCTTTGAGTATGACATTAATTTTGCTGGTGAGTATAGCGATCGCACTTTTAATTAAATTTGGTGAACCTGCACCGAAGCGTTAATTGTTGACTGTTGACTGTTGACTGTTGACTGTTGATTGTTGATTGTTGACTCGATCATTTTCTGTGCCCAACTAACTCAAGCACGATCGCAATTACGCCATTGGGATCGATTGGCTTGGCAATATGGCGCTGAAATCCAGCGTTTACCGCTTGTTCTTTATCTGTTTCACTAGCATAGGCTGTTAAAGCAATGGCTGGAATTAGCGGCTTTTGTTGTTTGTCTTGCAGATTGCGGATATGACGGATGAACGTATAACCGTCTATCTCAGGCATTCCAATATCACTGAGGAGAATATCAGGTTGGAATTGATCTAATTCTTGTAAAGCTGTGGTTGCTGATGCCATTGCCCTAACAATGGCACCATTTTGTTGTAAGAGAAACATCAGTAACTCTCGCGTATCTGTATTATCATCCACAACTAAGGTGCGAATGCCGGCAAGGGGTAATTCCGGTGGGGGGGAAACATAAGATGTCTCTACTGGTTCGCAGTTCTCTTGTTCGTTCAGCAATGGTAGCTGAATACTAAAGCTAGCACCTTCACCTTCACCTGAGCTATCTGCCCAAATTGTACCGCCATGCATTTCCACAATTTGCCGCGCGATCGCTAATCCTAATCCTAATCCGCCAAACTGACGGGTCGTAGAACCATCTTCTTGGCGAAAATACTCAAATACATGGGGCAAAAACTCGGGATTAATGCCTTTACCTGTATCAATCACTTGAATTTGCGCTTGGGAGTTAACTTGTGTGAGTTTAACTTCTACTCGTCCGCCAATGGGTGTAAATTTGACGGCGTTAGAAAGCAGGTTCCACACTGCTTGCTGTAATCGCGCCGCATCACCAGAAACCTTTCTCACTTCTCGATCTAAGCTGACTGCAATTTGAATTGATTTGGCTTCAGCCGCCAAGCGCACGGTTTCTAAGGCGGCGGTAATCACAAAAACTAAACTCACAGGAGCCGCTTTTAGCGTCAGCTTACCCCGCATTATTCGGGAAATATCGAGTAAATCTTCGATCAGTTGGGCTTGCAATTTCGCATTGCGCTCAATTGTTGCCAAGGCTTGTGCTGTCCTCGCTTCATCCATTTTGCGCCCTTGTAGCAATTGTACCCAGCCCAAAATCGGATTTAAGGGCGATCGCAATTCATGGGACAATACCGCTAAAAATTCATCTTTGATACGGTTGGCGCGTTCGGCTTCTTCCCTGGCTAATTTTTCATGGGCCAGTGCTTTGGCGCGTTCTTGTTCCAGTTGTTTTTGATCGTCAATATCCGTCGCCGTTCCAAACCATTTAATCACTTGACCCCGTTCATTTTTTAAGGGTACAGCTTGATGTAAATGCCAGCGATATACGCCATCGGCCCGGCGAATCCTACCTTCGGCTTGATAACGACTACCATCTTGTTGCGCCAATGCCCATTGCTCACTCATCATCGGGACATCGTCAGGATGGGCAATGCCTGGCCAGCCGTGAATTTTTGCTTGTGCCAGTGTGAAACCTGTAAAATCTGACCAGCGTTGATTAACATCGAGTAGGGCTCCCTCGGAGTTGGCTGTCCACACCAATTGCGGGATTAATTCTGCCAAATACCGATAGCGTTCTTCGCTTTGCCGCAACGCCAATTCTGCCCGTCTGCGGTCAGTGAGTTCTGTCTGTGCTTGTTGATACAACACAGCTTGCTGAATAGCGATCGCCACTTGCCTAGCTAATTGCTGAAGTAATTCTATCTCGGATGCTTGCCAAGAGCGAGGTGCAGCACAGTGATGAGCAATTAACAATCCCCATAAATGCTCACCTTGCAAAATCGGCACCACCAAATTTGCTCGGACTTGAAAATGACCCAGTAGCTTAATATGGCACTCATTAAAACCAGCGGTGTAAATATCTGCGATCGCCAGCACTCGCCCTTGCTGGTATAGATGAATATAGCTGCGACCAAAGCAGGGATCGGTAATAGTTGATGCTAAAATTGCTGTCCACCCAGATGCAACTGATTCTGAGACCACGGTTCCTGATGAATTTGCATTCATGCGAAAAATCAGCACGCGATCGCAGTCTAGTACTTGCCTGGCAAGATGCGCTGTGGTGTGCAGAATATCATTCAAATTCAGGGATTGATGAATTTGCTGAGTAATTTGGGCAACTAAGCGTTCTCGCTCAAATTGCTGCTGACGTTCCGTCTCTACCTGTTTGCGATCGCTAATATCTTGTGCCGTTCCCGCTATCTGTACGGGTTGACCAGCTTCTTGATAAAAGACTCGACCCCAACAACCTAACCAACGCACACCCCCATCGGGAAGTAGGATGCGGTATTCTACTTGGTAGTCGTTACCTGTTGCCAATGAACTGTTGAGAATTTGAACTACTGCTGTGTGATCGTCGGGATGGATGCGGCTTTCCCAAGCATTATATGTTCCCTCAAAACTTCCAGGAGCTAAACCATATAAACGCTCTAAATGCTCAGACCAGAAAACTTTACCAGTCTGAATATTCCATTCCCAAATCCCCTGACGAGATGCTTCTAAAGCTAAATGCAGTCTGACTTCACTTTGTTGTAGTCTGATGCGTAACTGAGCTTTATTAATGGCGCAGCCTACGGTAAATTGTAAATCATCTGCTGTGATGCGACCTTTAATCAGATAATCTTCAGCCCCAGCTTTGAGAATTTGCACGGCGATCGCTTCGTTACCTTGTCCAGTCACCACAATTACTGGTGGTGAGTTGCCATTGCTTTGATTTTTCAGCGTTTCTAAAAATTCCACGCCTTCAAAATCTGGTAGTCGGTAGTCCAACAACACCACATCAGGCTGGTAACGTTGACAAACTTCTAAAGCTTCTTCTCCAGTTTCTGCTTCTAAAATTCTGTAATTTTGCTTTGAGTCTCGCTGAAGATAACGCTGATAAATTACTCTATCTTCCGCGCAATCTTCCACGATCAAAATAGTATGTTGCGTCTGTTGTGCTGGTATTGCTAATACAGCAGCTGGTTGATTTTGCGATCGCTTCCCAGAGGTAATGTTATAAAAGGTAGTGACTACAGCCCAAGGATGGGGATTATTTACCTGAAACAAAGGCTGGGCATCAATTCTAATCCAAATTAGCTCACCGCTGGGGTGATAAATACCCATCACAACGCCAAAAACTGGTTGAGCCGTTTGCAATGCCACTTTTGCTGGATGAGTTTCGCCGTCAAATGGCGATCCATCTTCGTGAATAGTTTGCCAGAGGCGATCAAAAGAGGTGCAACCTTGTATCTGCTGTAAAGTAAATCCTAAAATTTTTTCAGCAGCAGCATTACAAGCTTGAATCGTACCATCAGCCAGTTGACAGACCATTCCTGCTTCTGAACTGGCATAAATTACAGGTTGCTGTGGAAAATCTCCATTAACTCTCTCTGGCACCTGGGACACCACTTGTCTTCCTCCTGAAAAATACTAGTACAGCGCAGCGTCAATAACTAACCAGATGTTCCTGACATACCCACGGTTGCTCTCATCAATCAATACCATCCTCACAGAGAAACTAATGAGTTATATGATTAATCATCTATCAAAAAGCTCCATAGGTTTTGTTACTTCACAGTTATTGACTTCTCACTACAATAGCTCTGTGAAAACTCAAATTACCATCTAGCCTTCGGTTGAGTACTTGTAAAATTACTCGATTAGGGAGAGAACTAGGACAGGCAAAATGTACTTTGTTTTCCACAAATGATTTCACGCTCCTAGTATTTATACTAGCTTGAAAAGATAAGGCGAAAAATACATGAGTAGGGACGCACACCAGCACGTCCCTACTCATAATCAATATACTACAGGTATTGCTTATAACTGTACAATTAAGAATTTAAGTTCCAAATTAGAACTACATATTACCCATTACTTACTCATGATTAAATTATTAGACTGATCCTGCGTTTTGCTACTTAAATCTTCAACCAAAGAAATTAGACTTTCTTCCAAATAGGGTTTAGTTAAGTAAGCTGTCGCGCCTAAAGCCTGAGCCAGCTGGCGATGTTTTTCCGCACTGCGTGAAGTCAGAATTACTATTGGCAAATCTGCTAAATTTGGGCTTTGGCGGACATTAGATAAAAGCTCAAACCCATTCATACGTGGCATTTCTAAGTCAGAAATTACCACTTTAATTTCTGGATGTCTTTGTAATTGTTCTAAAGCTTCCACACCATTTTGTGCCTGTAATACTTGATAGCCAGATTTTTGCAATGTTAAAGAAATAGTTTGCCGGAGGCTAATAGCATCATCTACCACTAAAAGCACAGCCGATGACTTGGGAGTAGCTAATGTGGCCTGGCTAACCTGGGTTGGTGTTATGTTGCTAACAGGAGAAGCAGCTAATAGGGGTGTAGAGTTAGAATTTACACTTGATAAGCTTAAAGCTGCTTTATTTGCTAAATAAGCGGTTGATGGGATGCTACTCTCTAGGGTAGCTTGCATTTCATAAGACTCAAGCAACAGTGTGGGATCGATTACTAAGATGAGAGTGCCGTTAGCTAAACTACTACAACCATAAATATATTTTGGTGGAGCGATCGCATTTCCTAAAGGTCTAATTACTAACTCTTGTTCACCAATAATTTGGTCAACTTCTAAGCCAAACATTTCTTGATTTCGCCGCAGCAATAACACAGGTTGCTGGGTAATTCCTGTGTCATAAGGAGTTTGGGTATTGTTAAGATTAACATTATTGAGTAGCGCGCCATGATAATACATGAGATCAGAAATTCGGCTGAGGCTTACCATGCGCTGCTCTTGCTCTGTATTGTAGTACAGTACTTTTTTGTCATCAAATTCTTTGATTTGCTGCTCTGAAGGAATTATGATTTTTTCCAGGTTATCTAACAGCAAGGCGTAAAAAACACCATCTGCTTGCACCAGCATTAATTTATCTGTAGTCATAGAAAAAGGAACTTTAAGTATAAATTTTGTGCCTTGGTTAGGAAATGATTTAACCGAGATTGAGCCATTGAGCGCATGTAATTGTGAACGTACAATATCTAAACCCATACCACGTCCAGAAATTTCACTCACCTGTTCAGCCGTAGAAAATCCAGGTGAAAACATCAAATCGAGAATTTCTGATTCAGTTGGGTTATAAACATCAGCTAACAGATTTTGTTCAACAGCTTTTTGGCGAATTCTCTCTAAATTTATACCTTGACCATCATCCCTAACTTCAATCACAGTTTGGCTACCTTGATGATAGGCAGAAATTTCGATTACAGCTTGTTCTGGTTTACCCAGAGATTGGCGAACTTGTGTTGTTTCAATACCGTGATCGAAGGCATTACGTACCAAATGTAATAGTGGATCGTAGAGTTTTTCCGCGATCGCTTTATCTACTAGTACATCAGTCCCACTGACTTTAAAATCTACTAGCTTGGCATAAACATTCCCCATTTTTTTCACCATTTGGGGGAATCGATTCATGATATTGCCTAGCGGCGACATCCTGGCTTCCACTAAGTTATCTATAATATTCAGCGTTAATCTTTGCTTTTTCTCACTCAGTTGATTAGCTTGCGTTAGTAATAAATCTAAAGATTCAGTAATTTCTTGTAGTTGCAAGGTTTCTTCTATAGCCTCATGCAACGTCATCTGAAATTCTGTATATACATCCATTTCTAAAGCATCAAATTTTACAGGTGTAAAGTTTTCTTTATGCTGTAAGGCAGCACTCTGCATCTGTAAAGGTAAATCACCCAGTTGGCTTAAAATACTTTGTTGTCTGTTAAGCCGCTGTACTAATTGCTCAATAATTTCTTTAACTTGTTCGTCTTGTAATATCCGCTGTTTTTGCTTAATTAATAATTCTCCAGCCAAGTAATTGAGGCGTTGTAATCCTTCTGTATTAACTCGCACAAAAGCATGATGCCGCAAATTCTTCTGAGAAGAATGGGAAATTTTCTCTTCTATTTCTTGATGAATATCAATAGCAGAACTAGAAATATCTGTAACTGCTGGTTCCTGCACAGCTATAGAAGTAACTGTTACCTGTTCCGGGGGAGTTTGCGAAATTTTCGGCGTTTCTAGATTTTCTGTAGTCTCGACAATTTCATAGGTTGAATTTAAATTAACTTCTCCTCCCCAAATTTTTTCTAGTAAGTTATCAGCTTCTGTGATAGCTGGCTGCAAAGATATTTCTTTAAATACTAATAGTTGTTGTAGCTTAGGATTATCAATCCAATTTTTTTCTTGGGCTGTGACAGGAGGATATTTTTTATATGCTTGAGCTAATTTACCAATTTGCTGTTGTAATGTTGGGATGATAGAACTATCACCATTCAGTGATTGTTCCGAGTAGTAAAATCTCAAGACAGCGAGAATAATAGATAATATTACTCCTTGGCGATAAAGGCGAAGGCTCTGGCTATCTTCTGCCTCTTGGATAAAATCTAAAAATTGACTTAACCAATGTTCAATATAAGTAAGTAAGTCTTCATCTTCAGATCCTACTAATAAAGACAAACTCAAGTCTTCTTGAGGAATTTCTCGATAGTGATTAAACCAGCCAAAAATATAGCGAACAACTTGAATATAAAACTTAGCTTGGGCTGGGGTGAGAGGCTGTTTTTTGAGATTACCAGATATAATTAAAAATTTATATAATTGCTTAATTTGATTTTGTAAATCGTTGTGTGGAATAGATATATTTGTAATTGTATTTAACTCATCTGTAACTACTTTAGCTAAGCTTTGCAAAGCTAAACTAGGTTCTCCGCCAGAAGTGCGATCGCCAGCTAATACTGCTGCTTGTGCCTGCTGTAAATTAGCGAGAGCAGCTTCACCAATTTGATATACTTGATGGGGATTAGCTGTCAGCGCTGCCAGAATTGTTTGGGCGATCGCGCCAAAACCAGGTAGATTTAAAGATTCTGCTAAACCAATAAATATCTCCGCTTGCTCCCGCAGCAAATTCGTAAATTCTGCACTATCAATATTACTATTTAAAGCTTCCGTAATACTTTCTATGCGTTGTTTTACTCCCACCTCAAAGATAGACTGAACAATATCAAATCCTAATTCTTCAGAAGTAGGAATATGCGCCTCAGCACCAAAAGCATCACCTAGTTTTTCTTGTAGATGTACAAATACAGAAGCAGCTCGCTGCAGCAGTTCTTCACTATTGATATCACAACCTGTCAGTTCTGCTGTGAGCGCTAAACTTAAGCATTCATAAGCTTGTAATATTAGTGTTTGTAATTGTGAATCAATGACAACATTGGGATTATATAAAGCATTAAATACATCTTCTAAAGAGTGGGCGATAGTTTGAATACCCTCTAAACCCACATTCGCGGCTCCCCCTTTAATTGTATGAGTTGCCCGCATTAATTCATGGACTTTAGCTATACTAAAATCTTCCGCTAATGTATATATTTCTTGTTCGATAATTTGTAATAATTCAGGAGCTTCAGCCAAAAAATAGATGTATCCTTGTTCGCGAATATCATTATCTATAGTCATATATTTAAATTATTTACTATTTGGTGTTTGGGGTTTGGGAATGGGGTTTGGTATTTGTATCCATTACCCAATCCCTAGTCCCCAATCCTTAGTCCCCAATCCCCATTAATTAACCTTAAACTTACTGGCAGTTGCTAATAGCTCTTTTGCCATTCCCGATAATTGTTGGAAAACAGCTGCAATCTCATGAGATTCTGCAACAGTTTTGTGGGAAATTTCTGCGACATCTTTCATACTTGAAGTTACTGTCACAGATTGAGACATTTGGTTTTGAGTGGCTTCGGTAATTCGTTGGAGTAATTGGCTAAT
This sequence comes from Nostoc linckia FACHB-104, assembly GCF_014696615.1. Classification (GTDB taxonomy): domain Bacteria; phylum Cyanobacteriota; class Cyanobacteriia; order Cyanobacteriales; family Nostocaceae; genus Aulosira; species Aulosira linckia_A. Next base: position 57,391 of record NZ_JACJQJ010000025.1, on the reverse strand, counting down.
TTCAGCCGTTGCACTCACAATAGCGTTCAAATTATGTCGGGCATCATTGACAAGATTTGTACCCTCTACAACTTGTTGAATACCTGTTTCCATCGCCACTGCTACTTCCCCAGTTTCTGCTTGAATTTCTTGCACTAGCTTTTCAATTTCGATAGTGGCTGCGGCTGACTGGCGAGATAAAGAACGGACTTCATCAGCTACCACTGCAAAACCTTTGCCATATTCACCTGCACGGGTGGCTTCAATGGCGGCGTTCAAAGCTAGAACGTTTGTCTGGGTAGCAAAATTACTAATTAAGTTCACCACTTTCGAGATTTTTTGCGAAGATTCGCTGAGGCGTTTAATCTTTTTACTAGTTTGGGCAACAGTTTCACGAATCCCTTGGATAGCTTGTACAGTCAAGTTCATCGCCGCATCACCAGACTCGACAGTTTGATTAGCTTGTTTAACTGCAACTTGTACCAATTCAGCATTTGATACCACAGCTTTTGTTGAGTCAACCATTTGTTGAATATCATTCAAGGCTGCGGCCATTTCTTGGGATTGTTGGTTGGCTAATTGCGTAAGTCCAACTAATGATGCTTCGCTAGTATCGGAAGTTTGGGAAACTTGTTGAGCTGCTGCTTGTACCTGAATAACAATCTGCCGGAGTGCTTGCAGGGTATTATTGTAAGCATCAGCAATTGTACCTAGCTCATCTTCTGTAATAGGTGCGCGTACCGTTAAGTTACCATTGAGGGCTGGCCTGAGTGCTGTCAGAAGTTGAATAGAACGCTGTTGTAATAACTCTTTAGCGGCTTTTTCTCTGGCTGCTGCTTCGGCTAATTGTGCCGACTGTGCTTGTACTTGTTGCAAATACTCAGTTTGTTGTAATGCTAAGCCTAACTGATCGGAAGTCCTTGATAGCAAGTTCATTTCCGATTCTTCCCAGTCACGAGGCCCAGTGTTTTGATAAACTGCTAGTAATCCCCACAGTTTTTCGCCAAAGAATATTGGTACAGTTACATAAGCTCTGACTTCAAATTTCTCTAATGCTTCAATATGGCAAACAGAATGTCCAGCATTGTAGATATCATTTGTAGCAAAACAGTCACCTTTTTGATATTTACCAATTTGGGCGCACTCTTGTACTTGGGTATCTTTCCAGACGGTTCTTTTCTCCGGGCCTACCAATTTTACCCAACCATGACTGACTGACTCAGCAACAAATTCGCCACTCCAGTCGGGGTTAAACCGATAGATACAGGCGCGATCGCATTTGAGTAATTGTCGGATATCTTGTGTAGATGTTTTGAAGATTTCTTCCACATCTAAAGATTGGCGAATCCGATCCACTAGTTTTGTTAAGGCTTTTTCTTGTTCAGCGATCTGAGCTAATTTTTCAGATTTAATTCGTACTTGATCGAAATATTCAATTTGTGATTTAGCTAAACTAAATTGCAACCCAATTTGCGCTAAAAAGTTAACCTCCCAGTTTTTCCAATCACGAGTTTCTAAGTTTTGATAAGCTCCTAATAATCCCCATAATTTTTCTCCTAAGAAAATAGGAACTATCATGCAGGATTTAACTTCAAACTGCTCTAAAATTTCCAAATGACAAGCAGAAAATCCCGATTGCCGAATGTCCTTGACTACCAAATTTTCGCCTTTAGCATATCTACCACCTTGAGTTTCTTGTAAGTAGGTATCTTCCCAGACAGTATTTAGATCCGGCCCTACCAGCTTTACCCAACCATGACCTACTGATTCTGCAATAAACTCGCCACCCCAGTTAGCATTGAAGCGATAAACCGCAACGCGATCGCATCGCAGAGATTGGCGAACTTCTTGAGTAGTAATTTTAAAGATACTTTCTGTATCAAATGTTTGGCGAATGCGGTTGGCAATTTTAGTTAAGGTTTTTTCTTGTTCAACTATTTGTGTCAGTTGCTCATTTTTAGCTTGCACTTGTTCGAGATATTCGGCTTGGGAAATCGCCACACCAAATTGTAAGCCCATTTCTGTGAGAAAATTAACTTCCCAAGGTTGCCAATTACGCGGCCCAGAATTTTGATAAGCTGCTAATAAACCCCATAATTTCTGTCCCGATAAAACTGGAACTATGATATAGGCTTTCATTTCAAACTGTTCTAAAATCTCAACATGACATTGAGAGTGATCGGCTTGATAAATATCACTAACAGCTAAACTTTCGCCTTTGGCATAACGTCCACCTTGGGTTTCTTGTAAGTAAGTATCTTCCCAAATTGTGTTCATATTTGGAGATACTAGTTTTACCCAAGCATTCCCTACAGATTCAGATACAAATTCACCACTCCAGTCGGGACGAAAGCGATATACAGCAACGCGATCGCAGCGGAGGAATTGCCGGATTTCGTGAGTAGTTGTCTGAAATATTTTATCTATAGATGATAAATTGAGAATTCTATCAATAACTTTAACGATAGATTTCTGTGCTAAAATTTCCTGCTGGGTTTGTTTTTCGGATGTAAAGCTTTGGATTCTGTAGGCAATTTCTGTAGTAACTTGAGATAGTAAGGTAATTTCTACTTCTTGCCATTGTCTAGCAGCAGCACAATGATTGACTACTAGCAAACCCCACACGCGATCGTTAACTATAATTGGTAAGCTTAAACAAGCTTGAATTTGAAATTTTTCTAAAAGTTGTTGTTGATAGGGTGTAACTTGAATCTGTGTAATATCATTAATAACTACAGGTTCTAAATACTCTTGGCTCTCATATAAACCAAAGGTGATACCTGGCAAATTTTCCCCTAGAGTTGGTGTCCAACCTCTGTTGATCGATTCTTCTAAGACAGTACCAGTCTCAGAGGTAGTAAACTGATAAATCAAGGCGCGATCGCTAACAATTCTTTCCCTAACTTGTGTAACAGTAACTTTTAGTAGGGTATCCAAATCTGGCGCTTGACGTAATTGGCTAGAGATACTTTGTAGTTGCTGTCGCCAACTCTTAAATTCCTGTGATACTGCATTTAATAAATCCAATTCATCGCTAGCAATACTGGCTATTTCTGGACTACCATTTTGATTTTCTAACGCTTCTTTCTTAGTAACAGCATTACTATTGGTTTGGGCACTGCCATAATATTTCATTTTACACCCTTCACTAAGTTTAATTAGTAATAATTTGCTAGATTTCAATTGAAAATAAAAATCTGGTAACCGAATACCAAATTCTAATTATGATTACCCCATATAGGAGCTTGGATAATTGCTAAAGCATCTAAGGTAAACATCATCTCTTCATTAGGGCTAATAAAGTAGCCATGTAAAAATGGTGACATCGCTGGCGAAAACAGTTCAGCAGAGTGTGTTTTCATTTCTTGAGTATTTAGCCCCTCAATATCCGTCAATTGACGTACCAATAAACCTAAAGATTTACCCTCATTTTCTATGACAATTGCCATCATTTTGGCAACTAAATGGGAGCCTTGTAACAGTGAAGAATACCCTAGCATTTCCTCTAAATCAACTAACCAAAGCATTTCGCCACGCCAGTTGTAAATCCCCAAGACACAATTAGGCATTTGAGGCACACCGCAGATTTCTGCCAATGATATTTGTAAAACTTCAGTGATATGCTGTAGTTGAATTACGCCTATATCCTTGGCTCCCAAATTAAAACTTAAAAATTTTTGTTTGGTTTCCAAAATAATTTTTCCTTTGTCAGGTGATATTTATTGTCTGTTTACTTATTCCTCAATTCCTCAGCCTAATGATTAATTAATCGCTGTAAAGTTTCTACTAACTCTTTGCGATCGACAGGTTTTGATAAATAAGCTTCGGCACCGAGCATATTACCCCAGACTTTATCCACATCATTATTTTTGGTTGAACAAAAAACTACGGGTATGTTACTAGTTTGAGGATTAGTTTTTAGTTCTCGACAAATTTCATAGCCACTTTTACCAGGCAAAATTACATCGAGGAATATGACATCAGGCTTTGTTCTGTCTATTTGGGATTGAGCTTCTTCACTAGTTTTAGCACTAATTACATAATATCCTGCCTGTTGCAAGTAAGTACTGATAATTTCCATATCAGTCAAACCATCTTCAACAACTAAAACAGTATTCATATTAATTTCCTATTAAAGTTCTACGGTGATTTACAACAAAAAATTTGGCTTTTATCAAGCTAATGCATTTTCCATACATTAGCCTCAGAAAAAGCACTTAAAGACCCAAATCAAGCGTTAATTTTGATAAAGAAGGTATATTTTATTGTGATATTCAATTAGCTTTTAAGAAAAAGTTGTTAGATTGATAGGTTAATTTTGAATTCGATTTATACATGATATTCCAGGCTGTCGGACTTAAACTCTGACTTGGTAAGTAACCGAAGTCTTGGGGTACATCAAATTTTACCCGTGTCAGCCCTGAAAATATTGGTACAACTGGGATAAGCTGTAAATTGCTCTATCAAGTTCATCAACTACTGAAAACATCAACCACTTGGAGAATTATCAGAGTTTTATCAAAGTTGAAAAAACCTTGAAAGTCTCTCAGTTAAAGAGTTAGCTAATTTTTTGAGGAAAATTTGGATTTAATAATTTTTTGGTTATACGCAGTTTAATAAGCCAGTAAACACAGGTAATTACTTAATAGTAATACTTGCATTACATACTATTAACGTGAGGGGTGTTTTTCTTGCTTGAGGAAGCTTGGATAGGTAAATACTTACGTACAATACTCATTACCTTATCACTGGCCACAGGTTTAGTGAGAAAATCTGTAGAGCCAACCACTTTGGCGCGAACTCTATCTAAAAGACCATCATTACCTGTGAGGATAATTATTGGTGTGTGAGCAAAAGCAGAAATTCGCCGCAACTGAGTACAGATTTCGTAACCACTAGCAATAGGCATCATTAAATCTAAAAAAATCAAATCTGGCTTATTCTGAATGAGAATTGGTAAAGCCTGCACAGCATCATGAATTTTGATAAATCTTAGTCCATGAGCAGTGATAATTTCTTCTAAAAGTTTCCCGACTTGGGGACTATCATCTACACAGGCTACTAATGGTGCATTGGGCTTTTGAGGCGTTGCTGGTGTAGAATTATTCTGAACCTCAACAACTGTTAATGGTAAGTCCGGTACTTCTATAAGTTCAATAATACCTTTAAGTATATAAGGTAGTAATGAGCGAGCAACGGGTAATGGATTCTGCTTCATTCTTACCGCTAAATCTCGCAGTGTATATTTCCCATTGATCAAATTTACAAAGTTGTTGTAAACAGCTGGACTTACTAATTTTTGGAGTTGTTCTGGTTTACGAATTATAGGTGCTAAATCAGGATATAAATTTGCTAAACCTGCTTCTGACCAAATCTTCCATGAATCATGCATCTGTTTTAAAGATACATCTGCACTGGTAAAGCTCATGGGCATTTCTACAATCAATTCTTGGCTACGATTGCAAGTTACATCTGCAAAATCAGACTCCTGAGCTAAATCAAAAAATAATTCTGCTATTGTATGTTCTACAATATTATGAAATTGCTCTCTTTGAATTTTTTGTTTTTTATATAAAATTTCTAAAAGTCGATAATCCCAGTATTCAATTTCTACGTCTTGAGAACTTAAACGTATCTTATCTACATCAATTTGTGGGCAGTTTTGGGTCATTTGTCTTCGCCAACGGCGAAATGGATGAATCCCTCCTGATGCCCAAACTATTCGCCCTAGACGATAATAAAAGCACCATTTATGATCTTTTGCGCTTTTAAGATTTAACTTGCCGTTGTACTGTAATTGCGTACAACTTTTAAATTCATTAAGCACATTACCTAATATAACCATTTTTTTGACTAAATATATTTTGGTATTTGACTAAAAAATCAGCACTTGCTAAAACTACATTACCCATATATTAGTCAAAATAAACACACTTTAATAAATACCAATATATTGGGAGAAATCTCCGGGTCTTTGCTATTTATGCTGTAGAGATTAAATATATAACTACAAAGTCAAGAATAAGCATTATCAACCCAAAGAATAGCAAAAATAGGGCTAATAGATGAGTTATCTGCAAAGGAATAACTCGTGATTAGCGCCTCTATTTTTCACCATAATTAATTAATTATGATATATGCAGGTGTAGAATATGATTCTATGCTTTTTGAAGTTGAATAACGATCAGGATTTCTACTGATTTATATTTATGAAGCAGTTGCTTTCTGTATGAAATTTGTAAGTTTTGGTTGAATTGTGTGAATTAGATTGATTATTGAATTTTTTTGGCTGAGATTCATCTAAACAATAGCTTAATAAGTCTTGATATAATTTATTAAACAAGTAGTTTTACTCAGATTATACTACCCCTATAAAAACTCAATAATTAAACGCTAAAAAGCGCTTATTAGCGCCAATTATAGTTATTAAACGTCAAAAAAGTTGCGCTTAATGCGATACCCTAGTACTGCCATCAATTCAAAAGTTAAAAAACTGATCCTATGAACTTTTGACTGATTTAGCATCATGACTTGATTGATGCCGTGCTGTACTAGAAAAGTGTTGCTATACAAACAAAGGTTGATTCGTTAAGCTGTATTAAGCGCATTTTGATCAACAATTAGTATCAGGTTTTGTTGACATTGTGGTAACTGGCAATAGCTAACCTCACATTACCTTGATGTTCTGCCAACAGCCGATCGCCTTCTTGTTTATCTAAACCAGTCCAGTGCATCAATAGCGCCAGCTTCACCCAATTGCCGCTACGATCTAGCAATACACCTGCATCTTCTCGGCTTAAATCAGTGAGGTCTTGCAAAATCCGCAAAGCGCGATCGCGTAATTTTTGATTAGTAACCGCCACATCCACCATGCGATTACCGTAAACTTTACCCAGCTTCACCATCACCCCAGTAGAAAGGATATTTAAAGCTAGCTTGGTGGCTGTACCAGCTTTCAGGCGAGTGGAACCAGCCAGTACTTCTGGCCCAGTTAACAGGCGAATATCCACATCTGCATCAAATTTAACTTGTTCAGTCGGTACGCAAGCCATAAAAATTGTGATTGCACCCCTTTGGCGCGCAGCATTCAGCGCCCCATGCACGTAAGGAGTTGTTCCGCCAGCAGTAATCCCTACGACCACATCTAATTGCGTAATTTGCCGTTGAGCGATCGCAGTTTCTCCATCCTCGGCCCTGTCTTCTAAATCTTCAGAACTACGCACCAATGCACCAGCACCACCAGCAATAATCCCTTGTACCAGTTCTGGGGGCGTACAAAAAGTTGGTGGACATTCCGCCGCATCTAATACCCCTAATCTTCCACTTGTCCCCGCACCAATATAAAATAAGCGTCCTCCCTGGCGCAGACGTTCGGCTGTATAATCAATCGCCTGCGCTAACTGCTCCTTAGCCGCAGCTACTGCTGCAACTGCCTTTTGGTCTTCGCTATTAAACAATTCCACCAGTTCTAGAGAACTTATCTGGTCTAAATTCAGACTATTAGCATTTACCTGTTCGGTCAAAAGATAGCCACGTTCTTGCAAATTTGTCATTTATTTATTTGTCCTTTGTCATTTGTCATTTGTCATTGGGTAATTGGTAATTGGTAATTTGTCTCCTTATCCCCAATCCCCAGTCCCCAATCCCTAATCCCCTGCCCCCAATCCCCAATTACAATAAACCTTCAAGTCTACGACGAATACTGTCTAGTTCAGAATCAGGTATTTCTGGTGCTGCTTCCTCAGTTTGGGTAGAACGGATGGTTTGCTCATCAGTATCATCAGCATCAGGTTTCCAATCGGTTTCTTCTACATTGATTTCTGGGGGAGTTATAACTGCATTACTGTTTTCCGGGACAAGTTCCCAATCGTAACCAGCGCTTTCACAAAATTCCTTGATTTCTTCCGCATCAATCGTTTCTACGCTAGGAGTAGGGAAATCTTGAGCTTCTAGCATTAAAGCAAAGCGAGTTGCATCATCTTCTGACTCAAACATCAGAATTTTATTGCGATCGCCTACCTTAACTGTATGGATTCCTTCGTTTTCCTTTCCAGCATTGAAAATCAATACAAAAACGCGCATTGGTGTGATCATCTATCTTTAATAGTTTTCTCGTCTATATCTTAATTAAAGTTCTAGGTTGTGCCTTCGGGGAAGTCGAGAGGCAGAAGTTTCATGGGATGGGGATTGGGGAAAGGGGAAAGGGGAATGGGTAATGGGGAAATAGGGAAGTAATAAACAAGAACAAATGACCAATGACAAATGACCAATAACAAATCAATAGAAGTATTTCTTTAGATAGAGAATATTTATGGAACACCTTTAGGGTATTGTCGTCTATGAATTATGTGTTTTTATCGATTACAAACTTTACTGAAGTAAGATGGCATTCAAGCTGGGGTAGAAGTTGTTGCTGTTTTGTCTATCTCAACCAGTCAAGCTTGCCATTGATGTTTGCATACTGAACTACGCTCTGAGAAACACTGCCAGTATAGAAATCTTAGACTGCAAAGTTTGCGTAGTTTACTTGATTACGGTATTCCTGACAATGCCAATATTATGGAATAGAACGATTTCCTCAATTCCAGCATCAGTCCTGAGGTTGAGTTGACGTATTCTAAGAATGGCAGAGCAATCTAGTACTAGTTAATGCCAGTAGTGAGACAGCTACATTCGCCTAAAAAGAGTGACAGCAAATGACTAAGCTTCCTAATCAAGTTAATCACTCCCCTTCGCCAAATCGCAAGCGTTTCTGGTTGCTGGTTTTGACACGCGGCGGTATTGCTTTAGGGGGACTGTTACTAGTATCAGTTTTAGGCGGAATGTGGCGATTATGGAATTTTGTGCAAAAAGAGTTAACGCCGCTAGCCGAAAAAAATCTGACTACTACACTCAACCGTCCGGTAGAACTGGGCAAAGTTACAGACTTTTCTTTAATGGGAGTGCGGTTTGGCGCTTCAGCAATTCCAGCCACCGCCACAGATCCAGATAAGGTGACAGTTGATGCGGTGGAAGTGGGTTTTGATCCATTGCAGTTAATTGTGAACCGCACCCTCAAACTGGATGTTACCTTAGTCAACCCAGATGTTTACATAGAAAAAGATGAGCAAGGGCGCTGGTTAACTACTAACATTGCTTTGGGGCCTAAAGGCGGGCCAATTAAAACCGATTTGGATAAGATTCGGTTGCGTAATGGCAAGCTAATTTTAGTAAACTTGCACCAAATTCCCGAAAAACAAGCTTCAGCCAATATATCTCCCAACTTATCAGCGAATCCTCAACCTGCCCCTGTTCCTGTGTCTTTTTCCCAAGTGAATGGCACTGGTCAACTTTTAAATGAAAACCAGTTATTACGCTTTGATATTGCGGCGCAAGCAGATAGTGGTGGGAAGATTGCAATTCAGGGTGAAACAGGACTGAAGACACAAGCCGCTAATTTACAGCTACGAGCACAAGATTTATTAGCTGCGGATATTACGAGGATTGTCCAGTTACCACTGACTTTACAAGCAGGACAAGTCAATGGGGATTTGCAAGTTCAACTGCAGCCGCAGCAGCAAACTTTGTTGTATGGTAGTGCAGCTTTGCAAGGGGTAGCGATTCAAATACCCCGTTTACCGCAACTTCTCAACAATACCGACGGTAATCTCAGCTTCCAAGGGTTAGGGATTAAATTAGAAAAGGTAGCTACTAATTACGGCAAAATTCCCCTGGTAGCTGCAGGAATCATTGATAGAGAAACTGGCTATAAAGTAGTTGGGCAAGTCAATCAGGTAAATGTAAATAATGCCTTAGAAACTCTCAAGGTAAATCTGCCTATACCAGTAATCGGAGAGGTGAAAGCAGATGTACAGCTTGGGGGAGCCATCAATAAACCGATTCTCTCAGGTACAGTTGCCACAATTAAACCTGCCCAAATTGACAAAATAGATTTTAAAAATGTTACTAGTAAATTTGAGTTTTCTACGAGTAATTCCTTAATTAGTTTTAGAGATATTCAAGGTACAGCCACCGTTGGCGGTAAGGTTACGGGTGGAGGTACAGTCAAACTGGGGAAAACACCGCAACTGGATTTTGATTTTACTGCTAACAATGTTCCCGGGAATGCGATCGCCCAAATTTACAACACTACCCCATCTTTTCAAATCGGCGCTGTCTCTGGCACAGGCAAGCTCTATGGTATCCCTGGTGACATTAATACTGTAGTGCAATGGCAAGCGCCACAGGCAACTTACCCAGCTACTGGTACAGCCACCGTTGCGCCAGATAGGACTGTGGCTTTTAGCAATGTGGTTTTAAATGTCGCTGGTGGTAAGGTACTAGGGTCTGGCACTTATGCCAATCAACGTTGGCAAGCTGTAGCTAATGCTAACGGTGTGCAGTTAGAACCCTTTGTAGACAAAACTAAACTGCAAAATGTCTTGTTGACAGGGGCAGAATTTAACGGTCGGCTGCGGCTGTCTGGGACAACAGCACCATTTACAATTGCTACCATCCGCCCTGAAGGTGCAGGGGTGCAAATTGGCGGGGGAACCGTAGGGATTTCTCAACTGCAACTGCAAGACCAAAACTTTGCAGCTGAATTAGTCGCCAATAATGTCCGCTTGGGACGGGTATTAAAAAATATTCACCCTACTTTAGCTGGGCCATTGGCTGGTACATTCCAAATTGCAGGTAGCAGAGATAATTTCAGCCTTAAAACTCTGCGCGGTACTGGCGAAGGTAATTTGTTAGTGGCTGATGGTAGAGTCACAGCGAAAAATATCCAACTTAATAACGGTGTGTATCAGGCGCAACTCCGGGCAAGTAATTTATCTGTGCCCCAATTAGCACCGACATTTAAGCAATTTGGCGGGAGATTAATGGGAGATTTCCTAGTTGCTGGTACGGTTGATTCATTTAAACCAGAAGCGATTCAAGCTACTGGTGAAGCAAAAGTGAAGGTAGCTGATGGCACAGTTACCGCCAAAAATATCCAACTCAATAACGGTCGCTATCAGGCTGTGGTAGCGGCTTCTGGGTTGGAATTAAAGCAATTAAATCAGCAATTGCGCGGTCAATTTGGCGGTCAATTGCAAGTATCCGGCACAGTACAATCACCAAAATTAGCTGATGTCCGCGCTGCTGGTCAGGTGCAATTTTCTCAAGGACTGGCGGCGATTCAACAACCAATCAACGCAGCGATCGCTTGGGATGGTGAAAGGTTAAATATTGAACGCGCTACGGGGCCAAATCTCAATGCTAGCGGTTACATATTAGCCAATGCTCAAGGTGCTGGTGTACCGGAAATTACGGACTTAAAACTCAATGTCCAAGCTTTAGATTACAGCTTGCAACAGTTGCCCTTTAAGCTACCCAATGGCATTAATTTGGTAGGAAAAGCCGATTTTGCCGGACAAGTAAGCGGTACCTTACCTGTACCAAACCTCCAAGGGCAATTGCGGTTACGGAATTTGGCAGTGAAAAACTTTGCCTTTGAGCCTGTCCTCAGTGGAAATATTCAGACTGTTCAAGGTAAAGGTACTAGTTTAGACGTAGCTGGTCAGAGCGATCGCATTACTGTTAACCTCGATGCTAAAAATCGCCCCCAATCCTTCCTAGTTAATTGGCAGCAAGCATCAGCCAGCGGTCAAGTTCAAGGGGATAGTTTGGCGATGAGCTTAAATAACTTTCCTTTACAGGTATTAAATTTATCTTTACCTGCAAACACCCGCCTAGGTCAAAGTCCCTTAGCTGGCGCATTAACCGGAAATTTACAGATTAATCAACAAACATTAGCCACAGCAGGAAATATTGCGATCGCAAATCCAACCGTTGGACGCATTAAGGGCGAAAGTTTAACGGCACAATTCCGCTATGGAAACGGTACCGCAAATATTACAAATAGCGCTTTTGTTAAGGGTAAAAGTCGCTACGCTTTTACAGGTAATGTGAGTAATTCTGGCAAAACTCCCCAAATTCAAGGAAAACTCAACGTCAGCGAAGGAAATGTCCAAGATGTCCTCACCGCGCTTCAGGTATTTGAACTCCAAGATATTCGCAGTGGGATGTCACCACCAGCCTACGGTACAGCGGCGGATTTAGCTACTGTCCCCCAAGGATTACCCAATCAGTCATTATCAACCCAAATTGAGCGTTTTTACCAAGTTGAAGCACTACTAGCAACCCAAGAACAACAGCGCTTAGAGGCAAATCCCATCCCAGATTTAGCCAGCTTGCAGGGAACTTTTGGCGGAGAAATTGCCCTGAATACTGCCGCAGAAAAAGGCCTGGCAGTGGAGTTTAATTTAAATGGGCAAAATTGGACTTGGGGTAAAGAAGAAGAAAAGAACCAAGTAGGACGGTTTTATCGGGCAGAACAAGTGATTGCGAATGGTAGATTTACCGATGGCGTTCTGACTCTGCTACCTTTACGCATCACCTCTAATGAAAGACTGATTTCCTTTAACGGTAATATTGGCGGTAACGATCAATCGGGGAATTTACAGGTTAGAAACTTTCCTATCCAGGTACTCAGTAATTTCGTTAAGTTACCCGTTGGTGTTGGCGGTAATCTTAGCACCTCCGTAGCTTTAGCGGGTAGCGTTAGCAATCCCAAAGCTAGGGGAGAAATTACCATTACGGATGGTACAATCAACCAGAAAAAAGTAGAATCTGCGATCGCTAGTTTTAGTTATGACAATAGCCGCTTAAATTTTGGCAGTAATATTCTAGTTACTGGGTCAGAACCTGTAAAAATTAACGGTAATATACCTTATAAATTGCCTTTTGCTTCTGTAGAACCTGAAAACAATGAAATTAGCTTAGATGTCAAAGTCAAAAATGAGGGACTTGCACTCTTAAATCTATTAAATAACCAGATTGTATTTGAGAATGGTGAAGGAGAGGTAGATTTAACAGTTAGCGGTACTAGACAAGAACCAGAAATGACTGGTATTGCTAGCGTGAATAATGCCACTTTTTCTGCTCAAGCTTTACCTGAAAAGCTGAGAGATGTTACAGGCAAAATTACATTTGATTTTGACCGAATTATTGTAGAAGGGCTGCAGGGTAGATTCAGCAGAGGAAAGGTAGATGTGGCAGGAGAAATTCCCATATTTAACAATCAAGAACAAGTGATTACCACTCCGCTTGCTGTTAATTTGGAACAACTAACTTTGAGATTGAAAGGATTGTACCAAGGCGGTGCAAGTGGGAATTTACAAATTACTGGTTCTGTGCTTAACCCCGAAATTGGCGGCAAAGTAGAGTTATCCGATGGTCAAGTATTGCTAGCAGAATCTACCAACACTACTAACTCCAAAAATGAAGAACTCACACTGGTTAAAGCTGACAAAGCAGACCAGAATAATACCAAAAATACAACAGCTAGGTTAAATAATCTCGAACTAGTATTAGGTAAAAATGTTCTAATTACTCGTCCCCCAATTATCAACTTCCAAGCAACAGGAAATCTGGCAGTTAATGGTTCCTTAAATCAGCCTGTACCAGATGGAACTATTAAATTAACAGGGGGAGGAGTAAATTTATTTACTACTCAGTTTAATTTAGCTCGTGGTTATGAACACACTGCAACATTTAAAAAGGAACAACCCCGCGATCCCAATTTAGATATTCGCCTTTTTGCCAAAGTTCTTGATGGTAATCAAACTACTGATATTAGCAGACTCAATACCGGAGGATTATCAACCTTAGAAACTATCAGAGTGGAAGCTAATATTAAAGGACTTGCTAGCAAAATCAACGAAAATCTCCAACTCAGAAGCACGCCTTCACGCAGCGAAACAGAACTTGTGGCGCTGTTAGGTGGTGGATTTATTGACACTCAAGGACGTGGCGATAGTACTTTAGGTTTAATTAATATTGCAGGTTCTGCTGTATTTAATAACTTTCAAGGAGCATTTAACCAAATTGGTAGTGCTTTTGGCTTAAGTGAACTACGTCTATTTCCTACTGTTCTTTCTCAAAATCCTGAAGCTGGTAGAAGCAATTCCACTTTAGAATTAGCCCTAGAAGCTGGTGTGGATATTTCGTCTAAGTTTTCCCTTTCTAGTATCAAAATACTCACAGCAAATGACCCACTGCAATGGGGTATAAATTACCGCATCAATGATGAAATTCGTCTGCGTGCTTCCACCAATTTATTTGATGATAGCCGTGCAGTAGTTGAATACGATCGCAGATTTTAAACTGAGTCAATTACCAAGCCGTTAACTACTTTCAGAAAAAGTCGTAAATTGCGGTAAATTATCAATAATGAACTAGCGATTACAAGAATGGCTTGGCTTTTTCTATTTTTAGCAATTGCTTGTGAAATCTTTGGCACAACTTCTCTAAAGTTGGCAGATGGCTTTGCAAAACCAATTTACCTAATAGGGGCAGTAGTTGGCTACCCTTTAGCATTTAGCTTTTTTGGATTATCCCTAAAGCAGATAGAAGTTAGTATTGGATATGCTGTCTGGTCTGGGATAGGAATTATTGGTACATCATTATTGGGGTCAATCCTCTTTAGAGAAAACATTAGTACAGCTAAAGTTTTGTTTATGGGCTTAATTTTCGTAGGAGTTATTGGTGTAAGCCTAGTTAAATCTTAGCCAAGCGTTATATATCAGGTTCCTTGAAGGCTAATATGAGGTAAGAAAATTTATTCTTTTACCAAGAGAAATTTATTGACCTAGATAGTTATAAAAAATATTTCCTAAAGTTATGTTTTGATAAATCATCTGATGATAAGTTGAATTGTTGCAATATTCATGAACACTTTCGATATTTTGAGAAAAGAAGTTCAGAATATTGAGGTTAACGTGCATGGCTGGCTCTACTCAATTAGAACTAGGGAAGTTGTATGAAGCCTATGATGTAGGCTATCAAGTTTTCCTTGCAAACTGGCAGGTAAATCGTCAAATTGCGCTCGATTTGATGCAAAAATATCTTAAGCCCTACCCTCCACAAGTATCAGTGTTAAGTGTGGGAGCAGGGCCGGGAGATTTTGATGTACAAGTAATACGTAGTCTGAAGCAACAGCTACCAAGAGAAATCACGCTGCGTTACATAGCTATTGAGCCTAACCCTTTACATCGGCAACGTTACGAACAAAGAATCAACATCTCAGAGTTTGCTGATGTTGAGTTAAAGGTTTATTCAGAAAAAATCGAAGAACTTCAGCTAGATGAAAAGTTCGATATCATTCACTTTACCCACTCAATGTATCATATGCCTAATTTAGAGAAGCATCTGATACAGAAAACGTTGGGGATGCTTAAAGATGATGGCTTTGTAATTATCACTCTTGATACCACCGATGCAGTCATCTACGATACTATCGTCAGGTATGCTGCACTGACAGGACAGGGCATTACAGAAATGCCTTGGATGAGTACAATACAGACAATCGTTGCAGAAATGGGATTGTCCTCTGAATTAGTAAATTATCCAGAATATATGGATGTCAGGGTTTGCTTTGAAGAGAATACTGCGGAAGGGAAAGCATTAATAGATTTCTTCTGCCAAGCTGATTCCAGTTTGCTTTCTAGGGATCAACGGGACGAAATTTTACAGATTTTAGCATCTCATATAACTGAACAAAATGGTCGTAAACTGGTGCCTGCAGATGCCGCAACAATGATAATTCCAAAACAAATTGCTAATAATAACTAAGTAGCTTGGCAATACTTGTCGGTTAAGGGCAAAAGGGGAAGGGGTAAAGGGGCAAGAAAAAACCTTTAACCCTTACCCTTTCACCTTTTACCCAAACCAAATTAAGAGTTGAAAATCCTTAACCGAGCAGTATTGAGTAGCTTGGTGTTAGATAAGTAGGGGGATGGCAACCACAATCTTTTAGGTTATCAAATAATCCTACTAGTGCCGTGCCCCTACAAAAATTTATCTGTCGCGAACATTATGTGAATATTATTTCATCCCATGTTTGTGCAACGTTAATTATTTTCCTCATCCTTGCACATAGTGGCTGTTAAACTATAATTGTCTACCTGAACCCAGCTATCCTGACTAATTGCCCAGAATCCGGTAAAGATGTTGTACTCAGATTCATTACCTGTGACGAATTTTAGTGTTAAAGGGATGTATTGAGGTAAGCTGCCAAATTTGAGTTCTACAAGCGGATTTTTATTACTATCTCGCACCCCAAATACCCCATCTGTGACATTACCTGATGTCCGCACGTAAGCTTTTAATTCATACTCTGCATTAGGCTGAAGCTTAACTTTTTGGCTGATACCATTCCAGCCAGAAAAATTTCGCATCCAGACGTTATTTTTACCAGAATTGCTATTACCTAATTCTATATCAATGCCTACTTGACCTTCACCTAACCAAGGACTGCTAACTGTTGGACTAGCTTGTTGTTCAAAGTCGCTATCTAATAGGAGAGTAGGACAAGCAGCCTGTACTTTGGCAGAAATAAAATTGAAGCTAATTAAAGTGGTAATAAATAATGCAACTTTGCTGACAGAGAAGTGTTTGCTAGCCATATTTTGTTGTCCTCTTTACCCAGGGTTATTACCTAAGCACAAGAGTATATAATATGCTTGCAAAATCAGCTTGAGGACAATTACTGAGGCTTGGGGTGAGAGAGACGCGATTAATCGCGTCTCTACAAGAGCAAAAGTTATTTCTGCTTCATTCCCCAATCCCCATTACCCCTAGTCTCCACTTAAAGACTTCTCTAAATTCTCAGCTTGTTGCTCTTCTTGCTTGAGCAAAAACATATAGACTAAACCAAAAATCACGATACCTAATACACCAAAAGAATAGGAAGCTTGTCCTCCATGCCAACTATCAAAAGCAGCTTTGTTAGTTCCTTGCATTACAGCTAACATGGCAATTCTGATTCCATTAATTACAAATCCTAAAAGAATGGCAAAAATGGGTATAAAAAACCGCTTCTTTTTAGCGATTGGGAACATGACAAGCGCAATAACGGATATTCCTAATATATAGTTAATCGTGTCTATGCCGGAACAACTGTGAACTACTTTGATGCTACCAGTTGGTAAATAGATATTAATTCCATTAATCCTGACATCAAAGCCTGCATACCACAAAAGAAGGCTGGCAAATTTGGCACTTAAAGGAGAAATATCAAATAATAAATCGGAGACTACAGCCGGAACTCCTAGGAAGAATAAAATAATTAGTTCTTCAAAATATTGTTTTAATCCCTTAAAACCTGAGGCTAGTAAGCTAACGGCAAAAGCTGAAGTAAATGATAACAGCCGTAAGGTATGTTCTAAATTTTGTGTAGCACTTTGCCATAGTACCCAGCTAATTAATAGCAATCCTACAATGGTTGAAAAAACATCACTTTCAAAGCGTAATGTATGACGTTTATCCCACAATAAAGAGCCTGTGGCAAATAAAAACAAAATACTCATCCCTAAATGACCCATGTCATCAGCTTTCCAGACTAAGGTGAGACATATCGCCTCTAGCGCAGCTGTAATACTTAAAAGCCAAAATGGTTCGTGTTTGAGAACTTTGGGTGAGATGATATTAGTTAAATTCATGGCAAAGTTGGTTTTGGTAATGTCAAAATCATAGTTTTTACATAATATATTTATTAAAAATAATATAATTCAGTTATTAATTTCATCCGTAATATTTAATAATAACCTATTGTGTGAATAGATGATTTTCTATGAGTTTGATACTTTGAAAGATAAATTGCCTTATGTCAAGAGCTAATAGCTAACCATCAGATATTTAACGAAGATTGAAAATTGCTAGTGAAAAGTAATTTTATTGCTGAATATTTGATATTGCTCTTAATAATGTGCCAAGATTTGCGATCGCTCTACTTTTTCATAATATTTTTTAGGTAAAACCTCACTCACCATAAAGTTTTTACTTAACCTAAGTGTTATCCCCAGGACTAATGTAATAAATCTTTAAGTTAATAAACGGAAATTAAATAAATTATTTATAAAGTAATTGGCAGAACTAGATGAATTTTTTGTAAAGTCAATACTTGCAGAGACGCGATTAATCGCGTCTGTACAAGAGATTCCTCATCCCCCAATCCCCAATCTTTTACACAGCAGCCTCAGATGTAACTGGTACGCAAGCATGAACTAAGGGTAAAAGCGGCCCTATTTGTTCTTGTCCATTGACGGCTAAGTCGCTATGACAGAGGTAAACTTTCTCGGATACGCGGGAAAGTAAGTCTGCCAAAATTCTTTGTAATCTTTCGTCTTCGGCTGTTTTTTCATCTTCTGCTGTCCAAGGTACGCCTAACCTGTCTTGCAAAAATAAAGGTGCGCCAAATAATGTAGCTGCGCCACCTTTAGCCCAGAGGGGTGAACTAGCATCTAACCAAAAATGCCAACGGTGAAATCTTCTACTAGAACGGTATTGGAAGATAGTTGCTAAGGTAACAGCTTTTTTTCCTGGGCCGATAGGGCGTAAAGGATAGGGGTTGGCGGTAATCGTACCACGTCGCAGCAGTTGAATAAATTCGCTAATGGTGGCTTCCGCAGCTGCGCGTGTAGGTGAATTACTTTGTTGCAATCTGGTGTTAATTTCCCAATAGTGTTGGGCGGTTTCTAGCAATTCCCTTAAGGCTGCTAGTTGATCGTAGGGGGGATTGCTATCTTTACAGAGGAAGTCTTGGACTGCTAGGTACAGTAGGGAAATGGGGCTAGGAATTAACCGCTGTTCTTGTTGCGATCGCTGTTTTTCTAACCACTGTAATATCTCACTATAAGCTGTGGTGGCGGCATAGCCGATTCTATCCCAGCGCTCAAATGCTGTGACAGGTAGCAGATTGGGGCGTTCAGGGTGGGGTTCAAAGCAATAATCTGCTATTAACCCGGCGCGTACTGGGTCGATGTCGCTGCTGATTTCGGAAGCATTATCGGCGGTTTTTTGTCTACGACTCAAAACCACTAGCATTTCGGCTACGGCATCTCTATCTACTAAGCGACCCAAGCCGGGATAAACTAGGGCAAGTATGGTGAGCAATGCCCGAATTGCTGGTGAACTAATTAAGGGGCGTTGATCGTTGAGCGGTTCTACCAGAATATTTTGCTTGTTGAGGATTTCTATCAGGGTATAACGGGCGATCGCATCTAAACCGGGGGCGATGACTGCGACTTCTTCGGCTTCTACTTCTTTTGACTTAATCGCATCTACAATTACTTCTGCTGTTTGTCGCAAGAGTTGGGCGCGGGAGGTAGTTTGAATTGATTGTACTATTTCTGGTAAGCTCAACATCACCGTTGGTTCTGTGGCTAATTCCATCATTTGGGTAGCTAATTGAATTGCCAAAGACTCACGAGAAGGCCCTACTAAGTTTTCGACATGACAACGCCCTGCTAAGGCTGCTAAATAGTTGGGATCTGCGCCTAATCCTAAGCGCACTGCGCCCTCTGGATTGTAGCTAAAAGCCCCAATTGCGCCTTGATCTAACAAACAATCAAATAAATGACGGGCTATACCAGGATAATCATCAACATCATCTGCGAGTACAGCTTGGTAACGCTTTCTGAGTTGCTGTTGATATTGGGGATTGGGTAATAAGTGCTGGTTGTAGAGTTCGGTAATAATTCCGTAAGTCAGTAATCCTTTGTCTAAACACCAGTCGCGCCACTCTAATAATAAAGAGGCGAGAAATTCTGGTTCTAAATAGATGGGATTGTCAGCGAAACCGCTTGCTAAAATTGAGGAAATCTCTTCGCAGGGTTTGCCACTGTATGCTGCTAGTTGTAGTAAATCGAGGATGCGACGTACTAAACGATACTCATTTACCCCAGCACGGCGCAAAGTCTCTTCGTCTAAATGCGATCGCCAAAGTTTTGTGGCTAATTCCTGTTCTGTTTCGGGGCGCAATCTCACGGGGAATTGTGCTTTTAGCTGCAATGATTGAATCAGCAAGGGCCAAAATAAAATTACTTCATCTTGAAAAAAGCCTAGAGGTGTTTTGGCTCTCACTGGATATTTACCCAGGGTTGCAGTAACAATTCTATCTCCTAATTCTCTGCGATTATCATCATTGGCGGCTAACAGCAAAACGCCTGGTTCTGTTTGTCGTAAATCTAAACCTTTGGATAGTTGTTTAGCTTTTTTTTGTCTTTTTTGGTTAGTATAAAATGATCCGTTATCTTGGTTTTCGCCTTGTACCCAATCACAAAACTGTTTAACTAAACGTGTTGTTTTGCCACTGCGGCTACCGCCAACAATCCATACAGAATGAAAAACCACAAGCCCTCTCTTTGTAGATTTGTTAGTATATTTCGTGCGTTAATTTAAGGTTAAGAATCACCAAATCATGCTGGATGATTGCCGACGATGAAGAACTCTGTTTTTAGTGAAAAAATTTACTCTTTCTTGCTGGGTCTTTACCGATGGTATTTACGCACACCAGAACGTTCTCTGGATGAGGCTTATAACGCGGCATTAAAAATTAAAGAACTAGAAGATCAACATTTTAATGGTAATAAAATAGACTCTGAATTAACCATGTACAGTAATAATGTCATGGATTATTTTCAGGCAGACTTGAGAAAGCAATTAAAAATTGCGCGGATGCGATTAACAGAGTTTAAAGGTAGTCGGTGGTTTTTAAACGAAGGAAATCAAAAAGCTGCAAATAAAGCAGGTGTGGAATATCCTGAACCTTACGTAATTTTAGAAAAGCTCAGGTTTATTGACCAAGTTATTTCTAAATATACCCTTGAAGAAGATGCTAGCGCTCTGGTTGTAGTAGATAAACCACCCCAGATCCAAACTAGAACATCTATAAATTCCACTTCGATACCTAAACAAAAAGTACCGATTACAGAAAATAAAAAGCCTCAAGGGAAGGCGAATACAACGGGAATATTACCAAGGTCAATTTTAAGTACGATTACACGTCTACAAGTAGAGTTAGACCCTAATTCTGAACAAGATGTAGTTCAAAATTTCCGGCAAACACAAAGAAGAACAATCATATCAATCAGATTTATTTTACTCTTAATTATTGTACCACTTCTCACTCATCAGTTAGCAAAAACGTTGGTAGTTGGCCCTTTAATTGAACATTTTCGAGGGTCGGAAACAATGCAAATTTTCCTGAATGTGGAAATGGAAGAAGAAGCATTATCTGAGCTAGAAAGGTATGAAGAAAGGCTAAAATTTGAAAATTTGATTACAAAAGCTCCGCCAATACCTGTTGAGGAATTAGAAATTAATCTTAAGGAAAAGGCAGGTGAGATTGCCGAAGAATTTCGCGAAGAAAGCTCGAATGCCATTAAAAATGTGTTTGCAGATATGTTTTCTGTAGGGGCGTTTGTTTGGCTTTTACTAATTAGTAAATCTTCTATCGCTACTATCAAAGAATTTTTCGATAACATTGTCTATGGTCTGAGTGATAGTGCTAAGGCATTTATTATCATTTTGTTTACTGATGTATTTGTAGGGTTTCACTCTCCGCATGGTTGGGAAGTAATTTTAGAAGGGATTTCCCGCCACTGGGGTTTACCAGCAAATAGAGATTTTATCTTCTTATTTATTGCTACTTTCCCGGTGATTTTAGATACGATTTTTAAATATTGGATTTTCCGTTACTTAAACCGGATATCGCCTTCTGCGGTGGCGACCTATCATAATATGAATGAATAAGGGAACAGCGTTTTGACAGATGCGTTACGCTATCGCTAACGCATCCTACTCAAAATTGGTTTTGGGGAAAAGGTTAAAGGTGAAGGGTGAAAGGTTGTTTCTTTCCCTTTTTCCCTTGAACCGACAAATATTGATATGAGTCCGATAACCATTCAATTTGATTTGAGAACAAGTGGGTGCGATCGCATTTTCGTTTTTGCGATCGCACTTTTTTGTCAGCCATTAGCCACAACGCTGGCTGAATCTATTTAAAGGAGAAAGCAATGGCTATTTTTAGCAAGTAAATAGCCTAAATTTTTGCGGAAAACACCAAAATGAGTGCGCGATTTACCGAAATGAGTAGGCGTTAAGGCTTTTTACCTGCGGAAAACACCAAAATGAGTGCGTGATTTACCAAAATGAGTAAGCGTTAAGGCTTTTTGAGTAGGCGATAAGGCTTTTTGCTTGCGGAAAACACCAAAATGAGAAGGCAATAAGGCTTTTTGGGTAGGTGAAATGGCTTTTTAAGTAGGTGAAATGGCATTTTGCTTACTTGAAACAGCTAAACGAGAAAGTTACAAGCCTTTTTGTTTACTCAAAATATAAAAATGAGTACCTAATATGGAGAAATTGTAAAGTGGGATTGGGGATTAGGGATTGGGGACTGGGGACTGGGGATTGGGGACTTGGGATTGGGAAGATGAGTTGTAGTGTGGTACGGCTCAGTGGTGTCAACTTCACTTGAAACCCGCTTGGTTGCAAGGTTTCGCCCTCACCCCCAGCCCCTCTCCCACAGGGTGAGGGGAGCAAGAGATTTAGTTCCCCTTCTCCTGCGGGAGAAGGGGTTAGGGGATGAGGGCGCGAGGTAAAGGATAATTGTAGGTTGGGTAGAGCGATAGCGAAACCCAACATTCTCACCGCTTTGTTGGGTTTCGTTCCTCAACCCAACCTACACCTCCAATAATTCATCAATTTACGGAAGCACGGGGGCGCAATAATTGCACGAAGGTATCACTTACTGTATGGTCTTTGGTATCGGCGGCGTATTGAATAATTTTCTCCCGCAGTTCTTTGGCTGCATCTAAGGGGAGTAGGGTTGCCAGCAAAAAGTATACACCGCGAAAGCGCGGGTCGCCCATGTGATCGATGAGACGTTTTTCCGCTTCTTCATTCTCACCGAGAAAGTTCTGCACTAAAAAGAATTCCATGATTTTGTCGTGGCGAAAATACCATTCTTTCTTGGCTGCGCCTTCTTCGTTTTGCCATTGACGGCTAACAACCATTTTATATTTCTCGTCTTCTAAAGACTGTAAAACTTGGTAAAACTCATCTCCCGGTAGGGCTTGTTCATCGTTCAGCCGCATATCATATACAGCTTGGGAGAATTTTTTGAGGGGAAATTCCTGTTTCCACTCTTGCAGGTATTCAGTTGCTATCAAATTATATTGCTGTTGTTGCAGGTGGAATAAATCTGGGTATTCGCCTTGGGCTAGCATCAACGCTACAACAGTTAAATCCATTGGGTTAGAAAGAATCCTTTTAACTGCGGCTAATTCTTCTGGTGATGGCTGGTTGTTGAGAGTTTGAGTTAAATAATCAGCGCAGGCTTGCTCGTAATCCTTACCTTTAACTTTGGCATCTTTGGGCAGGCGGGGCTGACGGGAAATTAAGAATTGCTGAATTTGCGCTTGCTCAAGAGGTTGTAATTTATATATCTTGGCTGTTGAGGGTGGTGTCCACTCTAGGGGCTGGGTAGTCATGATGATGTTACCCCGGAAGTAGCTTTCGACAAATTGAGTAATTTTTGCCCTGGTGTCGGCGGTAACTTCATTGAGTCCGTCGATGCAGATATCTAAAGCACCACTGTAAATCAAATTCTTGAGAAAATCAGCATCTTGTGCTTGTCCGTGCAGCTTGGCTTGAATGGCTTCAATTACCCCGTTGTCACACTTGCGGGCGGGGAGATAAACCACCAGGCGCGGTGAGGTTTTTACTAAATGGCGGAGAAACATCGATTTACCCAAGCCGGAATCGCCTTCGAGGACGATTTGCCCTTTGATATTGGGTAGCACTTGGGTAATGGCTACGGGTTCCTCGGTGTGGGGAAGTTTGACTTGGGAGTCGGGGAAGTAAGCTTGGGGGTTAAAATTATCTAACCCAGCATCGGCGAGAAGGGAAGGCTGGAAAGGTTCAAATAACTTGCGGCGGAATGGAGGAAACCAGGTGAGGAGAAAGCCGACATAGCCGACACCGAGAATGCGCCTTACCCAAGGATTCCAGAAGAAGATGGCTTGAACTTGGGGAAATTTGGGATAAGCGAAGATGAGGGCAAGCCAAAAGATAATGTGAATTACAATCGTGTTTCTGGCTTTAAAAAACCACTGCCAAAACTCTAGATTATTGATTACTGACTGTAAAGTATTAGCTTGAGTAAAGTTAACTTTTTTGAGGTTGTTGTAGTGGGTTTGCAGTAAGTTAATATCCTGGGCTTTCCACGGAATATGTTTGTTAGCAGCGACTTCCGAAACTTGTTGTGCTAAATCTTTTCTGAGTGCGTCTAACCCCTGACTGGGTTCCCAGGCTTGGCGAAAGACTTTTAGTGTTTTCACACCTTCAGGGTGTGTCAATTGATCAGGAACGGTTTTTGGTCTACCTAACCATGTGAGTAAGGTTTTTACTTCCTCAGTACCGCCACCCAGGAAATATGACCAAAATCGCCAAAATTCAAAATTATCTCTATCACTTCCAAAGTTTCCCTGATTTGGCTCGTAGACATAATTTAGAACTATAACAACCTCTGCTAAATTCAGTTGTCTAATTTCCCCTAATGCCTCTGCCGCAGTGCCACGAACAGAGGAGTCAATCTTGTCATCCTTGAGGATATTGGCGATGTCAGGGACATATTTTGCCGCCGCCTCCCCCAGGTTGCCTAATGCCTCTGCCGCAGTGCCACGAACAGAGGAGTCAATCTTGTCATCCTTGAGGATATTGGCAGCTTTCTGTGTAATTTCCTCTGGTTTCTTCCCCAAAGATTTTAAATCCTTGAGATCATATTTACCTAATTTATCGAAAGCATATCCCTTGATTTTGTCATGTCCATCATCAAGGGCAGCTACTATGCCGTTAATCTGCCATGCTTTTGGCTCCGGCTGTTCTTTCGCACTCACCCAAGGTAAACACAGCAGCAGTGTCAACAGCAGGGTAAAGGAGAAGAGGAAGAAAAAGGAAAGCTTGTTAGTGTGACGGGGAATGATGAGCATAATTGGGGGAAAGGCAGCCGATTACACCGATTATGAGTATAATATCAACCTTGCAATTCCTAATTCCTGATTGTGAGTATTTAAATACTCATGAGCGAGTATTCAAGACTCATTAAAGAAGCTCACAAGTCGAAAAAATACCTAAGCTATGCATTAAAGGACTCAAATTTTGTGACACTCAAAGTATCGCCCTAACCGTCATCCCGCCCAGAACTGAAGTTCCGGGCTAATAGTCAAAGTCAACTCAAGTGGACTGAAATATACTGCTTAGTCTACTTCAGTAGACTTGAGCTATTAGCCTTGGAATTCATTCCAAGGCGAGATGGCAACGAAGCCAGAGCATTTGTGTGTACACCGTAGTTCTCCGAATTTCGAGAGAAGAGGCTGGGGGATGAGGGTAAGTTTTGTATTCGTGCAAGAAGTCTATTGTTGAGAAAGTGCGATCGCCACAAATTGAACTACGATGTCTACGACAGGCTACGCCTGGGCTGTTGACTCTTGACAAATAACTTATTCAGGAATTACGCAACTGGCACATATATTTTCTACGGTGGCAGTCAAAAGTCCAGAGTCAAGGGTCAAAAATTGGACTTTTGACTTTTGACTTTTGACTCTGGACAACCACTGTGCGAAAAATATGACACTTAACGTAAGTCCTCTTATTTTTTAATGCTAAATAAACTTACAACTATATCTCTCAGCCTACCTGTTGTTCTGTTAACCTTCCTAGTGGGGATGGCTTCTTTAGGACAATTAAAACTCAGTCCCGCAGAATGTCAGCTGAAAAAGTGGTATCTTCCTGAATCATCTTCCGCCAATTCTCCGCAGAAATTACCAGTATTAATTCCCAGAGTACCAGTTACTTGCTGTGAAGATGATACTTCCTGTATAGATCAGGCGATTTATCAAATTGAACATGGACAACCAGCGCACAAAAAAGCGCTGTTACAGTCGATAGATCGCAGTCTGCGCTATTTACAAACACCCAGGGCGGAAGCGGCTTATCAAAATTATCAGGTACCAGGAATTACACGCGATCGCGTTTATAAAAGTTTGATGCGATTCCGTCAGCTGCTATTAACGACAAATTCCGCAGCTGCATTGCATACAGCCATAGCTCAGGAGTTTGTACTTTATCAGTCAATTGGTAAGGATAGCAAAGGTTCAGTTTTGTTTACTGCCTACTATGAGCCATTGTATACTGCTAGTCGTCTACCGACAGCAGAATACCGCTATCCTGTTTATAAGTTACCTCCCGATTTAGATTCCTGGAGCTTACCGCATCCTACACGCCTGGAATTAGAAGGGGCTGATGGTTTGCAAGGTACAAAGGGGAAATTACGGGGCTTAGAGTTATTTTGGTTTCGCGATCGCCTGGAACCATACATGGTGCAAATTCAAGGTTCTGCAAAATTGCAACTAACTGATGGTACTCAAACAAGTATTGGTTATGCAGGCAACATTGCGTATAATTACAAAAGTATTGGGCGAGAATTGGCGAACGATGGCAAATTACCGTTACAAGGGATGACCATGCCTATAATTCTCGACTATTTCCAAAAGTATCCCCAAGAATTGAACGTATATATTCCTCGCGATCCCAGCTTTGTGTTTTTTCAAGAAACCAAAGGCGCACCTGCACAGGGTTCCATTGGGCAACCACTTACAGCCGAACGTTCAATTGCTACAGATAAATCTCTTATGCCCCCTGGTGCTTTATCACTAATTCGTGCTTCATTTCCCTTTGCCGATAATACTGGTAAATTAGAGCATCGGATTGTCAGCCGTTACGTACTAGATCAAGATACAGGTGGGGCAATTAAAGGCCCTGGCAGGGTGGACTACTTTTTAGGTACTGGCAAAATAGCAGGCGATCGCGCTGGTGTGACAGTCAGTAATGGACAATTATTTTATCTATTACTTAAGCCTTAAAAATAAATTTCTTGTGAATTTTCAACAGCTAAATGTTGCTAAATTTGCAATTTTATTTAGGAACTTTGAAAAGAATTCTTCGTCATTCAATTTAGGTATTATTACAAAATTGCTCTTGCTTTCATCATGAGCATAAATGTTATTTGTAATAACACCTATTGTTCTATTAACGCCACACAAATTCCAAAGTTAAAAGTCAAAAGTCAAAAATCTTAAGGCTCTGATTTCATGATTTTGGATCATTGGAAACAGTCTGTTGATGTACATCAACCTGTACGAGGAAGTTTTGATTGTTGCAGCTTGTTCTTGCCTTTAGCATCTATTCAACGGTCAAATTTCATGCAATGGCAATAAATTTATCAGTTTACAATAGGGGTTAACGTGCTAAGAATTTTAGTTGATGCCGATTTAATCTTAGAAGCTTTAATGAATCGCTACAACTGCGTAGAAGATGTTAGCAATCTCTTAGATGTAGCCCATCCTTTGGTGCAAATATATATAACTGATATCGGTTGGCAAAGGATTTCCAATTATATTAGTCGCCTGCAAAATTCTCAGATTGCTGAGATAGTAATTAATTGGTTACAAGAAAAAATCCAAATTTGCCCAGTTGACAATAGCATCTTACAACAAGCCAGGGTTTCACCCCTGAAAGACTTTGACTCTGCTGTGGAATTAGTTTGTGTTAGCGATCGCCTTCTTCATGCAATTGTTACCCACAAACCAGATAACTTTGCAGACGCACCAAATAAAGTGGTGATTTGGTCAATGACAGATTTATGGGTACGGGCAAATTTAGAGATGAAATATATGTATGCTGGCAAAGTAATTTAGTACCGCTACAAAAAATTCAAAATTTTCCGCACTGTTAGGTTACTTCCAATTAAAAATAGTGGAATGTCACTGACTTAAGCGAGATTTAGATACCCGAGTTTTTCAAAAAGTCGGGTATCTGGACAGCAAATTTTGCTTTAGTAAGTGCCAATAAATTGTAGGGTGCGTTAGGCGTGCCGTAACGCACCACCAATGACATTCAAGCTAGTCCTACCACGCCCCGAAAATATTTGTGCCAATTGCGTAATTCCTGGAATATTCCTAGTATTGATAATTATCCCCAATCCAGCCCTGAAAATTGTAATTATCAATTGGGTAGGGTATTAGGATTTCTGCTGGGTAGATTATCTTTCTTAACCTGTTGTATCGAGTTTATCTTGAGTACTGGTTCCCTTGGTTCCAATTGCCTTAGCCTGAGATTTTGAATTTCTCTCTCCATCAAATAATGTCCTTGTCGAAAAAATTGTTCAGAACTAGATGGCACTAAATCACGAGATAAACGTTGGGCTTGTTGTGGCGTTAAACTGGGAATTTGTTGAGCATTAACAGCATTTTGACCAGCTAGTAAAAATGCTGTTGAAAACCCCAATGCTGTTACTTTCAAAAATCGGATAAATATCAGGTTCAACATGATTTATACCTCTCTACCATGAATGCTACTTCAAGCCATGTTGTATTGGTCTGACTATTATTAGAATAAAATTATTATTGGTGGATGACCTCCTGCTAATGGGTTAATTAATTAACGAATTCAACAGCATAATATTGAGGAAATCATCACAAAATTAATTTCTCTTGGTAAAGAGTTTAGCCCGGATATTTAAAATTCAAGTCTTCGCTACAAATTTATACAGCAGTTTGCAACTTAGTAAAGTACAGATTATCGTCGATTGTAGGGACATAAATATTGTTTTGCCCTAGCTTTTTACTTTATTTACTTACAAAAAGCTGTAATTTATCAGACATTATATAAAAATTGTATGTCAAACTCGTTGAGGGCATCGACGGCAGGATTAATAATTGTAGACAAGGCGCGCCAACGGCTAGGATGGACGAAAACCAGTACGGCGCGATGGTGGCAAGATGCCCATACTTCTAGAGCTACTTTACGTCGATTTTGGCAAGGCGATCGCATTCAACGCGAAATTTTTATCGCTATTTGTGAAGCTGTTGGGATTACCGATTGGAATGCGATCGCAGATGCTTCTGGGCTAGAATCGGAAATTATTGCAGACTTCTCTCAACCCTACATTGATTGGCATGATGCACCTGATGTAGAAAGCTTTTATGGGCGCAATCAGGAGTTGCAGCAGCTAGAGCAATGGATTTTAGGTGGGTGTAAAGTAGTTACTATTGTTGGAATTGCGGGGATTGGGAAAACTGCTTTAGCGCTGGCTTTAGCGGATCGGATGCAGTCAAAATTCGATTGTTTGATTTGGCGATCGCTTTCTGCTGTACCATCCCTGATATCGCTGCTAGATACGCTGGTGCATAACTTTGAGGAAACTGTGATTCATGATATCCAGCAAGGAACAGTGCAACTTCTCAACCACTTGCAAAAACGTCGCTGTCTGCTAATCCTCGATGGCTTAGATGGGGTTTTGTCGCAGCCTGAATATATTCAATTTATCCAAAAAATTAGCCGCGATCGCCATCAAAGTTGCATTCTGATTACCAGTCGCGAACAACCAAGCGCGATTGAAATCAACAATCAAACAGTTAGCTGTGTAAACCTCAAGGGTTTACCAAAAGCCGATGCTTTAGAACTATTGCAATCTAGAGGCTTTACCTCTAAACAACTGGGAATCTCAGCTCTCATTCAACTTTATCGCGGTAATCCCCTAGCGCTGAAACTTGTCACCCCATTAATTCAGTCTGTGTTTGCGGGGAATATCACAGCATTTTTGAGTCAGAATACCCTGGTGATTGGCGATCGCTTACGTTTTATCTTGAAACAGCAGTTCCAGCAATTATCGGGATTAAAACAGGATATTCTCTACTGGCTAGCCATTTGGCAAGAACCTGTATCATTCTCGCGATTGCAAACTCATTTGCTGATATCCGTCGATCCAGCGATGGTGTTAGAAGCAATTATGGCATTAGAAAGGCGATCGCTTTTAGAAAAATGGGTGGGTATGGGTGAAGCCTCATTTACCTTGCAACCCTTAGTGATGAAAATAGTCACCGATGAATTGGTAGAACAGGCTGCAAAAGAGATTCAACAAGTAGCGCAGACTCATGAGATTCATCATTTTCAGCTTTTGCGAACCCATTGGTTACTGCGCCCTGGTAGTGATGATATTGTAGGCGATCGCATTTTGCATCAACTGCGAGAAAATCTTTGGCGATTGTATGGTGTGGCTCTACCAGAAACCCTAAATCAGGTACTATTGCTGTTGAAGGATAAATCTCCTTGGGCGATTGGTTACATTGCTTGTAATCTCACCGCATTGCTATTCAAAAGTTGACAAAATACTAACCGCAGATAGAAGAAGATGGACGCAGATGGACGCAGATAAATTTATTTGTAATTCGGTAGATTAAGAAACGATATAAGACTCATATTTGATTTTTGCAATTCACGTAGGATGCGTTAGCGATAGCGTAACGCATCTGAGATTTTAAAAAAACTCAAATCAGATGCCTATATAATTCATAGTTTATAATTTTTAAAATGCTTTTTTTAGATAAAGTTGTTTGGATTACTGGGGCATCTTCTGGTATTGGTGAAGCATTAGCTTATCAATTTGCTAATCAAGGTGCAAAGCTAATTATTTCCTCACGAAAAGAAGCGGAATTGCAAAGAGTTAAACAGCAAATAAAGAGCGAATGTTTAATTATTCCCCTTGATATTACCGATGCTATAGCTGTAGAGAATGCAGTTAATACAGCTATAAATTATTACGGCAAAGTAGATGTATTAGTAAATAATGCGGGTATCAGCCAACGTTCTTTAGCAATTGATACTCAAGAAATAGTTGATAGAAAAATTATGGAAGTCAACTATTTTGGCACGATTAATATTACTAAAAAACTTCTGCCATATATGATTAAACAATGTGGCGGACAAATTGCAGTTATTTCCAGCCTTGTAGGAAAATTTGGCTTTCCGCTACGTTCAGCCTATGCAGCTTCAAAACACGCGCTACATGGATGGTTTGAGACATTACAGATAGAGTTAAAACCAGAAAATAGGATTTCTATTACTATTATTTGTCCTGGTCGAATTAAAACTAATATTTCAGCTAATGCTTTAACTGCTGATGGAAGTTTACATCAGCAAATGGATGAAGGGCAAGCAAAAGGGATGACGGCTGAGGTTTGCGCTCAAAAAATCATCAAAAGTATTTATCGCCAGCAACGAGAAGTTTATATTGGCGGTGCGGATATTTTGATGGTGTATTTTAAAAGATACTTGCCATCATTATTTTATTGGCTAGCAAAGCGCATTAACCCCACATAAATTTCTTTTGAAAGAAAGATTTAGGGAGTGCGATCGCCAATTATTTTACTCTTCCACTCCATGCAACCAAGCTATCAAATCCTCTTGACTTGTAAAATCTAACAAAGCTTCACCTAACTCTTCTAATTGGGTATTAGGTAATTGGAGAATTTGTTCTTGCAATTCAGGTGCGATCGCACCCACTTTTCGGTTAAGTTGGCGTATAATTAGTTCCTGTTTTGCTTTTAATTCCCAACTAGTAACAATTTCCATAACTACCTCTTGTTTGGCTGGTTCAAATTTAGCAATCTCAGTTTGAAATATATTTTCTTCTGCTGCGTTTAACTTGAGATAGGTGTCAACAAAGCCTGAAATCATTTTCATTCTGGCTGGATCAAGTCGTAAAGTTGCTAACAAACGCAAGCATTCAGACTTGACTTTGGGACGTTCTGAGGGTGCTATATTCATTTTAGCCATTAGAGCGCTGGCTACAGGGTTTTCTTGCTGTAAAAAGTCACGCCAGTTTAATTGATTGAGTTGAACTACCCCATAGTTAAATTCTAAAACGGTTTTGTCGGGAAACTCGACACGGTAAATGTTCGTTTGGGGTGTGCGTGGGGTGTCGTAAGAAAATATCACTATGGGATATACAGGTAATGCGTACTTTTCAAATAAGCGCGCAAAATATCGAAACATTCTCCGCCCAAAATCAGCTTGGGGGTATGACTGGTTTTCGATATGAACGAGAAAAAAAGTCTCTTGTTCTCGAAATCTTATTTGTGCTACTAAATCAGCTTCGTATTGTTCGCCAGCCGTAACATCGGTAAATACTTCTTTGTCTAAAAATTTCAATGATTCAGGTTCTAGGTAAGCCACTACCTGGGGAAAGAATAATTCTAAAAATTCCAAAAAAAATGTAGAAATTAGTTCTTTAAATAAACGGTCGTGGTCAATCATGTCAATATCTGTACGCTTATCAAGAGATTGTCATAATTGCATTTTCTCATGTGTGATGATTCTTGATTTACCTGCCAAGACATCAAGTAATTTGACCAAATTACTCAATTCGATAGAGTTTTTTCACTGCATCTTCTTCATCTAGGTGAATAGACAAGCTTTTCAGCTTAAAAAAATCCGCCTGTGGGTGCTGGTAAATTCTCTGCTAGACAATCCATGATGCTATCTGGCAGGATTTTTTGCTAACCAATTCCTATTTTGTAATTGAGAAAATCAGATTAAATCTGACTTTCTAAACATTCAATTTGTTGCTCGATTTTGCAGAATTGGGATAACCAAAAGTCAAGCCACAATTCGGCACACATTATCTAACGGGAGGATACTGCGTGAGGACTGGTGCTAACTACTTGGGTAACGGAGAGTGCGAGTTTACAGTTTGGTCGCCTACACTAAATAGCGTTGCGGTACAAATTTTGAAACCGCAGGAAGAAATAATTCCGCTCAAACCACACATAGAAGCGGGATACTGGCAGACGAAAGTAAATGATGTCTATCCAGATACGCTTTATCGCTATGTTTTGGATGGAGAAAACGCTTTTGCCGATCCTGCATCCCAGTATCAACCCGAAGGAGTTCATGGCCCCTCACAGGTTGTCGATCCGCAGTTCAATTGGACAGATGACAACTGGACTGGTGTGCCTTTGGAAGCGATGATTTTCTATGAACTTCACGTAGGCACATTTACACCCGAGGGCACTTTTAAAGCGATCATTCCCCGCCTAGCAGAACTTAGAGAAGTGGGAATTAATGCTATTGAACTTATGCCCATTGCCCAGTTCCCCGGAGATACTCATATTGAACCGGATTTAGCATATCGTAACTGGGGTTATGATGGCGTTTACCCGTTTGCTGTGCAAAATTCCTACGGTACGCCGGCAGATTTAAAGGAACTGGTGAATGCTTGTCATCAACATGGCATTGCTGTAGTGCTGGATGTGGTTTATAACCACTTTGGCCCAGAAGGTAACTATATGGGTCAATTCGCGCCTTATTTTACTAAAACCTATAAAACCCCTTGGGGCAATGCGATGAATTTTGATGATGCCCACAGTCAAGGTGTGCGTCACTATTTCATCCAAAATGCGCTGTATTGGTTGGGAGAATTTCATATTGATGCTTTGCGGCTGGATGCGATTCAGGCAATTTATGATTTAGGCGCAAAACATTTTCTGTGGGAATTAGCTGAAGCAGTACATCATTTTTGCCAGAATGCTAATTGCAAACGCTATTTAATCGCCGAAAGTGACTTAAATAATCCCCAAATCATTCGCCCACCAGAATTAGGTGGTTATGGACTGGATGCACAGTGGAGTGATGATTTTCACCATGCATTACACGCACTGTTAACAGGCGATCGCCAAGGATATTATCAAGATTATGGCGAATGCGCCCAACTAGCTAAAGCTTACCAAGATACCTTCATCTACGATTGGCTATACGCCCCCCATCGCAAACGATTTCATGGTATCCCTTGCCGCGATCGCCCGCCATTCCAATTTTCCGTTTGCATCCAAAATCACGACCAAATCGGCAATCAAATGAAAGGCGATCGCCTTTGGAGTCGGATTTCTTTTGAAGGATTAAAATTAGCTGCTGGCGCTGTGTTGCTATCGCCTTACTTACCTTTATTATTCATGGGTGAAGAATATGGCGAAACTGCACCCTTCATGTATTTTGTAAGTCACTCCGACCCTGATTTAATTCAAGCAGTAAGGGCAGGACGTAAACAAGAATTTGAAGCATTTCACTATGATGAAGATCCACCAGATCCAGAATCGGCAGAAACTTTTTTGCGTTGTAAAATGAATTGGCAATTACGCAACGAAGGTAAACACAAGGTTTTATTAGATTGGCATCGGGAGTTAATTAATTGGCGCAAAACTCATCCCGCACTTTTGAAAAAAGACCGCAATTGCATCGAAGCGACTAGCAATGAAGAAAAACAATTAGTCATAGTGCGGCGTTGGAGTGAAGCTAATCAAGTAATATTTGCCATGAATTTTCATCAATCTCCCATAACATTAACCTTACCAATTGCAAGCACTGCTCATAAAAAATTAGACTCCGCCGATACAGTATGGTCTGGCCCTGGTTCACCAGCACCTAATAATTTATCTGTAGGACAAGAATTGCAACTGCAACCTCACAGTTTAGTGCTGTATGAATTAGAGATTTAATTCCTCTTCTTCTCTCTTATTTTCTTTCTCTTTTTGTCCTTCTATTCTCTGCGAGAGGCTACGCCAACGAGCCTTTGCGGTTCGTTGAAAAGAAATCTCACGCAAAGACGCAAAGAAATAATCGCATCCAAATTTATAAATTCAAACAACAATCGTCATGAACTGCGTACACCAGCACTCATAAAAATCTCTCTTCCCAGTCAACAGTCAACAGTCATCCGTCAACACTATTTACAAGTCAATATTATGCGAATTCCTAAAGCTACTTATCGAATTCAATTTACATCACAATTTGGCTTTGACAACGCAAAGGCGATCGCATCTTACCTCGCTGATTTAGGTATCTCTGATTTATACGCCTCCCCCATCTTCAAAGCTAGATCCGGTAGTACACATGGCTATGATGTCGTAGATGCTGCTCAACTTAATCCTGAATTAGGTAGTACCGATTCCTTTGAAGCCTTAGTTAGTGAACTGCAATCCCTTGGTATGGGCTGGTTACAAGACATTGTACCTAACCACATGGCTTACAGTAGCGAAAACGCCTACTTAATGGATGTGTTAGAACATGGCCCAGATTCCAGCTATACCGACTACTTCGATTTATGCTGGAATGTTCCCTTTGGCGATCGCGAACAGCGCATACTCGCGCCTTTGCTGGGAGACTTTTATGGTGTTTCCCTGGAAAAGGGAGACATTCAATTGCAATATGAACAAAACGGCTTAACCGTTAATTATTACAGTTTAAAATTACCCCTGCGGTTAGAATCTTACACCAAATTCCTCACTTATAATCTGGGCAGACTTACCCGGACTTTAGGACGCAATCACCCTGATTTTATTAAATTGTTGGGTATTCTCTACATTCTGAAAAATGTCCCTTCTGAGGTGGCTGGTAAACAGCGTCAAGACCAAATTGCCTTTATTAAAGGTTTAGTTTGGGAAATTTATACTAGCAATAATGATATCCGCGAGTTCATTGACGAAAACCTGCAAACATTCAACGGCGAACCAGGTAATTCCGAAAGCTTTAATTTGCTCGATGATATCCTCAAAGAGCAATTTTATCGCCTCGCTTTTTGGAAAGTTGGTGCGGAAGAAATGAACTATCGCCGCTTCTTTACTGTCAATGAACTGATTTCGGTAAAAGTTGAAGAACTGCGGGTTTTTAATAACACCCATAGCTTAATTCAAAAGTTAGTAGAAGAAGGCAAATTTACAGGGTTACGGATTGACCATATCGATGGACTTTATAACCCCAGTCAATATTTAGAAAGACTCCAAGAAAAGATGGGTGATGTCTACATCACTGTTGAAAAAATCTTGGAACTTACCGAAGATTTACCAGAAAACTGGAGAATTGAAGGTACATCTGGATATGACTTTTTAAACTATGTCAATGGCGTATTTTGTCAATCAGCCAACGAGTCAGAATTTGAGCAAATTTATCAAAAATTTATCGGTAATCAAGTAGATTATGCATCCCTTGTCAACAAGAATAAGCACCTGATTCTAGAAAAGAATTTAGCAGGCGACGTTGATAATTTGGCAATTTTGTTAAAGAATATTTCCAGCAAATATCGCTTTGGCAATGATTTTACAGTTAATGGACTAAAAAGAGCGATCGCAGAAATTCTCACTCTCTTCCCTGTTTACCGCACCTATATTACACCGAATGGCATCCAAGAAGGCGATCGCGTCTACATTGAGGAAGTAATTCGCCAAGCCAAAGTCCAAGCGCCTTTGTTACAGCATGAGATGGACTTCATTGAAAAGCTGATGCTACTGGAGTTTGATGACTCCCTCACTCAAACAGAACGGGAACAATGGCTATATTTTGTCATGCGGATGCAGCAATACACCGGGCCATTGATGGCGAAAGGTGTAGAAGACACCACATTATATTCTTACAATCGCTTTATCTCCCTCAATGAAGTCGGCGGAAATCCCAGTCATTTTGGTATTTCTCTGGGCGAATTTCATAGCTTTAACCACAAGCATCAAGAAACTTGGCCCCATACCATGAACACCACCGCCACCCACGACACCAAGCGGGGTGAAGATGTGCGCGCCAGATTAAATGTGCTATCAGAAATCCCCGATGAGTGGGAACAGCGAGTCAACAAGTGGAGTAGCATGAATCAAGGGCACAAAAGCAAGCGCAAAAATGCAACTATGCCCGATCGCAATGATGAATACTTCCTTTATCAAACACTAGTTGGCGCTTTTCCCTTCGCGGAACATGAATATTCATCCTTTGGGGAAAGGGTGAAAGAATACATCATTAAATCGATTCGGGAAGCGAAAGTACATACAGCATGGTTGCGTCCCGATAGCGAATATGAAGAAGCTTGTACAGCTTTTGTGGAGAAAGTCTTAGATCCATCAATCTCCCAAGACTTCCTCACAGATTTTCGCGAGTTTCAACAGCGAATCGCCAATTATGGTATCTTCAACTCCCTTTCTCAAACTCTATTAAAAATCGCCGCCCCAGGCGTACCCGACTTTTACCAAGGAACCGAACTTTGGGAACTCAGCTTAGTCGATCCCGATAACCGTCGCCCCGTAGATTTTGAACAACGCCGGAGTTATTTAAGTGACATCAAGCAGCAAATCAAAACCGACATTCTGGGCTTAATTCAGGAATTACTCACCGCCAAAACCGATGGGAGAATCAAACTCTTTTTAACAGTCCAAGCCCTAAAAGCCAGAATAGATTACCTACAATTATTCCAAGACGGTGAATATCTCCCCTTAGAAATTCAGGGAACCCACGCTAATCATATTATTGCCTTTGCCAGACAGCAGGGAAATCAAACAGCGATCGCGATCGCCCCACGCTTTCTCACCAGCCTCATTCAACCTGGGGAATATCCCTTAGGCGAATCGGTATGGCAAGATACACACCTACAATTACCCAAAGGAACCTCCGCTACCTGGAAAAACCTGCTAACTCAGCAATCCCTAAAAGCGACAGGAACATTATCCATCGGCGCAGCACTAGCGCATTTTCCCGTAGCTTTAATAGTGAGTGCTGAGTAATTAGTTGCAGAGACGCAGAGAACACAGAGAAATCTTTCTTATCTGCGTTTATCCGCGTTTATCTGCGGTTCAAATTCATTCTTCTTTGCGCCTCCGCGCCTCTGCGTGAGAAAAATTTCCCATCAATTGCTAATGGTAGAAATTTGAACAAGGATTGTGACATGAATTTACACAAGCATAGATGCACAATCCAAAATCTAAAATCTAAAATCCAAAATGGTATGACACCTCAAACTTCCACCCAATCCCTATTTACCAGCACACAAATTGAAGCTGTCAGAACATATATCAAAAAAACCTGGAAAACCTTAACGCGATCGCACGAACATTTACTGCAATCTATCAAAGATGCCAAACTAGAACACAAACCCAATAGCCCCTGGATTATCTATATTTCCCCTAGAGAAGATTGTCCCAATGTTCAGTCTGTCTTAGAGCGATCGCTATCTAAAGAACATGTCCGCCAAATTGAAATTCGCACCTTACCCCCCGAAGCCGAAGCCATCAAAGAACATGGATTGCTATATCTCCCAGGCGATTACGTTGTTCCTGGTGGACGCTTTAACGAAATGTACGGCTGGGACAGCTATTTTATTTTGCTAGGTTTATTACGTGATGGCGAATCGGATTTAGCCCAAAGTCAAGTCGATCAGCTACTTTACCAAGTACAGAATTACGGCACAATCCTTAATTCCAACCGTACTTATATGCTGTCGCGATCGCAACCCCCCGTCCTCAGCTTAATGGTTTTGGCGATGTTTCAGCACAGCCAAGATGAAGAATGGCTGAGGTCAACAGTACCACTGTTAGAGCAATTTTACTATTACTGGGTAGTACCACCTCATCTCAACCCCGCCACAGGTTTATCAAGATATTATGCTTTAGGCGAAGGCCCAGCACCAGAAGTTTTGTTCTCTGAACGCGATGAGGAAGGGAAATGTCACTACGAACGAGTTAAGGAATACTACCAAAGATTTGAGATAGAAGATTATGATGTCAGCCTTTACTATGACCGAGAAACAGACGAATTAAGCAACTTGTTTTACAAAGGCGATCGCACCATGCGCGAATCTGGCTTTGATATCAGCAATCGCTTTGGCCCCTTTAGTATTGATATTATCCATTATGCGCCCGTGTGTCTCAACAGCTTGCTTTACCAAATGGAACAAGACTTGGCGCAAATCAACTATATTCTTGGTAATAAAGAACTAGCCCAACAATGGCGCGATCGCGCAGAGGTAAGACGCGATCGCATCGATCAATGTCTTTGGGATGAAGCACAGGGACTTTATCTCGACTATCACTTTCAAAGTGGAAACCGCCGCAAATACGAATTTGCTACCACCTTTTATCCCCTATGGGTAGGAGTCGCTTCCGACGCACAAGCCAAACGCGTCGTTGAAAATCTCTCCTTATTTGAAGCCCCAGGGGGATTATTTACCAGCACCCGCGTTACAGGTAACCAATGGGACGCACCCTTTGGCTGGGCACCCTTAACATTAATCGCCGTCCAAGGATTGCACCGTTACGGCTATCATCAAGAAGGCGATCGGATTGCCCGCAAATTCTTAGCTATGGTAATTAAAGAATTTGAGCGTCGCGGTAGCCTAGTCGAAAAATACGACGTAGAACGCTGTTCCGCCAACGTTTCCGACGAAATTTGCTTTGGCTACAGTTCCAACGAAGTCGGCTTCGGCTGGACAAATGGTGTAGTACTAGAACTCCTCGCCACTTTGAGGTGAGTCAAGAGTCAAGAGTCAAAAGTCCAAGCACAACGCACCGCAGATAATTCCAGGTGCGTTTCCCTCCTTTCCATTACCCCTTCCCCCTTCCCCATTCCCCCTTCCCCATATCCAAAAACTTCAACTGCTGATACAAACACCGAATCAACGGTAAATCAACCCCTGCGGCTTGCGCTTTCCGTAACGGATTCCCAAAAATCGCTTCCACTTCTAAAGGACGGCGTTCGTCATAATCAATCTTCATGCTAGTACGGTAAGGCTTCATCTTCACCGTGTACTCCAACATAGTTTGAATAAAACTTTCAGTAATCACCCTCCCCGCCGTCTTCGCCCCAGCGCTAACTTCATACATCACCTGTTCAACTAACTCACGGGTGTGCATATTCGCCATTAACTCATCAGTTCTAGCGTTAAGAATCACAGACAGCCCATTATAGGGAATATTCCACACCAGCTTTTTCCATCGCCCGAGTAACAAATCTTCAGTTAACTCGATAGCGATACCTGCATTGGTAAAGTCATCAGCTATTTGCTGCATTTTGGGTGTCATCCCCATCGGATCGTAGTTAGCAGCATATTCTCCCAAAGTAATTTGTCCATAGTCCAGATGACGAATATGTCCATCTGCTACTTTGTTGGAACAGAGAAAACACAACCCGCCAATAATAGTCACATTGTCAACTATCTTGGCAACTTCCTCTTCTACCGCCAGTCCATTTTGCAGCACCAACACCACCCCATTATCCTTAACCACGGGCGGTAACATCTGCGGTAGTAAATGGTTTTGTGTAGTTTTCAGCGACACAACCACCACATCGCATTGTGGCATTTTGGCGACATCATCGTAGGCGTTGACTTGAGTCAGCGTGAAATCACCATCAATTGACTCCACCACCAAACCCGATTTTTTGACATATTCATAATCACTTCTCAGCAAAAAGTGGACATCTAAACCAGCTTTTTGCAGCTTGGCACCATAAAAACCACCTAATGCACCAGTACCTAAAATGGCGTAACTACGCTCAGACATTTTACCTACAATGATATTTTTCTATGCTGATCATAAAGAGATATCTAACAAGAATACACTTGCGTGTCAGTGTTATATAATTGCACCTAATTTTTTACTCAAGTTGTGTAATAAAACTTAAAAATGGTTTACTATCCTTTATGATGACATACACAAATATTAGGTGAAATCAATGGCTGATATTGTTGATATTGCCGTCAGTAATGACGCGTTTAAAACCTTAGTAACAGCTGTACAAGCTGCTGGTTTAGTAGAAACATTAAAAAGTCCTGGGCCGTTTACTGTATTTGCTCCTAATGATGATGCTTTTGCTAAGTTACCAGCAGGAACTATTCAAACTTTGGTGCAAAATATTCCCCAGTTAACGCGGATTTTAAAATATCATGTTGTGCCTGGAAAGCTGATGCAGGCTGACTTAGCCAAACTTGGAACAGTTACTTCTGTAGAAGGTTCACCAATTAAAATTGATTGTTCTGATGGATTTGAAGTGAAAAATGCCACAGTTTTAGCAGCAGATATTGAAGCGGATAATGGTGTAATTCACGTCATTGATACGGTGATTTTGATGGGATGATTTGGTGATGGTGGGGATTACCCACCATCAATGTTATTAACGATATGATTAACATTTTTAAAGCCTGTAATTAATTTAAATTATGTTACACAATTGATTGCTTCACTCTTATCTTATGCTAAGGTTAGTTCAATTATTTTGAAATATATTAAATTTGTTAGTATAAGCGAACATTATCCCAACAACTTGATGCTCGATTTCCACACCTTAGCTGAGTTCTCTCGCACCAACTGCATTAGTATCTGTGCGTTTCTTGTTCCTGCAAACCTATTAGCTACACTATCGACAATTATCTTGACGGTAATTCATCGCCCATCACATCAGGTATGGCAATCGGCGGGAATTGCCAGTATTTTTGCATTAATCATGACATGGCACGTATATACTTGGTTTGAAGTTGGTGTAGTGATGCTACCGACTTATATCTTGCTCTGCTTGGCGATGACTTGTTTATTCGTTAACCTAGCCACCATTCTTTGGCAAAGACGTTGGGTGAAAAGGCTGAAGTTTGAAGTCTGAGAACAGTTGAACTGCATAAATAACCCTGATGACTTAGCAGCCCTTGTTGAGTTCACTACAGCGATTGGATAAGCTTACCTGCTGCCTTATTTTTTGAGTGCATTGTGCGCGGCTACATCAGCAATTTTACTATTGAAGATTAAGAAGCTGAAGTGGAATCAGACTCTAGAAGTAATTCCCAGTTGTGCATCTAGTAGGGGCCTTAATTTCACAATAAGGCTAATGACAACTTGGTATAAGGTAGGAAAACAGCCTGCTAGGGTGTAGGCACTCGGTAGAATGGTTTTGTCTGTAATCAAAAATTCATGCCTCAGTAGCCAAGCTTATGCTCACAACAGCTGATTTTCTTCAATACACCCAATGGTCAGGTATTGCAACGTTGGTGTTTGCCGCCTTAGCAGTCCTGGGTTTAATTTTTA
The DNA here is from genome assembly GCF_014696615.1 of Nostoc linckia FACHB-104. Taxonomy (GTDB): domain Bacteria; phylum Cyanobacteriota; class Cyanobacteriia; order Cyanobacteriales; family Nostocaceae; genus Aulosira; species Aulosira linckia_A. Next base: position 15,827 of record NZ_JACJQJ010000025.1, on the reverse strand, counting down.
AATGGGGCATCCGCTTTCGGCTGGTGGGTACAACTGGCTTTATGCTGGTGGTCACAGCTGGTTTATTTGCACTCTCATTAGTACCCTTGAGCCGGACTGTGATTCCTGGCGCAGTCCGCTACACTCTGGTTTATGACAATGGTTCTACACAAGCCGTAATTTCCACCACACCCCAAATTACCACTTCAGCATTAGACGCAACTTTACGACAAGCCGCTAGTAATCTCTATTCTTTTGGCCGCTTAGGTTCTAAGACTGAAAACCAACTAACAATTCGTGCCCGGACTTTAATTCACCCAGAACCAGGTGTGACTGTACCTTTATACTTGGGGCAGGTTAAGCGATCGCTAGTTAGTCGTGAAGACTCTAATATAAATGTGGAACTTTACCCAGAAAAATTTGCTCAGTTGCCAAAGCCTACAGCTTAGAAATGTTGGCAAAACGACTTGAAGTCTAACGAAAATAATTTGTCAGACTTCACGTTCAAATTCAATCTTTGCAATACATCAATCATGATTTAGAGGCACAAAACTTTCTGCCCCTACTAAACTAAGGGACTTCCAAGAAATAAATTCTCCATTTTTGTGGGATGTTTTTTTATTTGGAAGTCCCTAATGCGTATCTATGAATTCAAAGCCGTAGTAATAACTTGCTGCAAATCTTGTTCATTCCAGGGTTTGCGGATGCAAGCATAAAGATTTGCTTGTTGTCTAGCACGTTCAATAGCAGCTTCGTCTGCTTGTCCGGTTAGCATGACTGTGACAATCTCCGGGAAGCGTTGATGGACTTCAGCCAAAAACTCATCGCCTCTAATATTTGGCATGAGCCAATCAGAGACAATGATGAGAATTTTGATTTTATCCTCTTCTAATTCATCAATTACTATCCAGGCTTCCTCTACACTTTCGGCAACTTCATAGACATACTGATTGCCGAAGCATCTTTTTAGTTGTTCCTTGAGAACTTTTAAAATTGAAGCTTCATCATCTACACAAATAATAGCAGCATCAGACATAGTTAAATTTCCTCGATATCTCTAAACAGACTCTAATGGTAACCAAACACTGAATTCAGTCTGTCCTGGTTGACTCTCTACTTTTATACGTCCTTGGTGTTTATCAATAATCTTCTTACAAATATGTAGCCCTAAACCACTACCTTCACCAGCAGCTTTGGTAGTAAAGAAGGCATCGAAGATTTTTTGCCTGACTGTTTCTGGAATCCCAGATCCCGTATCTATAATATTCACTTCAACACCATTTTCTTGCTGATGAGTGGTAATGGTTAACGTCCCCCCTGATTCCATCGCTTGAATTGCGTTAAAAATCAGGTTTGTCCAAACTTGAATGAGTTCGTCAGAATATACCCAAATATCGGGAATATCTTGATAATCCCGAATTAGATTAATATTGCGTTTGAGTTGATTTTGATATATTGCCAGCGTGGTTTCTAGCCCTTCAGTCACTTGCATTAACTGCTTTTGACCACTGTGATCGAAATGAGAATAGCTTTTCAGGGCAAAAACAATTTTGGCGGAGCGATCGACAGCATTCAGAATCATCTGATTACTGCTAAAGCAGGAAGTTAGGTTGTATGCAAACTGCACAACCCATTCAGTATTATTTCCTTGTAAGACAGGCAACAAAAATTCCAGATCTTCACCAATACCCATGTCGAGCAAGAGATCAGCAGTATATCTAGCATCTTGAATGTCATACTCTTGAAGATAAGTAGCAATTTTGCGTTTTAGAGCGCGGCTTTCTTTAGAGGTAACTGCACCTTGATTTTTCAGCGCCTGAGCGATCAGCGCAAACAAGCTTTCTTGTTCCTCAGAATGCAGACGCTGATTTAAGGAAGGAAGATTAGCTAAGGCTTCTTGTAATGCCTGATTGGTGTTGCTTGCTGATGCTTTGATAATGCCTAGAGGGTTATTGATTTCATGAGCAACCCCAGCAATTAGTTGCCCCAAGGCTGCCATTTTTTCTTGTTGAATTAATTGATTCTGGGTTTGCTGAAGTTCTTTAAAGGCGTTTTCTAACTCTTGATTTTTATGCCACAAATTTCGGGTAAATTTATGAGATAAAACGCCAATGATAGTAGCTGATAAAATTAAAGCAAAACTTGTGCCTATATCTGCTAGATTTCTGGTGTGTTGTTTCTGCTTTACATAAGCTGCCTCTAGGGTTGTTACCTCAGCATATAAATCATCATAGATTTCATCAATACCATCTGCATCAATAGCTAGTGCTTCTTTGATTTTACTTTGGGAAACTAACTCTAGAGCCTTGTTAATTTCAGTTTGATAGCGACTATAGAGAGCAAAAACCCTTTGCAAATTTTTTAGATTATCGCGTTTATCAAGTTCCTTTAGCTCTCGCAAGATTGTAGCGCTACTTTGTTTATTTTCAGCCAGTTCATCAGTTAAGTCATCATCAATTTTTCCTTTAGAAATTCCTTCCCATTCTAAAGCATTGAGTCTGCTTACTTGCTCTTTTACTCTAGTTAAGAGTAATCTGCTTTGATTGCTATCTTCTGCTATTTGATGGAGTTGATAAATAGCAGTAGAACTAGCGATCGCCACCGTAATTGCAGCAATTAATATAGACCATGTTGATAGCTTGGGCTTCAGTTTGACTGCAATCTGAGGCAACTGAGGTTTTAAGGAAATTTTGGATTGGTTGAACATATTAGAATAGAGTAAACAGATAGATTGCTAATCAAACTTGGTTTGAGATGTAATGGCTAAAATTCGACTGCAATAGCAAAGGCGATCGCTAGCAGCATATCGCTTGCCATCAAGAAGTGTTGCAATCCATAAAGGTATCTGACTTCAGTATTAGTTTTCCCCTTTTCAGCAAAAAAACGCATATTTACGACAAAAACCACCGCCATTAGCCAGGTTGAAAACAACCCCTACCCCAATACTGCTCGGTTAAGGATTTTCAACTCTTAATTTGGTTTGGGGAAAAGGTGAAAGGGGAAGGGTTAAAGGTTTTGTCTTGCCCTTTTGCACTTAACCGACAAGTATTGACCCCTACCCTGGAGAGGACTCAATACTGCTTGGTTAAGGATTTTCAACTCTTAATTTGGTTTGGAGAAAAGGTGAAAGGGTAAGGGTTAAAGGTTTTTTCTTGCCCCTTTACCCCTTCCCCTTTTGCCCTTAACCGACAAGTATTGGGAGAGGACTAGTACTGTAAGGCGGAAGTCAAAAGTATTTTGTTCTCTGGCTTTGACGTTTTATAAATTACGCCTAATGTGAATTAAAAACACCTTTTATTCCAAAAGGAGAGATTTTCATGCCTTCTACGTTCTCCTGTGCTTTTGACCTTCAAGGTTTTTCTTCCCTGTTGAGCTATTCTCTTTTTTTGGGATTTTCTGAGATTGTGTTGTTTGCATCAATCATCCAGCATAAATTTCTCTACCCTAAGACTGATATTTTTGTTGTAGGGTAAGGATTTTGCAGAACTATAGTTCTTGATGTAGTAAGTATATTTGAGCAAATAAAATCAACTCTTCCTGTTATCAGGAAAACATAGTTTTTTTTGTATTTCAGTATACAATAATGATTTTTTTTAGTTTAAGATATTAACTTAGCAATTCCAGTGATAAGAAAAAGTTAAGCTATTCTGCTTTTAAGTTGCACAATCCATCGTGAGTGCTGTTGACGGTTGAAAGTCAACCGTCAACAGTTAACAGCCCTGATTAGTAGTTATGCAATTTAGACACGTATTAGTTTAATCAACTTGTCGGTAATCGGTCATGGTAGTAGGAAAAATTCTTGGCTGTTCCTCATACCCAAAACCGAATGCCCCAAGACTTTTCCTCAGTATCTGGGAGTGGTATTGTTAATTAACTATACGGTTGTTCAAAACTTTGGTAGTTCGGAATTTTAGGATAATGGGCAATATAGAATTAAGCCATACTGTCAAACTGCTCAACCAGTTGGCAACGGGCTTAGTCGATGTCATTCCCCAATTTTATTAGTTGAGTCATCAGAATTGCTGATAGTGGCAAACAGCTTAACTTATAACTATCCGGCATCATTACCTATTTGTGCTTTTAATTTGTTAAGAAATATCAAGGTTTTGGCAAACTAGTTATATGCCCAATCAAATTTCTACTCAAACCTTGTCTACTCAAACACCTAGTTCATTATTGACGTTGGCGATCGCGCCAGCAAAAGTAATTCGTGGTTCCAGTATATTGCAGACGGCATCAACAGAGATTGCGCGTTTAGGGAATCGTCCCTTAATTGTGGCGGGAAAGCAAACTCTGGCGATTACCAAAGAAAGTTTGCAGCCAATTTTAGAACAAGAACATCTAGATATCGCCGCAGCTGACTATGGTGCAGATTGCTGTGAAGCTAGCTTGCAATCTTTGCAAAAAGCAGCAAAAGCACATAAAGCTGATTTGATTATCGGTGTTGGTGGTGGTAAAGCACTGGATACAGCAAAGTTAGTAGCCCATCAGTTGCAATTACCAGTGGTGACAATTCCCACCTCAGCGGCGACCTGTGCGGCTTGGTCTGCCCTCTCGAATGTGTATTCTGAGGATGGGGCGTTTCTTTATGACGTGGCGCTATCTCGCTGTCCCGATTTGCTTATCCTGGATTACGACTTGATTCAAACCGCACCACAGCATACCTTAGTAGCGGGAATTGGAGATGCGATCGCCAAGTGGTACGAAGCTTCAGTCAGTAGTGGACATTCCCAACAAACTTTGATCATTGGTGCTGTGCAACAAGCACGGGTTTTGCGTGATATTTTATTACAAAAGTCAGTCACCGCCTTGCAAGCGCCAGGTAGTGAAGATTGGCAAGCAGTCGTAGATGCTTCAGTGTTGATGGCTGGGGTAGTTGGGGGACTAGGAGGCGCACAGTGCCGTACCGTTGCTGCCCATGCAGTGCATAATGGTTTAACTCACATTGCGGGACATAGCAGTATTCACGGTGAAAAAGTTGCCTATGGCATCTTAGTGCAACTGCGTTTAGAAGAAATGGTACAAGGCAATCAACTAGCAGCCACATCCAGACAACAGCTAGTGAAATTCTATGCAGAGATTGGATTGCCACAAAAATTGAGTGATTTGGGATTGGGCAATATTACCCTAGCTGAACTGCAAACTGCTGCGGAAATCGCCCTCAATCCGAATTCCGATATCCATCGACTACCTTTTAAAGTAGCGCTGGAACAGTTAATGGCAGCGATGGTTTCTACCACTGCACCAGTAGATAGTCGAGACACGACAAATCGCGTCTCAGTCAGGGGTATCAGTGACGAGGTTGAGCAATGAGTTTCGATTGGATTGTCCCAGCAGATCGCATACAGAAGCTACCACCTTATGTATTTGCTCGTTTAGATGAGCTAAAGGCAAAGGCGAGGGAGCAAGGGTTAGATTTGATTGATTTGGGGATGGGAAACCCGGATGGGCCGACACCGCAACCGGTGGTAGAAGCAGCAATGGCAGCTTTGCAAAATCCTGCCAATCATGGCTATCCACCGTTTGAAGGGACTGCAAGTTTCCGTCGTGCCATTACCAATTGGTACGATCGCCGTTATGGTGTCTCTCTCGATCCCGATAGTGAAGCTTTGCCCCTACTGGGTTCCAAAGAAGGATTAACTCATTTAGCGATCGCCTATATCAATCCTGGTGATATCGTTCTAGTACCATCTCCTGCTTACCCCGCCCATTTTCGCGGCCCGGTAATCGCTGGTGGGCAAGTTTACAGCTTGATTCTCAAGCCAGAGAACGACTGGCTAATTGATTTAGGGGCGATTCCTGATGAAGTGGCGCAAAAAGCCAAAATCCTCTATTTCAACTATCCCAGCAATCCCACAGCAGCTACCGCACCTCGGGAATTTTTTGAAGAAATCGTTGCTTTTGCTAGGAAACACGAAATTCTCTTAGTACATGACTTGTGTTATGCCGAGTTAGCCTTTGATGGTTATCAACCCACTAGTTTATTAGAAATTCCCGGTGCCAAGGAGATTGGTGTAGAGTTTCACACCTTATCCAAAACCTACAATATGGCAGGTTGGCGCGTTGGCTTTGTGGTGGGGAATCGTCATGTGATCCAAGGTTTGCGGACTTTAAAAACCAACTTAGACTATGGCATTTTTGCTGCCTTACAAACAGCCGCAGAAACTGCCTTGCAATTGCCAGATGTCTATTTGCATGAAGTCCAACAACGCTATCGCACTCGCCGCGATTTCCTGATTGAAGGGTTAGGCAAACTGGGTTGGGATATTCCTAAAACCAAAGCCACAATGTATCTCTGGGTGAAATGTCCTGTAGGCGTTGGTTCTACAGATTTCGCTCTAGATGTCCTGCAACAAACCGGCGTTGTCGTCACTCCTGGTAATGCCTTTGGTGTTGCCGGCGAAGGATATGTCAGGATCAGTTTAATTGCAGATTGCGATCGCTTGGGTGAAGTTCTGCACAGATTTAAACAAGCTGGTATCCACTACGAATAATAATTACTAATTCGTAATTCGTAATTCGTAGTTAGCAATTAATGTAGAAATACCAAAAGATAAATTAACCAAGCAATACAAGTTTTTTCGTAGGGGCGGCCTTGCCCCTACAAAGAATTTATCTAATACCAATTTGAAAAAAGAATGCCACAGATGGTATGGGCATGGCAGTGCCATGCCCTCTAGAATATATTGATGTGTCGCAAACATAATTTAATTTGGTATAAGACATTTGTGAATAATAAAATTCCCGGCTTCTTCAAGAAGTCGGGAATAGTTGTGTTGCAATATAGCCTTTGGCTAAATTTTGAGTTTCTCAAAGTTGAACTTTTTTATTATCATCTTCAACCTATATATGGATGTAATAAAACAGTTAGCAACTCACATAACCAGTGAATGTCACTTTCCCAAAATTAAGCTGTTACCTTTATTGTTAGGGCTTCTTTTTTAGCATTTTTACCATTTTTGCCTGTCAACAATCCACCCATACCAAAAGCCATCAGCCCAAAGATTGTAGCTGGTTCAGGCACGGCTTGTAGAGGGGCACTGCTTACATAAGAGGTAGTGTTTACATAAGTATCACTAGCACCATTTGCAAGGCTGCCAGCATGAATACCTACTTTCAATTTACCGTTAGCAATAGCAGTAAGAATATTGTTGTAGTTCCCAGTAAACTGAATTCCTAAAACCTCACCTTTTTGCACGCCATTTTGATTGCCTCCACCCTGTCCTGTTACAAGTCCAGCACCAAGGTTTGTATTTTTATTCCATCCTACGATGTTATTGCTTTGCGATAAATTACTAGTGTCACTTACAAAGTTGACTCCGTTAATAGAGGTATTAAACGAGGAGTTGAATGTCATACCAGACAGGAGGTTATTCTCACTACTGTCTACACTGAAAGCAATTTGTTTAATAGTAGGATCTTCATTTAGTACAGATATACTCTTGTTGGCAAATTTGAATAGCACATTATTATTTCCTTGGTCGATAACATCAAAGGAAAACTTGGTATTATAAGCATCACCAACAGTATCGCCATTAGTAATGTTGTTGAAACCAAAGGTTACGGCAGAAGCTGGCATCGCAGTCGCTGCTAAAGCAACACCTGTTGTTACTACAAGCGCTGAAATAAACGCAGTGTGCTTATTCATATGTGTCTAAATTTCTAAGTGCATAGCTTTATTCACAATATAATTTAATGTTTAAAAAAAAACATCTTATACAGGTTGATTTTATCGAAAGTTTAAGTTGGCAGACTAGATATATTTGTATTTGCTATCCTAAAACTTAGGATAAGTAATATCTTATATTCCTTATACTGCAAGTATTTCCCAGATTTAATGCTAGAGAGCAATAGCTTTTTGATTGAGAAACCTATAGTTAAAATTCTAGATTAATGGCTGATAGAAGATAAAGCTACTATGAAAATAAAAATCACCATTTTAGAAAATGGTAATCATATATACTCTTAGAGGGCTAAATAATTGACTATAATTTAAGTGTTTTTACTAATGTATGGCAGATAAAACTTCTCAGTTTTAATTAAATTAAAAATTAAATCAGTAATTAATCTCATTCCCCATACAATAACAGTCATTGCGAGTGGAAAGATGCAATGAGCTAGGGATGATAATTTAACGGAGATAATATAAAGCGCGATCGCATTCTTTAACAAGTACAAAACTGCGATCGCTTATATTAGCGCTACAGAGCCTCTGGTGGGGAAATATCAGGCCCAACCATCACACGGGTACTACCAGACTTGAGTCCTGGTTTAGCATTAGCTTCCTGCTTCTGAGTTGACTTGGGTAAGGATGAAGCTGGTTGAGAGTCAACATCAACACGAAGGGTTTTTTCAGAGTTTGCTTGTGGAGATACAAAGGATAATCCGCCTACCGCACCAGCAACAAGGGCTGTATACCCTACATATAAATGCATCGGGCGAAGTTCCAGCGCTAATCCACCAGTAGCCTTTTGCGCCTGACACCAAGCAGGTAAAGCGGCTTGTGACTTAGCTGTCTCATGTTTAGGTAAGGAAGCTGCTAAGGCTGTACCATTTAGCCCTAAAGTATTTCCGATAACCCGAATAAAGCCACGGACAAACACATCTTCTGGTAATAAATCTATGTTGCCTTTTTCTAAGGCATCCATATGATGAAGGGGGATATGAGTGTGTTCTTTAAGTTGGATTAAAGACCATCCTTGAGATTCTCGTGCTTCCTGAAATTTTTGGCCTATTTGACGCAACGTGATTGCATATTCGTCAATTACAGTCTGCTGTGGTTGTTGGGTACTAGATGGTTTTTGATTATAATTCAGCCACTTCTTCCATGCAGTTTTTGTAAATTTAGATTCGGGTTTTCTTGCTACATCTGCTGTTGTTGTTACCTGTGATGGCACATTATCCACACTGGTATTTGCTACTGGTTCTTGAGTGTGCGATGTAATACTTGTTAATGACTGTGATAAATTACTAGTGTCTTCTAGCTCCAGATGGGAAGAAATACTAGGAACATCTGTCTCAGGACTGATATTTGTAACTTGTTGATGATGTGTCGCAAATTGCTGAAATGCTAAAGCAATTGCCTCTCTACTGACTGCTTTAAACAAAACCTTGGCTTGTTCCGCTGAAGTCCCTAGTAAGTCTTGTAAAGTACCTAAAGCATTTCGATAAACCTTACTACGGTGTAATTCAGCTTCAATATCAGCAAGCAGCGATCGCAATTGCTCACGAGGAATTTCAATAGGAGGATTTCCGGGAATTGTTAGCAAATATACAGATGTCGTAGTCATAGTTAAAGTCTCTTCCAATACTGGAGGCAAGAGTAGTTCCACCTGTATAATTGCTTCTCCTGTTTGGTGACTGATCCGGATTTTTATCTGGGAATTTTCTCCCCCTGAAAAGGTATTTTTATAGACAAAGATACTTTTTTACTTAGCATTAAATCTAACCGTAGTTTTTACTATAAACTGCGGTTAGCTGCTATGCCTCGATAAATGTAATATGCAGTTGTTAGATGAATAAAAACCTGCGTTTTTATGCAGTAAAAATCGTGATATTGCCACCAAAATCAATTCGCTGGCAGAGAATACTTCACTAGCCCAGAATCAAACATCCTCTTAGATGTATTTGACCTGATGAATTTACCTGCGAATATAAACTTGTTGCACAAAATCATCTACCCATTGCAGATATTGCACACCGGCTAAATCTGCTACATTGTTATGTTCAGCATTGGGAACTAAAATCAGCTGTTTTGGTTCGGGAGCAATAGCATACAGTTCTTTACTCATAAAAAACGGCACACTTGAATCTTCAATGCCATGAATGAATAATACTGGTACTTTTAACTTTGGTATTTTTTTTATCGATTCAAACCGTTGTGTCAGGATTAAATTGACGGGGAAGATGCGAAACAAGTTCCTGTAAGCTACCACATCTCGAATGGAGGTAAAAGAACTCTCTACAATTAGTCCAGCAGCTTCTGGGTGTTTGAGAGCTAAATCAATGGCTATTGCACCCCCCAAAGAATGGCCATAGATAAAAATATGGCTGGGTGGAATTTGCCGTTGCTGTACTAAATGATTCCACGCTGTGGCTGCATCTTGATACACTCTGCTTTCGTTCGGAAAGGCCCCTTCACTGCGGCCATAACCCCGATAATCAATTAGCAATACGGAAAACCCTAGTTGATAAAATCGATGGGCATGGGCAATGTTTGCACCAATATTGATACCGTTACCGTGGAGAAACAACAAAACTTTGCTATTAGATTTTTTATCGCCTTGTTTAGCTTTGAGCCACCAGCCATGAATGCGTTCGCCTTTAGCATTTCCCCCTAGCACTGGTAACCAAACTTCTTCATAAGGGAGGTTAAATAACTCTGGTGTCTTTTCAATGGTAGTAGAAGGAAAAAATATCAGCCGGGGTTGCTGAATAAACAGAAATATACATACACAAAAATAGGCGATCGCACCAATAATAGCGAACCAAATTACCAGCTTGAACAACAAATTTAATGGCAGATTCAACCTGTTTATACTCATTTACCCTGATTTTTTAGTTTCCCAGTATCTTAAATAATTCGTAATTCGTAATTAAGACAGCGTGAAAAAATTCACCAAATCCTGGGATTGGTGATGCTTTTTAAGTATTTATACTTAATTTAATTCCGAATTATTTTAATGAGTTTGAATTACTCAGTGATATTATATACATTAAATTCATATAAGTTTACTATTCTATTAATATTTTAATCTTTGTAGCTAGAAGTAAGCTAAACACTAAAAATATTAGGGATTAGCCTGTTAAGCTCATCCCACCCCTAAAAGATTTTACGTAGACGGTTGACGGTTGACGGTTGACTGTTGACTGTTGACGGTGTCGGGGTGTCTTTTATCCTAATCCTTAGAAGGAATGGGTTTTCCCGACACCAATGGATAAATGCCATGATTCATTTTGCAGCATTCCCTAATCCCCAGTCCCCAGTCCCTAACTTCCAGCTAATTCTGGTTGGCGTAAATGCCAATTAGTAGCTTGCTCATAGGCGTAAGCTATCTGAAATAGTTGATCTTCTCGTAGGACTTTGCCAATTAGCTGCAATCCAATGGGTAGTCCATTTTCATCAAATCCACAGGGAACACTTAAACCTGGTAAACCAGCAAGATTCACAGGAATAGTCATCAAGTCAGTTAAATACATACTCAAGGGATCGGTGGTTTTTTCTCCCGCCTTGAATGCTGTAGTTGGTGCAGTCGGAGAAACTAACACATCAACTTGTTCAAAAGCTTTTTCAAAGTCTTGCTTAATCAGAGTGCGGACTTTTTGCGCTTTCAAATAATAGGCATCATAATAACCAGCTGAAAGGGCGTAAGTGCCAATCATAATCCGCCGTTTTACTTCTGTACCAAAGCCACTAGCGCGGGTACGAGTGTACATCGACAGCAGATTATCTGCATCAGGAACCCGTAAGCCATACTTCACGCCATCATAACGAGCTAGATTAGCTGATGCTTCGGAGGGGGCGATGATGTAGTAGCTGGGTAAACCGTAGCGGAAGTTAGGACAGGAAACTACATGAATTTCTGCGCCTAAATGTTGCAGTTGTTCAATCGCTTTGGTAACTGCTTTTTCAACAACGGAGTCTAACCCTTGACCAAAAGTTTCTTTGATGACACCGATTCTAATTTTCTTTCTAGCTTTCAGGTCTGGTCTTAAAGTAGCAGCGTAATCAGGGATTTCTACTTTTAAGGAAGTAGAGTCTTTAGGATCGTAACCCGCGATCGCACTCAATAATATTGCGGCATCTTCTACTGTGCGTCCAAATGGCCCGATTTGATCCAAAGATGAAGCGTAAGCCACCAAACCATAACGAGAAACCAGCCCATAAGTAGGTTTCAAACCTACTACACCACAGAAAGATGCAGGTTGGCGAATTGAGCCACCGGTATCAGAACCGAGAGACACAACACATTCTTCCGCAGCCACTGCTGCTGCTGAACCTCCAGAAGAACCACCGGGAATCCGCGATAAATCCCAAGGATTAGCCGTGACTTGGTAAGCAGAGTTTTCTGTGGAACTACCCATAGCGAACTCATCTAAGTTCGTTTTACCTACCATCACCGCCCCAGCATCTGCCAGTTTTTGCGTTACCGTTGATTCATAAGGCGGCACAAAATTTTCTAAAATTTTAGAGGCGCAAGTGGTGGTAATACCTTTGGTACACATATTGTCTTTGATGCCAATAGGAATCCCAGCCAATAGCCCAATTTCTTCACCAGCAGCGATTTTAGCATCCACAGCACGAGCCTGCTCTAACGCCTGTTGCGCCGTGACACACAAGAAACTGTGCAATTTCGGCTCTAAAGCTTGAATGCGGTCTAAAGCTTCTTGGGTAATTTCGACAGCAGAACGTTCTTTTTTAATTAGTTGTTCGTGCAACTCCCGGATGGATGCCATGATTGCTTCCTTAAGTGACTCAAGTCCTTGATTTTAGTACATATTTGGGGGATTGGGCATTGGGCATTGGGCATTGAGTAATGGAATATTTGCTTCTTTCCCCCTTCCCTTGTCCTCCCAGTCCCCAATCCTCATTTTCGTGTAAAAGTATAGCAGTGTTAGCAGTGGAATGGATTGTGTAGTATGGGTATCGCTTAGTTTACAATCCAGATTAATTGATAAATTAAAGCATTTATATAGATTGTTAACGGGAGTAGGGGTAAATGGTCAAAATAGTTACACGCAGAGCTATAGGCGCAGAAAATGTCTATGACATTGGGGTGGAACAAGACCATAATTTTGCGATTAAAAATGGTTTAATCGCTTCCAATTGTTTTAATAAATCTCACTCTACAGCTTATGGATATGTAACTTATCAAACGGCATATTTAAAAGCTAATTATCCTTTGGAATATATGGCTGCACTGTTAACAGCTAACAGTGGTGACACTGACAAGGTGCAAAAATATATTGCCACTTGTATGAGTATGGGTATTCAAATTGAACCGCCAGATATTAATCGTTCTGGGGTAGATTTTACGCCAGCAGCAGACAAGATTTTATTTGGTTTTTCAGCAGTGCGAAATGTAGGACAGAATGCGATCGCCTGTATTCTGGAAGCTAGGGAAGAAAGCGGCGAGTTTAAATCCCTGGGGGATTTTTGCGATCGCATAGATTTGCGTGCTGTGAACCGCCGAACTATGGAGTCGCTGATCTCTTGTGGTGCTTTTGACAAAATTCAACCCAATCGTCACCAGCTCATGCAAGACCTGCCACTAGTGTATGATTGGGCACAATCACGTGCTAAAGACCGTGCTAGTGGTCAGGGCAGTATTTTTGATTTATTAGGCGGCTTTTCGTCTCCAAATAATAAAAACGGCAATAATGCTTTTGAAATTGCCCCCAAATCTCAACCTGTTTCTGATTTTCCTCCTCAAGAAAAATTACGGATGGAAAAAGAACTCTTAGGTTTTTATGTATCAGATCATCCCCTCAAATCTATTAAGCAATCATCTTTAGTACTAGCGCCAATTAATCTTTCCCAACTTGGCGAACAAAGAGAAGACATGATGATTTGTGCCGTTGTCATGCTGAATGGGGTGAAAAAAGTCATCACCAAAAAAGGCGATCCAATGGCAATTTTGCAAATTGAAGATTTAACTTCACAGTCAGAAGCCGTCGTCTTTCCTAAAAATTATGAACGTATTAGTTCGTTACTTGAAGTAGATGCGAGGTTGATTATTTGGGGTAAAGTAGACCGCAGAGACGACCAAACTCAATTAATTGTTGAAGATGCAGAACAAGTGGAAACAGTAAAACTGATTATGGTCGAACTCACTCCCCTACAAGCAGTCAACATTGAAGAACGCGATCGCTTACGAAATGTTTTGAAAGAACAAGCTGGGGAAAAAGAGAAAGCGAAAATACCTGTAATTGGAGTTATACAGTCGGGAAGTTCTCGTCAACTTGTCCGCTTTGGTAGGCAATTTTGGGTACAAGATTCTCTCAGTGCTTTGATTGCTCTAGAAAATGCCAGATTCCCAGCTCACATCAAACCATTAACTGGTAGTTAATGGTAGTTAAAGTTACAATGTTACAAGTTCATCAAGCCTGATTTATAATATACTTCTAGTTATTCTACTGATAATTGCTGGACTAGCTTGACATAAGATTTACTACAGCGTCAACAGTAGATAGCCTTAGACAAACGGCAATTGATTTTGTTTTTTGGTTACTTATGCGGATGTTCTCTTCCTCTTTTGCATGGTATCTTTTGATGCCATGCCATATAGGCAATAATCAGGGGAAGGAGATAAGACTTGATGATGGTAACTGAGCTACATAAATTTGTATCATATTGTAGAAAAATACAACCTCAAACTCAAGAAGACATCAAAAAATTTTTTGAGGGTGTGCTTTTTTTTCCTTATGATAAAGAATTGCTATTACAAGCTTATTTATTCCTTAACCTGAATAAATTATTTCCTTCATGTTCGGAATTATTATTATTTGAAAAGTCGCCAATTGCAGATTATACTGATTTGGGTAAGTGTGATTTTGTCTACCTAACAAATCGCGGCAATCTATTTTTAATTGAAACTAAGTTTATTGATACAGAAGCCACAGGCGCAACCGAAAGAAAAAGAAGGAATAAACACAGGAACAAGGTTTTTGACCAAGTTATTACCTTAAAAAGCCGATTTAGCGAATACTGGAATATTAGAAACGACCAATTAGAATGTGGCGTTTTTACAACCGACCCAGAAATAGACTGGCGTGGTAACGATGTTAATGTAATAACTAAGTCTATCACTATAGACAATCTAGAAGAATGGCGAGTAAATTATAGGAAATTTGAATCTGTTGACAAATATTAATTTATCTTCCTGTGGATGTTAGAAATTTCATTTATTTAAAAATTTTCTATTGCTCCTATTAATTCCGCATACAGCTATACAATACAGCAGCATATTTAATATTTGTCATTTAAGAAGCAAGTCTTTAAACCTGATCCCTTAATTTGTTCCCTAAAGCAAATTTTGATTTCCAAATTCTCACCCTTGTAGTATTGCAACTACATTTTCCCATCTGGGTAGCTCCAGACAGTAACTTTTATTCACAACTTCACCAACCATAAAGTAGTATATACGTACTAGCAACCTGTTAAAATGCTTTAACAGCTAGTTAGCCTTGTTAAAAAGTATGAAAGAATACAAAAAAACACCTAATCTGGCAATTGTGCCATTTCCCACAAAATCGGCAACGACTGCGATCGCACCATTGCAATTCCCAAAAGACAATATTAGTGATGAATGGGAGCGTTTGTTATCGCAAGTGCAATGCATCAATCAAATGGCTGCACAGCTAGAAGAAATGATTTTAGAATTTAAGGCGATCGCTAGCAAGCTGCAAGAGAAAGGTAAGCCGCATAACAGCACTTGTGAGTATTTAGCAGTAACTATCCCCTGGGTGAGAAAACAGCCAGATGAGTCATTTATTCTCACAAACCGCAGTGTTGATTTATTTCAAGCCGAAAAAGATGCACAACAGCTAGCACAACAACTACGCCAGCAAAGCCGTAGCAAAGAATTGCGATCGCAGTAAGGAATCAGGGCAGGGAGCAGGGGGCAGAGGAAACTAAGATTAGTGTTATATCTAGAAATTT
This sequence comes from Nostoc linckia FACHB-104, assembly GCF_014696615.1. Taxonomy (GTDB): domain Bacteria; phylum Cyanobacteriota; class Cyanobacteriia; order Cyanobacteriales; family Nostocaceae; genus Aulosira; species Aulosira linckia_A. The sequence continues at coordinate 187 of NZ_JACJQJ010000025.1, read as the reverse complement.
GCAGAAATTTGCATGATTGATTTTTGGGATTTCCCTAATACAAGAGTGATAACCAAATACAGTTCAGTTACGAAAATTAATTGAGCACAAAACCAAAAAACCAGTTACTCAACAAAAAAACAGAACAATAATTTTGGAGGGGGTTTGGGGGACGCAACCGTCACCCAATCGGGGGTTTGGGGGAGAA
>NZ_JACJQJ010000024.1 GCF_014696615.1 Nostoc linckia FACHB-104 | reverse complement strand
ACTCAACAAAAAAACAGAAAAATAATTTTGGAGGGGGTTTGGGGGACGCAACCGTCACCCAATCGGGGGTTTGGGGGAGAATCCCCCAATTGATCTGGCTTCTTTATATAAGTGACAAATCAATCACTAATGAGCTTAACCCAAGCGTATTGCTTTATAAGCCAATAATTTCTACAAATTAGATTTAATTTGTATATAACTAAACTGACAAAAATATAAAAATAGTTTTCGCTGATTTAATCATGAGAAAATATCTCTTCTCTAAGCCATAACTTCTAGTCTATAGTCCCTATTTTAAATATAGATGTACAATAAAAATAACTGCTGATAGCTCACTACAGCCTGTTCCTTAATAGGAATCTGTACGCATTGACTCCTGATTGTTTTGTGCAAAGCCAACATTCAGTAGATTTGGGTAAATAGTGGGCTATTTATAAATATTGGGGATATCTTGTTAAATCTGTTTTGATACCAGCTGAGATTCTCAGCTTTACACTTTGACATCTGCACAATCAACAGCCGTAATCACGATTCGCGGCTATTAACTGCATATCATTGACTGTGCCCGTTTTAAATTTTAGATTGCCGATTTTAGATTTTTTTGGTGCGCCTCTTGTTCAATTAGGGCGTAACAAATCCAAAATCTAAAATCGATTAACCGTGATGCTGTGAAATCAGCACAGGGTTAGTACTGCCAATTTGTCCAGCACTTTTTGACATGGATAATCCAGAGGAATAGACCAATGAATCCTAGTAATTTTACCCAAGAAAAAGAAAAAGATAAACACCTTAAACAGGGATTGCATTGGCAAGAAAAGCAAATAATTAATAATAGTAAAGAACCTGAAGACGACAACAAACAAGCCTCTGCAACATCAAGTTTACTTTTTCAAGGCGTTCATCGTGGTAGAGTTGCTATTTTTATTGATGGATTAAACCTATTGCAGGCAGCATTGCAACTCGGTCTAGAAATTGACTATCTCAAATTACTTTGTCGCTTAACAGAAAACTCACGATTACTGCGTGCTTTCTTTTATACTGGCATAGACAACTCTCGCACACCTGCTATGCGTCTCCGTTCTCATGAAAAGCAACAGGGCTTTTTATTTTGGATGCGTCGAAATGGCTATCGTGTGGTGACGAAAGAATTCCAAATTTCTGAGAATTCTAAAAAACCTAATTTAAATGTAGAAATTGCTGTAGATATGATCAATCTAGCTCCTTACTATGATACTGCTGTCTTAGTAAGTGGAGATGGAGATTTAGCTTATGCTGTGAATGCAGTTAGTAGCACAGGAGTTCGGGTAGAAGTTGTCAGTTTACGCGCTCTGACCAGTGATATCTTAATTGATGTAGCTGACTACTTTGTTGACCTAGATAGCATTAAAAAATACATCCAAAAGGATTCCAAGTTTGGCTATAATTATCGCCATCTATCAACCTCTGGTCTTTAAATTTCACCAAATCAAAACCTGAAAATGTCACAAACTAGTAAATGACCGCAACCGTAAAAATTGCGCCGCCCAAATACAAATAATTTATGGTGGCCGCAATTTTATTTTGAATTGTGAATCGTAAATTTTGAATTGCCCCTTGGGATTGACTCTGCGTATTATACCTACATCTAATCGAGATGGATATTTTAATTGTTGAAGATGAAGTAGAAATTGCCCAATTAATCCAACTTTCTTTAGAAAAAGAAGGATTTATCTGCCGTATTAGCCGTGATGGTATAAATGCCTTGCGGATGTTTCAGGAACAACCACCAGATTTAATTATTTTAGATTTAATGCTTCCTGGTTTAGATGGGCTAGAAGTATGTGCCAGAATTCGCCAAAAACCAGGTGTAAAAGACCCTTATATTTTAATGCTCACCGCTAAAGGCGAGGAAATCGATCGCGTTATTGGCTTATCTACTGGTGCTGATGATTACATGGTAAAACCCTTCAGCCCCAGAGAATTAGTGGCGAGAGTGCGCGCATTGTTAAGGCGTAGCCTTCGTCAAGGAGGGCAAAATCAAGTTAATCGTAGCCAACACTTTATTGTAGATATAGACCAGCGTACTGCTAGCCGTCAGCTAGATGATAACGCACCAGAAATTTTAGACTTAACTACCTTAGAATTTAACTTGTTAAGCACCTTTGTCAGCAATCCTGGCCGAGTTTGGAACCGCACCCAACTAATTGATAAACTTTGGGGCGATAATTTTTTTGGTGATGAGCGAGTAGTCGATACTCACATAGCTCGATTACGCAAAAAAATTGAACCCGATCCTGCTAATCCCACTTTTATTAAAACTGTGGTGGGAGTAGGCTATAAATTTGATGACTCAACTACAACCTAATACAATTTTGGATTTTAGATTTTGGATTTTGGATTTTAAAACGAAACAGTCCATAATTTGAAATTCTTTTTCTCCCTCATCCCCCTTACCCTGCTGCTTGCCAAATTCATCAAAACTTTTAGTAAAACGATATAACAGCTTATGAAAAAGGACAGGCGTTGGACAAAGCCTTTACCTTTGGCATCGCGGCTATTGTTCTCCCACTTAGTAGTGATGGTAGTGGGAGTATTTAGCTTAGTAATCATTAGTAAAATTTCTTCTCCCCGCTTCTTTGTTCTCCACCTAGAACGACTAGAAAATGAAGGGTTAAATTTAATTGATATTCGCGCTGAATTAGTTCAGGGATTTGAAACAGCTTGGCAACGCAGCACTCTTTGGTCGGTAATAGTTGGCACCACAGCTGCAGGCGGATTGAGTTACTGGGTATCTAAACGGATTATGCAGGGATTGACCGACATGGAGCAAATTACCCGCCAGTTTGCAGCGGGTAATTTTGAAGCACGCCTACCAATGTCTGATATTCCTGAAATTAACCAATTAGGTGCAAGCTTTAACCGCATGGCGGACAGTCTAGAAGGGGTAGAAGCAAGGCGGCGAGAACTAATTGGAGACATGACTCATGAACTGCGGACACCTTTAACAGTTGTACGCGGTTACTTAGAGCAACTAGCCGATGAAGAAATTGAACCTTCACCGGAAATTTATCGGCGGTTAGCAAAAGAAACTAAGCGTTTAGAGCGTTTGGTCAACGACTTACAAGAACTTTCTAAGGCTGAAGCAGGTTATCTGGCAATTAATATACAGCGTGTCAATTTACGTCCCTTATTAGATTCATTGATAGAAAAATTTACAGACCAGTTATTAGAAGATGGCCCAGTTCTCAGCTTGGACTGTCCATCTCCCATGCCTTTGGTATTAGCAGATCTGGATCGTACAGAACAAATACTGATAAATCTCTTGGGTAATGCTATGCGTTATACATCGAAGGGAGCAATTAATATTCGTGTTTGGACTGAGCCATCTCAACTTTGGATTGCCGTTGTCGATACAGGTATTGGCATTGCTCCCGAAGATTTGCCCCATGTGTTTGAGCGTTTTTGGCGCGCTGACTCATCCCGCGCTCGTCAATCTGGAGGAACAGGTATTGGCTTAACAATCTCCCAGCGTTTAGTGGAATTGCAAAGCGGTAAAATGCAAGTAGAAAGCAAACAAGGGTTTGGCAGTACTTTTAAATTTTCTCTGCCTTTAGCTTAAATTAAAAATTGCGTTTTATATATCTACATACAATTTATTGTCACAAGCTGGTCATAGCTGCGTAATATGCAATTGCTAACCTAAAATTTAGCAAAATATAGTTTTCTATTGATTTCACTTTGGACAATTATTCTGTCATTCTCAGCAGAAAAATAGCTGGGAGTAGAAACTTATACCCATTTCTGCTTTGACAGCAAAAAACTATTCTTCTTCTACTCCCTTGATCAATATGTCTACTTTTATTCTGGCTGGCTTTTTGGTAAGTTTACTTACTGTATCCGGTTGTGCGGCGATCGCTTACCTGTTCCCGCAAAAAAAATCTCACGACTAATACTAATTTTCAACAATAATGCGACAGATGGATAAGGGCACAGCAATGCTATGCCCTGCCAAATAATTGATGTATAGCCAACATTATTTGAATTGGGATAAGTTTATATCCAGAGATTTCTATCCTGAATAAGGATCAGAGTTGGGATCTGTTGGTGGTGGCAACTGTGGTGGTGGTTCAGTAGGAGGTAATGGTTCAGGTGAGGCAGTTTTAATTTGTGATTGCAAGGCTTTGCCAAGAACATAGGAGGTACTGCTAATTCCCAATAATCCTAAAATTTGATCGGGAATAGAGGCGGGAAAAGATGGCGGTTTGTTACTAGTAATAATCAAGACTAAACTCATGGAAATCACAAAAGTGAAAATCAAAAGCTGAAACCTAGCCAAACTTGCATCGCCCGTGCTTTCGCTAATCAGCTTATCTAGATTAATTCCCCGTTTTTTATGAGTTTTGGAATTCCATGTTCCTTCCCAAATGAATATGAGAATAAATATTTCTAAAACTGCAACAAAAATCGTAATAACACAACCGATAACCAGCGCCAAAATTACAAAAAGATCATTAATGCTAGGCACGCTCTGACCTCCGTTCTTTAATAAATGAAGTCAACTTGCTCCAAAGATAGGCAAAGTTGCTCCCTCCTAATGCATACAGAAATTCTCCTCGGATTTGTGGCATACTACATGGTAAGCTTGAAACTTTGCAAGTATTCAAATTTTGCCTAACATCAAATAGGTAATACCCAACAAATATCAGGGTGAATAGCAATAATTGCAATCGCTCTGGACTATAGTTTTGATTATTTGTCTTGTCAAAAAGTAAGCCTCTAAGATTAATTTTCTTTTTGAGGATCAGAAAAAATACAGAGGACATTAACCCGACAAGAAATAACCAAATTTCAAACTGAATAAATTTAGATAAGAGATTAAATCCCCATTGTACTTCCAAAATTTATCCTCCACCTCAAATATTTTGCAGTTCAATAACTGCTAAGACAGTCAATATATTAAGGTGTGATTGTTATTTATAGCATAACTGATATAAAAATTATTTTTATATTAAAAAAGTTAGGGAATTGTAAAAATTATTCACTCAAAAATTTATTTAGAAGTATATTCGATGTTTGCCAAAAAATCATACCTCTCTATTTCTCTTCTTTCCTATCTTGAGAGCTATTTCAGGAATTAAATTCAGCTTAACGATCAATAAATATAAGATTGGCTAATTATTCCTTGACGGTACATGGAAAGGGAATGTATCCGTGGGATGAATAAAAAATCAAAAATTAAAAATTATCTGACCCCGATTATCAAAGGTAGATCAGCGAATAGTAAACCAAAAAAATATGGATGGGATTTTAACCTCATCCATATTCTCCCATATACCTGAATATGTAGATTGCAGCCCTGTGGTGTTGCACTCCAGATATTCAAGTAGAGAAATTGTTAGGATAGGAGCGTTAACTATGTTATGTAGATTGAGTAGTTTCCTCAGGCTCACTGGGCGGAGTAGTTTCTTCAGACTCGCTGGGTGGAGTTGTTTCTTCTGTATCAGTGGTTGTTGTTTTTGGTGGCTCTTGATTGGGTAATAAAGGCTTGGGGTTAGGTGGAGTGTAACTACCCTCAACTGGGGTGCTGGTTCTTTCTAATGTATAAACCATGTAAATTTACCTTTTGCAAAATAATCAGCAGAGTCGGTTTAGGCACTATCTAAATGACAGTCACTACTCTTTGCTTAAGTATCTGTGTATGAGCTAAGTTTTATGCAAGCGGCTAAATTTGTTACAAAAGTTAAGATTTTGTGCTATCAGTGTTAATTATGCAAGATATGTGGGAACTATAGGATACGCTACTCCCACAGATATTGTCAGTCAAATAGCCAATGGCTGAAGGGAGCCGGTAAATCTGCGAGCAGTCTCATGCATCTTCCAGTTAGACGTTCAGTGGCTACTTTCATTACCTCTGGTGTCCCATTCTGACTAAGTACACCAATCTCATTCTCAGACTGGGTTACTTATGTAGTATAGAGTTTGCCGATGAAGGTCTACAAAATTCTTCTCAATTTATAATCTGTTGGGAGAAATTTACCAGATATGTCAAAGCCCGCTCTTTACAGTTAGTCTGAATTAGGGTATTCCTTGATTGTCGTTTAATTGTGGAGAAACCAGGTAGTCAAAAAAATTGGTAAATGAAGCGCACAAGGAGTCAAAGCGTGGGAGTAACTTGATTTTTATGTTGTATTACTGGTTCTGTTGCAAGTTTGAGAAGGTGCATACTGCTGAACTTGCGCTCAAACCCTTATTTTTACGTTGTGAGCAGGATCGCTCCTAGTTTTAGGGAAAATGGTGTAAGATATCAGCCTCTGACTAGCGCTTTGAGCGCCAGCAATGAATGATAGAAAAGCCTCTTTCCTTTCTAGCCTGTTTCCTTAGTTTATTGAGTATTTACATAAGTAGAATGTGAATTTGATATTATTAATCTTCCCCAGATTTCCACAGGATGACGCTAGCTTAACAAAAGATTAAACTGTGGATAATGTCAATCGATTGTTGCTGATGGCAGCAATTAAATAACGTTCTTAAAATATATTCATCATCTATAAAAAGCTAGTTATGTCATCGCATCAACATAGTTTTGATGAGACTGCCGATTTAATTATTGGTGTTCGCCATTCAGAAAATGGTTATGTACAAGAAAATAATGCTCCTGTAGGTGTACTTGCTAAAAGACAGGGAACTATTTCTAGTTTTTTGGCTCCCTTAACCCAGGAAACTTTTAAACAAGTTGTTAAAGATGTCGAACAGAAATTGCAGATTGTGCATCAAACTCTGACGAGGTTAGATTCTCACGGGTTTGACACAATCCTCGAAGAAATGTTGCATTCGATTACTTTAAAAACTGGAGAATTATTAGGAGCAGATAGAACAACTATATTTTTATTAGATGAAGAGAAGCAAGAACTCTGGTCAATATTAGCAGAAGGAGAAGGCGATCGCTCTTTAGAAATTCGCATTCCTGCAGATAAAGGAATTGCTGGGGAAGTAGCTACTTTCAAGAAAGTTGTCAATATTCCCTATGATTTTTATGACGATCCTCGCTCAGTATTTGCTCAAAAACAAGAACAAATTACTGGCTATCGTACCTATACAATGCTGGCTTTGCCATTGTTAAATGAACAAGGGGAATTAGTTGCAGTTGTACAATTACTTAATAAATTAAAATGTCCGCATAATCCTAACGCTCCCATTGCAGAACGCGTTGATACTAAAGGATTTACTTATGCTGATGAAGAATTATTCCAAGAATTTGCGCCTTCAATTCGGCTAATTTTAGAATCATCACGCTCGTTTTATGTCGCTACTCAAAAACAAAGAGCCGCAGCCGCATTAATGAAGGCGATTAAGTCGCTTTCGCAAAGTAATCTTGACTTAGAAGATACCCTCAAAAGGGTAATGGATGAAGCCAAGGAATTAATGAATGCGGATCGCAGTACATTATGGCTGATAGACCGCGATCGCGAAGAATTATGGACAAAAATTACTCAAGATAATGGTACAACAAAAGAATTACGTGTACCTGTAGGTAAAGGCTTTGCTGGTATAGTAGCTGCATCTGGTAAAAAGCTGAATATTCCTTTTGATTTATACGATCACCCAGATTCTGATACAGCTAAAAAACTTGACCAACAAAATGGTTACCGAACTTGTAGTTTACTTTGTATGCCTGTATTTAATGCCGATCAACAATTGATTGGTGTGACGCAGTTAGTCAATAAAAGAAAATCAGGGGATTTCCCAGCTTATAATCACGAACATTGGCCCAAAGCTCCCGAATGCTTCCAAGCGAGCTTCGATCATAACGATGAAGAATTTATGGAAGCCTTTAATATTCAAGCAGGTGTAGCGCTGCAAAATGCTCAATTATTCGCCACAGTCAAGCAGCAAGAACAAATGCAGCGAGATATTTTGCGGAGTCTTTCTAATGGGGTAATTTCTACAGACAAAACAGGTTTAATTATTGCTGCGAATGAAAGCGCTAAACGCTTACTAGATTTACAAGAACAAGACCGTTTAGAAGGTCTCTCTATTCAAAACGTCATCAATATTAAAGAAGGTAACTTTAGTAAATGGTGTGAGAATGCTTTAAATGGCGCTAACTACAAACACCGACAACAATATTATCCCGATCGCACTTTATTAACTACAGGTACAGAGCAACATAGTATTAATTTATCAATTAACACAATTGCCGATGCTAGCGACCATAAACAAGTGCGTGGCGCGCTGGTGGTAATGGAAGATATTAGTGATGAAAAGCGCCTGAAAAGTACAATGTACCGCTATATGACCCAGGAATTAGCGGAAGAATTACTCAAATTAGATGATGCTAAATTAGGAGGCGATCGCAAAGAAGTTTCGATTCTATTTTCTGATATTCGCGGCTATACAACTTTAACGGAAAATCTCGAAGCCGAAGAAGTTGTGAGTATGCTCAATGAATATTTTGAATCTATGGTAGAGGCTGTTTTTAAACATAAAGGCACCCTAGATAAATATATTGGTGATGCCATTATGGCTGTGTTTGGTTCGCCTTTACCATTACAAGAACACGCTTGGATGGCGGTACAAACATCTCTAGAAATGCGCCATCGGTTGCAAGATTTTAATCACCGCCGCTACTTAGCTAATAAACCCAGAATTAACATTGGTATTGGGATTAATTCGGATACCGTAATTAGTGGCAATATTGGCTCTAGTAAAAGAATGGAATTTACAGCCATTGGTGATGGTGTTAACCTTGGCTCCCGCTTAGAAAGCGTCAGCAAACAGTACGGCTGTGACATTATTATTAGCGATAATACTTATAATCCCTGCCGTGAAAAGATTTGGGCTAGGGAACTAGATTATATTCGCGTTAAAGGCAGAAATGAGCCAGTCGCTATTTATGAGCTACTAAGTTTGCGTTCCGATCCCATTAAGAGTGAAAAATTAGAAATAATTGAGCTATATCACAAAGGGCGTGAGTATTATTTAAATCGCCAGTTTGACCTAGCACAAGCTAAGTTCAATCAAGTTTTAGCCATTGATAGCCATGACAAAGCGGCTTTATTACATCTGCACCGCTGTCAGCACTGGATACAATCACCCCCATCAGATGCAGATTGGGATGAGGGTGTTTGGACTTTTAAGGAGAAATGAGGGAGGGTCAAAAGGTCAAGGGTCAAGGGTCAAGGGTTAAGGGTTAAGGGTCAAGGGTTAAGGGTCAAGGGTCAAGGTCAAGGGTCAAGGGTCAAGGGAAATATTTACTTCTTCCTTATCTCCCCCTGCTCCCTGCTCCCTGCTCCCTGCTCCCTGCTCCCCCTGCTCTCTTCCTCACGCCTACTCACCAGCCGAATCTGTTGCTGTAGAAGGTTAATCGTCCAAAACCGAGAAATTGTCCGTGGGATTTTTCGCCAGGGGGAAAGGCTGTTACGCCAAATAAATAAACGCCTGAAACTGAGGGGTTTTGGCGGGGTTTGAGCGCAATTGTGATATTTCTACCTGGGGGGACTGGGGGATCAAATACTAGAGTTGTTGTTTGAGTTTTACGTTCGCTCGTTGCATCTTTTAATCCTAACTTCTGCCCTTCATGGGAGCGTGTTCCTTCAAAGGCAGATGTATCTTTAAGGTTAAAGCGAACGTAGTCTACTCCCTCTCGCTGGTTAATTGTGACTCGTTGCAGCGGTTCTCCAGCATTCTCTGGCAGGTTGAGAGTAAAGTAATATGTTGCACCCCACACATACACTTCTTTATAAGTAGTCACTGCTTCCACTAAGCGGGGTGGTTGGACAAAATACACCGTACCATCTTGCAACTGAACTGCTGGACTGGGCTTTGAGGTATATCCTTGAATACCAGCTACCATTGCGATCGCCATACTCAATATCACTGCAACGCGCATTGCTCTACCTAGATAACTAACTACTACTGCTGGGGAAACTCAAAGGCTTGTCGTCTATCTTGAATGGTAGCTTTATTTCCCTTGTGCTGTACTCATCCTATGGGTAATCCGTAATTTAGGAATTTTTGTCTAAGCTAAAGAAAGGTTCGCAGAAATCTATTTGATATGGCTAGTCCCCTATTAGTGACTAAGTTGCATATTCCCTCACTGCGATCGCCTTTGGTGCAGCGCGATCGCCTGTGGGATAAATTAAATCAGGGGTTAACTAGCAGACTGATTCTCATTTCGGCGGCTGCTGGCTTTGGTAAGTCAACTGTGTTGAGTGAATGGGCGCATCAAACTCAAGTTCCTGTAAGTTGGCTTTCTTTAGATGAGCAGGATAACGATCCCAGCCGCTTTTGGAAATATATTGTCGCTGCTTTACAGCAGAATATTCCCGAAATTGGCGAGGCTACACTGGCGATGTTGCAAGCCAGCGAACCTGTGACATTTGAAGCTTTATTAACACCTTTAATCAATGAATTAGCAGAACTAAAAACTGAATTAATTCTCGTTTTAGATGATTATCATCTGATTAGCAATGCTGCAATTCATCAGACAGTAACTTTTTTTCTGGAACATTTACCAACACAGATTCATTTGGCGATCGCCACTCGGGTTGATCCACCGCTACCTTTAGCTAGATGGCGCGTCCGCAGTCAGTTAATAGAATTACGGGCAGAGGATTTACGCTTCACTGATGCAGAAGCTGCAACATTTTTGCATCAGTTTATGCCAGTGCCATTAACAGAGTCACAAATAGCAACCTTGCAAACACAAACTGAAGGCTGGATTGCTGGGTTGCAGCTAGCTATGCTCTCATTGCGTGATAATACCAATACAGATGTGTTTATTAAATCTTTTGGAGGAGATAAACGCTATATCCTAGATTATCTAGTCGAAGAAGTTTTACAAAGACAATCGCCGCCTCTGCAATTGTTTCTCTTGCGAACCTCTATTTTAGAGCAGATGTGTGGTTCGCTCTGTGAAGCCATTTTAAGGGAAGATGCGGTAAATGGATCTGAGACTTTAGAGGAATTAGAGCGTCAAAATTTATTTGTAATTGCCCTGGATGGTAATCGCACTTGGTACCGCTATCACCATCTATTTGCAGAATCACTGCGTCACATTTTACACCGCATCGAACCAGATTGTGGCGGGAAATATCATCATCGTGCTGCCCAATGGTACGAACAGCAGGGATATATTGCTGATGCCATTCAACAAGCTATCTCAGCAAAGGGCTTTGAATATGCAGCAACTTTAATTGAGCAGGAAATTCAAACCAAAGAAAACCCACGGGTTGATGCAGTCTTCCTGAGAAATGCTCTGCAAAAATTGCCTAATGAACTGACTGATAGCCGTCCTTGGTTACTTGTAGCTCAAGCCTGGGCAGCATTTACCTCTTCTCAATTTGCAGATGCGATCGCAGTTATTCAAACCCTGGAACGATTGCTCAATCAAGGTATTGATACCACAGAAAATAGCGATCGCCTTTGGGGTTTAGTTGTCGCACTCAAAGGAATGCAAGCCCGTCAGCAAGGAAACACGGCAGAATCAGTCGCATATATGGAAAAAGCCTTGCAATTATTGCCGTCAGACAATTCCTGGTTGCGATCGCTCATCTTGCTGAATCTCGGTGTGACGTATTTTGTGGCTGATCGTTATGACTCTGCAAAGCAATTACTCCCAGAAATTAGCGCCATCGGCAAAGTAAGAGGTACAGCAGATCCGGCGATCGCAGGGCTTTATTTACAAGCACAGTTTCTCGCCTTGCGGGGACAACTAGATTCAGCAACTTCCCTGTGTCAGCAAGGCTTGGAACTAGCAACAGAACGGCGTTGGTTAGCCACCTATGCGGGAGTATTGGTAGAGGTAGCATTAGCCGATTTATTAAGAGAACAAAACCAATTAGAAGTAGCCGCACAACATCTCACCCAAAGCATTGAGCGCGCAATTCAGAATCAGCAGCCGGGATTGATGATGGGCTACATTACATTGGCACGAGTGCGCCTATCTCAGGGAGAATTTCAAGCAGCATGGGCAACAATTCATGCAGCCGAACGCTGTCAACCCTGGCTTTGGCCTACCATGCTGTCAGTTGCAGCCTGTAAAGCGAGATTATACTTGGCAGAAGGAAATTTAGATAGTGCGATCGCTTGGGCTGAGAAAAGTAATTTGAGTGTAGAAGGTGAGCTTTACTATAGCCCAACTGAACAATGTCCGCGATGTTCGGAACTCGATTATTTAACTTATGCCAGAGTGCTACTAGCTTACGGTAAACAGAATTCATCGCCATCTCATCTACAAGATGCCTTGCGATTGCTCAAGCGATTATATAAATTTGCTCAAACAGGCGGAAGAACTATCCGCGTTATGGAAACGTTGCTATTACAGGCGTTAGTTTTCCAGGCGCAAGGAGATAAAGCACAATCTCTCAATTCCTTGCAACAAGCCCTGAATATTCTTCGCCAAGGCAATTACATACGTTTGTTTTTGGATGAAGGAAACCCAATGAGAGAGTTATTGCAAGCGGCTGTTTCTCAAAACATTCATTTTCAGGAAGTGAATAGTTTGCTAGCTGCATTTGGTTCCGTTGAGTCGAAAAAATCAGCTGCGGTTCCAGCGTTGATTGAGCCATTAACTGAGCGGGAATTGGAAGTTTTACATTATCTCGCAACTGGGATGTCAAATCAGGCGATCGCCGATCAATTATTTGTTAGCCTCGCAGCTGTAAAATGGCACGCTCGCAATATTTACGGCAAGCTGGAAGCGAACAATCGCACTCAAGCAGTAGCAAAAGCTAGAGAATTGGGGGTTTTATCTTAATAACTCAGGCTGGGTAATTGGTAATGGAGATTTTCTCACCTCATCTCCCCAATACCCCAGCTTGACTTAGTGATGGAATATTTATTTAGTTGGAAGTCCTTAAGACCAAATACAGTTCAGTTAAGAAAATTAATTGATAACAAAACCAAAAAACTAGTTACTCTACAAAAAAACAGAACAATAATTTTGGAGGGGGTTTGGGGGACGCAACCGTCACCCAATCGGGGGTTTGGGGGAGAATCCCCCAATTGAGTTGGCTTTTTTAATCAGTGACAAATCAATCGCTAATGAGCTTAACCCAAGCGTATCGCCTTAAGACCTATCCTTTTGGCTAGTGAAATAATTACAACACGCTTGTTAAGCTGAGGGATCTGGGGAAGTTGGCGAATAACATAACTTGATTCGACCTTTGCAGTTTATGGATAAGCAAATCGTTCATCTGTTCGTTTTTAATACCCTTGCTGATTGGGAAACTGGTTTTGCCGTTGCAGGAATCAACAACCCGTCATCTCAAAAACATCCTGGACGCTATCGCATTCAAACCGTTGGCGTAAATGCTGAACCTGTTACAACGATTGGAGGTGTGACAATTCTCCCCGATATCACTCTCGATGAATTGAACTCAAGCGCCATGCTGATTCTGCCAGGAGGTGAGGCATGGGATGTAGGCGAGAATACCGAAATACTGGGGCCAGCGAAAGAGTTTTTGGCAGCAGGTATCCCGATTGCGGCGATTTGTGGCGCAACTGCAGGGTTAGCACGTGCTGGCATTTTGGATGATAAACCACACACCAGCAACGCCGCAGAGTATTTACAAGCAACGAACTATCAGGGAGCAGCCTTTTATCAAAATCAACCAGTGGTGACGGCTGGTAATGTGATTACTGCCAACTCAACCGCCCCGTTGGAGTTTGCTTATCACATCTTTAAAAAGCTTGAGCTTTACGATGAGCCAATTCTCGAAGCCTGGTATGGACTTTTTAAGACAGGTGATGCTTCTTATTATTCCACCTTAGAAAAACTGACAAGCTAATAAACTGGTGTGCATTCAAGTTGCACATTCTCTGTTTGAGACTGTCACTTGTCATTAGTCATTTGTCCTTTGTAAATACAAATGACGAAGGATACCTTCACAGGTAGTTATGTAATTTAGATGTGTTTTAGCTTAGCAGGAGGAGAGTCAGATGAAAGCAATTGTATCTGAACATTTCCAAGTAGAACTTAGCAGAGCAAAAATAGCCATTGTAGACCAAGACTTTGAGACCGCATGGATAGCCCTACAACGCGCTCACATTCTCGGACAAACTGATGCGATCGCTCATACGATTGCCCATTGGAATATGCTGAAACTTGCCTGGAGACAGAGAGACTTTCAGGAAATTATTGGACAATTAATATCAACACTTTCGGCATTTCCTTTAACACTTTTATATGGCAAAAATAGATACCTCAGAGGTGGTAAAGCCAATGTCAATGAGTCAGAAAAAATGTCTATCCCAGAAGATATTCAACAAATCCTGAATCAGTAATTACAAATTACAAATAAGACTTACGCAACTGGCATACCTATCTTCTGGTATAAGAGTCAAAGGTCAAGGGTCAAAAGTCAAAAATCAAGCAAGGTTTTTGGACTGTTGACTTTTGACAGCCCCCACGCAAAAAATATGACACGCAGCTTTATCCTTAACGAAAAACTATCCTTTCAACTATCCATTCGGTGAGGGTTGAATTTGAACTTCCAAGCGACTGTGAAAGAACAGTCATGCATCAAGGAGGTTTCACAATGGAATGGACGATTGGATGGTGGCAAATCTCAGTTCAAAGAGTTTATCCCAGCAAAGAACAACTATCTCAAACCTATAATCAGGCGGCTTCTTGGTGGCATCAACATCTTCAGCTTTTGGGTTACAGTCATGCTTATAGAGAATTATGGCGATCGCTCAAAAACTCTAATATCCTGCCTCACAGTCAAGATAAATTAAGCATTTGTGATTGCGGTATTGGCACAGCAGCCTTCAGTCTGGCATTCGTTCAAATCATTAACCCCAAAGCCCATATCATTGGAGTAGATATTTCATCCGAGATGTTGAACAAAGCACATCAAAAACTCTCTCAGGCAAATGTTAATCATCGAATTTGTCAGAGTGATTTAAATGCTCTGCCATTTGCAGATCATAGTTTTGATGCTGTTATTTGTGCCCACACGTTTGAACACTTACCAAATCCAGAACAAGGATTACGAGAAATAGTCAGAGTCCTGCGTCCCAGCGCACCATTGATTTTGGTTGTGACTCAGTCTGGACTATTAGGTTGGTTGATTCAGTCGCATTGGGGAAATCGATGTTTCAAGCAGGAAGAACTGTCAACACTTATACATAAAGTCGGGCTAACTCAGCTGCAATTTGTACCTTTTCCCCTTGGGCTGGCTCGCTTCACCAGCATTGCTTGTATTGGCTTTAAGAGGTAACAATGTTTCTCAAAATTTGGCGTTTAATGACACTCATGATCGTCGCGCTATTTATGGGTTTAGAATTTGCCCATGCTTTAGAACTGCCTCCCAAAATGCAATACGATGGAGCGCTATATGTGACGATTCAAAATAGCCTTTACCGTTATTTTGGCGCGCCAGGGCCAGGGGCCTTCATTACAGTGGGTGCAGTGCTGTGTGCGATCGCCCTCACTATTCTGGTACGAAAACACCGCGTTGCTTTTTGGTGGACATTGGCAGGTACGCTTTGTTTAGTGATCGCCTTTCCCCTAATTTATTTTCTCCGAATTGAGCCTGTGAATGTTGTAATTGAACAGGCTAACGCAACCTCACTACCAAACAATTGGCAAAAGCTAAGAAATCAATGGGAATACGCCCACGCCACAAACTTTATTTGCAGTTTAGCTGGCTTCAGTGCATTACTGATTTCTGTATTAATTGATGTTCCTCAAAGGACTTCTAAATAAAAAAATATTCTATCGCTGTGTAGCAGAGGGAGATGAGGAAGATGAGGGAGATGAGGGGGATAAGGAAGATGAGGGAGCAGAGGAGAAATATTATTCCCCATTACCCATTACCCATTCCCCATTACCCATTCCCCATTCCCCATTACCCATTCCCCATTCCCCATTACCCATTCCCCATTACCCATTCCCCATTACCCATTCCCCATTCCCCATTCCCCATTCCCCATTACCCATTCCCCATTACCCATTCCCCATTCCCCATTCCCCATTACCCATTCCCCATTCCCCATTACCCATTACCCATTACCCATTACCCATTACCCATTACCCATTCCCCATTACCCATTACCCATTCCCCATTACCCATTACCCATTCCCCATTACCCATTCCCCATTCCCCATTACCCATTCCCCATTCCCCATTCCCCATTCCCAATTTCCTCGTTCCGCTAGCTCCTTCTAATGCTAAAAATTGGTAAGGAGCATGAAAGGGGTAAACGAACTATGAATGCACAGGGGTCGCAAGCAGAAAAAATGCATCCGCGTGATTGGTCATGGCCGTTTTGGTTGGCTGTACCTCTTTATCCCTACAGCAAACGGCGGACGGTTTGCACTGAAGTAGTGAAAGATACTATTTGGACATTCGACCAACTGCACGGCATTCTCTACACTATTGTGCCGATTCGGATGACTGTGGTGAAGCTGGAAGCAGGTGGTTTATTGGTTTATGCACCCGTTGCTCCCACCACTGAATGTATCCGTTTAATTAATGATTTAGTAGCAAAGTATGGTGATGTTAAATACATTATTCTGCCTACAAGTTCTGGTTTAGAACACAAGGTTTTTGTCGGCCCCTTCGCTCGACGCTTTCCTAAAGCGCAAGTTTTTGTAGCACCACACCAATGGAGTTTTCCCTTAAACTTACCTTTGAGTTGGCTGGGTTTTCCCCAAAGTCGCACCCAAGAAATTCCCGAAGACAAGAGCCAAGTTCCCTTTGCTGATGAATTTGACTATGCGGTGTTAGACATTAACTTAGGGCGGGGATCGTTTGGCGAAGTAGCGGTATTTCACAAGCGATCGCATACTTTATTGCTGACTGATACCATACTCTCTATACCAGAAGAACCACCTGCGATCGCGCAAATCGATCCGTATCCGTTATTATTTCATGCTAGAGACAATGGCCAAGAAGCGATAATGGATACTCCAGCCAATCGCCGCAAAGGATGGCAACGCATTTCATTATTTGCCATATACTTCCGTCCCGGCGCGCTAGAAGTTGCAGGCATGGGGGAGATGTTCCGCAATGCCTTTAAAGCAGCAGAAAAGTCAAAAAAAGCTTATTTCGGATTCTTTCCTTTCCGTTGGCGAGAAAATTGGCAACAGTCATTTGCAGCCCTGCGAGGTCACGGACGGCCATTTGTCGCCCCAATTCTGCAAACTCTAATTCTTCCCCAAGGGCCAAAACAAGTACTCGACTGGGCAGACAAAGTTGCTAGTTGGGATTTTCATCAAATTATCAGTTGTCATTTTGACTCCCCCATCAACACAACTCCCTATCAATTTCGCCAAGCATTCGCCTTTTTAGAAAAGAATCCGTCTTTTAGCCAGTCTCTACCCCCAGAAGATTTGCAATTCATCACCGGACTGGAAGCCGATTTGCTCAAACGCGGTATCGCTACCCCAGCGAAAGAGAGGGTGTGAGGGGATTGGGAAAAGGCAGGGGGGCAGGGAGCAGGGGGGAGGGAGCAGGGAGCAGGGAGCAGAGAGCAGGGGGAAAGATTTTCCAGTACTCGGCAATTGGGTTGAGAGCCGCTAAATGTATTTATGCTCAAAGCAATAATTTTCCTGATTAGGTTGTTACGCCAGAAATCTTGCTCCAAAACCGCACAATCCAATACGCCTTTATGCAATTCTCTCCCTTGCTCCCTGCCCCCTGCCCCTTTTCCTCTTCTTTGACTCTTGTACAGACGTGATTAATCGCGTCTCTCCAACTCAGCACTCAATGAACACAGTTGGTTTGCTTCTGCCAAGAACTATAGGGGGTAACATTGGCTGTATTCGCTGTAAGAACTACCTCACCTTTGGGGGTAATTACCCAACCTGTAGCTTCGACAATCTTTGTAGGTGTAGATTTAGCAGAAGTTTGAATTACAGTCCCACTAGAAGCGGCTTCACCAACTCTATCAACAGCAATCCAATCTGCTAACACAGCATCACTATTCAGGGTTTCTGTAGGGCTGGAAGGGATACCACCACGGCCAGTAACAGTAAAGCTGCTTTGATTATTCCCTGCAATTACTCGACAAGTTTGATCGAGAGTGAGTTTTACTGGTTGGGTGGGCAAATTTACTAAGCCCTTATTGGGGTCAACACCAGGTGTGTCTATATTAACTATGCCGCTTAAATTGGGGTTGGTCTGAGAAATGGCCGTGATGTCATTACTTAGTAGCAGTTGGGGGTTAAGTTTTGTTGGGTCATTAGTGTTGAGTAACCTGACTAAATCCTCTCGACTGAGCTGTTCTATTCCAAAAATGCCAAAAGCGTTGATTTGAACTTTACCACCAGAGCCAGTAAAGGCATTGGCTGTGATATCGCTATTTTCTTCAGGAACACCAACAATAAAGCCATTAGGGGTATTAACTGTGATATTGCCACCATTACCACCACCACCAGTTGTCCCTGCTGTGGTAGAAATTTGACTATTATTGCGTAACAAAAGTAAGTTCTGGACTTGCAGAATTAAGTCTCCACCATTACCAGATACTGTTTCCGCAACTATTTTGCCTTGTCTATCCAAACGAACTTCACGGGCATTAACTTCTAATTGTCCGGCATTACCGGAACCTAAGGCTTCTACAGTAGCTCTCGCCCGATCCTGTACAATTAACCTGTCTGTAGTTACAAACAATGAACCCGCCTCACCACTACCTCGGCTACGTGCAAATAAGCCGCTGGGGTCTTTATCAACTGGTGTTGTGCCACTAAGTTCTATTAACTCAGAAGCGCGTACTGTCAAATTACCACCATTACCCTGGCTATTGACGTTCGTACCAGATGTGACTACTCCTCCACCTCGGGTAATTAATTGCCTAGTGTCAATTATTAAGGAACCTGCGTTTCCTAAATCGAGCGTTTGAGTAAATAAGCCGCTAGGGAAATCTAAAAAAGACGCGCCTCTAACTTCAATCGAATCGGCAGTTACTTTTAAGGTGCCGCCATTACCTCTACCTCGCCTAGCACTAGTTGCTATATTCGCGCCACCGTCAACAATTAATTTTCCGGTTTCTATTGTCAAGGGGCCAGCTACACCATCTCCAAAAGTTTGAGTAAACAAACCACTAGGGAAACCGTTAAAAGGCTTACCTTGGGGAATAGTGCCACTGACTTGCACAAAGTCGGTAGCTTTGATTGTCAGACTTCCACCTGAACCTGTTGAACCTGGAGTAGTAGCAGCTTTGATTTGCGAACCATCTTGCAGAATTAACTGTTCTGCTTGCACAGAGATACCTCGACCATTTTCGCTACCTGTTGTTTCTGCTTGGATGATAGAACCATCGCTAATTTTAATTTGCTTACCCTGCAACTGGATATAACCACTACCTAACCCATCGGCTAAAACGACGGCGAGATTGTTCAATGAGATATCTGCGGGGGTGACATTACTAGGAAAGCTTAAAGCTTGGGTGTTGCTATCCAGGTTAATTCCTACTGTTCCACTTCCTAATATTCCGCCGACAGCGATTTGTCCGCTAAGGGATTGGAGTGTTCTGCGAGTGTCTACTAAGGTACCGTTACCGCTGAGGTTAATATTGCCACCGACTAAGGCTAAAGTTTTACCTGTAGGAACTTCTAGCGCGCCGAATTGATTGATATCTTTCCCAGGTTGATCGAATTGCAAACCAATGGGTGTGCTGATTGTTAGCAAAGGTTTTGTTTGGGGAGCAGTGGCACTAAAAACACTACCATCGGTAAAGTTGATACTGCTAGCTGTACTCGCCACAAATGAACCAGCTACATTAAGGGTGGCATTTGCGCCAAAAAAGATGCCATTGGGATTAATTAAAAATAAGTTGGCGTTAGAACCAGCAGTGGCAAGCCTACCTAAAATTTCTGAGCGATTATTACCTGTAACGCGCACTAAAATATTCTGTAGATTAGCGCTAGGGCTTAAAAAAACTGCTGAACGTCCTTCGCTAATGTTAAATTCTAAAAAACTGTGAAATAGATTATTACCACGAGTCGCTCCGCCTGCGATCGCTTCCGTAGGATTACCTTGAAAATTTTGTATAACTTGAGAACTTTCATTGCCGAGTTGGCTATCAGGAACGATCGCACTCTGGGCGAATACAGTATTCGTCATCACCAAGCTAATGCCAAAGGTGAATCCGCCAACCTCTGCTAAACTCAATTGCCAAAAACAATTTTTGCTACTTTGAGCCATCTCAAGATTTGCCTCTGCTCTAAAACTACCAACGAAAACGCCATGAATAGCGCCTGCGATGGCATCGTGTATAAATTTATCTCTAATTAGAGATGCAAAATTTTGTAGAGGTGTTATTACTAACATCTCTACCCATGAAATAAAGATAATCAATGGCAAATTGGCATTATACCAATTAGGGACTTCCAACTAAAAAAATATTCCATCCCTGCGGGACGCTACGCGAACGCTGTGTATGCAGAGGAGGACAGTTGCGTGGGAGGGTTTCCCACGCCCTTCCCCTTTTCCCCTTAACCGACAAGTATTGCCATTAGTTGAATCCATCTCTCAAACACAAAACTTGACAAAAAATGAGTATTGCTCATATTATAAAAATGAGCATTGCTCATATATTTAGCTTAAGAATTCACAAACAAACTTGCCATGATTAAGGATTTACTGCGCTTGGCTAGCCGGAAAATCCGCTCTGTCTGTGCAGATATGAGTTCTCACAGCCTTTATAAATGGGGCTACATTAGGTTGCGTATCTTCAGATCCAAGTGTTCTCCTTGGTTGACTTTGGCGATCGCACCCTTTAAGTTACTCTGTTCATCTGGTAATCAGCGTACCTATGAATATATTCGCTATCTGAGCGCCCTCAGCAAGATTGATTTTGTTGGTTTGTATGGAGTGCTGAATGATTTGCTTTGGTAAATAGGGCGATGCAATTACAGATAAAAAGCCAGCACTGTCACAAAATTGTCCTTTCTTGGTGATTTTTTCTGTTCTCAAGAGGTATTTATGATGCAACTCATAGATTTATTTAAGACTCATCAACCCTCGGACTATGAAATTCAACAGCAAATCCATTACCAAATGCTAACTATTTTCAAATCATTCTTTTCTATGTTGGCGGGTGACACTAGCCTAGAATTGGTAGGCGAAATGGCAGAGGCTTTGGTAGAGACTCCTGCATTTGATTTAGCAGCGCAACATTTAAAACGTCATCCAGCTTGTGCAGCACTAATTGGCGATCGCTATATTCCTTCTAACTATGACCTCGACAAACTACTCACCTATCCTCAAAAATCTTTAGGCTACATCTATGCTGCAACCATTAAGGAAAAAGGCTTCGACCCTAACCTCCATGCAGGGATGACAGCAGAATCCGATGCCCAGTATGTAGAACTGCGGTTGAGTCAGACTCACGATCTTTGGCATATTGTGACAGGATTTGACACTTCACCCATTGGTGAAATTGGTTTACAGGCGTTTCATCTCACACAATTCCCTTATCCCTTAGCAACGATGTTAGTGGCCAATAGTTTGATGTCTAGTACATTGTTAGCACCGGAAGAACTACCCCAATTATTAAGTGCGATCGCTCAAGGGTTACAAATGGGCAAAAGCGCCAAACCATTATTTGCTCAGAAGTGGGAAGAGGGTTGGGAAAAGCCTCTAACTCAATGGCAACAAGAGTTGAATCTGCAGCCCATTCAATAGATGGGTTAATGAAGATGAATGTCTTCATTTTCAGAATCTGGTTTTCTTCTCAAATCCATACTCTTTCCTATTTCCCAACTCGATCATAATATTTCTGTTGTAGCTAGTGGCGTGGAAACCCTCTGCGTTCCCGTCACTGCTTCACTATTGTCTTTGGTTAATCTGTTCTAGAAAATGGATATTCAAAGCTAGCTTATTTCCTAACCATAAAGAATGGTCTGTATGATCTGCAACATCATCACCAGTTGAAGGGTGAACTAAAATATCTAATCCTTCACGATTGAGCATTAACCAAGGTACAACTTTGCCAAACTGCTCTGGAGAAAATGCAACTTGATACATTGATTTAGGATGTGGGCCTATCGGTTTGTCATGCCAACGTCCGAGTTGGACATCAAAATTAGCGCCTAATCCTTCCCGTACCCGAGAAGCCGCCTCACGAGTAGCAATATCAAAGTAAACATGAGCGTGAAACCCTGTAATAGCAACAATATTTTCTGTCATGGCTCTTAACTCCACTTAGGTAGGGGCTACCAAAATTATGCCCTCAATGAGGGGGATGAGGGAGATGAGGAAGATGAGGGAGATGAGGGAGATGAGGGGGATGAGGGAGTAGTCTCGATTAAATAAGTTTCACTGCCAAGCATATATATTAGGACTTACGCAAGTGTCATATTTTTTTCGTTTAGGTTTGTCCAAGGTCAAATGTCACGAGTCCAAAAAATCTAAATTTTTGACCCTTGACTCTTGACTCTTGACTCTTATGCCAGAGGATCACTGTGCCAGTTGCGTAAGTCATATATATAAATGAGACTGGGATTTTTACTCAGAACTCCCCACTCAGCCTCTCACGGGAATTGCTAATCCCCCAAGATCATAAAACTTAACTTCTCGCAAAAACTGAATTTTGCTACGCTCTATAGGTTTTGGTAACAGAACTTAGCGAGTAAAAATACATAGAATAAAAATAAATATTACATTCGCCAAAAGAAAAGACGAAAAAAAGATATTGTCTTTAATGGTTAATAATCAGGTTATAAAACAGCTTGTAGGTTGGAAAAAACTACCCAAAAACCTTCTCAGCAGGACTCCAGTCAATCTAGAGTTTTGCGGAAAAGATATATAAATTTTGTAACAATCTTCTTAAAATCTCATAGGCATTTTTCTATACAAATGCCCTAGTTTAACTAGCTACTAGTACTTATGTAGATGAAAAAGTCCAGGCATCTGCTGATTCATTCACCAACTTCTTATGATATTTGATGCAATGAGGTTGATACAGGTTGCTTTGCAACGCTATATCTTGGAGATGGAGCCAGAACTTGGAGCTGGGCCGATTGTGCTTATAGATAACATTGCTATGGCTGAAGAACTAGGCGGGCCAAACAATCAATTGAATGGCCATGTAGTGATGAGTCTAGTAAATCTCCAAGAGGAGACTACCCTCAAAAATTCTCCTTACTATCGGTTGGAGAACAATCGCACAGTTTACCAAAACCCACCGATTAACCTCAACCTGTTTATTCTCTTTTCTGCACTACACAATAAGTACGATACAGCCCTCAGGCTCTTGTCGCGAGTGGTGGAGTTTTTTCAATCGCAAACCGAAATCTCGTTTAATGCTACGCCTGGAACTGGCATTGGTTCAAGAGATATCAGGATAGTAGCAGACCTTTATTCCCTCTCTTTTGAACAACTTAACCATCTCTGGGGAGCTTTAGGTGGCAAACAGGTGCCTTTCGTTCTCTATCGGGCCCGTTTAGTAGCTGTAGAAGCGCAAAAACGGCAGGCGGAAAGCGAAGTCATCTCTGGAATCTCTATCAATGAGTGAGGGGATAAGTGGCGATGAATTTATACAAAAGACTCCTCAATTTAGAACTCTGGCATGACTATTATTTAGGTCAACCCGACCCGCCAGAGACACTACCGAGCAATTATGACATCTCTAGTACGTTGGCTTTAGTGCCGACTGTGGAGTGTTTGCGATCGCTTCGCAATCTGCGTTGGGTTTTTCGTCCCCAGCCTCGCGGTGCAAGCATCTTTGCTCAGGTAGTGGAGGTGTCGCCTAATGTATTTAAGACGCTGCTGAAAATTGATCGACCATTAAGGCTGACATTTTGGTTATTAGTGCGCGATCGCTATTTTGCCAATTTCACAAATTTACCTCTGACGACAACTCGCAAGCAGATTTACTATTTCTCCAACGTTTCCGGCAATCAAGGACAAGCTTTATTTCTGACGCAACCTTTATCGGCTTATACTGCCAACAGTGAATATCGTCTAGGACAATTAGTTAGCTACGCAGGTAAAACTTTGGAAGCCTTGCGTTACCAAGCTACAGCTAATACTATTCCTAATGATAGTGATTGGCAAACCTTACCCAATAGCCAGTATGTTTCCGAACTAGACTTACTACCTCGTCAGGGACTATATCGCACATATAACATCGCCAACGCCAATCCAGGCGATCGCTTTCGCTTGATGTTGGTAGATGTGAATCAACAAGCAACTTACACATTGGAAGTCACGATTCCAGATCGGCATACTCCTGGTGATGATTTTGCCGTTAACTTAAATTTTGCTGGGCAAATTCCTGGACGCTATCAGCTGTTACTCAATGGTGTAGCAGTTGATGAATTTGTACTTTTTGATCCCTTGGTTGGAAAAGATGCATTTGCCTTAATTGAAATCGCTGTCAATTCTAATGTCGTACCCACAGCGTTTAACCTCTTACAACCCAACGCAGGCAATACCCTAATTCAACCAAAAACCTACGTCATTCGCTATAAAAATCGGTCAACTCGCTGGCGCTATCGCTACGAGAAACCGCATGGCTTTACTGCTGACAAATTACCTGATTTTGAATTAATAGATGCTAAAACCTATGCGACCAAACGACCACTGGGCTTACGCCTGCGACCCGATAGTTTGCTTACAGACGGTAAAGATAATCCACTACCAGCACCAGGAGTAGCTTTGATTAAACCCGAAATTAAGCAACCATCCGATATGACCATTTATTCTGACATTCATTTGTAACGCACAACTTATTACCTAATTAAAACTATGCCAAGCACCTACAAAACTCCAGGGGTTTACATTGAGGAAATCTCAAAGTTACCACCCTCCATTGCTGAGGTAGCAACTGCGATTCCCGCTTTTGTGGGATATACCCAAAAAGCCGTTATTGATGGTCGTGATTTACACGCTGTCTCTGCTATAGAACCAAAACGCATTACTTCGCTGTTGGAGTATGAACAATACTTTGGTACCACGGAAGCAGAAACCGGGATAACGGTGACCATTGAAGAACAAATTGATGCCCAAACTCCGCCCAATGTCATCGATCGCAAAGTCACTGGCAGCATCAGTAAACCTTCGCCGCACAATATGTACTATGCTCTCCAGGCATTCTTTAAAAATGGTGGCGGGCCTTGCTATATCGTCTCTGTAGGTAGTGTGAAGACAGCCAGTGGTGTAATTTCAGATACAGCTTTACAGGCGGGTATTGCGGAGGTAGCCAAAGAAGATGAAGTAACGCTGTTTGTCTTCCCAGAATCACAAGCCCTTTATACTTCAACTCTAGACAATAGAGTCGGTGTTTTTGGTGATGCGCTCAATCAATGTGGCTTGCTGCAAGACCGATTTGTAATTATGGATCTGCAAGTACCCGATTCCGGACAGACCATCGAAGCAGCAGCAGATAAGTTTCGCGAACTGAGTTTATCTTTGGATAACCTCAAGTATGGGGCTGTGTATGCACCCAATATTGAGACTATTTTCAATTATGTTTATGATCCAAGTTCTGTCAGCATCAACCATCAACAGATAGCCCCTAATGGGACTCAGAGCGATGGCCCCTTTAATGGTCAAAAGATGTCTAATTTGGCAGCAAGTCAAACAAATGCGACTGTAGGTAATGCCATTTTGTTTAACTTAGTCAAAGCTGCGGTAGAAGCTATTCCTTTAGTACTTCCTCCTAGTCCCCTCGTAGCGGGTCAATATGCCACAGTCGATAATACTCGCGGTGTATTCAAAGCTCCGGCTAATGTGGCTCTGAGTTCAGTAATTAAACCGACTATCAAAATTACCAGCGCTCAACAAGAGAATCTCAACGTTCATTCGACTGGCAAATCCATCAATGCGATTCGCGCCTTTACAGGTAAAGGAACCTTGATTTGGGGTGCGAGGACTCTAGCAGGGAATGATAACGAATGGCGTTATGTGCCAGTACGCCGCTTCTTTAATATGGCTGAAGAATCGATTAAAAAAGCCACCGAAGGATTTGTCTTTGAGCCTAACGATGCCAACACTTGGGTGAAAGTGCAGGCCATGATAGAGAACTTCCTCATCCTGCAATGGCGAGCTGGCGCACTAGCTGGAGCTAAACCCGAGCAAGCCTTCTTTGTAAAAGTAGGACTCAATCAAACCATGACCGCACTTGATATTCTGGAAGGCCGGATGATTATTGAGATTGGTATGGCAGTAGTACGTCCTGCAGAATTCATCATCTTGAAGTTCTCCCACAAGATGCAAGAGAGTTAATATTTGCGATCGCTAATTTCTTAATCATCAAATTAACCCATCAATCTCAACAGTTATGACTGATAATGCTTATCCTTTACCCAAATTTCATTTCCAAGTAGAGTGGGGTGGCTCTCGCCTCGGATTCACCGAAGTTTCTGGCTTGAACGTAGAAACGGACATGATCGAATACCGCGAAGGTAATATGCCCGAATATCACAAACTCAATATGCCCGGAATGCAGAAATTGAGCAAAATCACCCTGAAGCGAGGCACCTTCAAGGCCGATAACGATTTCTATAAATGGTGGAATACAGTAGCTCTCAACACCATCGAACGCCGCGATTTAACTATCAGCTTGCTCAATGAAAAACATGAGCCAGTCGTCATCTGGAAAGTTAAACACGCCTGGCCTACCAAAGTTCAATCTAGCGATTTGAAAGGCGATAGTAACGAAGTCGCAATTGAAACTATTGAAATTGCCCACGAAGGTTTAACAATTCAAAATGGATAAGTAGGCGGTGCAATTAAAGATAGCTGGTAAGGGCTGTCATTTGTCATTTGTCATTTGTCATTTGTAAGGTTTTCAAACCTATTTACGTTTCGTAACTAGGGTTATTTCCACCGATTTACTTAATTAATGGTGTTGATTGTTGACTCGCAACAACTTATGCCATGAATATCAGCAACAAATACAAACCCTTAAACCCAGATGATGTAAAAGTTCTGTAATTACGAATTACGAATTACGAATTGGTAACAGTTATGATGTCTGCTTATCCCCCAGTAGGTTTCTTTTTTGATGTGGTTTTTCTGGGTGAAAACCTGGACAAAGACGTAGTGGAAACTCGCTTTCAGAGTGTTACTGGTCTGAGTGTAGATATGCAGACTGAAACTCTCAAAGAAGGTGGTGAAAATCGCTTTGAGCATATCCTACCAGTGCGTACTAAATATAGCCCCCTGGTACTCAAACGGGGCTTAGTTAAAGATTCAAAGATGGTGAAATGGTGCATGGATGCTATTCTCAACTTTGAAATCCGCCCGATGAATTTGTTGGTAAGCTTGCTACATATGAAGCGTTCTAGTCCTAGCCAATCTGTGGCAGTAGTTGAACCCTTGATGACTTGGAAAGTCATTAATGCTTGGCCTAAAAAGTGGTCAATTTCAGAATTTAACGCCGAGCAAAACTCAATTGCAATTGAATCTTTGGAGTTGAACTATAGCTATTTCGAGACACTGAATTAGGAATTGTTGATTGTTAACTGTTGACTGTTAACGGTTAACAGTTGACAAATTTGGAGGATAAATTGATGCCGATAGAAATTAGAGAACTTGTGATCAAAACCTCAATTAATGATGGTCAAAACAACAGTTTAGGAGGGCAAGGGAGCAGTGATGCTAATGACCAAGATGCCATTATTGCTGCCTGTGTAGAACAGGTACTAGCCATCCTCAAAGAAAAGTCAGAGCGCTAATCTATGACCCAAGGAAACTAGGATACAAGCCCCTAAATTGATGTATGAAGAGTAAAAAAGTGAAACAAGATTAATTCAAGCCTCCGGATTTATCCTGGTAGTGCTTTAATTTTGAATTTTGAATTTTGAATTCGGAGCAAAGCGACGTGACAGGTGAACTCACAAAAATTAAAATCCTAGCTTACAAGGACAAGCGATTTGAGAAGAAAGTCGGAGAATTTGACCTCCCTATAAATCCGGAGCAGTTTTCTCAAGCTTTTAAAGTGGAATATGATTTAGCCCAGGCTCAAGGCTCCCAAGGGAACGATCCACAATTTAAATTTACGCGTCCTGAAGAAATGAAGCTGGATTTTACATTTGATGGTACAAATGTTGTGCCAATCAAAGGTAAACCTAACCAGTTTCATCAAAATGTAGCGCAACAAGTCCAGGATTTTCTAAATGTGGTTTACACAATGGATGGTAGAACCCACAAACCGAATTTTCTGCGCCTGTTGTGGGGTAACTTTTCTTTTGGGAATAAAAACGGCTTTGATTGTATTCTCAAAGATTTACAAATTAACTACACGCTGTTTTCCCCAGATGGACAACCATTGCGGGCTAGGCTTGGTGCTAACTTTGTTAACTACATCGAGCAAGAACGCCGGGTAAGAGAAGAAGGGAAAAAATCACCTGATGTCACTCATCAACGCAAAGTCACGGCTAGCGATACTTTACCTTTAATGACCTATGACATTTACGGCGATCCAACTTATTACCTACAAATTGCCAAAGTCAACGGTCTGATTAATTTTCGGCGTTTAGCTACTAATACTGATTTGAGATTTCCACCCCTTGAGAAAACCGAATCATGAGCGATCTGATTATCCCTAATAATGCCCTTTATAACGTTGCTAGTTACAAGTTGCTTGCCAATGGTAAGGACATCACAAACACTTATGCGGTGTTGTCCATAACAATTAACTCGGTGGTGAATCGAGTCCCAACAGCGCGGCTAGTGCTGCGAGATGGTGATGTTGGGGAGGAAACTTTTGCTAGCAGTGAAGGGCCTGACCTAGTTCCGGGTAACAAACTGGAAATTTCCCTGGGTTACGATGGCCACAATCGCCAAGTATTTAAAGGATTGATTGTCAAACAAGCGCTGAAAGTAGGTGCAAATGGTAGCTCAATCCTCATCCTTGATTGTAAAGCTGCTGCTACTAGATTGACCGTTGGTCGCCATAGTCGCTATTTCAGGGACATGAAAGATAGTGATGCGATCGCACAAATTCTCGGTAACTACAGTATAGGAGGAGTAGAAATTACCGACAGCAAATTTCAGCATCCACAAATCGTCCAATACTACGCTACTGATTGGGACTTTATTTTGTCTCGCGCTGAAATGAACGGACAAATTGTTGTGGTGGAAAAAGATAAGTTCAAGGTGAAACCGCCAAACACTAGTGGTAGTCCAATCAGTACCCTCACCTATGGTGTTAACATACTGGAGTTTGAAACCGAAATGGACGCGCGATCGCAATATCCAGAGGTAAAGGCGCAAGCTTGGAGTTATGGCGATCAGGCGTTACTTGAGGTGCAGGGGATTGAGCCTATTGTCAATAAACAGGGTAACCTCTCAGGCAAAGATTTAGGTAATGCGATCGCTTTGGAAGCATTCCAACTAAGTCATAGTGGTCACTTACAAACCCAAGAACTGCAAGCATGGGCAGATGCTCAATTGCTCAAAAGCCGATTAGCGAAAATTCAGGGGCGGGTGAAAACCAAAGGCTACCCTGATGCTCAAATTGATGCCCTGATTGAACTGAAGGGCGTTGGTCAGCGTTTTAACGGAATAGCCTATGTGTCTGGTATTCGTCACGAAGTTATCGGTGGAGCCTGGTTTACTCATATACAGCTTGGCATGAGTTCTCAGTGGTTTTACCAAGAAGCTGACATCGTGGATAAACCAGCATCAGGAATGCTCCCTGGTGTTAACGGCTTACAAATTGGTGTGGTAGTGCAGTTACAGGATGATCCTAATGGTGAAGACAGGATTTTAGTCAAAGTGCCTACCCTCGATTCTAAGTCTCAGGGAATTTGGACTCGCATCGCTACTCTGGATGCTGGTAACAATCGCGGTTCGTTTTTTCGCCCGGAAATTGGTGACGAAGTAGTATTGGGCTTTCTTAACGACGATCCACGCGATGCGATTGTATTAGGAATGCTCAACAGCAAGGCTAAACCAGCGCCTCTAAAAGCTTTCGATAACAATCACCAGAAAGGATTTTTTACGCGATCGCAAATTAAAGTGACCTTCGATGATGAAAAGAAATTCATCACTCTGGAAACCCCTGGTGGTAATAAAATTACCATCTCTGATGAGGATAAAGGGATTGCTTTGAAAGACCAAAACGGTAATACCTTGACTATGAATGATAGCGGTATCGTCATGAAAAGCCCCAAAGATATCACCATCGAAGCCACTGGTCAGTTAACACTCAAAGCTATCAAAGATAACAACATTGAGGGATTAAACGTCAATGTTAAAGCCAATGCTCAGTTTAAAGCTCAGGGTAATGGTGGTGCGGAAGTTTCTACAAGTGCGATCGCGGTTCTCAAGGGTTCTTTAGTTCAGATTAATTAATTTTAGATTTTAAGAATAATTAACCGCAGATAAACGCAGATAAACGCCGATAAATAAAAGATTTTTGATCGCGAATTAGTAACGAAAAGGAAAGTAAATATGGGAAAACCAGCTGCGCGAATTAATGATATGCACGTTTGTCCGATGCAGACTCCAGCAGTACCCCCGATTCCTCATGTCGGTGGCCCTGTAATTGGCCCTGGACAACCGAATGTCTTAATCGGCGGATTACCTGCTGCTGTTTTGGGTGATAACTGTGTCTGCACTGGGCCACCAGACGCTATTGTTATGGGTTCAGCAACTGTGATGATTGGGGGAAAACCTGCGGCGCGTTTGGGTGATACAACAGCACATGGCGGCTCGATTGTTTTGGGAGATTTCACTGTATTGATTGGAGGCTGACATGGATGAAAACGATAATGCTTTTCTAGGGACAGGTTGGGGATTTCCGCCGCAATTTAATAAAATGTCTCGCAGTGTCAGGCTGGTTAGCGCTGAGGAAGATATTAACGAAAGTCTCAAAATTCTCCTGACAACTAGCTTGGGTGAACGGGTGATGCAACCTACCTATGGCTGTAACTTAGAAAATTTGCTGTTTGAGCCTCTGAGTCCAACTGTAGCTAGCAGTATTAAAGAATTAGTAAGGATTGCCATTGTTTATCATGAGCCTCGTATCCGCTTGGAACGCTTAGATCTTAACCTTGATGAACAGTTAAAAGGAGTCATCAATATCACAGTGGATTACACCGTGATTACTACTAATTCTCGCTTTAATTTCGTTTATCCTTTCTATTTGCAAGAAGGTGTTGGTTCGTTAGCAATTACTTAATTATGTCGTCATTTGTTCTTTGTCATTGGTAAGAGTTTTAAGCCTGTTTATATTTTGTAATCTAATTTGCTTTATTTCCACCGAGTTACTTAATTTGTGGAAAAACAGGAAAATAATATAAAATTTTGAACTTGTTAAATGTTAAATCCAAATAATTAATTACGAATTACGAATTACCAACTACGAATTATCATGAAAATCCGCCCGGAAAAACTTAAAAATCCATTAATTCGCGATGGGGTGAGCCAGCGTCAACGTCAGGTTCCAGCTTTATCACCTGATTTTGTGAAGGTGGATGAAAATGACTTGGGCAATTTTCTGGTATTTGCCTATCGTTTTAGCGAGCAGGTTATTTATTACAACGATAACAACGATGCTGATGGGAATTGGCAAGCATTCTTCAATGGCAATACTCCTATACAAATTGCACTCATTAGTAAAACTCGCCCGCAAAAAATTAAAGACCAATATAGCCAGCATTTGCGAGAGTTTCTTTCTGAATTATCCAGTGAAAGCGGACAATCAAATCAGAAATTTGAGAGGTTTGCTGATTTATTAGCTACGTGGATTGAAATCCTTCAGCAAATATATAAATGGTATACAAGTTTAGAATCTTATACACCTCTACAAGCTGTCATTAGAGGATTGGTAAAAACTAATCTTCGTGAACCTATATTACGGATTTGGGCTTTTGAACAAGCTTATGTGGCTGCTACTAAAAAGGTCTTCAACTCAGTAGATATTTATACGAAATTTAATCAAGAATTTGGGTTAAATCTCACTCTTCCAGCGGGCGATCGCACTCCTTTTAATGCAAATCCTGTACAAGTGCGAGATGAATTAGACGCTGTATTTCAAATTTTATTTCAAAACTATTACCAAATTATTCAACAAGCACCGCAGTATTTAGAAAAAAGTCTGCAAGCTAGACAGGATCATCAACCTTATTTAGCCCTTTATTTGGCTTTTTTGGAGGTGATGAAACCTGCAAGAGATGACCTGAATTTAATGACTCAGCGACATCTCGACTTCTTTTATCGTCAAGTACTGCGCTTGCGCGATCGCCCAGCCCAACCAGACCACGCCCACCTCATTTTTGAACTGATCAAGTCTCAAACTGAATTTGCGCTACCGGCTGGTACTCGGTTTAAAGCTGGGAAAGATGCTAGTGGCAAGGATTTATTCTACAGCCTCGATGCAGATATCGTCATTCACAAAGCCCAGATTACCAGCCTCAAAGGTTTATTTTTAGACTTACAAGCAGTCAAACCTGGCGAAAAACCTCCGCGAAATCCTGGTTTGTACTCCTCTTCAGTAGCGAACTCGTTTGATGGTCAGGGGGGAGATTTTCCCAAGGAACAAACTATCAAAACCTGGCTTCCCTTTGGGAATGACAAACGCCAACCCACACAATTAGGTTTGGCGATCGCATCTGATGTTTTATTGTTGCAGGAAAGTGAACGGGTGATTCAGTTCACCTTTTCCCTCAGTGGTTTGGGGACAGTACTTCCGGCGGATAAACTGCATGAAGTCTTTGAAGTTTATCTCAGTGGTGAAAAAGACTGGATCAAAGCCGACATTTTAAAATCAGGTGCGCCTGTAGCTGGAGGTGGTAAAGAAAAAACTGGGTGGAATAATTCGGAACTTTCTTTAGTAGTCGTACTAGCTGCTGAGATTGACCCCGTTTTACCTTATCTCCCAGACAAACCGATTCCCTACAATCCTGATATTCCTAACTTTCCTCTCACACTCCCGCAAGCCACACCAGTAGCGCGCATAGAATTAAAAACTCAGGTTTTAGTCGATAACTTGCCAGCATACCATTATTTCCGTAATGTCAAGCTGGATAAGGTATCAATCAGTGTGCGGGTGAAAGAAGTTCGCAATTTGGTTGTGCAAAATGACTTGGGTGTATTAGATGCTACTAAACCTTTTCAGCCTTTTGGCCCCAGACCAGCAGTAGGCTCAACATTTTATGTTGGTAGCCAAGAAATTTTTCTCAAAAATCTCTCGGATTTGCAAATCAATATTACATGGGAAAAATTACCTGCTTCCCTGAAAGACTATTACCGCGGCTACTATGTTGTCGGTGAAAATCCACAACCGGATTTTGAGAATTTTTCTGCACAATTAGCGCGATTGACTAAACGCACTTGGTCAGAAGAAGGTTTTAGCAATCCTTACAAACTTTTTACGTCAGGCGATCGCACTCTTGTTAACGCTTCCACAACGCCGCTACAGGGTGAGGAAATTGATAATTTCACCAGCTTGAACAATCAAACATCTGGTGGTTTTTTGCGCTTCAGCCTCAATCAAGACTTTTTGCATGAAGAGTTTGCGACGAAATATGCAACCCAGACATTAGCTGCGGCTAAAGATTTTGCTGATGAGAAATATGTTAACGAAGCTGTCTATGAGTTAAAAGACAAGAGCCTGCAGCGATGGCGACCAGGTGTGATATTTACTAAAGGAGAGGTAGCACCAATTACCCTCAATCAACCTTACACACCGACGATTCAATCGCTTTATCTTAAATACACCGCAGTTGCGACAACCCAGGATTGTACAATTTTTCATCTTTACCCATTTGGCGGGTTTGAGCATTTGGAGGCAGAAAAACCAGACTTTTTACCACAGTTTACCAATGAAGGGGAATTACTAATTGGGTTAGAGAACCTCGATCCGCCGACAGCATTACCTTTACTTTTCCAAGTAGCAGAAGCCAGCGCTGATACAGCGTTAAAAAAAGCTGATGTGAAATGGTTTTATTTAAAAGATAATTCTTGGGAATCTTTGAGCGATCGCATTGTCAGCGACAATACCAACGGTTTAATTGCCTCTGGTATCATCCATGTGGGGATTCCAGCAGATATCAGTAAAGCCAAAACCACAATTCTCGATCCCAACTTGCATTGGCTGAAGGTGACTGTACCAGCGCGCAGTGGTGCTATCTGTCAAATCTTCGGTGTCCACACCCAAGCTGCAAGGGTGAGTTTCACAGATGAAAGTAACGATCCCAACCATTTAGCCAATCCCCTACCTGCTGGTACTATTGCCAAACAGGTTAACCCCAACCCAGAAGTCAAAACCATAGAGCAGCTCTATGACTCCTTTGGTGGGAAGATTAAAGAACAGCCAGCCGATTTTTATATCCGCATTAGCGAACATCTACGCCACAAAGGCCGGGCTGTTACCATCTTTGACTATGAAAGGCTTGTACTAGAAAAGTTTCCCGAAATTTACAAAGTTCGCTGTATCAATCACGGACAAGTTGATCAACAAAACGACAAGTTGCAGGAATTGACACCTGGATCGGTGACTTTAGCTGTCATTCCCAACTTAGCATTGATGGGAATTAATAATGAATTAGAACCCAAAGTTAACATTAACCTGCTACAGCAAATCGAGAAATATTTGGCTAGTATCAGTTCTCCTTGGGCTGCAATACAAGTAGTAAATCCAGCCTACGAACATATTCAGGTGGAATTTCAGGTGAAATTTAAATCTCCCTATTCTGCCAACTTTGGATACTATAGCCGCCAATTAGAACAAGCAATCACTTATTTTCTTGCCCCTTGGACAATGGATAGGCAAGCGGAAATTCAGTTTGGCGGTAAACTCTACCGTTCGGCAATTGTCAACTTTATCGAAAAACAGGAATACATTGACTATGTTGTGGATTTTAAAATGCACCAAGACACCCAGCGAGATATCCGAGAAGCGATCGCCTCAACTGCGCGATCGGTTTTAACTTCAGTTTCGTTAAAAACTAGCGATCAAGGTCACATTATTCAAGAATTTCAAGAAAAAACAGTTGTGCCTAATCAAAAAATTGAGTCTGGTATTTTAGGTTATGAATCTTTAGAAGATTTGGAATTGTTGTGAATGTAAGGTAATAGGAAATAAAGATTTATAAAGTTACTTTTTGTCACAAATTAGGGTTTATAGATGTTAATTTTTTATGAAAATATTCATTTACGCGTGATTTTGTATAAATCTTAAATAGCACAGTGCTATGTTCCGTTAATTTTGAGGATGAAAAAATGAACCGCAAAGGCACGAAGAGCGCGAAGGAAGAGAAAATAAGAAAGAGTTGACCGTGATTGTACTCCAAATAATTAATACGGTATATCACTAGTATTTCATAGTCTTATTGTTGATGCTTATACTCATTCTTAATTTTCCTTCTTTTCCTTCTCACTTCGTGACCTTCGCTCCTTTGCGGTTCGTTAATTCCTACCAACACCCACAATAAATTGCAGGATTCTCACTTATGTTTACCGTATCGAACGATGCCAATGTCTTAAGAAGCCGCAACGAACTTAAGAGTTTATTCAAAAATAAAAGTCGCCTTTCAGAAGACCATTTTAAAGATTTGATCAACTCCATGCTAAACAAACATGACGATCAATTTCATGGATTGTGGCAGGAGGGAAAAACCTATCGCAAAGGCGATGTCGTCTATTATCAAGGCGCACTTTGGGAAATGCAAGCAGAAACAGAAATTTGCGCCCATGAAGATGAAGCACCAGGCAAAGGTAATCAATGGAAATCACTGGTCAAAGAATTAGAAAAAAAAGTCAATCAGTTGCAACATGATTTAACAGAACTGAGTAAAGCATTTGCCGAATATCAAGAGCAAATGAAAATTCGTTTACACCAATTTCTCAGGTATATTACATTGCTCACCTTGGGATTAGCAATTACCTTTGTTTGGTTATTTATTGGGTCTACCCATCATATTGTTACAGGGACGAATTGAGCAAAAGTTATCATGCTACTATCAAAATAATCAGAAGTGCTACTGATGGTTGTTATCTTCCTCAAACACTTAAACAGAATTAATTAAATCATTGCTTTTCTGTTTCCTATCTACATGAATAAATTTTGAATTGACTTTGTTCTTTTATATTCTAAACACACCTGAATTCCATGCTGGAATACCCAAGCATATCGAAAAGTCAGCCCCAATTTCCCGCATATTTGAATTTTCAAACCTTACGGGATATCGGGATTCAACACTTACAAAATTTGTCCGGTAAACTTTGGACAGAGTATAATCTGCACGATCCAGGTGTAACTATCCTAGAGGTACTATGCTATGCCGTTACAGATTTAGGCTATCGCAATAACTTGGATATCCAAGATTTGTTGGCAAAGGCAAATCCTCAGAGTAAAGAGAACAACTTTTTTACGGTTGATGAAATACTCACCTGTAATCCAGTCACAGAACTAGATTTATGTAAGCGTCTAATTGATATTCCTGGCGTGCGTAATGCCATGCTAGAGAAAGTCACAAGCTATGAACCAGATATCTATGTAGACTTTACTAACAGTACTCTGCAATACACTCCTCCAGGCGCACAGACAAAAGACAAAGCTTTTCGTCTGCATCCCCGTGGGCTTTACACTGTTAATATTGACCTGGAACCTGAGTATAGTAAGAACGCCTGCGGACAACTTTATCGTTCCTGGGCGGATGTACTAGATAATGTCAACAGCGTTTTGTGTAAATATCGCAACCTCTGCGAAGATATTTATGATGTGGTGATTTTGGGTGAGGAAGAAATTGCCCTCTGTACCGATATTGAATTGGCGGCGAATGCAGATGCCGAGGATGTACTAGTAGATATTTACGTACAAGTACAGTCATTTCTCTCACCTCATTTGCGATTTTATACTCTACAAGAATTGCTAGATAAAGGCAAAAGTCCCACCGAAATCTTTGCTGGTAGACCTTCAGTCCTCCACGATTCAACTTACACTGAACCTTACGGTAGTCATGGTTTTATCGATACCGACGAATTAGCAGCCTTGACTCCGCCGAAAATTCTTCATACTTCAGATTTATATCAAGAAATTCTTAAAGTTCCTGGTGTAGCGGCAATTGGTAAACTGAGTATCATCAGCTACATTAACGGTTTACCGCAATCACAGCACCCTTGGTATTTGCAACTCACCGAGAAACATCGTCCGGTGCTGGGGGTGAAATATTCCAAAGTTAGATTATTTAAAGGTAATCTTCCCATTGAAGTGAATATGGCAGAGGTGCAACGCCGCTACTATGAACAACAAGCGGCGCGCATCAAAGCTATACGTGACAAAAGTGAACTAGATTTGATTGTACCGCAAGGTAGTTATTACGACTTAGCTGATCATTATTCCATCCAGCATGATTTTCCTTTAACCTACGGTATTAGTGAGGATGGCTTACCTGACACAGCTACCACATTGCGGAAAGCCCAAGCTCGGCAATTAAAAGGATATCTGGTATTTTTTGATCAGATATTGGCAAATTATTTAGTGCAACTTTCTCATATACGCGACCTCTTTTCTTGGGAAATAGATGCAGAGGAAGAACAAAAAGACTATGCTACCCGTAAGGCTGATCGCCAGTATACTTATTTCGCTCAGAGGTTACAGAATTTTCCAGGGTGGGAAGAGATTCTCAGCACAAAAGATTATCTAGGCGAAATTGGTGAGGATGTAGATAATTCTACAAGAGAAACCTATCGCGATCGCCGTAACCGTTTTCTTGACCATTTACTAGGCCGTTTTGCTGAATCCTTTACAGATTATGTGTTGCTAAACTACCGCATATTCGAGACTCACGCGGATAAAGTGAAGCATCAAACCGAGATTATGCAGGATAAGGCGCGCTTTTTACAAGACTATCCGACCTTAAGCCGCGATCGCTTCCGTGCTTTCAATTATTGCAACTGTCAGGAAGTTTGGGACACCAACAATGTATCGGGTTTCAAAAAGCGGGTTTCTCGGCTTTTAGGGATTGCAGATGTGCGTCGGCGTGACTTCAGCCATTATCGCGTCAAGCAAGCGCCTGAAAGTTATATCTTGGCTGTAAATTATGGTTTAGAGAATCAGACATTAAAAACTCGGCAAAGCTATCCTAGTCCAGCAGCAGCTGAAGCGGCTAAGGAAGA
Source organism: Nostoc linckia FACHB-104 (assembly GCF_014696615.1). Taxonomy (GTDB): domain Bacteria; phylum Cyanobacteriota; class Cyanobacteriia; order Cyanobacteriales; family Nostocaceae; genus Aulosira; species Aulosira linckia_A. The sequence continues at coordinate 75,944 of NZ_JACJQJ010000024.1, read as the reverse complement.
GTTTTTATCATTTGCTTTACATAATCAATTTTATCAACGCCTTGCTTATAGTTATTTCTATCACTACGGCTGGCAAGTAGTAGATGCAACAGGTAAAAATGTTTTAGTCAGATATGATCGCTATTTTCCCTCAGCAGCTGAAAGTCAAACTAATTTGAACATTCTCCTAGGAGAATTAGCTGTACGGCTAGCTGGATTACCACTGGAAACTCCTGCAAATACCCAAAGCGCCAACTCGTTTGCAGATTTCATCAGCATCGAATTCGACGGCGAATTATATTACTTTCGCTTAAGTATTCCACCCATCGCATCTACACCCGGGGAAATTATTACATTCACAGGGGTTGAACGCTATGTTTCTCGTTCCATAGCCCAAGAAAACGCGATCGCTAGCTTACAGCAAATTAGACAACAGCGAAATTACTGTCAAAGTCGCTTGGGTGATGATAATCCCAAAAAATTCACCTACTACGGCTATGCTTTGGTAGATAACGCTGGGAAAGTATTATCTGAACGCAATCAACGGTGGTTGACACCAGAAGAACGAGATTTAGATTTACAAAGCTGGTTCAGTAGCATTCAAGCTAATCAAAATCAATTTAAATTAGCGGTAGAACCCATCGATAAGAACTATCGTTTTGTATTAAAAAATCCTACTGAAAATCAAATTTTACTGCAAAGTTTAAACACCTATTCCACAGCAAATGCGGCTTGGCAAGCTACAGAAGCCTTTGCCGAAAGTCTGCGCTACTTCCGGCGTTATGTCAGCCCAGCTAGTCAAAGCTACAGATTAGGGATTAAAGATAAAGATGGCAACCTGATAGCTGTAGCCGATACCCAACAGACTCCAGGGGAAATCTTTCAACAACTTAACTCGGTAGACTCGATATTGCGAATTGAACTACTACCGGACTCAACTTCTGAGTATCGGTGGCAATTGCTACATGGGGGTGAAATATTACTGCAAAGTATTCCCGTGTTTGCAGATGAAAAAACAGCCCGCGATCGCTTTTATTATGATGTACTAGGTAACCTGTTTGAGCCAGGTGCAATATCCCTCACCACCAGCAAAGAAGGTTTCGGCTTTCGCATCCTGAATCAACCAGGCAATCGCAAAACTGAAGTTGCAATTCACCCACGTACCTATACCTCAGAAAAAGAGCAGGATGCAGCGATTAATCGTTTATTTTTCTTAATCCGCACTGTCCGTTTAAAGTGCAACACAGAGGAACAACAAGCTGGCTTTATTGGGGAAATTTACGGTGATAATCAGCAAATTATTTTACAGACTGCTCAACGTTATAAGACAAAGGCAGATGCTTGGGAACAAGGCAACACCTTAGTAGAACTGGCGCAAGATGAGGAGAATTATCGCTTAATTGACAGTGAAAATGGTGTTTATGGCTGGGAATTAACCAACGAAGGCAAAGACCAAATCCTTGCTAGTCAATATTACAGCAATAAAGATGAGCGAACGAGAGCGATCGCATCCTTGCAAGCACGCAACAATGATGAAGGATTTCATGTATTAGAGCATATTTTGTTGCGTCCCCGAACCAAAGCAAATGCTCCAGTTTTAGACGAATTTTTGCAAATTTTGGTGACTCCAGATGATGCTAAAACACAGGAGGGAGAACAACCTCGTTTAACTTGGCAAGATCCCTACTCGTTTTGGGTGACTATAGTTTTACCTTACTGGCCACAACGCTTTCGTAATATTAACTTCCGCCGATTTATTGAACAAACCCTGCGGCTAGAAGCACCGGCACACGTCGCCCTCAAAATTGCCTGGTTAGATGTGCAGCAAATGCGACATTTTGAAGATTTTTATCATCAATGGTTAGAACAATTAGCTTTAGATGCTTGCGATGATGCCGCTTGCGATTTAACTGGCGCACTTAATCAACTGGTGGAAATTTTACCCAAACTACGGAGTGTTTATCCCAAGGGAATTTTGCTGGATTCCCAAGAAAGCGGTAATCAAGAGAATCCGATTGTACTAAATCAGACTGCATTGGGGATAGCAATTGATAATTCGTAATTCGTAATTCGTAATTGCAAGAGCTTATTAACAAATGACAAATAACAAATAACAAATAACAACGACTTACTTATGAACACAATTATTAAAAACATTAGCTACCCCATCTTTATGCCTAACCAGGTGTTAACTAAAGATGATTTGAATCTAGTTGTTAATTATCTTGATGGGCAGAATCGGCTCACCCGTGCCTATTTGATTGGTACAGGGATTGTTTGGGGCATGGATTTGAGCAGTACATTTGATACAAAAAAGGCTCAAATTCAAATATCCGCAGGATGTGGCATTACTTCGGAAGGATATCTGATTTCTGTGCCAGCAACAATACTGACTCATTATAAAATTGAGCAACTAGTTTCTGAGTCTTTATTTGCACCAACTCCCCAAGATAATGAAGTAACTACTACACAACTTAAAGATGAAGTAACTACTACACAACTTAAATTTGTTCCAGTCATAGAACTGTTTGAGCAAAGTGCTGATAATCTTTTAGCACTCAATCAAGCTAAAAATGGGACTCCGCGCGATAAAGCAGCATTCGAGACTTTTTTGAGTGAAAATGTACTAGTTGTAGTTTATGAAATTCAAGATGTAGAAACTGACTTCTGCTTACTGGACTTTGATAGAGTAAGCAATCAGCGTAATTTTAATCTCCGCTTTTTTCTGCTCCCTCGTTCTCCACAAAAAAATAAGCCAGATATTACTAGTGCTGATAGCCTATTGCAAAAAGGATATCAGTTCGATAAATTGCCAGAACCTTGGGCAAATATCGCTAAAAACGGCACTTCTAAAGTTTTTGAAACTACCAGTCACTTTCTCCAAGAATTTGACTCTGAAATTCAGGCATTTAAAGATTATGCACCTAAAGTTCAGCGCTTTGGTTATGTGGCAGCAGAACAAAAGGTAGACTTAAGTAAAATTAACAGCTACGCTGGGTTTTGGCAGAACTACTACCTAGTTTGCAAGAATGCGATCGCAGCAATTGAAAAAGCATTCCCGAAACTGTTTCAGTTGTTCTCGCCGTTTTTCTCTTCCTTTCAACCTGCTTCTTATAACGACTTTGCTCAGATTAGACAAAGCTTGCAAAAGCTACTAGATAGCATCCAAAATCCCACAGTTTCAGCTACCACAGTTGAGGTTCCGGAAGCTCCTTTTACACTGCAATATTTTTATGATTACCTCAGCCAACTAGTAGCTGCTTATGATGAATTAGCTGAGGCTACCTTTGATTTAATGGATGACTGTACGCCTGATACTCAAAGGTTTCCCAAGTTTTTACTCTTAGGGATAATTCCCCCACCCGATCAAGCCGATCCAGTAATTGCACCACTTTCCCCTTATCGTAGCCATTTCACCCAGCCTCCCATCAACAACGCCGAGCAAAGCCGTGTCAAGCAGGTGCGTTACCTTTATGAACGGCTTCTGAAACTGTGCAAACCAGAAAGTTATTACCTGCTACCTTATTACAATACGCCGATTAAAATCACGCCTAGTAAAGACCGTTCGGTAACACTCAGCCAACAGGCTATTCCTTATTACTTTAACTACCCGAGCTTGTATCGTTTCTGGAGCTACGATGCCTACCGTAAAGGACGTAGTGAACAGCTACCAGCTTATTTTTCACTAAATAATGCTTCACCACGTGACGAGCTGTTGTATCGCCTAGATGGGTATAATTTTTACCGAATTGAGGGGCATATCGGTAAATCTACTTCTAAAGCACTGAATATAATTCAACAATATCAACAGCAATATAACTTACCCTTTGATGTCATTACCCTGAAATGCAGTTCTTTGACAAGTTTTCAAGATCTCAACGTTTCAGGTCAAATTGATGACTTAGAAACCAACTTTGAGCGCATCAAAGATAGGTTTAGCAAGCTGTGGCAGACAAATAAAGACTGGTCGCAAAATGTCTTTTTAAACACACTCAAGCGAGTTTTCTTTGACCAGCCGCGTCTATCTGCGATCGCAGATACTCAGTTAGTAAATCCGATTGTAGAGTTGGCGCAGTCAAAGTCAAACTATGAATTTGTGCCAGAAGCAAATGCTAACAACCCACCGACTCGATACCAGCTGTTCCTCAAGAATAATACAGGTACGCGTATTGCCCGCTACGATTTCCAAAATGCAGATGATGACAGTATTTCCTTAGACTTCTCAGGACTGACAGCCGAGCAAATTACCCAAGAACAGGAACGAATAGTTGAAGATTTGTTCTTTTACCTGAGATTTGGAACAATAACTTACAGTGTTGAGCCTCAGCCACCAAGTAATTCGCTGAGTTACCAGCTACGGCTATCTGTCACCGACGAACTCAATTTACCCATCGATTCCAAGAATGAGCCAAGGGGTAAAGCCAGAATTGCCATAGTTTCGTTGAATTACTTTACTATTACGCTGGAAAAAGAATTACCAATCATTAATCAACCAGAATTTCAAGATTTTGAAAGTCTCTATAGCTTACTGCGAGATATCCCAGAAAACTATGCCAGCCAGCAAGAACTGAATTTTCAGATGGGCGATCGTGCGGCTGCTGATAGTTTAGGTTATTTTGAACTCCAAGATTTAATACAAAGCTATCGGGAACGACTCAAGCAACTTATGGAGTTGCATTTGTTCCATAAATTCGCCCAACAGCATCCAGGTATGGAACATTTGGGTGGAGTACCTAAAGGCGGTACATTCGTCCTGGTATATGTGGATGGAGAAGAAGTTAAACAAGTTTTGGCTGCGAACCAAAACCCTGCTATCTATCAATTACAAACCTCACGCACTGAGGCTATAGAAAAAAATGCAGTTTTACCGCCAGCTGCACCAGAAGAAATCATTCCAAGTTGGGAGTTGCTGTTTAAAGAATTCCAAGAACGCAAAGATGTTGTCGTCGCAGATTTTTGTCTACCTTACCGTTGTAGTACTGATACTGCTCGAGTCAGTTATATATTAGCTAGACCACGCCCCATTGTTTTACTCACACAAACAGAATTCTGTGAAGGCGATACTACAGAATACGAATTTATCTTAGAACCAGAAGGTGGCACACTCAAGGGAGAAGGAATTTTCTTCAAAGGACGAAAACATTACTTTAAACCCAGTAATATCACCCAAGATATAGATGCAGAAGTTGCGATTACCTTTACCTACGCTGTAGACGATAGTTTTGATACTCTCACCGTAACTGTCTACCCCTTACCAGATGCAAGCTTCCAGGTAGGTAGAAATGCAAATCAAACCACATTCTGCGCTAATAATGAGCCATTATCCTTAACACCTAAGCAAGCAGGTGGTAGCTTCCGAGTGCTAATTGGGGAACAGGATATCTCTGCTAATGTACTTGATACTAAATTGCAACCGCCAAGATTACTTGTCAGCAAAGTGCAATTAGGTAATGCCGAACAGCTACAAATCACGATTGAATACACCGTTACCAGCGCTCAAAGCTGTACCAACAAAGCCAATCAGCAAATCACCATCTTCGCTTTACCAGATGCGCGTTTCCGAATTGGCGAACAATCTAATCAAACCCGCTTCGCTACCAACGATCCGCCAGTACTTCTCGTACCCAATCAGGCGGGTGGTAGCTTCCGGGTGCTGGTTGGCGATCAGAATATCTCTGCTGACGTGTTAAATATCGCATCTCAACCACCAGAGTTTCTTCCCAGTCAGGTGGATTTAGACGATGACGAACAGTTGCAAGTGACAATTGAATACACCATTACCAACAATAATGGTTGCACTAACAAAACAAGCCAACAGGTGACTATTTTCGCCCCACCAGATGCAGACTTCCAAATCGGCGACAATCAAACCGCTTTTAGTCCCAAAGATCCGCCAGTATCTCTCATACCCAACCAGACAGGTGGAAACTTCCAAGTACTAGCTGGCGAACAGGATATTTCTACCAATGTACTGGAAAATGAATCTGAGCGATCGCAGTTTATTCCCCGTGCAGTTAATTTAGGTACTGCTGAACAGCTACAGCTAACTATTAGATACTCTATTACTGATGAAAATGGCTTTAGCAACCAGGAGCAGAAACCAATAACAATTTTTGCTCTCCCAGATGCCAGTTTCCAAATTGGCAGTGTGCCTACTAAAACCGACTTTACTACCAAAGACCTACCAGTAACCCTCAGACCCAACCTAGCTGGTGGTACCTTCCGCGCACTGGTTGGTGGGCAAGATATTTCTACTGCTGTACTCGATACTACATCGAATCCATCACAGTTTATTCCCAGTGCAGTCAACTTGGGCAATGCCAAACAGCTACAAGTCATCCTGGAATACAGTATTAACGATGAGCAAGGCTTAACTAACCAAGCACAGCAGCAGGTAACTATTTTTGCCCCACCAGATGCAGGTTTCCAAATTGGTGAACAGTCAAATCAAACCGTCTTTGCTACTAATCATTCACCAGTACCCCTAATAGCTAATCAAGCGGGTGGTGACTTCCGCATACTAGCTGGTGAACAAGATATCTCTGCAACTACCCTAAATAAAGAAGTTGAACCACCAGAATTTATTCCCAGTGCAGTAAATTTGGGCAATACCAAACAGCTGCAGGTGATTATTGAATATACCTTTACTGATGGCAATGGCTTTACTAACCAGGTGCAGGAACCGATAACTATTTCCGTCCCACCAGATGCAGGCTTCCAAATTGGGGAACAGCCAGATCAGACTGCTTTTGCTGCTAATCATCCGCCAATATCCCTCATACCCGACCAAGGAGGTGGTAGCTTCCGAGTGCTAGCTGGGGAACAGGATATTTCTACTGATGTACTCAATACTCAATCGCAACCACCGCAGTTGATTCCTAGTGCAGTCAACTTAGGCAATGCGGAACAGCTAGAAATTACCATTGCATACATTATTACCGACACAAATGGCTTAACTAACCAAACGCAGCAGCCAGTAACCATTCTCGCCCTACCAAATGCCAACTTCCAAATAGGCAATGTGCTTAATAAAACCAACTTCTGCGCCAATGATGGGCCATTATCTTTAACCCCACAGCAAGCAGGTGGTAGCTTCCGAGTACTGGTTGGCGAACAAGATATCTCTGCTGAGGCACTGAATAATCAATCTAATCCCCCAGAGTTAATTGTAAATGCAGTCAATCTCGGTAACGCAGAGCAGCTACAAATAACTGTTGAGTACACCATTACCAACGACAACGGTATTACTAACAAAACTGCTAATGTCCTCACCGTGCATCGTGTTCCTGTAGCTAACTTTCAAGCAGAAATTGCCAGTATCAACGCCCAAGGATTTTCCGTGCGCGTTTTTGACATTCAACCAACAGCAGACTCGTCTTTAAGCTATGTTTGGCGACATCCTGGCGGTACCAAGGACGAAAGCCTGCCTGCCAATAGTGAATTCCTGATTAACTATACTTATGATTTCGACAGTTGGGTTTTTGGCGAGGAAATCAGCATCACCTTGCGGATTGATACACCAGCCGATTTAGGTGGTTGTAGCAGCGAACCTGTCAACAAACGCGTTGCCATTCCTTGCGGTGGCGTAGTTGCATTTAATCTACTTAACCTCAGTAATAATACAGTTGGCAATAGAATCTCACTAGGAAATGAGCAAGCTTTTCGCTTGTCAGACTTCAACGCCAATAATGAGTACAACATCGAAGCCGTGACTGTGCCAGCAACGGTGGAAAATATTGTTTTCACTTATACCAACCCCGCCAACGAAGAGAATGTCCAACCAACAGGAAATAATAAAATCTATAAGATGCCCGATGGCTGGTACTTAGTAGTTGGTGTTCATAAAATAAAGGCACAAGTTTTCCGCGAAGTTAACGGTCGTCAGGTAGAAGGTATCGCTGCTACCGTAATTATTCGCATTCAAGATAGTAATTCTTTCACTGCAGAAAACCCGAAACCGCCAGAAACAACTACACTACTCAACCGTCTGCGCCTAATTTTCCCCACAGGTAAGGAAATTAGCCTAGGCAAAGTTGGGGAGCAAAAATCACAAGGAGCGTAGAGACATAGAGACGCGATGAATCGCGTCTGTACAAGATTTATTTTCTTCCTTATCTCCTTCATCCTCTTATGCCCACACAACGCCACATCATCGCCAAAACTGTACTAGAAATCGATACTGGGAACCTAGCAGATGTGTCGAGTTTACAGGAAGATGTTAGCCGCTTGCTTCAGCAGCAAATTGCGCCGAAAATAGAGCGCCTTTTTGATCAACTGGTGGGGGGCGATCGCATTATCCGCTTGGATCAGGTAGTGGTGGAAGTTGGATCGGTAAATCGGCAATTTTTGGCGGATGAATTTAGCAACAAACTATTAGCTGTGCTAGAACAAACTCTGCGCGATCGCATAGCAAATCCACTACTAAACAATACAGATACCGAAATCATCACCCGCGATCGCATTGGTGCTGATTGGGAAGTGTTGCTGTATTTTTTGCAGTTTGGGCGTTTACCCTGGTGGGTGTCATCTGGAGACTGGGAAGCTTGGTTTTCCCGGTGGTTGGCTGTTATGCAAACTGAAACTGCTTGGCGCTTACCTTTGCAGGAATTGCTAGCAACCAACCAAGCAGTACGCCAGCGTTTAGTTGAGCAGTTGCCAGAATCCTTTCGGCAGCAGATGATATTACAACTCCAGCCAGCTTGGACAAGTTGGGCTACTCTGCTAACCCAAGCGCGGCAGCTGATACAATCCCTAGAACTGAACAGCAGCACCGTTCGCCATCTGGATCGGCAAGCTTGGCTATTAATTTTGAGCGAAATTAGCCCACAGCAGCCATCGGCAAGACCTTTGCCAGCTGATACTTGGAGTCTTAACTGGCTAACTCAACTGGTTCAAACTGGGCAAGTTGATGCGATCGCTCAACAAAAACTACGCAGCAGTATTGCAGCATTGCCCATTAGCGACAGACCCCTGTGGCTCAATGCACTTGCACAAGTATTAAATTTAACATCTGAAAATTTAAACCCATCAGCAGAGCAGACTGGCGATCGCCCAATTACCGATGGGGAAGTTTTGCTGTACTTTTTAAAGTTTGGTCATCTACCCCCAGGGCATTCTTCTGTTGATTTGCTGACACGCTGGGAAGCCATAATTCAAAATGAAAATTTTTTACATATAAATTTGCGGGAATTACTGATAAACAACCCAGATGCGCGACAGCGATTAATTGCTCAATTGCCAGAAGGCTTTCGGCATCAGTTGATATTAAAGTTACAGCCAGCTTGGACAACTTGGCGCACTTTGCTGGAGCAAGCAAAAGATTTGATGCAGTCTTTAAGCCTCAGCGATGACACCTGCCAACAATTAGAACGGCAAGCTTGGCTATTGCTGTTAGGAGAAATTGAGTTAGATAATACACCAGTAAGACCTTTGCCAGTTGATACCTGGAGCCGCAATTGGTTAGCCCAACTTTTACAAACTTCCCCAGAATTGCGGGAAATTCCTAGTCAGATCCTGAGCCAATACCTACGTGATATTATTGAAGCATTGCCAATTACCGAAAAATCTTTGTGGCAGACAGCACTCAACCAAGTGCTAACTTCTACATCGGTTGATTTGAATACGCGATCGCAAAACCTTCAAGCAGCTCAAACCTCACCGATAAACACCCTATCTCCAGCAGAGGAGACAGCCGGATTGTTTGTCAACCAAGCTGGACTGGTGCTGTTACATCCATTTTTACGTAACTATTTCAATGCAGTTGGGCTATTAGATGGTGATGCCTTTGCGGATGAGTCAGCGCAGCAAACAGCGATTTACCTACTGCATTACTTGGCAACTCGGCAAACCGATGCACCAGAATACGAATTAGTACTGCCTAAATTACTTTGTGGTTGGTTGCTCAACGAACCTGTAAACCGTAACATCGAATTACCCGAGGCTGCCCTAATGGAAGCAGAAAACCTCTTGCAAATCGCAATCAATTATTGGCAAGCGCTGAAAAGTGCCAGCCCGGATGGTTTGCGGCAAGGCTTCTTACAACGCGAAGGCAAGCTTACCCGCAGTAGAGATAGTAACTGGAAGCTTCAGGTAGAGCAACAATCAATTGATATCTTACTGAGTCGTCTCCCTTGGGGAATCAGCATGGTGAAGTTACCCTGGATGGAAGATATTTTAATTGTGGAATGGCATTAGCCAAGAAAACAGCCCAAAACGCCTACTTTTCTGCACAAGGATAACCCTATGACACCCCGCAAAACTAAAAAAAGCACAAATCATCAAGTAGAGGTGCGATCGCAAAAACCTTTTTTCCCTGCAGCGACGGATCGGGTATTCTTTGCCACAGAAAAGTCTCAATCTACACCCTTTTTCACCGCAGAGAAACAGGCAACGCCAGTAGTACAGCGTATGCCAGCTTTTGATAGCGAAGTAAATTCCAATAATGCAGCCCTTGTGCAACGCCAAGCTGATATGGGCAGCGAACTTCCAGACAAACAACCCATGCCACAACAAGCACCGCAAAAAGAGAAGCTTATACAAACAAAAGCAGATATTCAGGCTGATATGGGCAGCGAACTTCCAGACAAACAACCCATGCCACAACAAGCACCGCAAAAGGAGAAGCCTATACAAACAAAAGCTGGTGGTAACCAAGTTGGTGAAGTCATCACATCCCAGCAACCGCAGCCAAACAGCGCTAGTTTGCCAGCGAACCTGAAAGCTAGCATTGAAAAGCAGTCTGGCTTTTCAATGGATGATGTGAGAGTCCACTACAATTCACCCAAACCTCCACAATTACAGGCATTGGCGTATACCCAAGGAACAGAAATCCATATCGCACCAGGGCAGGAACAGTATTTACCCCATGAAGCGTGGCATGTAGTGCAGCAGATGCAGGGAAGGGTTAAACCTACATTGCAGGCTAAAGGTGTGCCGATTAATGATGATGCGGGGTTGGAAAAGGAAGCGGATGTCATGGGAGCTAAAGCGTTTGAGAGTAAACAAGACCACACAGCAAAAGCAATTTAACAATCCAGTAAAACTCTGTATTCCATACCATTTCTCTAAATCCTGCCTACAGATAATTCTCCCCCTGCTCCCTGCCCTCCTAATACGACTCGGTTAAGCGTTTTGAACTCAAAATAGCTTTTGGGAAAAAGCTTAAGGGTGAAAGGTTGTTTCTTTTCCTTTTCCCATTCCCCTTTTTCCCCTTAACCGAAAACTATTGCCTGCCCTCCTCCTACTCTTCTGCACAAAGGGATAAGCCATGAAAACCAGCGAAACCCAAAAAAGCACTCACCATCAACAAATAGCCGAATCAGAGAAGCCTTTTTTTGGGGCAACATCGGAGCGGACATTCTTTGGTGCAGAAAGGGCACAATCTACACATTTTTTTCAACCAAAGGCATCCTCGCCGCCAGCGGTGCAACTCAATGCCAGCAGTGAATCTCAAGAACTCCAAAAAGAAGAATTGGAGGAGCCAGAATCAACGGTGCAGCGCATACCTGCATTTGAAAGTGAAAACAACCAGGTGCAAGCCCATAGGGAACATCCGCTTTTGCAATTGCAACGGCAACTAGGTAATCGAGCCGTCACGCAGATTATTCAAGCAAGGCTGACGGTTGGTAAAGCAAATGATGTTTACGAACAAGAAGCGAATCGCGTCGCAGATACCGTGATGCGAATGCCCGATTCACCTGTGCAAAGCTCACTTGAGGAAAGGAAAGAAGAAACTGCTCAAATGAAGCCGCTGATGGCTATTACGCCATTGGTACAGCGACAACCACAGGAGGAGAATCAAGAAAAAAACGCTCAGATGTTGCAACGGCAAACAACTGAGGAACAACAGGATGAACAGGTACAAGCCCAAGAAAGCGCAGGTGCAACCCCAGAAGTTAGCCCTAACTTGGAGGGAGATATTCAAGCCATGCGTGGCAATGGGCAACCTCTAGACGACTCTACTAGAGGATTCTTCGAGTCACGTTTTGGCTACAACTTAGGGGATGTACGCATTCACAAAGATGCCAGTGCTAACAAAGCTGCCAGAGAATTGAATGCTGAGGCTTTCACCATTAAAAAAGATATCTTCTTTAATGCCGGACGCTATGACCCCCAAAGTAGTCAGGGTAAATGGCTATTAGCTCATGAATTAACTCATACAGTTCAGCAACAACCACCGCCTACTGCATCTCCCACCACAGTACAGCCACACCAAACTGTAGCGCAGGAAAATACATTCAATGCTAAATCGGGAGTGTCTTTAACTACTGAGCCAAGTTACGCCCAGCGTAAACCATTAGCCATTAGTACTGTGCCTCCCCAAGTGCAGAAGTTGGGACTGGATACGATTCTCAATTGGGTGGCAGATAAAGCCGCCAATATTCCCGGCTTTACACTATTAACGGTGCTATTGGGACGTAACCCCATTAGTAACAGACCAGTTGAACGCAGTGCTGTCAATCTCGTGCGTGGTTTGATGGGACTAGTTCCCGGCGGAGATTTGATATTTAAAACCCTACAAGAAACAGGTGTTCTCGATCGCGCTTTTGCTTGGTTAAATGCCCAAGTACAACAACTTAACATTACCTGGGATGGCATCAAAGCTCTGTTTAGCCGCGCTTGGGATGAAGTCAGTGTTTGGGATGGATTTGAGGGAGCTTTTGCCAAAATTCGCGGTATCTTTGGCCCAACTGTGCAGCGGATTATGAACTTTGCCGCGTCTGTGGTTAGCAAAGTCATAGAATTCATTAAAGAAGCAATTATTAAACCTGTTGGTCAATTCGTCAAAGAAAAAGTTCCAGGTTATAAACTGTTGACAGTGATTCTGGGTAAAGACCCAGTTACAGGCGATGCGGTAGAACGCAATGCAACCAACTTTATTGGTGGTTTTCTAGAACTAGTTCCCGGTGGCAAAGAAACCTTTAAGAACTTACAGGAATCCGGTGCTATTGATCGCGCCACTACTTGGCTAGAACAAGAAATTAAACGCCTCAACCTTACTTGGGAAGGAATTAAAGCACTATTTAGCCAAATCTGGAATGCGCTGTCAATTAACGATATTACTAGCCCGTTGAAAGCTTTTGAGAAGATTCAGAACATCTTCGGGCCGCCAATTAAACGCATTGGAGAATTTGCGATCGCAGTTGGCAAGAAAGTACTAGAATTCGTGTTTGAAGGCGTACTCAGACTTGCCGGGCCCTTTGCTGGTGCGATCGTGGGCGCAGTCAAGCAAGCGGGTAATGTCTTTTCTCAAATTATTCAGAATCCCATTGCTTTTGCAGGTAACCTGATTAAATCAGTCAAGCAAGGATTCCAGCAGTTTTCTAGCAATATTACAACACACTTAAAAGCGGGGTTAATGGGCTGGCTATTTGGAGCGTTAGCCAGTGCGGGAATTGCTTTACCCCAAAAATTTGACATGGAAAGCATTGTCTCTCTAGTACTACAAGTATTGGGTGCAACTTATACCCGTTTGCGTGGCGTACTGGTAGGTTTGATTGGTGAAAAAGCAGTAGCCAGAATTGAGAAAGTCTTTGATTTCTTAGTAACCATTGCTACTAAAGGGCTAGCAGCAGCTTGGGAGAAACTAGTGGAATTCATCGGTTCTCTCAAAGATATGGTAATTGGGGCAATTCAAGATTGGGTGAAGAGCAGAATTGTCACAGCCGCCATTACCAAGTTGATCAGTATGTTCAACCCAGCGGGAGCCGTAATTCAGGCAATTATTTCTGTCTACAACACCGTCGCCTTCTTCATGGAACGGGCGCAGCAAATTGCCATGCTGGTAACAGCCGTGACTAAATCAATTGGTAGCATCGCCGCAGGTGCGATCGGTACTGCTGCCAACTTTGTAGAACAATCAATGGCAAGGGCAATTCCAGTAATGCTCGGTTTCTTGGCGCGCTTCATTGGTTTAGGTAACGTTGCTGAACCCATCCAAAAGACAATTAAGAGCATCCAAGATAAAGTTTGGAACGCGATTACCAAGCTAGCGAATTTTATTGTAGATAAAGTCAAGAGTCTATTTGGAATTGGCAAAGATAAAGAAGGTGAAGCAGGAGTAACCGATCCAGAGCACGACAAGAAGGTTGAAGCAGGTTTAGATGAAATTGATCAAGAAGAGCAAAAATATTTAAAAGATGGGAAAATAGAACGACAAGATGCAGAAAAAGTCGCAACAACTATCAAATCAAAACATCCTATCTTTAAATCAATAACAGTAGTAGATGGAGGAAATAATTGGGAATATCAATATATTGCTAGCAGCGGTAAACATAAGGGTAGCGCTAGTAAATCATCAGGATTTAAGAGAAAAGATCATGTCTTCAATAATAGTATTAAGCAATCAGTATCTGACTGGTTATCAGAGATAGAAGAAATTAGTAATTTATCTGAAGGACGAGTTTTAATTGTATCTGTTAGCTCTTTAAAGAATTTACTATCCAATCCTGTGTTTGAGCTGACCGTAGACAAAGATAAAGATTCTCCATCTCCTAATGGGGATCAGAACTCTCGTATTCATGGCAGTACTAAACAGGAACTTCTATATACACTAAGGCAATTTATTTTGGCCATTAAGTTTAGGCGAGATGCAAGAACAAAAGATGAAATAGAACAAGCAGATAGAATTTTAGGCACAACCTCCTTGCATCTTCAATTAATTATTGGAAAATGGACTGATTCTGCTATTGATCCAGATGCTGTGACACAAATGCTTAAAGAAAAACCCGAAATGGCAGGACAGATTAATCAGGGTAAAAATACTCTACAACAGATCAGAGCTTTATTAGTAGGAGCAGTGAGACGAGCCGGAAGTCCAGGTATTTGATTAACGGTCTATTATGGATTTAAAGAAGAAATAATTGAGCTTAAAAATACCTATGGCTCGAATCCGAATAAGCATAGTTATAAAAAAATCTGTAATCTCACTAAATTTGTGAAAAGCCAACAAATGCAGGATCAAACTCACCTTGAACAAGAGGCTTTAACATCAGTAGCGATCGCACCTTCTATTTTCAAGCAAGCTATTCTTTCACTTACCCACCAAGACAGCAAGTTGACTGAGTGCTGTTTAACTTGCCAACTACCTCTAGAAATTTATCAAACAATAGAGAAAAACAGTCTCTTGAATCTCAAAGCAGAGTTGTGCAATCAATCTGTCACTTTCTCGCCCAACTCTGAGATTACCTTGAAAGCTACCCTGCACCCTGATCGCTTTCCTGATATCCCGGAAAATACAACTCCGGAAACTGCGCTTCAGTATCTAAAAGAACTCAGCGAAACCCAACCCGAACATCCCCTTGTGAACCTAGATAACTGGTTTGCGCTTTCTGCTTTTCAAGGTGAAGTAGGCTACACTACTCTGTGGGCAACCCTGAATCCCAGCAAACTGGCGGCTGGAACTATCAATGAAGAGGAACTTACCCAATCTCTAAGTCAATTCCTCACCAATCTTACAGAAACCGAACTTACTAAAGCCTCGGACAATTTTTTTCAAGAAATTTTCAGCGATTTCACGAACTTATTTCAACCAGGCGATCGCAATCCAATTGATGAACATCCAATCACCAACGCCATGATCGCGTTTTTCACCAACGATGATTGGACATTTACCAAAATCCAGGGTAAACCAATTCTGCAAATGGGTTACCAAGGGCAAAACGGACAATGGCTTTGTTACGCTAGAGCTAATGAATCGCCCCAACAGTTCGCTTTTTATTCTATTTGTCCGACTGTCGCCCCAGAGTCGCAAAGATTGGCGATCGCAGAATTCATTACCCACGCCAACAACGGTATCGTCATTGGTAACTTTGAACTCAACTTTAGCAGCGGTGAAATTATGTACAAAACTAGCATTGATGTTGAAGGTGATCGCATTACCTCAACTTTGATTAAACGCCTAGTGTATGCCAATGTCGTCACCATAGATCAATATTTACCAGGTATTATGGCTGTGATTGAAGGGAAACTATCGCCCACGGATGCGATCGCGCTTGTGGAAAATAATTCTGATGAAGAAACCGAAAAAAGCGATTAATAAGAAGTATATTCAGGTGTAGCATCAGGCTCAACTAGACTTCGCTCTACTGAAACATTCTCATTTACCTTAAATAAAATCATCCTAATTATGGCAGCCTTCCAATTCCAACGCCCCCATAAAGCACCTTCTCAAGAAAACCATGAATCTTTCTTTAAACAACAAGGAAGTCATGGAAGTCATTTTTTCTCTAGCACTCAGGCTACTTCGTCGCAGGCGATCGCGCAGCGCCAAGAAGATACGCTAAACTCCCAAATTCAAAGACAGGAAGAACCTCAAAAAGAGGAAGTGTAAACAAATTTAATTAATTCACAATTAAAATATCTTTAGAGGGACTATGCAGATAATTTAGTCAAGCAACAAATTTTAGAGTTTAAATAATATCCAATTTGAAATTATATATACTTCGGTGAGGTATTTTATGTTGGAATCATTGTTTTGGTTTCTCGCTTTTCCCTTCTTTTTAGCATTCATTATCGGATTCATGAGCTATGGTATTGGTGAGATTACTAATTCTGCTAATAAAAAATCAGAAAAAGATGCCAATCCAGTTTCATCATGAGTAAAAAGATTGGTAATTTATAATTACGAAATTGAATCTGTTGTTTTGTTTTGGCGAATTCTTGTTACGGCTAATTCCTATTGTCTCTAACCTTCCAATGTTTCATAGCCGTAACATAACGCCAGTTTTTCCAAGTTGGGAAACTACATTAATAAATAACCTCTAACTGGGTTGTGAACTCTGGGATGATGCAGATGAGGGAGTTGCTTCACCTGCTGCTGGAGTAGAAGTTGGTTCTGTTTTCAACTCGTCGAATTTAATTTCCCAGCCAAATAAGTCTTTAATGAATGAATTAGCCCACTCAAATGTCCGCTCTAAAGGCCATAAAATAATTTTCAGAATCGCAACTATGAGTTCATCAATTGTCGGGTTTTTCGTTTCTATCCAAGTCCGAAAATGAACACCACTTTTAAACCCAATACCCCATACCCAAACAATTAGGGCACATAGTAAAAGAAATAAAAAGGTAACAACAGTAATTATTTGCTTAAAAATCTTCCAGGTTTTTTCCCCGGCTTTTTGGTAAACAGATGAAGTATCTTCTTCAAAAAGAGTTTGGAATAATTGGGTGATTTCTTGAAAAGGATTGTACTGTATAGGTTGAGCAGCATCTCTTGTATATAAAACTGGAAGGCTACTCAATGGTGTTTGAATTTGTTGAATTTCTGTTTCTGGCATAAATTTAGTCAACCTCTTAGTTTAATAGCACTAAACTCAATGTACGTTTCGATTGATTAGCAAAAATAGATATGCTTGGTTGGCAGCATCAGGAAAAACTAATGTTTGCAGCTAATTTAAAGAGAATTATGTCTAGTTTTGTAAACTCTGAAGCTGAAATTGTACTACGACGAGCTAAAGTTTGAGTGATTTTGCCTTTTATTTTGCAATCATGTCTAATTTATTATGGGATGACATTCTCAGAAATAAAATTGATATATAAATTAAAAACTCAATATCTGAGCAAGTCTTTTTAAGAATCTTTACCTCCGCAAGTGCCAAAATACGTCTAATGTGAAAGAAGGCTAAGTGGATTTACTCATACCGTGCTCGTCTCAATCCAGCAATCTTCTGCATCCATCTCCAAATATCAATCAAGAAATTTATTTCATAAATTACACAGTAATGGCGGGGAAATCTCTTCCCGGTCAACAGTCAACAATATTTTTATGCTCCTAACCCCTCGCGATCGCGATAGGGTAGTTCTCTAATCTGTACAGTATGACGCAGTTGCTTAATGTTCAAACCCTAGAAAATGGCCTTAATCACCTGGCTAAGGTAATCCAGTGGCGCATGGACTACCACTTCAGCAGTAATGAGCCAGTAAAAGCACCAATGCCTAATTTGCCAGATGAATGGCTAAGTAATGAAACGCCCTTAACTATCTTTATTCGCAAACATAAATTAGATACTGCGGAGCAATTAACCTTACTGATGGCGATCGCACCGCATTTGCAACCCGATTTTTTTGATCGGCTGATTACAGCTAACTTACCCCAAGCTGGGGATTATCCTCAAATTGGTGGCTGGCGGGGTAAGGCGCATCGGGGTTTTTTACCTACAGGTGAAACAGTACTGTTCATGCTGGGAGGCGATCGCTTTGCGGAACGGCTGCATTTACAGCAAATTTTCAGCGAAGAGCATCCCTTTGCACGCGATCGCGTCATCTATCTCGATTCACCTGCTGAAGGCGAACCTCTGATGAGTGGTAAGCTAGTTATGCTTCAAGATTACGTCGAATTATTCACCCAAGGGCGCTTTTCTCGTCCTCATTTCAGTATTAACTTTCCGGCTCAACGCATCACTACTGAAATGGAATGGGAAGATTTAGTTCTAAATGCTCAAACCTTACAACAGATTCATGAGCTAGAAGCTTGGATTACTCATAGCCGAACCATTCTTTATGACTGGAACATGAAAAAGAAGCTCAAACTCGGCTACCGAGCGCTTTTCTATGGCCCCCCTGGTACAGGTAAAACCCTCACAGCCAGTCTTTTAGGAAAATACACAGGTAAAGATGTCTATAAGATAGACATTTCTATGGTGGTATCAAAATTTATCGGTGAAACAGAAAAGAACCTAGCTAACTTGTTCGCGCGCGCTGAAAGTAAAGATTGGATTTTGTTTTTTGATGAAGCTGATGCGTTATTTGGTAAACGTACTAATGTGCGTGATGCACATGATAAATATGCTAACCAAGAGGTAAGTTACTTACTGCAACGGATAGAAAACTACGATGGATTAGTTATATTGTCTTCCAACTTAAAAAGCAATATTGACGAAGCTTTTATTCGTCGTTTTCAATCGATTATTCAATTTCCTATGCCCAATATCAAAGAGCGATCTCAACTTTGGCAAATGGCTTTTCCATCCCAAATTAAGCTAGCTGAATCTGTAGATTTACCAAAGCTTTCAGCTGCTTATGAATTAACTGGCTCTGATATCTTGAATATAGTACAGCATTGCTGTTTACAGGCACTCCAGCGAGGCGATGTAGTAATTCATCATGAGGATATACTTGACGCTATCAAGCGGGAATTAAACAAAGCTGGGAAAATTATGTGAGTAGAGAAATTATACCAATTTGAAAAAATCATGCGACAGATTGTAGGGGCAAGGCACTGCCTTGACCTCGGGATTTCCTGTTGAAAAGATGCAATTTGCAACTAAGGCTAGGTTGATATCCATCCATGAGGTAGAAGCGAATACTAGCGAAATTCAGTATTGTGAGGCTAGTTGCTTATAGATGAGGAATAAACGCCCGTGGTTCCAATTAGAGATAATAATCCTACAGAAATTACACCTTATGTTACCTTTGGGCTAATTGCTGCCAATGTCCTAGCTTTTCTTTATGAAGCTAGTCTTCCTCCCCAAGCCTTAGATGGGTTTTTACACTTGGCTGCGGTAGTTCCAAAAGAACTGACTTTAAGTTTTGCTGGGATATCTGTACATCAACCTGTACCAGAGTGGGCTACTTTAATTACCTCACAATTTTTGCACGGTGGTTTATTACACCTCGCGGGTAATATGTTATTCCTCTGGATTTTTGGAAACAATGTCGAAGATAAATTAGGTCATTTTAAATATCTGCTATTTTATTTATCTTGCGGAATTTTGGCATCATTAAGCCAGTGGTACTTTTCACAAAATTCTAATATTCCATCTTTAGGGGCGAGTGGTGCGATCGCAGGTGTGATGGGAGCATATATTCTTCGCTTTCCCACAGCCGAAATTCTCGGTGTTATACCTTTAGGGTTTTTCTTCCCCACTTTCCGAGTCCCAGCATACTTCTTTTTAGGGTTCTGGTTCATTCAACAAGCTTTTTACGGCGTTGCTAGCCTCGAAACACCCACCAACATCGGTATGGAAAACGGTGGTATAGCGTACTGGGCGCACGCTGGTGGTTTCCTATTTGGCGCAATTCTCGGCCCCATCTTAGGATTATTTAGCGACAAACCCCGAACACCCTATAAGAATTGGGGATGAGGAGGATGGGGACAAATCAATTCAAAATTCAAAATTACAGAACTCCTGGGGACTGGGGGGATGAGGAGGATGAGGGAGATAAGGGAGATGAGGGGAGCAATTACCAATTACCCATTACCAAATGACAAATGACAAAAACAGGTGCAAATACCTAAACTTCGCAACGAACCGTCACTCAAGCTATATTTCAGATAATAATAGTTAGGAAAAACACCTGTGTTTCCCCTTTACGACGAAAATCCGACGCGCATCACCCCATACTTAACTTATGGGCTGATTGGGATGAACGTTTTAGTTTTTCTTCATGAAGTGAGTTTATCTAATGCACAACTAGAGCAATTTTTTCAACTATATGCAGTAGTACCACGAGAATTAACCACCAACTTTTCTTCAGAGTGGACAACGCTTTTTACATCGCAATTCTTACACGGTGGTTGGTGGCATTTAATCTCGAATATGGTGTTTCTTTGGATATTTGGTAACAATATCGAAGACCGTCTAGGTCATGTCAAATATCTAATTTTTTATTTAACTTGCGGTGCTTTAGCTGCTTTATGTCAATGGTTTATTGGCATGAATTCTGGGATTCCTTCTTTGGGTGCAAGTGGTGCCATCTCTGGAGTTTTAGGTGCGTATATTATCCGTTTCCCACACGCTAGGGTCATGACTTTAGCCTTTTTAGGATTTTTCGTCACCACTATTAGAGTTCCAGCAATGATACTGATAGGGCTGTTCATTGTCCAGAATCTACTTTCTGGTTTTGTTAGCCTACAAACAGCAGCTAATATGAGTGTTGAGACAGGCGGAGTTGCTTACTGGGCACACATCGGAGGCTTTGTATTTGGCATAATTCTCGCTCCCTTATTGGGATTATTTAAGCAAGAGTATTAGTTTGTTTTTTGTAACTATTCCCACTGCTAAAACACGATAGAATTTATCACCCTTCCACACTTGATGATATTGTGGAAGGGTTAATTTTATCCTTCATATAGGAATCCGATTTGATTTCTGAAAAAATCTCAGCTTTGGTGCTGATGCGTTACGCTATCGCTAACGCATCCTACGTGAACTGAATTTTGAATTTTGAATTGATATCAATTATTATTAGCGCCTACTGATATTTCTGCTCCTGCTTCTTCTGATGCTGAAAAGTTTGGTGATGGTTCAACTGGCTCAGACCAAGCAACGTTGATATCAGCACCATTAATAATACCTCCCAACAAACCTAATTCAGATTCAACTAATTGATCGATTGCTTCACCTAATAAGTTTTCTTGTGTATAGTTTGGTCGCGCTACAATTACCATCGCGTCACTGTAGGGTTGAATTAACAAAGCATCATTAGATAAACTTAGAGGATTAGTATCTAAAATTACTAAATCATAGCGTTCGCGTACATCTTCCATCAGCCGACGCATTTCGCTAGATTCCAAAATAGCGGCAGACTGACGCAAAGGGCCGGGGCTAGGAATAATGTATAAATTTTCAATATCAGGAACTATGTGAATACATTCGCTCAAGCTGCCGTAATAGCGCAGGGGTTCAATGTTAGCATCTGGGTCAGGAGTAACTTTAAGAGATGTGCAGCTAGAAGGCGATCGCAAATCTGTTTCAATAATTAAGGTTCTTTTACCAGCACGAGCAGAAGCTATACCTAAGTTATAAGCACTTGTAGTCTTACCCTCAGTTTTACCAACGCTAGTAATTAAAAGTACTTTTAAAGTTTTACCGCCAAGACGACGGACATTACTGCGGAATTTTTCATAGAACTCTAAATAAGGAGAATCTGGGGAAAGTAAAACAGGTATAGTTTCTTTATCTAAATCATCCACTGGCATTAATGGCAATTCTCCCAGCAGTGCAACTTCCCGTTGCTTGAGGCTTTCGCGAATATCTTCTCTGGTTTTGAAAACACCTTCCAGCGAACCCAACAAGAATATCACACCACCACCAATTACCAACCCCATCAAGCCACCAACAGCCAATGTCATTGGCATACTCTTTGGTTTAACAGCATCAGCAATGGCGATGGGTTGTCTAGCAAGACTCAGACTGGTAACAGTTTCTGCTTCGGCGGTTTTAGCATCAGCTAGCTTAGCCTGCATTTTGTCATAGACAGCTTTTTTCAGTGCTACTTCTTGTTCCAAACGCGATCGCTCTAATTGTTTATTAGGGATGAGAGAATATACCTGCCGTAATCGCGCTTCTTCTTTAATTTGTTGCGCTAATTGTTGTTGCAGCGTTTCCCTTTGGGTTTGTAAAGCCACCATCTGGTTTGCTAGTTCTTGGCGCGCTGGATCTAAATTACTTTGAGTGCGAATATTCAAAGCTTCACCACTCAGCGGCGCTGCTGTACCTCCACCACCTACTACTTCAGCAGCGCGCTGTTTGAGTAATTCCTCCGCCGCATCTTTCTGACGTTGCAACTGAATCATATTTGGATGTTCAGGTCGCAAATCCTTACGGAGAACCGCAATTTGTGACTCAACTTGATAAATTTGCGATCGCAAGCTACCAATAATGGGATCGGCACTCAAAGCTGAGGAAACATAAGCTTGGTTAACATTTAATCCCAACTTTTCTTGTAAACTGCGAATTTGGGCATCAACTCCAGCTATCGTGAATTGCAGCTGACGTTGCTGATTTTGACTGGTAGTCACCGCAGTTAGTAAACTACCATTCTCAGATGCTAATATTGCTGGTCGCTCTCTGCGATCGTATTGTTCTAGCTTTTTCTCCGCTAACTGTAGTTCGACCTTAGCCGCTGGTAAACGCTCATCAATTTTTTTAATAATAGATTTTAATCGCCCTGTATTAATATCACCACTCAGCTTGACCATTGCCTGCATTAAGGCACTCAAAACCTCTACAGCCCGCTTAGGGTTATTATCTTTATATTTCAGCTCCAGAATAGTAGATTCTAATTGCCCGCTTCTAGCATTTTTTTTCGGTAGAGTCAGTTCAACATTGTTGCCAAGAGTTTTTGGTTTAACATTAACTTTTGCTGCTACAGATTCTATAAGTTCATTAGATAGCAAAACTTGTGCATTTAATTCCTGCCCTTGTTGTTGAATCTCAGTACCAGTTGTCGAGAACGAAACTGGTGGACGATTGTAAGTCAGCGCAGAATTTGCTACATAGCTAACTGGTGGGTCTGGTTGTATAGCCACCACCGTTGACCCAGCTACAACTAAAGCAAAACTGGCTAATCCAATCCACTTATACTTTTCAAAAGCAATAATATAACGTTTAACAATAGGTGGAGTCATAGCAACTTAGGCATTTTTTATAGGGCATTTGTCATTGGGTAATTGGTAATTGGTCGTTGGTAATGGGTAATAATAATTTCCACTTTCCCTTTTTCCCTTTCCCCTTTCCCCTTTTCCCCCCTCATCCCCAACCCCCTCAACTACTTCGACCCGCCAGTAAAGAAGTCAAAGAAGCGAATAAAGCTTTGAACGTTAAAAAATGGTTGAGTAATTGTAGTCAAGGCGTTGGTAATTCTACCGATGAGGTTTCGACCAACCACAATAACATCATTATCTTGAAGCGGCACGTTTTGAGAGCCATCACCACCGAGTGCTTTTTTAGCATCTAGTTTTTGGGTAACTGCTTGACCTCTTTCTGGATCGAAGCGTACTAAAGCAATATCCCGGAGGTTGGCAGTATCTAAGTTTATGCCTCCCAAAGCATCGACAAAGGTACTACCATTAGGCAACACTTGATTGGCAATGCCTCCCGCAGCATAGTTTAAAATCCTAACTCTGATTTGTGGTACCGCTAAAGTAGAACGAGCAATCAAATTACGGTCATAACCGTCATCGCTACCGATTTCTCGACGTGGCACAATGATGGCATCACCATCTTGGAGGCGGGTATTAGGTAAAGAACTACCATTTTGTAAGGCTGTATATAGGTCAATATTTTGGGAAATCACAGAACCATCAACCAACCGCCGCCGCACTTGTACTTGCCGCAAATCTGCATTCATCGTGGTACCACCAGATGTCAGCAAAGCATCCGCAACCCGGGGTATGGTGGATGAAATTGAGTAAATTCCCGGCCGAAATACTTCACCGCTAATGGTAACTTGAACTGGTCGTGGTGCTGCCAATGAAACAACCACAACCGGATCTACCAAAACACGGCTTAAACTCAAGCGAATTTTTTCTTGTGCTTCTTCCACACTTAAGCCTTGGAGGGATACTGTACCTACTTGCGGTACGACAATGTATCCTTCCGGATTAATTGCTGCTTGAAAACTTAAATCTGGACGTTGCCCTACTAATGATAAAACTACTACCGGATTAACTACGTAGCGGTCGAGCAATATACGGATTTTCTCTTGTGCTTCTGGTAAAGTTAAACCTTGAAGCGACACTGTATTGATCAGTGGGACAATGATGTTGCCTTCTGGGTTAATTGTGGCTTGAAAGCTCAAATCTGGAAAGCGTTGCACCGCAACGCTAATACTATCTTGTGGGCCTAGGCGATAGGGGCCAGGCGGACGCTGAATAACAACGCTAATTCCATCTCCTGGGCCTAAAAGGTAGCGGTTGAGTTGGGGAGAAACTTCGTTATTAAAATTCCCTGGTACAGTTTCAGTAGATGATGGAAAGGGGAGAGCCGGAGCAGGGTCTGATGGTTGTTCTGGAGATGTTACAGGTTGAGCAAATACCTCAACTGCTGTGGTCAAGAAAACGCCTACCTGGAGACTGACCAAACACAAGGCGCTAAATACACGCATATTGATAAATAAAAACTATAAGCAATTTTTTTATGAGCAAGCTAGACCCAAGTTTGAGTCTATTTGAGTCGCTATTTTACTCTGCAAATACCTAAAATGTCTCGTCTGTCTCCGAGAAATTACTATATTCTTAAATGTAAAATTTTGGTGAATTTCGTATAAATTATCAAAATAAAACTAAGTATATTTGTTTTTGAAAGAGCGATCGCATTACCGTTAATATTTCAGATTCAAATTTCTATTTATGCAGATATACAAGGACACAGCATTACTGTGTCCACATTTTTTCCTAAAGCAGGCGCGTCATTAATGCAGCTTGTACAGTCTCACCAAGAGACTCAGCTAAAGGCCAAATTTTTTCCACCTGACCTAAAGGTTCCATAGGAATGAGAATACTCACAGCAACCCAAGGAACTCGCTGCTTACGCCACTGTGCTAATTGATCCGCTAAAAACCAATTTAAAGGTGATGGATTTCCGCCATTTGGGAGAGCGTACCATTGCAACACCCCAAAAGTTGCTTGTGGTGTAGAAGCACGAAAGAATCTAGCTTCCACTTTAGTTTCACTAGGCTGTTTCACAGTCAATTGCGCTGAGCGATATTGCGCTACATCCCACTTTCCCCAACGCGACCTTCCCCAACCGTTAACTTCTGTCCACTCCACTTCCGGTTTATCCATCGGCCCATTTTGCGGTAACAACAGCACTATGGCCTGGGTGTCGGAGTCTTGTTTTTTAATTAGTTGTAGTGACCATTTATGTTCGCCAACTTCTTGTTGTGTCTGCTCCACATTTTGCCAACCAGGAATAATTAACCCTGAGTTGCGTATCTGTTTCAATTCTTTGAGCTGAATCACAGGTGCTAGCTGTTGCCATTGCCATTTTCCTGTCAAATATCCAGGAACACTGCCAATAGCGAATAATAGTAGTAATAATAAAAGCACTACTACTTGAGTCCATTGGCTGTCTTTAACAAGTTTTGATAAGGAAATCATTTATAAATTTTGCAATACTTAAGCAAAATTTTACTTCGGTACATAATGTAATGAGTTCAGTAAAATTAACAGTCATCCCGCAATCATAGCTATTTCAATTACTGATTTAATTGTCTGCTTCCACTTCGCTATCTTCAACTGCAGAGAAATAGCTATTCATACGATTTAATAAAGGCACTAATAAGAGCAGCATACAAGCAGAATAAAGGTCACCACCCCAACTGTCATGCAACCATTTAAAAGCTGCTTCTTGACCTGTGCCATGAAAAAATGTGAGTGCAGTATTCCGAATAATATTAGCAGTAATACTAATAACAACAGCAACCATTAAAAACCAACTAGTTGTCCGACGTGAAGATAAAGAATCTGTCCAATAAAGCAGCATTAAGCTGACATATATAGTTGTAAACAACATTTTTAGCCCTGCACAATAAGGGGCGACTTCCACAATTCTTCCGCCTACATAAAGATTTACCCCATCTACTGTTACTGCCATACCAAACTGATTCAAAATGAAACCAGCCGTCCCAGCAATAAAACTTTGTAGAGGTAAAGTGTAAGGAGTAATCAGGTAAGGTACTGCGGTGGGAGTGGCTAAAAATATTAATAATAAAGGGAATCCTTGTAATCGTAACCCAGGTATACCCTTAAACCATAAACATAATCCCGCTAAGATAGTGGGTAAGGAAAGATTAACCCATTCTGTTACACCACTTAAATAAAAAACTCCCCCGACTAAAAGTAAAATAGCACCTAGAGGATGGATATTATCTGGTAGTCTTTGCCATTGTTTTCTTCCTAACCAAACTAGGTAAGCTGCAAAGGGTAAACCAATCATCCCGTGGCTGAAATATTCATGCTCTGTACTAATATTCTTATGCAGCCAACCATCTAACCAGTGCAATAATATAGGCGCATAAAGTAGGATTAAAACGCCAAAAATTGCCAAACTTAGCAATTGTGCAGTATTTGTATTTTTTAGTTGTTGTGGAATTGCCATAATGTTAAGCACTGCAAAATTTATTAATAGTTAATGCTTTCGTAGTCAGCACTTGAGTGCTTAAATTGACAGGAATAAATTCCCAACTACGAAATGTACATTAACTGTTGTTGACCGCTAATAATTGAGCTAATTACTGCCACAACTTCTTTAATTTGGCTACTGCTTAAACCTGGATACATAGGTAAGGATAATATTTGCTTCGCCAGTTTTTCTGCTTGGGGGAAGTCACCCTCTTGATAGCCTAAATTAGTAAATGCTGGCTGGAGGTGACAGGGAATTGGGTAATGAATACCTGTTTGAATGCCATGTGCTGCTAGTTGTTCTTGAATTTGCTCGCGTGAGAGGGGGCAAGAATCATCTACTTTAATTACATAAAGATGATATACATGCCCTATATCGCTATCATTTTTTATCGGTAGAATGCCAGCAGATGCTAAGGGTAATAGTTCTTGATCGTACTGTTGAGCAATACTGTTGCGATCGCAATTCCAATTTTGCAAATGTGGTAGTTTGGTTAGCAATACTGCGGCTTGTAAAGTATCTAGACGGCTGTTCGTCCCAAAATCTGTATGAAAATACTTTTTCGCAGCACCGTAATTCCGCAACCGCACCATTGTTTGCGCTATTTCCGGTTCTCTCGTCAATAGCATCCCACCATCCCCAAATGATCCCAAATTCTTGCTGGGGTAGAAACTATAAGCAGCCCCAATTCCCACTGAACCAGCACGATATCCTTCCCGTTCTGCTAGGTGTGCTTGGGCTGCATCTTCAAAAATTAGCAAGCCATAAGTATCAGCAAAGTCTAACAACTGTCGGGGTGATACCATCTGCCCATAAAGATGTACCGGAATAATTGCTTTAGTCTGAGGTGTAACTACCTTAGCTGCTGCTTCTAAGTCAATTAAAGCGGTATGGGGATCACAATCTACAAAAATTGGCTTGGCCCCAGCACGTAAAACTCCAATCAAGGTGGCGACAAAAGTATTTACTGGTAACAAAACTTCATCACCGTTACCAATATTACAAGCTTGCAGACCCAGAGCGATCGCATCAGTCCCAGATGCTACACCCACACCATATTTTGTCCCAGACGCGGCGGCAAATGCAGTCTCAAAATCCGCAAGTGCTTTTCCTAAAACAAAATCTCCTTGGTTTAATACAGCCTCAATTGCTTCTTCGAGTTGACGTTGAATCGGTTGATGTTGTAACTTAAGCTCTACAAAAGGAATTTTATTACTAGTTGAATTTATTGGCATATTACTTTAATTTGAATACTCAGGTTTTATTTATGTGACTGATGAATGATTCCACAAGCTTAGGCGCAGTTATTGGCGGTTTTTTGCTAAAACTTCATTATTAGGAAAAATTGCGATATTTTAATCATAAATATGCTTAAATTTGGCTGTAATGATACTTTTTGCCAAAGCAGATATCATTGCTTCAACTATATGTCGCCTACAATCATCAACAGCTTTGACATATCTAATATTAGGCTGAGTAAATAAGGCAGAATTTTTGCACATTACTATCCACTCTTCCAGCGATTGCACTTGGAAAATCTAGCATCCGGCTATTGTAGGTAAAAAGAAATTCAGTTTAAGCACTAGAAATTTACCTAATATATGTAAGAATGGTACAAATTTTATGTCCCATCCTTGCTTAGTGTTATATTACCCAGTCCAAAAGTCTAACTAACGCTGTCTAGCAGTAAAAGATAAAGCAATATCATTGCCACAACTTTGAAGAGAATTTTGACTATCGGTAATTACTAAGTAAGAGACGATTGCTTTCTAGGTTAATGCCATCAGGTAAAATTTTTGTCCTGAGATTGTTGATCGGAGGTTAAATTGGGGAATGCTTAAAAATAGCAAATAATAATCCACAAACAGTGGTTATATAAACTACAGTATCGAGCAATTATCAAGGTAGTAATGCTAATGGTAGAGCCGGAAAACAAATTATTAGCCCTAAAAGATGGTTGGGCTTCCCAGGAACCAAAAGAAAAACAACGCCTAGAAGCATTGTCAGAATTGGGTTTGCGGCAGTCAGAAACAATTCCTGTCTTTGAGGAAGCAACTCAAACTGCTGCTCATTTTCTGGAAGCACCTATTTCCATTTTGGGATTTGTAGATCAAGAACGTCATTGGTTCAAGTCAGCAGTTGGCTTATCTCGGCTAGGACTGATGAATCATTTGGCACAAAGCCGTCAACTATTACGCAGAGAATCTTTTTCCAGCCAAGTTGTTGATAGTTTTCAATTTTTAAAGATTAATGATACACATAAAATTACCGATCCAGTACTTGCCGGTAGCAAGTTGATCCAGGAATATGGCATCCGGGCTTACTTGGGAGTACCATTAATTGATGCTTCCGGTCATTGTCTGGGTGCATTAGAGGTAATGGATTTAGTACCGCGCAACTTTACACCACGAGATGTTGAGTTTTTACAAATCATCGCTCGTTGGAGCATGAGTGAGTTTGAGCGCAATCGACTTTTACAGAGTAAATCAGAAATCAGCGCTCCTAAAGCACCTCTGAGTTTGGCATTTAATAATGATAGTAACAGTGAGATTAAACTCAGTCCATCTGCTTTAGAAAAAGACTCTTTTTCGACAAAAGAACTCAAATTAGAACTTTTAGGACAGCTAACTCAGGAATTACGCACACCACTGACATCTGTACTGGGTATGGCTAGTGTTCTAGGGCGTGAGATTTACGGGCCGTTAACAACTAAGCAAAGAGAATATCTCGATATTATTCAACATAGTGGTCGATATTTACTGTCCCTAGTCAATGAAATTACTGAACTGGGAGCAATGAATGAAAACTCCAGTGATTTGAATCTAGCGCCTGTAGATATTGAAATGGTATGTCAACAAGCCATTAATACTCTAGAAGAAGCTGCTAACCGCCGCGAGCAAGATATTCGTCTATCTATAGAACCTGGACACAGCCGCATTTGTCCTTTAGATAAAGATAAAGTCAGACAAATGCTGTATCACCTAATTTTTAGCGTGATTCAAATGTCTGCTACTGGTAGTGTGGTGCGGATTCATGTTTCCTATAAAGAAAACATGTTGAACATTACGGTTTGGGTTTCCCATCCCTGGTTAGGAGATGGAATCACTGAAGTCGATCCCTATTTTCGTCTTAGCCCCTTAACTCTGCTGGAATTGACTGGTGAGTCATCACCCTACAATCTGCATCTAGACAATCATGAGCCAGCTGGAAACTTACCATTAATCATGGATGCCAAGCACTTGAATGATTCCCACGCCGATGTCCTGACTATGAATTCAGGAGTAGATGTGGCTCAACGTCAAAATGGTTTGTCTCGCGAAAGCTTAGGCTTATTACTTAGCTGTCAGTTAGCAGAATTACATGGGGGACAAATTTCCATTCAAGGTTCGCCAGAATCAGGATACCGCTATGTACTTTCTTTGCCATTGCAAGTGGTGACATCTGCAGAGACAGTTAATGATATGTAAGTAAACGTCACAAACTGTTTATATCTGGAATTATGAAAAAGGGACTAGTACAGCACAGCGTAAACAGATAACGGCTTCCCAACAACTGCAACCCTTGTAGATCATGTGATTACGCATTCAACGTAGTAGTACTAGAGACTAAAATTTATAGTTCAGTAATATCGCACTTTTTCCAATCAGCAATTCCCAAAAAAATGTCATAAATCAGCATAAAAAAGGAATATTCCCTAAATCCTTACACCCTTTTCCCAAACTCATCATAGGAACAAGCAAAAACCAAATAGAAAATCTTTATTCCCTAGCCCCTATTTTTAATCTCAACCCGTGCGGGCGATCGCATAGCTCCTCCATTAAGAAGCTGGTATCTAAAATATAGGGAATGAACATAAATTTTCTTTTACTCAACAATCAGCATTATATTTCCTCAATGACTAAATAGCTGTGAAAACTAGCACGCAAGCCAATTTGTCAAATTATGGTCAATAGTCCCTGGTTATAAGTCATCAATACTGAATAATGATGATGGACTGTTAATCAAATTCCCCCATTGACAATTTGCTTGATTACCATTTTATTTCTACCCGCATTATGATTAAGTCCAAGTCCTACGCGGGCGTGCTAATTGGTCACAGCGTTTTTTATGAATTTAGTCTGGCAACAATTCACTCTATCGTCTTTAACGGTCAAAGAATATTTTGCTACTAGCTACCTATACAGATCTATAGTAGGTCTGTTATCTTCGTGGCGGCAAAGTAGTATATTGCTACAGTGGGGAGACACAATCGCCGCTGCCTTACTGAGCGTTATATATTGTCTGGCTCCCTTTGTTTCAACTACCTTACTTGGATTGTTGTTGGCAGCTTGTGGAGTATTTTGGTTATTGCTAACTTTATCGGATGAAGCAACACCAACAAATTCCTCATCATTTACCCCTATTCACCTACTGGTATTGCTTTACTGGGCAATTGCGGTAATAGCTACAGCATTCTCACCAGTCAAAAAAGCGGCATTGAACGATTTGGTTACTTTAACCCTATATTTGCTGCTATTTGCCCTTTGTGCAAGGGTATTGAGGTCATCTCGCCTACGCTCTTGGTTAATTGCTCTCTATATACACGTGTCGCTAATTGTGAGTGTATATGGAATGCAGCAATGGTTTTTTGGCGCACCTGCATTAGCAACTTGGACAGATCCAGAATCACCTTTGTCCAAAACTACCAGAGTCTACAGTTATTTAGGCAATCCCAATTTATTGGCTGGGTATCTTTTGCCCGCAGTAGTTTTTAGCTTGGTAGCAATTTTTGCCTGGCAAGGCTGGTGTAAGAAAGCACTAGCATTGACAGCGTTAATTGTTAACGGTTCCTGTTTAGTACTGACTTTTAGTCGTGGTGGTTGGATTGGTTTAGTAGCCGCAGTATTAGCAACGACGGCATTGCTAATCTATTGGTGGAGTTGGCAAATGCCCGCTTTCTGGCGAACTTGGTCATTGCCGATTCTTCTTGGCGGTTTATTAGGAATATTACTGTTAGCAGTAATATTTATTGAGCCCTTACGCCTGCGGATTTTCAGCATTTTTGCTGACCGTCAAGATAGTAGTAACAACTTCCGTCGCAATGTTTGGGATGCTGTCTTTAAGATGATTGGCGATCGCCCAATTTTAGGTATTGGCCCGGGCCATAATGCTTTTAATAAAATTTATCCCCTTTACCAACAGCCTCGTTATAGCGCTTTGAGTGCTTATTCCATTTTGTTAGAAATTGCTGTAGAAACAGGCTTTGTTGGTTTAGGCTGTTTTATTTGGCTCCTGATTGTGACTTTCAATACAGGCTACTTACAAATCAAACGCTGGCGACAAATAGGAAGTGTTGAAGGATTTTGGTTAATTGGGGCGATCGCCTCAATGGTTGGTATGCTGGCTCATGGTACTTTTGATACAGTCTGGTTCCGTCCCGAGGTGAATAGTATTTGGTGGCTATTGGTAGCCTTGGTTGCTAGCTACTGGACACCTTTAGCTAAAAATAGGACTTCTGAGTTCAATTCGACTAACTCTGAACCTGCGGCCAGCTAAAAATAATTAATTGTCAGCCAAACTACTAGCAATCAGGTTCGGTTAAGCATTTTTCATATCGCTGATTATTCGGGAAAAGGGGTGCATCTTTGAATTCATCCCTTTATTTTGTCCCTCTTAACCGAACCTTATTTAAATTCCAACTAGCAATTGCTTAATCTCTATAGGTACTAGCACCCGGAGTACTGGGATCGCGATAACGGGTTGGTTCGTCATCACGTTTTTTACCTGTCAAACCTGCTAAACCTAACAAGCCAAGTAAACCCAACCAACCCCAATCAAAATCATTGCGCTCGTAAGTTGTTGTAGTCGGGGCTGTTGTGGTTGTTCCAGTGCTAGTTCCAGAGTCACCAGTTTGGGCTTT
The DNA here is from genome assembly GCF_014696615.1 of Nostoc linckia FACHB-104. Lineage (GTDB taxonomy): Bacteria > Cyanobacteriota > Cyanobacteriia > Cyanobacteriales > Nostocaceae > Aulosira > Aulosira linckia_A. The sequence goes on along the minus strand of NZ_JACJQJ010000024.1, from coordinate 43,220 downwards.
CACAGGTGAAGTTAAGGTCAAAATGCCCATGCTTAATGTGAGAACACCAGTACCAATTACTTTAGTTAAATTCCGTTTCATGTTGTAAGTTCCTCATCCCTTCCAAAGTTACTCACCACTGTATCGAGTCTCAGCATCAAGAAAATCAATCTGCGGCGATAAACTCAGCTGTTTTAGAACTCACACTCAGGATATACAATAGCCGGGAAAAGGGAACAGATTTAAAATCTTCCCTTAAATATTGCGAAAAGCTCAACTAAATTTACTTATGAAAAAATAAAAATATTTTTTAAGCTAACACAAAGTACGTTAGCATAGCGTTTTACAGAGAGAAGAAATGCGACCTTGTACAAATCAACGCCAGTAAAGCACCTCCATCGCTAAGGCTCAAAATAGGAAACCTACTCCCACAGATAGCTTCCTCATTTTAATTATGAAAATTTCCCTGTTCCCTCTCAATCCTGCTAATAATTTTTGATTGCGCGTTGAATGTCGCGTTGGTCTTGTCGCCGTTTGAGGTCGTCGCGCTTATCGTGCAGCTTTTTACCTTTGCCAAGAGCTATACTGACTTTTACCCAGCCACGTTTGAAGTACATTTTTAAGGGAACTAAAGTTAAACCTTGCTGTTCAACTTTGCCAATTAGCTTGCGGAGTTCTTGACGATGTAGTAATAGTTTGCGTGTACGGCGTGGTTCATGATTAAAATATTGTCCACTAGCAACGTAAGGAGAAATATGCACGTTGATTAACCATGCTTCGCCATTGCGAATTAAAGCATAGCCATCTTGAAGATTAACCTTACCTGCACGAATGGACTTCACCTCGGTTCCCGTCAGCTGAATTCCAGCTTCGTAGGTTTCTAGGATTTCATACAAATAACGGGCTTGACGATTGTCGCTAATTACTTTGTAACCTTCGCTCTTGTCGCTCATTGAAAATTATACGGTAGTAAAATTTATCTAAATAATCGTTTGAACTAGCTGAGAAATTTATCAGGGCTATATTAAACCACTATATCTGGTGACTATGGATATCAGACTCATCCTATTAATTTAGCTTTTTTCTGTTCTCAAGCTAGCCCTTGGGAGGAAAAAACCACAACTAAAGATAAAAACCACTCTTCCCAGTCAACAGTCAACCCTATTTTCAAGCTAGAATTTTCTGCTAACTTTTACCTCAACCAGACTGTTGATTTAGTAGATTGTAATTTACAGTAAGGTAAAAGATTACTCTAACGTATTGGTTATTTGTGATGAAGTACAAAATTTTCTACAGTTTTCCATTAATAAAATTTCAGGGCGCGTTACATTTCTTTAACAATTTCTAAAGATTTAAGTTTTTCTTAATAAATCAGTCCTGAGGCAGTAATTAATTGTTAAACCTGTCATAGTATGAAACATAAGAACACACTATTATCGCCTGTGTTCACTAATAGTGCTCATAAAAGTCAATTGCCAAGTCAAACCAATGCTAGGGGTGTACTGTCCATGCCCTTGATGATCCTTGTAGTGGATGATGATCTGGGCACTCGTCTGTCTATTAGTGATTATCTTGAACTCTCTGGCTATTCAGTAATCACCGCTAATGACGGTCAAGAGGCTTTATTGATGGTGGAGGAGTATCATCCCGATCTAATTGTCACCGATATTGTCATGCCACGAATGAATGGCTATGAGTTGGTGCGCCGAGTACGTCAACAACCAAAGTTCCGTTTATTACCTGTAATTTTATTAACAGCGCGGACAAAGACTCAAGAAAGGATTCTGGGCTATCAGTCGGGGTGTGATTTGTACTTACCCAAACCTTTTGAGCTGGAAGAGTTAGCCGCTGCTATTCGCAACTTGTTAGAGCGATCGCAAATTATTCAATCAGAGTACCGTTTTTCTGAACAAGAAAATTTTGGCAATTCTCAGTCAACAAAACCGATGACAGCCCAACCATCTCAAATGACTCAAGTTCAGAAATCCCCAATGCTCTCAGATCTAACACCTAGAGAACAAGAAGTGTTAGAACTTTTAACTCATGGGCTTTCAAATGCCGAAATGGGTCATCAATTACATCTGAGTGCGCGGACTGTAGAAAAGTACGTGAGTAGTTTATTGAGGAAAACAGCAACTAGTAACCGTGCCGAACTAGTACGGTTTGCAATGAAGCATGGTCTAGTAGAATAAAAGATTGAGTAGATTACTGAGGAAGTGCTGAGTCAGATAGACCAATATTACGCTCCGTAAAGAAATATCCCAGGTCTCTGACTTCAGTCATCAGTATTAAGCTAATTTTTAGCTAGTAAGCAGGAAAAAATTGCCTTAAATCAATCTCCGATTTTGTAGGCATATCTAAGCGCGTGCTTGCTGACTTAAAACATATTTGAGCAGACCTTCACAAGCATCAACCAGTAAATCAATTACTTGCTCGAATCCATCACTACCACCGTAATAAGGGTCAGGGACTTCTTTTAGGGTATAGCGAGAACAAAACTCACACATTAAATGGACGCGATCGCGGTCTTGCTGTGTTGCCGCCAAAGCCAAGATATTGTCGTAGTTTTCCTGATCCATCGCCAAAATTAAGTCAAAATCTTGAAAGTCAGATTTACGAAACTGGCGAGCATGACCGCGCAGTTTAATCCCTAATTTTTTCGCAGCCGCAGCACTCATGCGACGGTCAGGTGGGCTACCAATGTGATAGCTAGAGGTGCCAGCAGAATCGCAAATTATCTCATCGTTCAAGTCTGCCTGTTCGATGAGATGATTCATAATATTTTCTGCCGATGGTGAGCGACAGATATTCCCCAGGCAGACAAACAGTAGCTTGTAGGGCATAAATATCTTTTGTCCTTTGTCCTTAGTCATTTGTCATTTGTCCACAACTATTATGATTTAGGACTAATGACTAATGACTAATGACTAGTGACTAAAATCCAGGTAGTTCCAGTCCACTGGTTAAATCTTCCATGCGTTCCCGCATTGTAGCTGTGGACTTGTTGTAGGCATCTTTCATGGCTACTGTCACCAAATCGGACAGTACTTCTGCACCTTCTCCCAAAGCTTCTGGAGAAATTTCCACTCGCTTGGGTTCTTGGTTGCCGCTGACAATTACCTTGATTAGACCACCGCCAGACTCTCCTTGAATCTCCATTTGCTCCAATTCTTCTTGGAGCCGCTTTGCGCCTTCTTGAACTTGCTGCGCTTTTTTGAAAGCTTCGGCCAGTTCTTTCATTTTTCCCAAGCCAAAGCCAAAACCCTGTCCTTTTCCTGTCATAATAAATAGTCCGCGTGTGCGTTCAATAACAAATCAAATTCAATTATAGATGCGGTAGGCAAATTGCCTCTTTTTTTACTCATAATTAATGCTACGGACTAGGATGAGGGGCTAGAGATTAAGGAGCTAGGGGCTAGCAATTCAAGATGATCTTGTCCACACAACTAGGAAAAAGCGTTGACTTCCGCATAGCGCTACTAGCCTCTAGTCTGGATTTCTCCCGATCAACAAGCCGCCTGAAACTCGCCGAGCATTTTGACTTCTGGCTCTAACCAAATTGACCACTGGTCTTGTACTTTGTGCTGAATATGACGGATCAGGGAGAAGATATCGCTAGCTTTTGCCCCACCACGGTTGACGATAAAATTAGCATGGAGTAATGCAACTTGTGCTCCTCCAATTTGGAAGCCTTTTAACCCTGTTTGTTCTATTAACCAGCCTGCTGAGTAAGGTTTGGGATTGCGGAAAACGCTCCCACAACTAGGATAGTTGTAGGGTTGGGTGCTAAGTCGGTGCTGTTTATGTTCCTTGGTAATGGCAATAACTTTTGTGGGGTCGGCACCAGGGCGTAGTTGGAAGGTAGCTTGAGTGACTATGCGATTGCTACCTTGCAATAATGAAGTGCGGTAGCTGTAACCTAACTCCTCTGGAGTCAGAGTTTCGATTGTGCCATCGGGTGACAATACCTGAGCGCTGATTAACATATCTGCGGTACAGCTATTGTGTGCCCCAGCATTCATGACTACAGCGCCCCCAACGGTTCCAGGGATGCCCACTGCCCACTCTAGACCTTCCCAGCCTAAATCTGCGGCTTGCCATGCCAAGCTGGGAATTGATTCCCCTGCGGCAACGGTTAATTGCCCTGTTGCTGGGTCAAAGTGACTATATCTTAAATGACGAGTAGCAATCACTAAGCCTGGTAAACCGCGATCGCTTACTAATAAATTAGAACCTGCACCCAGTATCGTCACTGGAATCTCATGTTCTTTTGCATACTTCATGCTTGCTTGCAGTGCTTCTAAGTTGCGGGGGGCAACATACCATTCAGCAGCCCCACCCACTCTATAGGAAGTAAACGCTGACAAGGAAGCTTGGGATTTGATTGCACAATCAGTATCAGGCAAGCAAATTACCTGATTTTTGACGGAATTAGCTGTTTCCTGTTTCTCTGAAGTTAAAGTAGAAACTGTGCAGACGCTGCCAGCTGCCTGGGAGATTGTCATCTTTCGGTCGATTAAGTGAAATTTTTACATTTTTCCGCCGTAATAGTACGGCTGTACTATTAAATTTTGAGAAAAGATTGCAGGGTAACAAGACAGTTGTTTCCCAAATGAAACCTAGCCAGTGTCAACAATTAAGATGTGGCTGTTGCTGGTTCGCGCAGTGTAGCAATGACATCAGGAATTGCCTGATTCAAGTTTCCAGCACCGAGAAACAGCGCTAAATCCCCTGGTCGCAAGCCTTTAAGTAGGTATTCACATACTAAACTCAAGGTTGGTTGATATACAACCTGTGGATGCTGTTTTGCAATTGCTGCTGCCAATATTTCACCGCTGATTTGCCCTAAATTCGGTTCTCCAGCACTGTAAATATCAGTTAGCACTACCAAATCAGCATGAGTAAAGGATTCTGCAAATTCTTCTAAAAATGTCAGTGTGCGGCTATAGCGATGGGGTTGAAAAATCGCCACAACTCTTTGTCCTGGTCTGGCTTGCAAGCGGGCCGCAGCTAGAGTAGCACGAATTTCGCTGGGGTGATGAGCGTAGTCATCGATAAAGGTGATACCATCAACTTCACCGCGAAACTCAAAGCGCCGTCTTGCGCCTTCAAAGGTGGCAATACCTTTAGCAATTTCCCCAAATTCTAGACCTACAAATCGACCGACAGCTACAGATGCTAAAGCGTTGCTAAGGTTATGCCGACCGAGCAGTCGCAAATTCAACATCCCTAAAGCTTTGCCGCGTTCCCAAACTAAGGCAGTGGTGCCATCAGCACGATAGTCAATATTAGTGACAGTATAGTCAGCGTTGGTATCAGTGTGTAGGCTGTAGGTGATCGTTGGTTTTAGGCGATCGCGTACTGTTGCACAATCAATGCTACCTACTAAGGTTTGGCATCCTTGGGCAAACTTTTGAAAAATATCAACAACTTCCTCTAATGTTTCATAATGATCAGGATGATCCAGTTCAATATTAGTAATCACGCCAATTGCTGGAGCGTGTTTTACTAAAGAACCATCTGATTCATCTGCTTCTGCTACTAAATACTGGCTTTCTCCCAATCTGGCATTGCCTTCCCAAGCATTGACTTCGCCACCCACTAAAATAGTTGGATCTAAACCAGCTTGCAGCAGCATATAGCCAATCATACTACTGGTTGTAGTTTTACCGTGGGTTCCAGCTACAGCAATGCTGTGGTAATCGGCTATTAAAGCAGCTAGTACATCTGAACGATGTAAAATTGGGCATCCCAATTCTAGGGCTGCTTTGTATTCTAAATTAGTAGTGTTAATTGCTGTTGAACAAATTACTTGCGGCAGTATTGTGTTGGTATTGCCATGTGATTCTAAGCGAGAGTTTAATCCTACTCCTGAAGATACTAGAGGTCGAAAGAATTCGAGATTACTTGCCTCTTGTCTACTAAAAATATGTGTGCCGATAGATTCTAATTTTCGCGTTATATGATTAGGGCGTAAATCTGAACCAGATACTGGTAATTGACGTTTAGCAAGAACGTATGCCAGAGCAGACATTCCTATACCGCCGATCCCAATGAAATGAAATGGTCTACCGCTAAAATCTACAGAATTATTACTCATTGATTACTCCTCTTACACCACACCACACCATAATCACAAATGACACGCGTATCATAACAGGAATTTGATTTTTACTGTAACTACTCCTGTATGTATTTAATTTTTGAGTTTTCGTAAATTTTTCCCCTCTGCTTTTTTTGTTGAGAATGATTTTACCTTCGTTAGAGGTTTTTGCAATTTCTGAAGTTTATCTTATGATTATTCGGAAATTTTCCGCCACATCGGGAAAGAAATTCTTGTAATGAGAAATACATATTTTTCTTGTCCTTACTAGAATTGGCTACAATAGTACATTTTTGGTTAAGTCGCTTTTAAATGACATAAACCTTAGGCTTGAGTTGACTACAATAGTACATTGATAATGAAACTTTTCTGAAATTGAATAGAATTACGAACTTAAGTGGATGCAGCAACTAGCAATTTTTGGTGGCACATTTGATCCTGTTCATTGGGGACACTTGCTCATAGCCGAAACAGCTTTGCATCAAGTACCTGTACAACAGATAATTTGGGTACCATCACTCAATCCTCCTCATAAACAAGCGGTTGCTTTTAAGCATCGCTTAGAAATGCTGAAGTTAGCCACAAAAGACAACCCAGCTTTTACAGTTTCACTAATTGAAGTAAATACCCCTGAAACATCCTACGCCATCAACACCCTGATCAATTTAGTTGCTGACTACCCTAATACTCACTGGTACTGGATTGTGGGTTTAGATACTTTCCAAACCCTACCTCGTTGGCACCGTAGACATGAACTCACACAAATGTGTGATTGGTTGATTGCACCCAGACTCCTTGGTGGTGAGAATATAGCTCAAAGTGAGTTAATCTGCAAGCAAGTCGAGCACGAACTCAGAAATCAATCAATCACTATTCACTGGCAACTACTGCATATACCTTTAGTGGGAGTTTCGTCAAGTCTAATTCGCCAATTAATTCGCGAACGCCAAGCTATTAGATATTTAGTTACAGAGCCAGTCCGGTTGTACATTGCCACTCACAACCTTTACTCAAAATAAATCTGAATAAATTATGTGTTTTTTTTCTGGATCTAACACTTTGTGGTTATTAATGCTCCCCCCCTTTGCGATATGATTGGGGTCAACGATATAAACTTATAGGCATAAATACAGAGGGCAAGACACTGTGATTAGAGTCGCAATCAATGGTTTCGGGCGAATTGGGCGGAACTTTGCACGCTGCTGGGTGGGTAGACAGAATAGCAACATCGACCTTGTCGCTATCAATGACACATCAGACCCGAGAACTAACGCTCACCTGCTGAAGTATGACTCGATGTTAGGAAAGTTAAAGGATGTTGACATTTCAGCTGATGATAACTCTATCACCGTTAACGGTAAAACTATTAAATGTGTATCCGATCGCAATCCAGAAAACTTGCCCTGGAGAGATTGGGGAATTGACCTAATTATCGAAGCAACAGGTGTTTTTACCAGCAAAGAAGGAGCACTCAAGCACGTCAATGCTGGAGCCAAAAAAGTTTTGATCACTGCTCCTGGAAAAAATGAAGATGGTACTTTTGTGGTTGGTGTGAATCATCACGATTATGACCACAACAAACACCACATCATCAGTAACGCTAGCTGTACCACAAATTGCTTGGCCCCGATCGCCAAAGTTTTGAATGAAAAATTTGGCATCATCAAAGGTACGATGACTACTACTCACAGCTACACAGGTGACCAGCGCTTGCTAGACGCTTCTCACCGCGATGTCCGCCGTGCTAGGGCAGCCGCCATCAACATTGTACCGACCTCTACTGGTGCAGCAAAGGCAGTAGCTTTAGTTCTCCCAGACCTGAAAGGCAAGCTCAATGGCGTTGCCTTACGTGTACCTACCCCAAACGTCTCAATGGTAGATTTCGTAGTTCAGGTTGAGAAGCGTACTATTACTGAAGAAGTTAATCAAGCCCTTAAAGATGCTTCCGAAGGGCCACTCAAAGGGATTTTGGATTACAGCGAATTACAGCTAGTATCATCTGATTACCAAGGTACTGATGCGTCTTCAATTATTGATGCAAGCCTGACTATGGTGATGGGTAATGACTTAGTAAAAGTCATGGCTTGGTACGATAACGAGTGGGGTTACAGCCAACGAGTTCTGGATTTGGCAGAACTAGTAGCTGTAAAATGGCAATAATTTGTCAATTGGTTATGTGTCATTAGTCATTGGTAATTAAACATAATGACAACTGACTAAAAATGTTGAAATCCCTGACTAAAATTTAAAGTTTGGTCAGGGATTTCTGTATTTTCATGGTGTAATAGTACTTTTGTTCCTGATGTAATTTTGCCAATAATTGCTGCATCTTGGCCTATTTGTGCGACTAAGGCTGATGCCGCATCTTCTGGTAAACACAGCACTAATTCAAAATCTTCACCGCCGTATAAGGCGTAATTTATAGCTTGTTCTGGGGTGAGCCAGTTAGTAAATGCTGGTGGTAAAGGAATTTGCTTGGCTTCGAGAATAGCACCAACATTACTAGCACGGCAGATTTGTAAAACTGCATCAGCCAAACCATCGCTGCTATCCATCCCAGCAACAGCAATTTTAGATTTTAGATTTTGGATTTTGGATTGGGAATTTAAGATATTCCAGAGTATTGGTAAGACATCTAATCGTGGCTGGGGACGCTGGTGTGCGGTGATTAAAGCCGCCTTGTCTGCATCTTTGAGGTTTTGTCCTATTTTGGGATGTAAAAGCAGTTCTAAGCCTGCACGGGAGGCCCCATGTATACCTGTAATTGCGATCGCATCTCCTACTTTTGCAGCAGAGCGACGGATAATTTGATGGGGGTACACTTGACCAAAAGCGGTAATTGACAGAGTCGTCACAGGCGATCGCACAATATCACCACCCACAATTGGCGTCTTGTACTTTTGTAAGCATTCTGTCATTCCTTGGTACAGACGCTCAACCCAACTGACGCTGATATCGCCTGGAAGCGCCAATCCTACAGTGATCCCCAGAGGTGTGGCACCCATTGCTGCTAAATCTGATAAATTAGCCGCCGCCGCCCGCCAGCCGGCATCTTCTGGCGAGGTAGTGACATGACTAAAATGCACATTATCAACTAAGACATCTGTTGTCACTACCAAAGATTGTTCTGGTGTAGTGACAAGCACGGCTGCATCATCGCCAATAATTTCTTGAGGGCAAAAGCGCTGCAATATGGCTAACAGACCTTGTTCGCCAATATCTTTTACTTGCAAGGAAGATGACTCATTGTTCACAGTGGGGCTTGGGGACAAACAATTCAAAATTCGTCTTGTAAAGTTTGATGGCAGTTGCTACAAGTCGGGGAACCCGCCCAACGCACTGCCTCCTCAACGGGGGGAACCCCCGCACGCAACTTTCCGCAAAATTCAAAATAGAGATATCCATTTGACTTTTGAGCCTTAACAAGTATGAAAGCTGAAGGCTGAAATAGTATTACTTCAGACTTCATCCTTCAGACTTCATCCTTGATTCATGCTGCTTCTGGCTGAACTAAATTTTCTATTCCTTGAACGACAGTAGCAGACTCAATTTTGTCACCCGCTTTGAGTGTGTCCAAAATTTCTTTACCCTCAGTCAAATAGCCAAAAACGGCGTAACGACCATCTAAGAGATTACGTCCGGCTGGGGTGAGTTCTGGTTCAAACAGGAAGAAGAAAAATTGTGAGGAAGCACCATTTACCTGAGTTTCCGGACGGGCCATGACTACTGCACCAAAAGAAGAAAATGGCAGAACAGGCATATCGAGGTAACGTCCAGCATCTTCCAAAGTGATGCCGTATGTGGGAGCTTTATCGCCTTGTACCAATATTTCTAAAGGAATAGCACGGTATTTTCCCGTTTTGGTATCAATAAAACCTACATCTTTTCCTGGTGGATCACCAGTTTGCAAAAAGTAAGATTCTTCGGAACGGGTAAATTCTAAACCATTATAAAAACCACGTTGTACCAAATCCACAAAGTTACCAGCAGTTACAGGGGCGCTATAACCATCTACCACAACGGTAAGGTTTCCTTTGTTGGTTTTGATATCTACAGTAGCTCTACCTTTGAGTTGAGGTAGGTTACTGTACTCCTGAGGTACTTCAAAAGGAAATTCCTTCACCATTGACTCTTCTAGAAGATTCACGATGTTCAGGAGTTTATTGCGTTCAGCTTGGATTTTTTCTTTATCCTTGACTTTGACTAATTCCTGTAAATTATTCACGCCTGATTGTAATTTCTTAATCCAAGCTTCGGCTTGGGGTTGGCGTTCTTCGGGAACGCTTGCTAGGATTTTGGAGGATTGATCGAGAGACCGTGATGCTTTGCTTAAGTCTTTAGAGATAGCACTCCACCGCCGATTTGCCCGCAGTTGGTTGGAAATATCTTCTAAACTGGCTTGCAGTTGCCTCACAGGTTCATTATCTATCGGGAGTGCATACCGCAACAGAGATCTGCCGTCAGTGATTGCATTCCCAGCTGGTAGGGCGGCGCTACTGGAGGGAGTCCACGCAGCTGTACTTATGCCTAAAAATATTGTTACCAGCAGTATTGCCATGAGGCTGTTCTTCAGCCAGGATTTTAATAAGTTAAACATGGTATGGCTTAAATGCAGCATCAAATTGTTGACTGGACATAACCCATAAATTATCTTCCCACAGTATTAGGGACTACGGATTAGGGATTAGGGGAGATGAGGGAGATGAGGGGGATGAGGAAGCGGAGGAAGCAGCGGAAGCAGGGGTACAGAGGAGGAAAACTACATCAATTCTCTCCCTCTGCTCCTCTGCCTCTCTTCTCCCTCTGCTTACTACTTGCCCCAGGCCCAATTCCCATGACTAATAACCAATGACGACCCTAGAGGGGTACAATAAATGCCGATTGTCTTCCAAAATTTGAAAGCTTCATGATCTCCAGTAACGACTTTCGACCCGGTGTCTCAATTGTTTTAGATGGGTCTGTATGGCGGGTAATTGATTTCCTTCACGTTAAGCCAGGTAAAGGCTCAGCCTTTGTGCGGACAACGCTGAAAAATGTCCAGAGTGGCAAGGTTCTAGAAAGAACTTTCCGCGCTGGGGAAACTGTACCGCAAGCAACTCTAGAAAAAGTCACAATGCAACATACCTATAAAGAAGGTGATGAATTCGTCTTTATGGATATGGAAAGCTACGAAGAAGGCAGATTAACCGCCGTCCAAATTGGCGATCGCGTAAAATACCTCAAAGAAGGTATGGAGGTTAACGTCATTCGTTGGGGAGAGCAAGTCCTAGAAGTGGAATTGCCTAACTCTGTGGTTTTAGAAGTTGTGCAAACAGACCCAGGTGTTAAAGGTGACACTGCTACAGGTGGTACCAAACCAGCAACTTTAGAAACTGGTGCAACTATCATGGTTCCCTTGTTTATCGCTCAAGGCGAACGCATCAAGATAGATACCCGTGACGATAAATATTTAGGCAGGGAATAATTATCATCTCTTTTGAGAGAAATCCCGATTTCAATCCCTATTTTAGGGATTAAATCCCTGCCACACTTAACATTATTCTTTACGTACAGGTCGAGGTAATAAAAACTGTGCCATTGGACTTTAATGAAATTCGCCAACTGCTAGCAACTATTGCACAAACAGATATTGCCGAAGTCACGCTGAAAAGCGAAGACTTTGAGCTTACAGTACGTAAAGCTGTGAGTTTTAGCAATCAAATGGTGTCAGTCAGCCAAGCAGCATCAGGCGGTGTGGTTGGTTTGGGATTAACTTCGGTTTCTGCTGCACCCCAGACTGTATCGACAGTGGAGACGGTAACAAATCGCGTCTTAGATAATAATGCCACTGGTTCTGGTGTGCAGTTGTCTGGCAATTCTCCCTCAGCAATTGATAAAAGATTAGTAGAAGTTCCTTCGCCAATGGTAGGAACATTTTATCGTGCGCCTGCACCAGGTGAAGCCCCATTTGTGGAAGTGGGCGATCGCGTCCGCAGTGGTCAAACGGTTTGCATCATCGAAGCCATGAAGCTGATGAACGAAATTGAGGCTGAAGTATCCGGTCAGGTCATGGAAATTTTGGTGCAAAATGGCGAACCTGTAGAATATGGCCAACCTTTGATGAGAATTAACCCTGATTAAGTATTAATCTATATTATGACGCAAGTCATTTTTCTCTCATTTTCAGTCCTTGCGGGTTAATCCTGATGAAACAAGTGTTGCCTGTACCACCAGAAGTAATGCAACAAGTAGCAGAATACTTCAGTCTGTTAAGTGAACCGATGCGCCTTCGGCTGTTGCACTTATTACGGGATGAAGAAAAATGCGTGCAAGAGTTGGTAGAGGCAACACAGACTTCGCAGGCCAACGTCTCAAAACACCTGAAGGTAATGTGGCAAGCAGGTATTCTTAGCCGCCGCAGTGAAGGAACTTGCGCCTACTACCGGGTGGAAGACGAAATGATTTTTGAATTATGTAATCGGGTTTGCGATCGCCTAGCTACTAGGTTAGAACAGCAAGCCCATAATTTTCGTTTATTGAATGGTAAGCGATAAGTCAGTAGTTTGTCATTTGTCATTTGTTATTTGTCCAATGACCAATGACTAATGACAACTGACATTAAAGTGGATAATTATTTTTAAATTGGTCACGTGTTAGTGGCTGTTGTAACTCTACGCCTTCACCACCTAGAACGTCCAACTCTTTGCCATTGACTTCAATGTAAACCTTGGCGTTGGGATTTACAGTTGTAGCAGTGTAAACTACTTGTCCTACACGGCCCATCATCGAGCTGCTACCACCACCACTGGTAAATTCTTCAGATAAATTAACATGAACCTCATCATTGTTAACTTTCACACCTAGTAATTTGGTTCCTTTGGGAATTGTGGTAGATTCTGCTCCTTCAGTTGGCCCTGCTAATAGGTTTTGGATGGCCTGTTCTACAACTTGGTTAGGTTGAGCAGCAGCTATTTTGACTGGTTGGGGAGCTAATTCTAAATTTTTGCCATTATCTTTCAGCCAATAGACATTAGCACTTTGCTCTTGTCCAGGCTGTACTGTTGAGTTCTTTCCTGGCTGAGTTAGTGATTGTGACGATGGGGAAGGTGTGGGCGGATTTTGGGAGTGTAAAGTAAGCCAAGCAACGCCGCCACTGACTGCTACCACAGCTGCGGACACAGCAGCTATTACACCGGAAGAATTACGATTAGATTGGTCTTTCATATTCAAAACCTGCTTGACTGAGGGCTGAGATGGTTTATGTGGGAAGAGCAGCCTGATTAAAGTCGGTACTTAATAAATGGGGAGTTTCCAAACACTTAGAGTATGGCTATTTATATCAACAATGCCGCCATATCTCTTTCCGCAGTAACTACCTTAATTTTAGATTCGCACTTCTATTACGTCACCTATCTGGGGAATGGGGAATGGGGAATGGGGGTTGGGTAATTGGTAATTGGTAATTGGTAATTGGAAGAAGTTTTTTAAACCTAGTCCCTAGTCCCCAGTCCCTAGTCCCTAGCCTTTAGCTTATAGCCTCGGTAATCCACTGTTTGATTGTACTGGTCACTTCGTTAATGTCAATTTCTTGAGATTTACGAGTAGCTCTTTCTACAACTTCTACTTTGCCGTTGGCGATCGCTCTACCTGTGACTATTCTGTAGGGTATACCGATTAAATCGGCATCTTTGAATTTTACTCCTGCCCGTTCATCGCGGTCATCGAGTAAGGTTTCAATTCCGGCTTGATTGAGTTCTTTGTAGAGTTTTTCGGCAATTTCTATTTGTTGAGCATCTTTGATGTTAGGAATTGTGACAATGGCATGATAGGGTGCGATCGCTACTGGCCAAATAATTCCATCTTTATCGTAGGATTGCTCGACGGCTGATTGTGCTAATCGCGATACACCTACGCCATAACAACCCATGACTAAAGGTTTTTCTTCCCCTTGTTCGTTGGTATAAGTTGCACCCATCGCTACAGAGTACTTTGTACCCAATTGGAAGATGTGTCCTACCTCAATTCCTCTAGCACTTTTTAAGGTTTGCTCTGGGTTATGGAGTGCGCGATCGCCTGGTCTGGCTTTACGAATATCTACTACTAATTCTGGTAATTTAAATTGCTCACCCCAATTCGCGCCAACTACGTGATAGCCACTCTGGTTGGCTCCTGTCACAAAGTTTTTTAAATCAACGGCTGTTTTATCGACAAAGCGTAAAAAGCTGGAATGTACCTGTTGATTGCCTTTAATATAATCATCAGCAATATCAGGGGCAATATAGCCTAAAGGTAGAGATTTTGCTGCCCATGTTTGTTGGGTTTCGGCACTGGGTACAGTTAAAGAAATTATAGTTTTTGCATCATAATTAGCAGCTAACTTGGTTAATTCATTTTGCAATTTAACTTCGTTAACTTCTTGATCGCCTCTAATGCTGACTAAAACTAAAACTGTTTTGCCATTGTCATAAACTGTTTGGTAAAGAACATTCTTCACCACTTGAGTAGGAGAACAGTTGAGGAATTTACAAACTGTTTCAATCGTATCTGTTCCTGGTGTCTCGCGTTTCTCATGGGCGATAAACTGTGAGGTGACAGCATCAGCGCTTAATGAAACAGCTTTTTCCACATTGGCGGCGTATTTCCCATCTTCGGTGTAGAGAACCTCATCTTCTCCCGCATCCGCCAGCACCATAAATTCTGTGGAACCAGAACCACCAATTGCGCCAGAATCAGCTTCAACTGCACGGAAAGCCAAACCAGAACGCCGCAGCATATTGCTGTAAGCCTGGTACATATCTTGGTAGGTGGCTTTGAGGCTTTCTTCATCGACATGGAAAGAATAGCCGTCCTTCATGATAAATTCTCGTCCGCGCATCAAACCAAAGCGGGGACGAATTTCATCGCGGAATTTCGTTTGAATTTGGTAGAGATGCAGGGGTAGCTGACGGTAAGAGCGAATCATATCACGCGCGATCGTCGTGATTACTTCTTCGTGGGTAGGGCCTAATCCCAATTGTTGCTCTCGACGATCAATGAGGGAAAACATAATACCCTCAGCTTTGGTATAAGTATCCCAGCGTTCCGATTCTTTCCACAACTCAGCAGGTTGTAATTGTGGTAACAAACATTCTTGTGCGCCTGTGGCGTTCATTTCTTGGCGCACAATCTGGGAAACCTTTTGCAATACCCGCCACATCAGTGGTAAATAAGCATAAACTCCGCTACCGATGCGACGAATATAACCTGCACGTAGTAATAATTTATGACTGGGAATTTCCGCATCAGCTGGATCGTCCCGCAGTGTAACGAATAACATTTGTGACAGTCGCATCGTTTATTCCTTTTCCCAAAACACTTAATGAATTATGAAGGATGAAGTATGAAGTATGAAATATAAAGCTGTAATTACTACAATTTGTTCACTCACTTTATTAGGTATGAAGTATAAAGTATCAAGTTTCATCCGTTATCTTTGTGAGTGCTGAGTTCTAAGTTCTGAGTGCTGAGTGCTGAGTGCTGAGTTACAATCCCAGTCTCCAATCCCCAATCCCCAGTCCCTAATCCCCCATTTATAGGAGAAAATATCTTGACTACCGGAATTTACCAAGCACAACCACCTTTAGAATTTATCCCGCCGAAACTCAACCCTTTACTTCTCCAAGCGGCGCACCTGTTATTACCCAGCATAATTAACTGGAAAACAGCGATTACCCAAATTGAAGCAGACAACGTAGAAATTTTAGCGGATCTCTATCGTCAGTTTCAGGAAGGTAAGATTCGGTTTTTGTTAGCATTTCGCCACCCAAAAACGGAAGATCCACTTTGTTTAGGCTACTTACTTTCGCAACTCGTACCGCAGGTAGCACGAGAAAAAGATATAAAAATCCAAACTCCAATTCATGCTCATTTTATCTACGATCGCGGTATTCCTCTGTGGGCAGGTGAACACATTGGCTGGCTGGCTTCGCATTTAGGCGGTACTCCCATCCAACGGGGTAAAGCCGACTGGAATGGGTTACGTTCGGCGCGGGATTTATTCGCCAATGGCAAATTACCAATGGCGGCTGCGCCAGAAGGAGCAACCAACGGTTTATCGGAGATTATCAGTCCCTTAGAACCAGGTATTGCTCAATTAGGCTTTTGGTGTGCTGAAGATTTGCACAAAGCTGGACGCTCTGAGCAGGTTTACATTGTACCAGTTGGACTTAAATATAGTTACGTTGCTGCTCCTTGGAATGCGATCGCACAACTTCTCAGCGAATTAGAAGCAGCTAGCGGGTTACCCATAAATCCCTCAGAAAATGGCAATAGTGCCACAATTGAGTCCCTTTATCCGCGATTGTTGACACTGGCAGAACATTTATTAACGCTGATGGAAGACTTTTATAAGCGCTTCTATCATCAAAAACTCCCAGAAGCAATGGTTGCATCTCATGAAGGAGGCGATCGCAATGAAGCCTTAAAAGCTAGGTTAGAAGCATTGATGCACGTAGCACTACAAATATCAGAGCAGTATTTTGACTTACCGCCTAAGGGTGCTTGGAATGATCGGTGTCGGCGACTAGAACAAGCTGGCTGGAATTATATTTTTAGAGAAGACTTTAAGGATTTGAAATCATTATCTCCCATAGAACGCGCCTTAGGCGATCGCGTTGCCGAAGAAGCAAATCGCAGAATGTGGCATATGCGATTAGTGGAAAGTTTTGTTGCTGTTTCGGGTAACTATATTAAAGACAAACCCTCAGTAGAAAGGTTTGCTGAAACAACTTTATTGTTAAGAGATATGGTGAAGAAAATTCAAAGTACTAATGACCCCTTGCGTCGTCCACAATTGGGTAAGCAAAAAGTCAAAATTACTATAGGTGAACCAATATCTATCTCTGAGCGATACCCAAAATATAAGGCTAATCGTGTGGGTGCAAAGCAAGCTGTGACAGATTTTACTAATGATTTACAACAAGTAATGGAAAGTTTGATTGCGAAGGAAGGATAAGGATAAACTACATCATTACATTCTAAAAATTGTCCATATAAGCTCAGAGTGAAAACCGACAGTATTTTTTATCGACTATTTCAAGAGGTTCTCAGTATTTTCTTTGAACTTATTGGTAACCCACCTGAGACTGCTAATATCTATCAATTTTCTTAAGTTGAAGTTAAGCAAACAGCTTTTAGAATTGATGGTGTATTTCTTCCTACTCAACCTACAAACAATCCCATTTATTTTGTCGAAGTCCAATTCCAACCAGACGCAGATATTTACTCGCGTCTAATTTCCGAAATATTTTTATATTTGCGGCAGAATAAACCTCAACATACTTGGCGAGGAGTAATTATTTATGCCAATAGGAGTATTGATATAGGAGATATCAAAGATTGTCACGAATTCTTTACCAGTCAGCGTGTAACAAGAATTTATTTGGATGAATTAGGTGATGTAGCCTTACTACCCATAGGTATTGCTACGATAAAATTAATCATTGAGAATGAAGATACAGCAATTACCACTGCCAGAGAGTTAATCAACCGCACTAAGCAAGCTGTAGACTTACAATTGCCACAGCAGCAGTTATTAGAATTGATAGAGACAATCTTGGTTTATAAATTTCCCCAAATGAGTCGAGAGGAGATAGAAGCAATGTTTGGCTTAAATGAGTTGAAACAAACGCGAGTTTATCAAGAAGCTATAGAAGAGGGAGAACAAGCTGGTAAACGTAAAGCCAAATTAGAAGCTGTACCTAGACTTTTAGCATTGGGATTAACTGTTGAACAAATAGCACAGGCGTTAGATTTAGATGTTACACAAGTGCAGCAAATAGCACAGCAAACACCACCGAATGAATAGTAAAGGAATAGCAGAATTTTGTATATGAACAAAATTACTATATCTAACCTTGATGATGACATGAAATCTCGTCTGCAAAAACGAGATGAACAACATGGTCATTCTCTGGAAGAGGACGCTAGAGAAATTCTTCTTCTTGCTCTTACAGAAAATCAGAAAATTCCGGTAAACATAGTTACTAAAATAGAGCAGCGCTTTGCTAAACTAGTAGATTTTGAATTACCTGAAATTACTAGAGAACCAATACGAAATGTATCAATATTTGAAGAATGATTATTCTTGATACAAACGTAGTGTCAGAATTAATGAAGCCTCAAAAGTCTGAAATAGTTCGGAATTGGGCTGCTCAACAATCTTTAACGAATCTATTTACCACAACAATAAATCATGACAATACCCACAACAAATCAAGGGTAAAAATCTTACCCTTTAACAATAAATGTATATATTTAAAAACAAGCTTGTAATTAAGTTAAGTGATTCTGTAACAGAGATGCGATCGCTGCTTGGTATTACACTTTATATACGGAAAATAGGCGGACTGGGAGTCTACCCTTTCCACCTGTAAAATTTCATTACTCGATATGTTTGTAAATTAAGTTAAGTGATTCTCCAAGAGAGATGCGATCGCTTCTGGATGAAGTTTCTTGTATTGCTTTTTACCAATGCGGACTACGCAGTTAGGCGCGCTGCTACAGCGTTTTTGACAGCCTGTATGTTCTATTGTGACTTTGTCGATTAAACCGCGATCGCACAAAGTTTTTTCTAATTCTGATACTAAACCTTTACCACCCCGCTTCATACAGCCAGATTTCTGGCAAACCATGATTTTGGCTTTGGTTTGAGATGGGAGATTTTCGATTGGGCAAATACCAGTTGATTTTACCCGGAATGCTTTGAATTTTATTTTACCTGTGCGTTGATTTAATTGGCTAATACCATCAACGCGAATTTGTTCGCCGGGGACTAAAGAGGAACGCAACGCACTGCGTAAATCTTTAGGAACTTTTACTTGCAAATTCCCGGCGGGAATTGCTAATCGCAAGTATTTAAATTTTACTTCATCACCAACAAAACCAAGGAATCTACCCTCAAGGTTTAATTCCGATAATGTTTGATATTTTTCACCCATGTTCAGCAACTCACAATTCAAAATTAAACGTAGTTCAAACTGAATCTAACCGGGTGCTATCATGTCCAATCAAATACTTGTATCATGTCCTGAAATTAACAATAATTAAAACTATTTGCGTTGCTGCATGAGTCTAAATTATGTATATTTAAATGTACATGATATTCGCTAATTCTTGATTATCAACGCCAAGTGACAAATGACCAATGACAAATGACTAATGCCAAATGACAAATGACAATCAAGTAATTAGTTGAACATGATATAAGAGATAGATGCTTCCCCAATTACTATCTCCCCCATAATTTATTTTAGGCAAGTCGTCTAGCTTCTACTGTTAGAGGTAAACTCTTTTCGTCTGGCATATCGCGAAATTCTAATTCCCAACCATTAGCTAAAGTGAGAATCTTCCCCTCTGCGCCGTCTGTTTGTTTGACTACGATTTCTTCTAAATCTTTTTTAGCAACGTAGACAACCAAATGACCTGCATCATTCACCCGTAGCATTACTTTCATTAATTTCCTCGACAGATTCTAGTTCTTTTTTGAGACAACCGATGACGAACCCTGTATCTAAGAAATGCACGGCATAGATATACGATCTCTGCAAATATGTGCCGATACTCGCGATATAGCCGACTTCTCCCTTTTTGGCTAAAACTACCCCGATGTCTTGACCGGGAAATGTACCATCGTTTTTGATCAGCTTACGCAATCTGACTTTTTGGCCGATTTCAAAAGTCGGTGGTGCGTCAAGTTCAATTTCATCGGGTGGCATGAGAATACCTCTGTTCTCTAGCTAAATTCAACACTTCTTCTGTAGTTAAGCTACGTTTTTTCTGGATTGATTGTTGGCGTACTGCATCTAAAACAGTTTGGGTTTCTTGTGAGTTGAGAAAGATACCGTGCTGTTCTAAAACGCTAGATATTAAGTGCCGACCAGAATGTTTACCAACTACTAAACGGCGTTCCCAACCTACTTCTTCCGGTGCAAATGGTTCGTAGGTATCGGGGTTTTGCAATACGCCATGAGCATGGATTCCAGATTCATGGGCGAAGGTATTTTCGCCAACAATTGCTTTCCAAGGTGGAACACTGCTACCGGATGCAGATGCAACTAGTTGAGATAGTTCTAATAATCTGGGAGTGTCAATACCTAAATTATGGCCGTAAATACGTTTAACAGCCATCACAACTTCTTCTAATGCGGCGTTTCCTGCTCTTTCACCCAAGCCGTTGACGGTGGTATTAACTGAAGATGCTCCAGCTTTAATCCCAGCCAGTGCGTTGGCTGTAGCTAAACCAAAATCATTGTGGGTGTGAATTTCTAGCGGAATCATCAAGGCTGAGGCTAGCCGCTTAACTTTATTATAAGTAGTAAATGGGTCAAGAACTCCGACAGTGTCACAAAAGCGAAACCGCGATGCACCCCATTCTTGAGCATAAAGCGCTACGTCTAAAAGGAAGTTGTCATCAGCTCTAGAAGAATCTTCGCCGCCGACTGCTACCCAAAGACCATTATCAACAGCAAAGCTAATACAATCTTTAAGTTTTTGCAGACTTACCCGCCACTGTCCATGAAATTTAGCGGCAATTTGAATACCAGAAACAGGAATAGCGATATGTACTCGCTGTAAACCGCAAACTAGAGAAGCTTTTAAATCTGACATCACAGCGCGGTTCCAGCCGAGTAATTTGGCTTGCAAACCCAAGTTAGAAATGGCTGAAATTGCGCGTGTTTCTTCCTCACCCATCGCCGGAATACCGACTTCTAACTCATGAACACCGATGGCATCTAGAAACTTAGCGATCGCAACTTTTTCTTCTAAGTTAAAAGCAACACCTGCTGCTTGTTCGCCATCACGTAATGTAGTGTCATTAATTTGGAGTTGATTCATCTCAAACATTTTCAATCATCTCACTATGGGAATTACTCTTAATATTGTTTCTTGATTGCTAGCCTGGTTCTCTGCAATCGCTAGTAATGGTAAATGCCGATAAAGTTTCTAATGGATGAACGGTAAATGCTGAAGAATCTTATAGACACGATTCATGACTCTTCATTATGGGGCAATCCCCCCAGCATATCTGTATGACAGCGAACCAAAATTTAGTATCATTTACAAATTGTTTTTACCGTTGAAAATCAGGATTTTTCTAAGTAGCAATAAGTATGATTTTCCTGAGCAAATGATGAGTATATATTAGGGATCAAGAAGGACAGATAACAAACACCAAATAACCAATGACTAATGACAAATGACAATGACAATTAAATTTGCTCATCAAGCCAATCGAAGATGCGCTCAAGCTGTTCTAAATTCACTAAACCGTACTGCCACAGCAGCATAGGTAAAGGGCCGTTATCAAATTCGCGGTGTCTTAGCGCCACAGAAATATCTGCTGTGGACAGTTCCAGTTCATGATGCAAAAAATTCAAAAATTCTATATCGCTGTTACGGACAACCATAATCGGACTTTTAATTTCTAGATGGCGGTATGAATTAAAAATGTGAAATTCCTAGCTTTACTTGGTAACTTCACATCTTTAATTGCCAAGATATATCAAGAAAATTTCAGGTGTAGCAGTTAGGAGGAAACCCACATGAAGCGTTACCCCATCAGTCTGCAATAAAATTTCCTAATGAACAGTAACTTCTACATCCAAATCTTTAGTGATCCGCTATAAATTGTGAGATTTTACGGAAATTATGACCTTTCTCATTTGTCATTTCCCACAAATGATTCGGAAGTACTATATGAGTTAATTACGTATACTTGCAAAGATTCTCAATTATCTTGGCGTATTCAATTTTGGATTTTGGATTTTGGATTGATGACAAACCTTAACCCATGACTGCTGGGGATTGGTGATTTGGTAATTGCAAGGATTAGATTCTAGCAACTCCTTACAACTCAGCACTCAGGACTCAGCACTCAGCACTCATAACTCAGCACTATCAGGCCAGCAACGTTCTAACCAGTCTACTAATTCTTGGCGAGAAGCGAGAAATTGCATAACAGTGCTACGGATGAGCAGTGCTTCTCGCCGATTGTTGACTTGCACTCTTAAAGAACCATCCGCTAAACAGGAACAGTCAATCATTAAGTCTTGCAAGCGGTGGTAGATGAGCCAGCGATCGCTTAGGGGAATGTGCAATATTTGTTCGGCTGGGAAATTATAACTACTTGATGGCAACATTGTCTTTTGTCCTTTGTCATTTGTCATTGGTTATTTGTGATTGACTGTTGACTGTTGACTGTTGACTGTTGACTCTGGACTTTTGACTTTTAATTCTTGCAGTTGTTGTTCTAGTTGCTCGATGCGAGAGAGCAATGAGCGCATGACGCTGGCTTCGACATCGGGTAGCTTACCATGTTCTAGGGGTTCGCCTTGCTTGCGAGAAATAATCCGGCCAGGAATCCCGACGACAGTAGAATCGCATGGGACATCGCGCAAGACAACTGAACCTGCGCCAATGCGGACGCGATCGCCAATTTGAATATTACCTAAAACTTTTGCACCTGCACCAACAACGACGTGTTCGCCGACTGTAGGATGGCGCTTACCGCTTTCTTTGCCTGTACCGCCAAGGGTAACACCTTGATAAATTAGCGTATAGTCGCCAACGATCGCAGTTTCACCAATGACAACACCCATACCGTGATCGATAAACACACCTTTGCCAATTTGTGCGCCAGGATGAATTTCAATACCCGTTAAGAATCTTCCCAGATGGGAAATGAACCGGGGAATGAAAACTACTTTGCGACGGTGTAACCAGTGAGCAAGACGATGCAAACAGATAGCGTGCAACCCAGGGTAGCAGAAGACTACCTCTAGCCAATTACGCGCTGCGGGATCGCGCTCAAAAATGATGCGGAAATCACTCAACAATGGCTCAAAAAATTTGCCAGAGAGTAGATTAGCGAGCAGGGAGGTATTTGCAGAATCCGGTTTAGTAGCATTTTTAGGATTTCTGATACTATTTAATGTCTGTTGCATCGGTACTGTCTGGTTAAAAGAGCCATGTGCTATTTTTCTGCTTATATCAGGCAGCTTCAAATAGGACAGTCTAACCCATGCCTATTGAAATTATTGGATTGATTAATGTTGTACTCACAACCCATAACCCCCATTGCAACTATATTTTAAATTTGTTTTGGAGTAGGGGTACTGGTTTTTTCTATTGGGGGTACTAGTATTGATCGGGTAGGGGGTTAAGAATTTTTGTACTCGCTACAAAACCCTTTATCCGTAATACTTTGCAACTCTTTATCTAACTTATTTTGCAATATATTAAGTTGTACTCAACAGTTATTAAAGATGAGGTAAATGGGACAACAAAAGTTATATCTGTATACTCAGTTACGTTTCTTATTTTATTCTTTTGCTAGGTAAAAAACCTAATTTCTTAATTTTCTTTTAGTAATTGCTGTCTGTAAATCTCTATACTTTTGCAATTAATTCATATTTGCATCTAATACACAGTAAGGGCATAGCGTAGCTCAGAAATCTCTTTAACTGAAAGCTTTTGAATGCCGTACCTCTAGCATTGCGGTATTTTTTTAATTGTAAATTCCTAAGCGATCGCACTTATCGCCACAATCAACTCACTCCTTGATTGCATAAAGAGGTTCTGAGCCTCATTAATGAACTTCCAAGCCTCATTAACGAACTTCTGAGCCTCATTAATGAACTTCTGAGCCTCATTAATGAACTTCTGAGCCTCATTAATGAACTTCCGAGCCTCATTAATGAACTTCCGAGCCTCATTAATGAACTTCTGAGCCTCATTAACGAACTTCCGAGCCTCATTAATGAACTTCTGAGCCTCATTAATGAACTTCTGAGCCTCATTAATGAGGTTTTATGACTCACGAAGTAGATGTAACTTTAGTTGATCTACCTTTGATAGCTTTAAAGCGTTCACCTAATTGTTCAGCGACAGTTTTTAAGCCGGGAGTCTTTTTCGCGGCTGTTTTTACATAGTCATAAACCGTCAAACTACTACTCATAGCTTCACTACCAACTGCTAGTAGAGTATCATCTACCTGTTCAGTGAGTTGGCGCATTGAAGTTAAAAGTTCAGTAAGTGCTGTGACTAATTGATAATCTCGAACCAGTTCCTCAACATCAAAACTGGCTGGGAGAATTTCACGGTTCGACTGAGCAGCAGTGACGCTATTATTGACAAATGCCAGGCTTTTATCACCCATTTTTAACAAGCTACGCCGTTCATCGTTGCTGAGAGTGATTAAAAAGGGTAGCTTTTTTTGGATAGTCTGTAGCGCGGCTTTAATTTCTTGGATATCTTGTGGTGACAGCGAGCCTGTGATGTTTTGATAAGCCATCGTATTATTACCAGGATATTTCTATGTTTAGGTAGCAATAGTTGCCAAGTATAGAATGCCCAGTAAAGGATGCGATCGCACAAAATTACTTTACTTATTTATGCGTTTTAGTGCAGATGCTGATGGATATTGACCAGCTGCTATCAAAGCTTGACGTTCAATAATCCTTTCTTCATCGTTAAAATCTAAAATGCGTACTGTCACTTCGCCAATATCTGTAATTGGTTGAATCACCGCTTCATTAAGTTGAAAATGTTCTCCCCAAAAGTCTCGACGTGGGTTAAAAAACCGCACAAGTTCTCCAGTTTTCCAATTAATTGAACCTAAATCGCTACCTTTTTGCAGATTACAAAAAATACAGGCATAACAGAGATTATCTGCTGTGGTGGAACCGCCATGTTTAACGCTGATTATATGGTCAACTTGAAACATTAAGCCGTCTGCTTCTGGAAATAAGCAATACTCACACAAAGAATCAGCGCGATCGATAACCAAACGCCGCAATTCTACACTAATGTAAGGGCTAGACACTTTCAAAAATTACTCCGCATTGAGGTACTGATGAGCTTTGGCTTTTGCTAACCGCATAATATGCTCTAACGTCAGGAAATGATCTAACTCTCTCTTGTCTTCTGGCGTTAATTCTCCCGTTTTGTGTCGGTAAATAAGTTCTTCTAAACGTGCTTTTGCTAAATCCGAAAGTTGAAAGTTAACAACACTTTGGGGCGTGGTTCCAGCCGCAATAAAATCTATAATTTCATCGTAGACTTTGGTTGTATTTACAGATGTAGTCACGAGTTTATCTATTTTTATTTTATTTACTACATTAATTTTAATGTTCGTAGGGTGTGTTACGCCGTAGGCTAACGCACCTTTGATGGTTGACAGGTCGGTGCGTTGCGCTGCGCGACAACACAACGCCAGTTTGCTCAAGTCGGGAAACCCGCCCACGCAACTGGCTCCCCTACATTGAAACTTGACATAGATATAATCAGCCCCAGAGGTTCACTGCTTAGAACCCCATGTTGTCAAAAAACTAAATTTATCAATGATTTTGCGGATTTTAACAAGATGAGATTGTGGTTAAGGGATAATAAATGCATTTGCCCATAAAAGCACAGTCATGACTTGCTGCCTAAATCCAGCTTGCCACAACCCACCCCATTCTGAATCCACAACCTATTGCTCTAACTGCCGATTTCCTTTGATAGTGCTGAGAAATCGCTATCGCCCAATTCAATTACTAGGAAACGGGGGATTCGGGAAAACCTATTTAGCAGAAGATTTAGACAAGCTGAATGAATATTGTGTTATCAAGCAATTTGCGCCGCGAGTACAGGGAACTGCGGCAATAAATAAAGCCACAGAACTATTTGAGCAAGAAGCAAGGCGACTGCAACAACTAGGAGAACATCCGCAGATTCCCACCCTGTTGGCGTATTTTGAAGAAGAAAATAATCTGTATTTAGTGCAGCAGTTTATCAACGGGCAGAATTTATTAGCTGAATTAAAACAACAGGGAACTTTCAAGGAAGAAAAAATCTGGGAAGTTTTACTTGATTTATTAAATATCCTGAAAACGGTTCATCAGCACAAAGTTATTCACCGCGATATCAAACCAGAAAATATCATTCGTCGCAGCACTGACAACAAGTTAGTCTTGATAGATTTTGGGATTTCCAAGCTACTCACCATGACAGTTATCAATAACCCAGGAACAATAATTGGTTCCCCAGGTTATGCACCATTAGAACAAATGCAGGATGGTAAAGCTTATCCAGCAAGTGATTTATATAGTGTTGGTGCAACTTGCTTTCACTTACTGAGTGGAATTCACCCTTGGATAATGTGGGAACAACAAGGTTATGGGTGGGTTTCTTCTTGGCGAAAGCATTTGCAACAACCACAAAGCAGCGAATTAGAGAAGATTCTTGATAAGTTACTGCAAAAAGATTATCAGCAACGTTACCAATCTGCTGAGGAAGTTTTACAGGATTTTAGTTCACCGTTACCATCACCTTCACCAGTACAGCCAACTGAGGCAGTAGTTGTAACTCAACCACCATCATCATTCCCTGCTACATTACCCCATCAGCCTCAACCTGGAATATCACCAGCACTAGTAAGGCCAAAAGTATCGATACAAAAGGCATCTAGACAAAATACTAATTGGAGAACAAGATTCTTGGTAGGTGCTGCTATTACAATAGTTGGAACTCAAATCTATGGTTCTGTTCGATATGGCTTGTTTCCAACTAATCCGATATTTTTAGTTGAAAGCTTTCCCAGTAGTTTTTTCCTAGAAAGAATCCTCACAGGTTATTCTAACTCGGTGATTTCTATCGCCATCAGCCCAGATGGTAAAACCCTTGCTAGTGGTAGTTATGACGAAACTATCGAACTGTGGAATATTCAACTGTGGAATATCGCAACGGGAAAGCAAATCCGCACCTTTACAAATTCTGGCTTTGTTTTTTCCATCGCCATCAGCCCAGATGGTAAAACCCTTGCCAGTGGCGGTTGGGAAACCACCATCCAACTATGGAATCTCGCAACCGGAGAGCAAATCCGCACTCTCACTGGGCATTCTGACTTTGTTAATTCCGTCGCCATTAGCCCAGATGGCAACACCCTTGTCAGTGGTAGTAGTGACAAAACCATCAAACTGTGGAATCTGGCAACCGGAGAACTAATCGGCACTCTCAGTGAGCATTCTAATCAGGTTAGTTCGGTCGCCATCAGCCGAGATGGCAACACCCTTGTCAGTGGTAGTAGTGACAAAACCATCAAACTGTGGAATCTGGCAACCGGAAAAGAAATTCGCAATCTCACTGGGCATTCTGGCTTTGTTCGTTCGGTCGCCATCAGCCCAGATGGCAAAACCCTTGCTAGTGGTAGTAGTGACAAAACCATCAAACTCTGGAATCTGGCAACCGGAAAGGAAATCCGCACTCTCACAGGGCATTCTGACTCGGTTAATTCCGTCGCCATTAGCCCAGATGGCAAAACCCTTGCTAGTGGTAGTGATGACAACACTATTAAACTCTGGAATCTGGCAACAGGAGAAGAAATCCGCACCCTTACCGGGCATACCGCAACTGTTAGGTCTGTCGCCTTTAATCCGGGTAGCAAAACCCTTGTCAGTAGTAGTTTTGACAAGACCATCAAAATTTGGCGGTTAAAGTAGTGAGTGCTGAATCCGCAGTTTTGAGTACTATAGCAGATTAATCAAGATAGTCTGGATCTATGGCATCTCAGTTTTATGATAGAAACAAGCCACTCTATGGTTTAACTTATGTCTTCTCCTGTCCTGGAAAAACCTTCGACCTCTGAGACTTCCTACGTTCTTCTGTACAATGTCAGTTGGGAACAGTTAGAACAGCTTGATGTCGCCCTTGCAGGAACAAGCGCACGACTAACTTATTTAGATGGGATTCTCGAAATTATGTCCCCACTTTCTGACGACCATGAAGATAACAAAAAAACTCTGGCGATGTTGCTGGAAGTCTATATGCGGGCAAAGAATATTCGCTTTTATGGACGGGGAAGTGCAACTATAGGTAAACAGGAAGACAAAACTCGACGAGAACCAGATGAGTCTTATAATTTAGGCACAAAAAAATCTATTCCTGATTTAATTGTGGAAATAACTGTCACGAGTGGCGGAATTAATAAGCTAGAAATTTATCGGCGGCTGGGAGTACCTGAAGTTTGGTTTTGGGAAGATGGTTTATTATCAGTTTATTGTTTGCAAGGTGACAGCTATATAAAAGTCTCTAAAAGTACTTTATTGCCTGATTTAGATTTGGATATATTAGCGAAATATGCGCTAAGGGCTGACCAATATGATGCTGTGACTGAATATAGTCAGATAATCGCTAAGGAATAGTAATTCAGGAATTGAATAATCACAAAATAAACTTAATCAAGAATATCTGCATCTATGCCAAGCGATGTCTAAAGTTACGTTAAGTTATAATCAGCAGTCCAACATTTAAAACAAATGAACTGGAAACTTGACTAAGCACAACAAAAACTGCCAGAGATAATTGATACTATTACGTCAGAACCTCAGTTAATCTTCAATCAAGACAAATTAGTTGCTGCAATTGTAGAACCAAAACTTTTTCAAGAGTTCCTTGCTTGGCATCAGCAACAAAAAGCCTCTTCCCTCGCCAATGCTTTTGCAGAATTACGTCAACTCTGTGCTGAAGAAAATTACATTTTAGAGACTCCTACACGATGTAGCGATTAGCAATTGACAATGTTTTAATTTTATGTTTCTTCAAAAGGATTAAAAACCACAATCTCTATCCCATCAAAATCTTTTTCATTACGAGTAACCAAAGTATAGTTGTAATATTTTGTTGTAGCAGCAATAAGAGAATCTAAAGGAGGTAACTTTCGCCCCTTTTTCTCTAACTCTCCTACCAACTCACCCCATAACAATATTACAGATAAATCTAAGGGTAAAATTCTCTCCTCGAACTGCACAAGTAATTCATTCTCAAACCAATCTTGAATATTCTTTTTTCGCAATGATTCAGGTATTTTTTCAATTCCCTTTCTAATTTCACCAATGGTGATCACACTTAGAAAAGTTTGTTTTGCATCTACACCTTTCAGCCACCCGATTACCTTTTGATTAGGCTGGGTAGATATCAATTCAGAAATAATATTTGTATCTAAAATATAATTCATAATTCTAGTTGGCGGTTGTCAAGTTCTCTTTGACGTTCTAAATCTATATCCACACCAACTAGAGGAGAACTTTGAAATAATTCAACTAAATTTTCTGATTCTGTTTTGAGTTCTTTATTTTCTATTTGTCTAGTCAAATAATGGATTAATTGTATCTTTTCTTCTCTGCTTAAATTATCAATTTCTTTTAATAACGTCTTCACGGGTAAATTGCTCATTTTAGTATTCCTCTTAAAAACCAGATTTATTTACTGCTAATTATATCATTGCCAATTGGGAATATATAATGCTTTTATGATAGAAACAAACCACACTATGGTTTAACTTATGTCTTCTGACGCAGCATCACAAAATTTACACGAACTAATCGCAGCTGCAATCAATGGCGAGGAAATTATTATTACCAAAGATGAGCAGCCAGTGGTTAAACTGACTCCAGTGATTCCACAAAAAAACGTTCTCCTTTATTTGGTAGCGCTAAAGATTTGATTAAAATCTCAGATGACTTTGATGCGCCATTAGAAGAATTCCAGGATTATATGTAATGCAGGTATTGTTAGAAAGTATTTATAAAGTAAATCTTAAGTAGGGGAGCCACTGCGTTGCGCGGGTTCCCCGCGTTATAGCAAGTGGCATTGTGTTACGGCTATGAAAGGATTTGGGACTTACGCAAGTGTCACATTTTTTTCGTTTAAGTAAATTGAAGCAAACAAGAGTTGATCAAGCAGCTAGAGAATTGTGCCTAGAACGGGAACACTAGCTTTAAATCAGGACGAGGAAGTCATGGGTGATGAAAGTAGTACTGTTTCTCTTGAAATTCACAAGTGAGTTATTCACTCTAGGGATCATCCTATCAGTGATACTCCTGTGGAGTGGCTGCGCCAACGCTCAGGTGATATCTGACGGAACTACTGACACCATAGTCAAGCAAAGTGGGAATAATTTTAATATTCTTAATGGTAGTGAAAAAGGTAATAATTTATTTCACAGTTTTAGTAACTTCTCTATTCCTCAGAATGGTTCAGCGACATTTGATTTAATTCATACGCCCAATATTACAACTATATTTAGTCGAATTACAGGTGGAAAGATTTCCGATATTAACGGGTTAATTCAAACTCTCAACGGTAATCATCCTGTGAGTTTGTTGTTGATGAATCCTGCGGGGATTGTGTTTGGCCAAAATGCCTCGTTGAATATTGGTGGCTCATTTGTGGGAACCACAGCGAATAGTATTAAGTTTGCTGATGGCGTGGAATTTAGTGCAGTTAATCCTGCTGCGCCGCCCTTGTTGACAATAACTCTGCCCATTGGCTTACAGTTGGGGCCAAATTCCCGAGGAATTACTGTGCAAGGAAATGGACATCGCCTGATTAGCGGATTATACATCCCTACAGATCGTAGCCAGAATCCCATTGGCTTACAGGTCAAGGCAGGTAATACATTGGCATTGATTGGCGGTGATGTGAAGTTTGTCGGTGGGATTGCAACCGTTAATGGGGGGGGACATATAGAAATAGGCAGTGTCAGCAATGGGCAGGTTGCACTCAATAGCACTGGACAAAATTGGGTGGGCGATTACTCAAAGGTGCAACAATTCAAGGATATCAATCTCGATGAGCGATCGCTACTCGATGCCAGTGGCACTAACGGCTCGATCCAAATTCAAGGACTGAATATCAATTTGACCGCAGGTTCTGCTGTTCTCATCCAAAACCTGGGGGCACAATCCTCAAAAGGAATTACAATCAATGCCACCAAGTCCCTTAACCTCACAGGGAACTCACCTGATGGCATTATTGGAAGTTCCATTCAAATTGATAATTTAGGAATCGGTCAAACAGGTGATATTAACATCTCTGCTAGGCAGCTATCTATCCAAGATGGTGGACTAATTAAAACTGGGCTGTTTACCCAAGGATCTGGTGGCAATATTACAGCTAATGTTGCAAACTCCATCGATATCAGTGGTTTTGCCCCTAGCAATCCAACGCAGTTGTCTGCCCTCATAACAGGTACAGGTAACTTCACCAATGCAGGCAATATTACAGTCTCAACTACCAACCTGAGGCTTCTCAATGGTGCTGCTTTTTTCTCTACAACCTTAGCCTCTGGACAGGCTGGAACGTTAAGGGTTAATGCCAAAGACTTAATTGAAATTGCTGGTAACAACTCAATTACATTGTTACCGAGTCTAATGAGTTCAACAACTCTCAGTTCTGGAAATGCCAATAACACGTTCGTCAACACATCGAGATTAGTAATTCGAGACGGTGGAGCGCTAGGGTCTAGCAGCTTGGCTATCGGTTCATCTGGTAGTGTGATCATTAATGCGTCAGAGTCTGTAGATATCAATGGTAAAGGCACTGGTTCAATTACACCTAGCCGCATCACTTCAACTGCTGAGATTGTCGATCAAGTCACTCAAGCAGTTTATGGATTACCTCCCATTCCCAGCGGTAATGCAGGTTCGCTCACGATTAATACACCTTTGTTACGTATTACAAATGGGGCGTTTGTGACCGTAAAAAACGACGGGCCTGGTAGTGCAGGAGATTTGCAGATTAATGCCAACTCTATTTTTCTCGACAACCAAGGTACCATCACCGCATCAACCATCTCTGGCAATGGGGGGAATGTCAAATTAAACTTGCAAGATA
This sequence comes from Nostoc linckia FACHB-104, assembly GCF_014696615.1. GTDB lineage: Bacteria > Cyanobacteriota > Cyanobacteriia > Cyanobacteriales > Nostocaceae > Aulosira > Aulosira linckia_A. Next base: position 11,467 of record NZ_JACJQJ010000024.1, on the reverse strand, counting down.
ATTTGCTAATGCGTCACGATAGCCTCATTACCGCCACTGCTGCGGGTAAAGGTAATGGTGGTAACCTCTCAATTAATGCATCGGTGATTGTTGGTTTAGAAAACAGCGACATCATCGCCAATGCAGTTCAAGGTCAAGGTGGGAAAGTTCAAATTACCACTCAAGGTATCTTTGGTCTCGAATTCAGTTCGCAATTAACTGCTAAAAGCGATATTACAGCGAGTTCTCAGTTTGGGCTAAATGGTGCTGTAGAAATTAAAACTCTAGCAGTTGATCCTAGCAAAGGAATTGTGGCATTACCCGTACAGCCAAAAGATGCATCATCATTAATTACTCAAGGTTGTGGACAAAATCAACCTAGTGAATCTAACCACTTCATTGTAACTGGACGAGGTGGTTTACCCCAAAATCCAGATGTAGTTTTGGGGAGCGACACAGTTTTAGAAGATATGCAAACAGTTCCGATTCCTACAAAGAGCGATCGCTCTTTGGTAACTGCTAGTTCGATAAATCTACCATCCCAGACGGCCAATGAGATTGTAGAAGCTCAGGGACTGATCATTACTCCTCAAGGAGAAATATTATTAACAGCACAAGCAACAGTCCTCACGCCTCATAGTTCTGGACTCAATACAGCTAGCTGTTCTACAAATTAGTCAATATATAAATAACAGCAAAACCTCAATACTTGTCGGTTAAGGGTAAAAGGGGAAGGGGAAAAGGGGCAAGAAAAAACCTTACAACAAGAGCGCGATCGCTATCAAGAATTGTTAGCTAAACTCTAAGCCAAGGGAAGGGACACAGATAATTTGTAATTACTGCTAATGCAGCTAGTGCGATCGCATCCAAATTATAGGGATGAATTCTATTCTTGCCATTGCTGCAACTGATTCTGAGCAAAGTCCCTCAGTTGCTCATCTGGGTCATTTGCCGCTCTATCGCGTAGTAATGGTAAGGTGTAGGGATGCTGCGGAAAATGTTTGACTAAAATCTGCAGTGCTATTCGTCGGGGATTACCTTCATAGTCTGGTTGAATTTCAAAAGGATCGTTGACAGCACAGTTGTAGTAAATTTCAAACAAATCCCGATCATCTTGAAAACTACGGGCTAATTCTTCTAAAGCTGCACCACGCACACTTGCACTATTATCCTGAGTAGCATGGTGTTTGAGGAGAGATTTCGTATCGGGATCATCTTTGAAACTGCGGACTAATTCTTCTACTGCCACACGTCGCACATATTTATTATCATCTTGGATAGCCCGTTGCTTGAGAATAGATTTGGTGTGGGGATCATCTTTAAAACTGCGGACTAATTCTTCCATAGCTGCACATCGTACACCTGCACTCTCATCATAAATAGTGCGTTCTTGCAGCAAAATTTTAGTATCTGGGTCATCTGAAAAGCTACGAGCTAATTCTTGTACTGCTACAATTCGCACATTACTATCATCATCATACGTACCACTTTGTTTAAGAATCAATTTGATGTCACTATGATCTGGAAAGCTGCGGGCTAATCCTTCCAGTGCTACACGTCTCACATCACTATCATCATCGTTGATAGCGCGTTGTTGTAACCAATTTTTGGTATCGGATTCCTCTGGGAAAATGTGAGCTAATTCTTGCACTGCTACAACTCGCACAGCCCAATGATTATCTTGAATAGCACGTTGTTGCAGCCAGATTTTTGTGTCGGGATCGTATTGAAAGCTGCAGCCTAACCCTTCGTCATCATCATTGCTAGCCTGTTGCTGCAAGCAGGTTTTAGTATTGCGATCGTTGGGGAAACTGCGGACGAATTCTTGCACTGCGACAACACGCACAGCCCAGTGATCATCATGAACAGCCCGTTGTTGTAGCCAAGTTTTGTTGTCCGGATCGTTAGGAAAACTGCGAGCCAATTCTTGTATTGCGACAACACGCACAGCCCAATGATCGTCATGAACAGCCCGTTGTTGTAGCCAAGTTTTGTTGTCCGGATCATCTTTAACCCCACGGGCGAATTCTTGCACCGCTGCACGTCTGACAGCCCAATGAGCGTCATTAATGGCGCGTTCTTGTAGCCAAGTTTTAGTATTAGGATCATCTTTGAAACTGTGAGCAAATCCTTCCACTGCTGCACAGCGCACATCACTATCATCATTACTAGCAGCATATTGTTGCAGCCAGATTTTAGTATCAGAAGATTCTGCCCAAGTCATAGCGATTGCTGCAACTGCTTGAGTGCGAATTTCATGAACTAACTTTGTTGCTTCTTCATCTTGATAAGGTACATAATAGTATGAGAGGTCATATTGAGTTAAAGCATTTAAATGCTCAAATAATTGATTGGCTATTGAGATAATCCCTGAACGATTTCTGACTTCTGCTAGACATTTAGCTGCTAAAAATAAGTTTCTAAATTCAAACTCTTCACCATTCTGTGCCATTAAATACACTAAAATTTCACCTACAAATTTTGGCTCAATCATTGCCGATATTAGCAGCAATAATTCATGCCAAATTTCATCTTGCCAGTGTTGACCAAACACTTCATATTTCAGCTGCTCTATAGTCAGAGTTTGTGTTTCTTTAAACTGCCAAACAAACTCCCAAGCGCAGAAATATTCCAAAAATGTCCGATGTACAAAAGCATAATAGTCTGCACCTAGAAAAGATAACATAAAGTTACGAGTCCGCATTTGATTAATCATCAACTGTGCTACTTCTCTAGGTCGCTCAAATTCTCTAGTTGTTAAATAATCAATTAAAATTCTTTCTAACTGATTTTCTTTAATTAAATTACCTGCCAATCCGGGATGGCTATTTTGCATATAATAAGCAACTTGACGGAGTATGGCTTGTTTATCTTTATAATCAATAGTTTTTTTGTCTACACGATTACCTGCGACTAAAGCGCGTTCTACATCCCATTGATGTAGTAATACCTTGGATGCTTGATTATAAAGTTCGTTTCTATCTCGTGGCAGTTCTTGATTACGATTTAAAATTGCCATCATCGTTAATAACAGGGGATTTCCTGCTAATTCTGCAATCGATTTGACTGTATTAATTGCTTCTTGCAGACGTTCTCTTTTTCTCACTTTATCTTCTACATCATTAAAAGTTAGCTCATGCCAACGATCAATAAAATCATGAATCTGTTCTGGTTCTAAATCTTGTAAAATAAAGTGATAAAAATTAGCATTACTGAATCGTTGTGGTTCATATCCAATAATCCGAGAAGTAACTATCACCTGCACATAAGGATAATCATTAATAAAGCTATGAATATCATTAATTATCTCATCGCGTAGTCTGAGGTCAAATACTTCATCTAAACCATCAAACATTACCAACGCATTACCAGCTTTTAACTGCTCATGCAATTTAACTTGATTTAATTGGGCAATTGTATTCCTACATTGGGTACAAAAATCTATAAAATTTTCACATTCTCCAGTTTCTCGGAGCCGCATATAATTACGTAATTCAATTAGCAAGGGAATTGGGAATAACATTAAATTCTCTTGAGAAGATTCTGCCCAGTTTAAGGCTAAATATTGCAACAATGTAGATTTACCCGAACCAGGATATCCCAAGATTACAACATATTTGTAAATATGCTGATCGTGGATTATGTCTAATACTGAGCGTATTGGCTGTTCCAAATAAAGAAGTTTCTCTCCTGCTAATTCATCACTTTCTCGCAATCGCCTAAAATGTTCTTTTGGGAGTTCATGAAGTTGTGGTAGAAATTGATGAGTTTCTCGCACATTTTGAGGGATAAACATTCGCCATAAATTCAGATTCCTGTAAGCATAACCGCTAGTATCTAAACTATCTAGCTTGATGTCACCATAGATTTCCCGAATAGCTTCCTGATATTTAGCTAGGTTAAAGTTCACAATCTGATCGATTTTTACTCCAGCATTTTCAGCCAAATTCGCTGATTGTTCCGATGTTAAGAAAAAGCGTAATGTATCTGACTCCAAAAGCAATTCTTGAACTTGTATCAGATACTGATCTATTAAAATTTGCCAGTTAAATCTATAAGGTAGAGATTGTAGGCGTAGTCTTTGCCAAGCTTCTTCTAATGATTTAGCATTTAAATGTTCACAATGAATATCAAAAGCCTGACCTAGAACTTCTCTGACAGACTTATCTTTAATAAATTTCCTGACATCTTCGGTGTAGCTTTTAATTTCATCGTCAGAAAGTTTGCAACGCACTTTTAACTGCTGTTGTACTAGCTGTAAAAATTCTTTTAATGCCTTACCAGCAGTAATTCCTAGCTCTTCTTTTGGTAATTGATTTAAAACTTTATTCGGGATACCATGCAATAAATTCTTTGTCCCATCTGTAGCAACTTCTTTGGCAATATCTTCCAAAATGACCTTAAAAATCAACCCGACAGCCTGAATTGCTCCCCAAACAGTTAACCAGTTCAGCATAGGTTTAGTATTACTAGATATTTGGATATAAGTATATACACTATATTGCTACAATATAGCAATTTCTCGATTGATTGCCTAATTATCGGTAAAAATCGACAAAATGCTTGATTAATAAGTGGTGTAGGGTCTGAGTATGCAGGGGTTAAATACCGTTTTCCTGTAAAATTGATACATTTTGCAAACCAGGATAAAGAAGATGGAAGAGTGAATTCTATCAAAATTTTCTGGAAATGGTGTAAAAAGTTTAAATCTTCTCAGTTTATTTGTCATATGAATTAACGAACTTAGGCTTTGGACTCTTGACTACTCGCACAGAATAGATATGTATCATATGTATCAAATTAGTAAATCTGGCTCAAAGAGTAACTGTAATAGCTATTTTCCCCACAGCACGTTCTGTTTCACTTTCTGTATGCGCCGCTGCTAATTCTTGTAAGGGATATGTGCGGTGAATCACAACATAAATTTTACCCACTTCAATCAAATCTTTTAGATAAAGTAAGTCTTTAGTATTGGGTTTTTCTATGATAAATTTGACCTTTTTACCAGGTAAGAAGGTCGTTAAAATACTCTGCACAAAACTTTCAGCGTTGGGTAGGGTTGTGATGTATACACCATTAGGTTTAAGTACTCGTTGGCAATCAGCAGGCGATCGCTTACCTACAACATCGAAAATAATGTCATAGGAGCTTGTGTCTTTAGTAAAGTCCTGTTGTGTATAGTCAATTACCCTATCTGCTCCCAAAGATTTCACCATATCCAAGTTCTTCGTACTGCAAACTCCCGTTACCTCAGTACCCAAAGCCTTGGCTATTTGCACTGCAAAAATCCCCACACCACCAGCAGCACCATTAATCAAAACACTTTGTCCTGCCTGAATATTACCCTGGTCTCGCAGCGCTTGCAAAGCTGTGAGTGCAGCTAAAGGAACAACGGCTGCTTGTTCATAGCTCAAGTTCGTCGGTTTGGGAGCCACTAAATTTGCAGAGACAGCCGCAAACTCTGCATAAGCGCCTCCAGGTAAAGCAGTACTCCCATAAATAGCGTCTCCAGGCTGAAAACCTTTAACCGCAGAACCAACCTCTACAACTTCCCCAGCCAAATCAAAGCCCAAAATCATCGGGAATTTTTTCCAGATGAGCGATCGCAACATTCCCTGGCGAATTTTCCAATCAACAGGATTAACACTACTAGCGTGAATCTTCACGAGTAATTGGTCAGCCTTAATCGTCGGTTGCTCCACATCCTCATACTGCAACACCTCAGCAGACCCATAGCGGCGGATAACAACAGCTTTCATCCCATTCCTCCTGCTACCCTGTTTTTGCCTATGAATACAGTGTAGTTGGGATTAGAGATTGGGGGACAAGGTGAAAGGGGAAACAAACACCAAACACCCAACGCCCAACACCAAACCAAGTAAAAATGCTTGTTTTGACTTCTTTAGAAAAAGAAAAATTTAGGATAAAAAATTAAGTTTTTGACAATAATATGCATTAATGTAGATACATAGACCTTTATATAAGCTTTATATAGCAAGGATTATTGACGTTATTGCATATTATTTTTAATGAAAGATTAAAACAATATGAATTACATTTTTACCAAAAAAAAAATGATATGTTGGATACAGAATTGAATTTCGCACGTATCTGGAGTAGAACGACGTAGACTACTCCAGTTTTTCCCCCCTCAATCCCCTATCACTACTAGCTTTGGGCGAGGTTCGGGAGATGGTTGAGTACAGACATAAATGTCTGAAAACAATCTAAAATCAAGTTCTAACCCTTGTGGGTGAAGGGTTTTGGCTGAGTACAAAGAAATCCTGTACCCCACTCTATAAATACTTGTACCCCAATCTAAAAATACTAGAACCTCTACCCGAAAAAAAAATTTTTAATTCTTGTAACGCCTGAAAAATCTGGCTGAAAAAATTTGAGTACAAACTTAATAAATCCAATAAATTCTATCCTAGTTACAAGCCAGCAGACGTGAAAAATGGCTGCTATAAATCATATATCGCCAATCACTTAACGCTTCTAAACAAAAGCGAAAAGTGAGTGGAGGGATGAGATAGCACCATGCCTCTGTGAATAGAAGTCGCGGCTGTAAGGGCTGTACACACAAATTCTACCCACGACCCAAACGTTGACACACCAGCCGAAAATCAAGGATTGTAAGCCTGCTTTACTCTAATATTTGATGATTCTCATCAGTATCACTTCGCAAAAGAGTAAATTCTTGCGAATAACGAGTAGAATCCGCGACTTCGATTCCTAGGCAGTAAAGAGTAGCAACGGCATCTCTCACAGTGGCAAGCCAGTCCACCGACCCTTGCGAAATTCAATGACACCACCGTCTACAGGACTCCTCACCTCCTCCAATCAGGAACCCACCACTACCCAAGCCAAATCAGGTGGTTGCGGATGCGACAGCAAAAGCAGCACCACCGTGGAAATGGACGAAAAACTCAAGGAACGCATTGCCAAACATCCCTGCTATAGCGAAGACGCACACCACCACTACGCTAGAATGCACGTTGCAGTTGCACCCGCCTGTAACATTCAATGCAACTATTGCAATCGAAAATATGACTGTGCTAACGAAAGCCGTCCTGGTGTGGTTAGCGAGTTACTCACCCCAGAAGAAGCAGCCCACAAAGTATTGGTGATTGCAGGTAAGATTCCCCAAATGACAGTCTTGGGAATTGCTGGCCCTGGTGATCCGTTGGCGAATCCAGAAAAAACTTTCCGCACCTTTGAGTTAATTGCAGATAAAGCACCAGATATTAAGTTGTGCTTATCAACCAATGGTTTGATGCTGACCGAATATGTCGATCGCATTAAACAACTCAATATAGATCACGTTACTATTACCCTTAACACTATTGACCCAGAAATCGGCGCACAGATTTATTCTTGGGTTCACTACAAGCGTAAGCGTTATAAAGGTGTTGAGGGAGCGAGAATTCTGCTAGAAAAGCAGATGGAAGGATTGCAAGCCCTCAAAGAAGCCGATATCTTGTGTAAAGTCAACTCGGTAATGATTCCGGGAATCAATGACCAGCACTTGGTAGAAGTAAATAAATTCATTCGTGAAAATGGCGCATTCCTCCACAACATCATGCCGTTGATTTCTGCACCAGAACACGGCACACACTTCGGTTTAACCGGTCAGCGCGGCCCCACAACCAAAGAACTCAAAGAAGTTCAAGACAACTGTGCCGGCAACATGAAAATGATGCGTCACTGTCGTCAATGCCGAGCCGATGCTGTAGGATTGTTAGGAGAAGACCGCAGCCAAGAATTTACCAAAGATAAATTCTTGGAAATGGCTCCCGAATATAACTTGGAACAACGCCAAGAAGTTCACGAAGGTATTGAGAAATTTAAACAAGAAATTAAAGCAGCCAAAGAAAAGGCGCTAGCTGGCAAGAATTTTGCTAACAAACCGAAAATTCTAGTTGCAGTTGCAACCAAAGGTAGTGGATTAGTTAACCAACACTTCGGTCATGCGAAAGAATTCCAGATTTACGAAGTGGATGGTAGTGAAGTACGCTTTATCAGTCACCGCAAAATCGACCACTATTGCCAAGGTGGGTTTGGAGAAGAAGCCACTCTAGACAACATTATTAAAGCGATCGCAGATTGCCAAGCGGTTTTGGTCTCCAAGATTGGGAACTGTCCCAAAGAAGAATTGCACAAAGCTGGTATACAGACTGTTGAAGCTTACGACGTAATTGAGAAAGTTGCTTTGGAATATTACGAGCAATATGTCGAAGGACTAGGCAAATAGGGACTAGGGATTAAGGATTAGGGACTAGGGACTGGGAAGAGTTTACCCAGTACCCAATCCCCCAGTACCCAATGCCCAATCCCCAATGCCCAATCCCCAATGCCCAATCCCCAAAAGGAGCTTAGTCATGGCTTACAAAATTACTGGCCAATGCATTTCCTGTGATTTGTGTCTGTCTGTATGCCCTACTGGTGCAATCAAAATAGTTGATGGTAATCGCTGGATAGACCCCGAACTTTGCACAAACTGCGTCGGTAGTATTCATACAGTACCTCAATGTCAAGCCGGTTGCCCCACTTGTGATGGTTGCGTTAAACAACCCACAGATTATTGGGAAGGTTGGTTTGCCAATTACAACCGCGTTTTAGCGAAGTTAACTAATAAAGAAGATTATTGGGAACGTTGGTTTAACTGTTATTCTCAGAAGTTTACACTATCAAACTAATAAAGATGCGTTGAGGACAGCCCACTATAAACGAAATGGCTACTCAACAATAAATGAAAATTGTAACTATTACTTACAAGTACTTACAAGAAAATGAAGTTAACGCCAAAATGACGACTTGAATACTCATGCCGCCTATAAATTCTTGTATAACTAAACTGGTTAGCTGACACTCACGGTACAAAAATATCTTGCTACATGACAACTGAAAGTACAAATATAAGAACTAGGAATTTCAAAGAGGTAATTATGGTTCCGCTGGAATGGGTTGTCATGCTGGCGTGGAACAAAGAGTGTGGCGAAACTCTAAAATTATTGCGCGGTAAAAGGTCTAGACGCGAAATTGCAGATGCTGTTTCTCAGCAAGGTGTTGAATGCTCACAAGAGTACATCAGAAAACTGGAAAACGGTGAAGCCGCCTCTGTTTCCACGAAAATTATCACTACAATTGCTAAAACCCTTGATGTTGAATTGATTGAGATAATTTATGACTTGCGTGTTGAAGTCACAACAATAGTTTGTACTAAGAGTTGATTTTTGTACTCTGAGTTGTTATTTTAGATAATGTCAAAGTGAAAGGCGATCGCTCAGAGCCTGGAAAACTTGTGCGATCGCCTTTTAATCCTTTAACAGGAAATACCATTATGACTCAAACCATCTATAGCTATCAACAGCTGCAATACAAATCCATAGCTCGACTCAAGCAAATCTACAATGACATCATCTGCACCGTTGAGGTACTTGACAAGCGGTGCAAGGATGCTTGGATTAATGCCATAGCTGAGTATCAAGTCAGCAGGGTTCAGACAGTGGTTGATACTACCCTTGACGAACAAGCTACAGCCGAAGCTATTGCCTCGCAACTGATAACAGTAGCAATCAACTTCTACCACCATGAAGTCTACGTGGGTAACAAACTCATAGCTTACATGGTCTACGATAATGACGAATTTGTTATGCAACCTTGGTTGGTTATGGTTAATGGCAAGGAGATTTTCCGCGCCACTACATCTGCCAAATACCTACGCTACATTCAATGGCATTACCAGGATGGCACACTCAACCCATTCGACCAAGTTGAACTGGCTGAAGTCCCAGTAGTCCCGACAATTATGAAAATTTCTTTTTACGAGCAAGAAGCATTTGTTGGTGAGCAACTAATAGCTAGGGTTATCTACGACTATGGAAATTACGAGAATCTATACTGGCGGGTGATAATTAACGCCAAAGAGATTTTTCGAGACATTAGCCCAGCCAGATGTCACAGTTACATTAAACAAATGTACCAGCAAGGTCAACTCCCATTACAAGAGTAGTTAGGCTTAGAAAAACATTTGCTATCAAATAGCAACTTTTTACCTACGACTGATACATATCTGCAATACTTGAACTCTTACCCCAAGAGAATAGCGATCGCTTCTTTCGGATGAGGCGCAAGTTCAGTAATTGGTAACAGTCTAAAACTAACTGTGAGCAGTAATAGAAATTGCTGCTCAATCCTACATGCATTTTTTCAAAAGTGATATTGCGTCAACGAAGTTTCAAGTTGGCAAGGAGGTAAAGGATGAGTGCTATTGTCTCATCGAACAAAATATCTGTGCTGGTGATATTACGACGAGAGTATCTAGAAATTACTGGTAACTTCTGTGCTGCAAAGTTGATTGAGTATTTCAGACATTGGACAAAGTGGAAGCTGAAAAATCATCGCACTCCTTGGGTTTATCAACCACTCAAGAAAATTTATGCTGACCTCATGGGTGAACACAGCTTACATGTTATTCGGAGTGCGATCGCCTTACTGGAGGAGATGGGTATTATCGAAAAGCAGAAAAATCCAGGTAATGGGCAGGATAAAACTTGGCAGTATAAATTACACCATGATGTACTCAATCAGCTATTGGAACATCGCAAGGGCAAAACTGAACCTTCCAAATTCACTGTAGAATCACATCTGAGATCAGATCCTGAAACTTCTAAACCACAACAACATGCTGTTGAGGAAAAAAAGTATGAAGAAGTGGAAGAAGAGGTTCTATCACCCCAAACTGATATTTGTGATTACGCCCAGGAGTCAGTTCGTCAAACTCCACAACCACAGCAAACCCAAATTACTCACTTGGCTGATGAATTAGAACAAGATGACTCAACTGACGAGATAGATCCTGATGAAGACATATTTTCCGCGCCAGAAGTTGAAGTCGATTCAAGTATGAATAAGCCCAGCAAGCACGAGATTGCAGAAGTCTGCACTGAGTTGCGGCGACTGCGGATTAACCCTGAACCTTGTTTGGGGGTGGTGAAGAAATATTGGACGAATGTGCAAGGTGCGATCGCTCGTGTGAAAGAAGCAATTCACGAGGAATGGTGCGATAATCCCACTGGATTATTTATCAATAGCTGCAAGAGTGGGGCTAAGGCGAAAAATACGGTAACATCGGATGTGAGCGCTTGGTTTGAGTGGGCGAGGAAGCAGAGGATTATACTAGCGATGTCTGGTGGGGTGGTTTATACATCCGATGGCAATGCGGTGGAAGTTGGGGAGATGATGCAGCGCTTTCCAGTTGTGGAATAAAGTAAAAGGATTGATCATTTCATCAATTACTCAACCTTCTATTGCCGTTGTTTGAGTTTCAGCATGATTTCAGCGTGCATTTCACGAGTAATTGGATAAAAATAGGTTAAAACTAACAATACCTCTGCCAATTTACGAGGGTTCAACGCCTGTAGAAACGTTATGAATACGTCCTAAAGCAGTAAGCTTGGCGAAAATCTGGTTTAATAAAATAGGC
>NZ_JACJQJ010000023.1 GCF_014696615.1 Nostoc linckia FACHB-104 | reverse complement strand
ATCTTGCTCTTGAGTCAAGTGCGTTTTTTACATCTTTGTTTATGCTTATCTTAATTAATTTGTCAAGCTTAAATTATACCGAATTAGATGAGCTTACCCTGAATATAAAAGTTATTATACTTGTATAGGATTCATATTTGATTTTTGAAATACTTGTAGGGTGTATTGTCGCGTAGCACAACGCACCAAAATGCTATAACCAAAACCAATTTAAGGTGCGTTAGCTTACTGCACAACACACCTTTATATATTGAATCTTGCTCACTGAATTCCTTTAATTTAAAGTTTGAATTGCTCGTAGGGATTAGCTGGTATATTACAATCGTTGATAATCTGACCCGAAATTAGGATAGATAGTATTTTTGGAAATTTACGAAATTATCTGATGATCAAGATTTTTAATTCAAAATCCCAAATTCTCCATCTAAAATTGCTATTAATTCCAACCCAAAATACCTGCTACCTGTTCCGCCAGCCTTAACGGGTCAAATGGTTTGTTAATCACACCTGCGATTCCTAACTGGGCATATTGTTCATGTTTGGTAGGCTCCACTTTAGCAGTGATCAACATAACTGGAATGCTTTGTGTGACAGGATTATTTTTTAACTCTTGTAACACAGTAAATCCATCTACATCAGGCATCATCACATCAAGCAAAATAGCATTCAACTTTTCAGTTTGGGCTTTCAGTAAGCCTTCTCTACCTGATTCAGCTTTTAGTACTGTCCAATCGGCTAAGTTTTCTAGACAGGCTTGAATCACAGTAGACAGTGATTTTTCATCATCAATCAAAAGAATACGTTTTCTAGACATATTACAAACACTAATTTTCAGTATCAAAATACTATAGATACGCGATTACTCAGTTACCCTAGATCTCGTGATCGGGTTATTAATAGTCGTCATCCCAACACAAGATTCGATATTGAAACGCCAGCGAACTTTCCCATAGGAGACGCTACGCCTAGCTTACTTACCCAATAGGGTAGAAGTTGCTTGCGATTCGCTATAGGTGCTGACTCCTCTGAACAAAGGAAAACTTGAATCGAAGAATAGATTATCTAAGCGCGTATCAGCTGATATTTAACCAGCTGAAGGAAGATAAATAGTCAGCCAGACTATTTCTTTATCTTCCCATTGTTTACCGTTTCCCAACTAAACATACCATTTAGACTAAAAAATAATTATGAGGAAATTATGAGGTATTTTATCTGGCGAAAAATAAAAAATAAATGGGATACTGACTTTTAGCTTAGTTCCAATTGATCGCACTAATAGAGAACTGCTATGTGATTTTCGCAACAACTTCCTAAAACCCAAATAGCTTTTTTCCCTATTCTCTACTCCCCTGTTATTCCAGCATTGGGAGATTTGCTGATTTTAAGCCCTAAGACTTCCATCCTAGAGTATTGGCAACTAGTTCTGATAAACGCAAAGGATCAAACGGTTTAGAAATCACCCCTGCAATTGCCAATTGGGAAAATTCGTTTAAATCTACTGTTTGTACTTTAGCTGTTAATAAAATTACTGGAATTGCATTAGTAGTTAAATTGTCTTGCAAGCTGTGAAAAAGTGACATTCCATCAATATCTGGCATCATCACATCTAAGAGAATTGCATCAGGGTGTTCACTTTTTGCTACGGCTAGTCCTTCAGTACCAGACTGTGCCACCAGGACTTGCCAATGTCCAATATTTTCTAAACAAGCTTTAATCACTGTACATAGATTTTTTTCATCATCAATGACCAAAATTCGTTTTTGTGGCATGGTATCACCCTGACTACTGGTAATATTTATGTAATAATTTTTTGCTCAGATGTGTTCGTTCTAACCGATTTAGAATCCGAGCAATTAATTCTGGTTCTACAATTGGTTTTCTGATGTAGTCGTCGGCTCCAACTAAATAAACTTGATAGAGTATTTCCGGTTCAAAATGGGCAGAGAGAAACAAAATTGGTAAGCGATGCCAACAATGATCATTCCTGATTATTTGGCATAATTCTATACCATTAAAATCTGGCATCTCAATGTCTAAAATTAACAGATCGGGTTTAGTAGATTCTAAGACTTCCCAAAATCTTTGAGACTCTTGTAATGGTGTAACTTGTAATCCCCAAGGTGAAAGTAAAGTAGTAACCTTCTTGAGTATGAGCGGATCGTCATCTACAACTAAAACTTTTGCATCTGTAGCAGTTTGTTGGTTGAGAGCTATATTAATAGCGGTCAACACTTCCACAGCAGACATAGTTTTGTTTAAAAAGCTCTGTGCGCCTAAACGAGCAGCTTCTACCCTGTTTTGCAGTTGATTATTAGTAGTCAAGACTAAAACAGGAATCTCTGGATGTGTCTCACTTAGTTCTGCTAGAAAAGTTAAACCATTCTCTTCTTTAGCAGGAAATGATAAATCAAGTAAGATGACTTCAACTGAATTTAAGGACAGTATGGTTCTCGCGGTTTTGATATCTGCTGCTACCTCTACATGAAAACCCCAGGATATGGCTTCTAATTTAATACGCTCCGTCAGATTGATATCATCATCAACAATTAGTAGGTTTGCTGATGATGTAATTTGAGCATTGGCAGGGTTAACTGGTGAAGATGGCTGTTGCTGCAATGTTTGTTTGAGTAATTTCACTAACTCTACCAACTGCAAAGCTATTCTTTGATATGGAACAGTGTATCTTTCTAGCAGTTGTTCTATGTCACGAGCTATTTTAGAACCTTCAAGAAAACCGTAACATCCTAAAGAACCAGCTAAACGGTGAGCTTCTGCCTGTGCTTGTTTTAATATCCGCTTATCTGGAGTTACACTTGATAATTGCGCGATCGCCTGTTCTAATAACTCAAACTTTTCGCTAAAACTTTTGAGAAACTCTTCCCGCATATTTGCTACTACAGCCATGACTTTGGCTTCGGCTTGCTCTCTTTCTGACAAATTCGCATTGGGAAGATTTTGCTTTTGCGGCTGATTTTGCGGTTCTTTAAGCCGATAACCTAAACCATATACTGTTTCTATGAAATCTGCAGTCATTCCTGCGGCTTTGAGCTTCTGGCGCAAACCTTTAATTTGGGTTGTCACAGCTTCTTCCCCAGGAAACTCATCAGCAGACCAAATTCTATCTAGTAAAACACTTCTACTAAATATCCGGCGCGGATTTTGCAAAAAGAGTTCTAACAAACCATACTCTTTAGGGGTAAGGTGCAGACGCTTACTTGCATAGGTGACTTCTTTAATATTAATATCAAGCTCTAAATTCTCCCAAACTAGCACCTTTGCGAGAATTGTCTTACCTCGCCGCATTAACGCTCGGATTCTGGCGATCAACTCTGATAGCTCAAACGGTTTGTTAATATAGTCATCTGCTCCCGCCTCTAAACCCATGACACGCATACTGATATCTTCTTTAGCAGTCAGCATAAGAATGGGTACTTGAGATCCTTCCAAGCGGAGTTGGCGACAAAGACTAATCCCGTCCAATTTCGGTAGCATCACGTCCAAAATCAGCAAGTCATAATCAAATGCTTTAGCCAACTCTAACCCAGTTTCACCATCGTTAGTGGTCTCTATTTGGTAATTCAGAGTTGAAAGCGCTTTGGCTAGGACTAAATTTGTCTGCTTGTCATCTTCTATTAAAAGAATTTTCACACAATTTTTTCCCCAACTTTTGCATAACTCAGGTATTCACCTTTGCTTTTAAATTTCTACAGTCCCTACTCGACATTGCAAAAAATCTCTGACGATGGCCTGCTAGGGATATTATTCCCATCGCAACAGTAGATTTTACGATTTTTTATGATTTTTTATCACAAAATTATCCAAAGCGGGAACAGAATAACTGATTTCTGTTCCAGAATGTGGTTGATGGGAACTGTAATGAAAATAAGGGCTAAGGACTAGAGGTTAGAGGAGAGATTGGCATACCTAGTCCTATAATTGCTTGTGTAATTTATAACACAGAAAATTAGCTGCAAGATAGGGAACTTTGAATAATGAACTGAGGATTTTTAACCTTTGTTTGTGTAATTTCCCCGTGATTGACTTATCAAAAAAGTCCAAAGAGTTAATAGCTAATCGCGGATAAAAACACTTAATATCTAAACTAAAACAAAACTGGACTCCATGCCAAAATATACATACAAATAACAAAAACCTCAACTATACTCTAGAAAAGGTAATCTTGTTTGCCTCACAGGCAAAATGCTATATGGTATTGTAAATTTTTTGCCGTGGTATTCCAGTAAGTAAAAAAATTAAAAATTAAAAATCAAAAAAATTCTGATTTTTAATTTTTAATTGCTTTTGCATCAAGATTAATTTGTAGTTTGTGCAGCTAGCATCTGCTTCAGCTTTTCTAATTCAGAAGCCCAACGGGGATCTGGACGAATAGCATCTGAGTCAGATGTTGTAGTTGTTTCGCGTCCGCTGCTAGCAGCACCACGCCGAGGCTTCTTAGAAGATTTCTCGCGACGGTTGCTTTCTTTATGGGTAACAGGAGCAGGATTACTGCTACCAGCGCTTTGGGTCGGTTTGGGTGCTTGCTCGTCACCTTCGTCGCCTTTAGTGCGTGGTAATGCCTTCTCTAGCTTGATGGCAGTGTCTTTGAACAATTGACCATTATACTTTTCAATAATTTGATCTGCTTGTTCATCATTATTCACTGTCAGAAAGCCGAAGCCACGGCATTTGCCTGTTTTTCGGTCTTTAATTAATTTTGTGGTGACAGCATCACCTTCGGCAGCAAAAACTGCTTGCAGTTCTTGACGATCTATTTCTTCTTTTGGCAAATTGCCTATATATAGGCGAACAGACATGAACTATACCTCCAGAGTTGAATGAACAAGGCAAATGAGAAAACAATCACTTGGCTTTGGCTTTCAAATATATGCTATTTCCCAAGACTGCCATAAACCAATTTTTTACTCACAACTGTCAACCTATACAATACAATTTTTCGTCGGGCTCAAGCTTGTTTAATGCCAAATAGCAAACTAAGCTCAATTAAATACCACCTTTAGTTATAAGAATTGTAATTTAATAGTTTACTGCCTGCTAAAGTAAACGTTTTCCTATGCCCCTGTTCGCAGAATTAAACACCATTCCTTACATTATCACGGTATTTTCTACGTAGCTAGTTCAGCGCATACATTTCTGGCATATTCGTATAATCGAATCGTAACATAAAATACAATTTTTTCTCAAGAGGAAACAATAGGAAACAAAAACCAGCCGGTGGCTGGTCGGTTTACTGCTGTGTTGGGAGAATCACAAAGATGGATTGGCGCAAGCGTTGGTAATTAATAACTAAGCTGGACTGCTGAGTTATATTAATTAGAAATGTTTATGTAAATAAATGTAACACTTGCTAGCAATAATTGCAAATTTTCGTAACATTTTTGGGCATTGGGCATTATCTTTCTCTGCTTCCCTGTCTCTAGCTCTTAGCCTCTGAGGAAAATAAAAGCGCCCCAAGCTTGGGCTGCAACTGCGATGACTGTAGACCAAATGGGATGAGCGCTGTTAACAGTTTGACCATTTTGGGTTTGCATAGTTTGAATGTCAATCCAGGGGGTTGCACCGCGCCGGAACCAACCTGTAACTGTAATTTGCCTACCAATAAAGTCCTGAGGATTTATGGATTGTCCCAGCCACGGAATGTGGTGCAACTTCACCAACCCAGTGTTAGTTTGCAAAATTAAGTCTTGTGCTAGGGAATTACTGATTCCCGGACGGCCTAAGAGCTTACCAGCAAGGCAGACATTAATGCTATCGATAGGAATAGCTGAGGGGTTGGCTAAAAGGCTGGGTAGGCGATCGTCAGTTTGTAAAGCATGAGGTTGGATATCAGGAAAGAAAGAATTCATGCGGATAACCATACCGATGCTAAAGCCAATCAGCAAGCAACCTGCGACAAAAGACCAATCTTCATATATCCATTTGAGGTTTAAAATTTTAAGTCCATAGGCTATCTGCCAAACTAGCCAGATTAGGCCTGCAAACAACAAACCTAAGGGAATGCCCAACCAAGGAGCAATTTGTAAAAAGAAAGGGTGCTTTTTCGGTCTTAAAGATTGCTCATTGATGAGATGTAGTTCTGGTTCTAAATGCCAGTGACGGGCAATTTTGCTAAGGCGTTGAATGCGATCGCCAATTAAGGGATGACTATTATTAATAGTGAACCAACGGCGATGGGGATTGAAATTATCCCACATCAATAATGATGTAAAGGGAACCTGACCAGCTAGACTACCCAAAGAAATACTTTGTTGATGGCTAACAGGTGCTACCAAATTTAAGCTTTCTAACTGCCAACTAGTTTGTTCTTGTTTGGCAATATCACCAGCTACACCAATGGAAATTTTGAGTAAGGCGCGGGTTAAAGCATTGGGATTACCTGTAATTTCTGAGGCGGCGCGATCGCTATAATAAAGCCGCAACTTCGACAACCACAAAGCTATCCCAGTCAGTAGACACCAAATCCCATAGGTAAGACTAGCTAAAACTCTAGCAGGCCAACGCCCAAATTCCGATGAGATGCTGTTACCCCACTCCGATATACTCTGATATATTCTGTGAACAATCATGGTCACCAGCAACATCAGAGACATTACCATAAAATCTTTGTGAAGAATATGCCCTAACTGCGTGGCGTAAATAACGGCAATTTCATCATCAGCTAGTTGATCTAATAGCCCTTGACTGATGACTATCCGGGCATTGCGAGCTAAGTTACCATAGGTAAGAGCAATGGGAGCAGCCATTGGCAAAATTCGCAGTTTGGGAAATGGCCAGCCTTTTTGTTGACAAGAACGTTGTAATACCCGAATTGCTTCCCGACTACGATTATTTAATTGCTCTTTGGGTAATTCTTGCTGTCCATAAAAATTTGTGAGTAACCGATCTAGCAACCAAGGTGATAAAGCCAGTGCTATAACTAATACCGCAATGACAACCACAGTTGGATTGCGATATAACAAGGGCAAAGGTTCTAAGTAAGGTAGTTTAACTAAAATCTGATTTAATGAACTCATTACCAGCTTCAGCATTTCTCGCATCACCCAAAATAGGGCGAAAAATGTGCCAGTAGCCAGCAATTTTAAAGGAATTAAATTTAGCTTATGTAGGGGTTGCCAAACTTTTGCCCGCCCTGCGTGTCGCCAATAAATTGTGAATAATTTAGGTTGTGGGCGATGGAGAGAACCAATATAATTGGCTCCCATCATTGTGTCTACATTGGTATTTTTAATACTACTGGCTGGGAAGGTTGATGTCGTGCCCGTATTGTTAGTGGCTTTTACCACTGAATTATTGGTCTGCTGTGGGGATGGAGTATTTACAGGCACCGCATCTGGTTTAGAAGAATTATCAAAAGCAACAAATCCATTTGCAGAATTTTTGGATGAGGTCTTTTTACGTTGTTGATGCTTTTTTAAATGTTCAAGAGCGCGTTCTGCCCACTCTTGAACCTGCGGATTTGGACTCACAATCAGATTGTTACACACAGCGATCGCTTTGGGGACTTGGCCACTACGCGCATAAGCCATAACCAAGCCCACCTGCGCCTGTAAGCCAGTTTTGCCATCTTTCTGGCTATTGGCCACAGGTTCCAGGTGAGCGATCGCTGTGGGATAATTTCCCTGTTTTAGAGCAACTAAACCAGCCTCCAAAGACGATTCGGCATGTGAAGGCATAGAATTTTTGGCACTCCCATCTGTTCTAACTGATCCACGTTTATGCTCAAGCGCATAATGTTTAGATTCCCCAGCTAATAGCTTGCGTCCGGAATTATCCCTCCACTGATTGCTGAGTAGAATACACTGGGGCGATCGCGCTTAATTTTAACTTGGGATGATCTCCCTGTAATTGTTGGCAATTCCATTCATTACGGAAAAGCAATACTGGTCGTCCCATGTTGTCTTTGACTGTGGTGGTGTTAAATATTCGTCCCACCTCATTCAACGCTTCCCAACCGCCTTCAACCCAACGGGCAACGCTATAGGGAAGCAAGTCTAATATGGTTTCTACACCATACTCATTTTGTAAGCGAAACTGCACTACCTCGAACTGCAACTGACCCACCGCCGCTAAAATTGGATCGCGTTTGGCTTCGTCAATGGAGTACATAATTTGCACTGCACCTTCTTCCCGTAATTCCGAAATGCCTTTTTGAAATTGCTTAAACTTGGAAGGGTTGGGGTTCCTTAAAGTTGCAAACAATTCTGGTGAAAAATAAGGAATTCCTTCATATTCGAGCTTTTGTCCAGTATAAATAGTGTCACCGATCGCAAAAACGCCAGGATTATTCAAACCGATGACATCACCAGGATAAGCGACATCAATTGATTCTCGCTCTTGAGCGAAAAGTTTTTGTGGGCGAGACAGACGGACGATTTTGCCTGTGCGGGCGTGAGTCACCGTCATATCTTTTTCAAACTTACCCGTGCAGACGCGGATAAATGCCACGCGATCGCGGTGCTTCGGGTCCATGTTAGCCTGGAGTTTGAAGACAAAGCCAGAAAACTCTGGATAAGTAGGGGGAACTTCACCAACGCTACTATTATGAGTTCCTGGTTTTAAGGCATAATCCAAGAAGTGCTTCAAAAATAGCTCCACCCCGAAGTTAGTCATGGCACTACCGAAGAATACTGGTGTCATTTTTCCTTGATGCACCAACTCTAAATCTAGTTCCGGCCCGACTCCTTCTAAGAGTTCTAAATCGTTTTTCAGTTGGTAATAGAGATCCTGTTCTAGCAGTTCCTCAATTTTGGCATCGCCTAAATCAACTATTGTGTCTTTCGCTTCTCTACTACCGTGGGCGCTACGTTCAAATAAGTGAATTTGTTGATTTTGACGGTCAAATACACCTTTAAAGCGATCGCCCATGCCAATCGGCCAGTTGACTGCATAGGTTTGCAATCCCAATTCTTGCTCGATTTCGTCCAATAATTCCAGAGGTTCGCGCCCAGGACGGTCGAGTTTATTCACAAAGGTAAAAATGGGGATACCGCGCAGCTTACAAACTTCAAATAATTTGCGAGTTTGGGGTTCTAAACCTTTTGCCGCATCAATCAGCATCACTGCATTATCGGCAGCTGCCAGAGTCCGGTACGTATCTTCACTGAAATCTTGGTGTCCAGGAGTATCTAATAAGTTGATATAACAGCTACGATATTCAAACTGCAATACTGTAGATGTAATCGAAATACCCCGTTGCTGTTCCATCGCCATCCAGTCTGAAGTAGCCTTACGCTGGGCACGCCGGGCTTTGACTGCGCCTGCTTCGTGAATCGCACCCCCGTATAACAGAAGTTTTTCGGTCAGAGTGGTTTTACCTGCGTCGGGGTGTGAAATAATCGCAAAGTTGCGGCGAAGTTCAACAGCCTGATGCAGATCTGAGTTGAGTTCAGTTGACATAAGTGTAATTGTTTGCTCTTTAGTTAACTTAACTTAATTTTTTTTCAAGATTGGTGAGTCTTTTCATCTTAGAACAACGATGCACGCGATCGGGTTGTCAGACGGCGAACTACCTGCAATAAGGTACAGAAATTGGGAAGCAGTAGTTCAACACACAAATCTTGACAGTTGTAGATTGGGGAAAGGTCAAAGGGGAAGGGTTGAAAAACTTTACCCTTTTCCCCGCCTTTCAAAACAACTTTGGCAGACTAGTCGCGATAGAGGTGAAGGGTGATTTTTTGCATAATAAACACACATCCTCGATAAAAATTACCCGCGATCAACTATGTACCCAGAGAAGGATGCATTTTTTGTGTCATTTATGTTTTCTGATTTGTGCCTAATATTTCTAAAATTCAAAGGGCAAAAGCGTCAATTTGTACACAACTAATTAATAAAAATTTTTATTTTTTCAATCCCAGTTGGTAAATAGTATTCACAAAAAATGCCAAAGAATCTATTAATTTCTTCTTTAATGTATAGCTTTATGGAAGAATAGATTGCAGTACTACTTTAAGTAAGCTTGAGATTGTTCCCCTCAGAGGTAAAGGGTATCTACTAGACTGGGGCTAATTATAGTTTTGGGCAATAGCACTGATATTTAGCAACCCAGATTCACCATACCGTTAGGCGTTCAGTTGCAGAGGTTGTTTCGCGCTAATTATGGTACTTGGTAATTCCGCAGCAGTCATTAGGTAATTAATAATATTTATAGTTGAGAAACATTAGTTTCTGCACTACTCATTACCAAATTTCTGCAATTAATTTTGAGGGATTTTTATCAGGTTTTTTTTGCAGTGCGTCTAAGTGATGTCTATCACGCTGTACAATACGAAATTGCCCCACAGCTTCATCAACAGTAGGGCAAAGGACAGTTAAGCACTGCTGGTAGTCTGTCCTAACTAAGTAAGGTTTTTCCTTGCTTTTGTGACGCTTTCTATTGTGTCCATTTGCGTTGTAATTCTTCATAAAACTTTATGTTTCCAACTCACCGCCCCCGCCGTCTGCGTACACATCCCCAACTGCGCCGGATGGTACGAGAAACTGTTTTATCAACAAGTGATTTGATTTACCCACTTTTTGCGGTACCAGGTGAGGGAATTGCTAACGAAGTCAAATCCATGCCTGGAGTTTACCAACTGTCGGTAGACAAAATTGTTGAAGAGGCAAAGGAAGTTTATGACTTAGGAATTCCCGCCATCATTCTATTTGGTATTCCTGCCGATAAAGATGTAGATGCTACTGGCGCTTGGCATGATTGCGGTATTGTACAAAAAGCAGCTACTGCGGTGAAGGAAGCAGTACCAGATTTAATTGTGGTGGCTGATACTTGTCTGTGTGAATATACAAGTCATGGTCATTGCGGTTACTTACAAGTGGGTGATTTAACGGGAAGAGTGTTAAATGACCCAACTTTAGAATTACTGAAAAAAACAGCAGTATCTCAAGCCAAAGCTGGTGCTGATATTATTGCGCCTTCAGGAATGATGGATGGCTTTGTACAAGCAATTCGTGCAGGTTTAGATGAAGCTGGATTCCAGGATACACCGATTTTGTCTTATGCGGCTAAGTATGCTTCGGCTTATTACGGCCCATTCCGGGATGCGGCGGATTCTACACCGCAATTTGGGGATAGAAGAACTTACCAAATGGACCCTGGTAACTCCCGCGAAGCAATTAAAGAAATTGAACTTGACATTGCGGAAGGCGCTGATATGCTCATGGTGAAGCCAGCGTTAGCATACATGGATATTATTTGGCGTGTTAAGGAAGCTAGCAACCTTCCTGTTGCAGCTTATAATGTTTCCGGTGAGTATTCCATGATTAAAGCTGCTGCTCTCAATGGTTGGATTGATGAACAGCGTGTGGTGATGGAAACTTTAACTGGCTTTAAACGTGCTGGTGCTGATTTAATTTTGACTTACCATGCCAAAGATGCAGCCCGCTGGTTAAAGTAAGTTGCACAATTAATCTAAAAAGTAATTATTTACCTACAATCTCATGCACAGGTACAAAGGCGCAAATGGTATTTGAGTGTCTTGGTGTCTGAGCGTGAGATTATTGTTTGGATATCTATTAACAATTTCACAAATTTTGAGAATATATGAATCCGATTTGATTTCTGAAAAAATCTCAACACTGATGTGTTACGCTAACGCATCCTATGTGAACTTCAAAAATCAAATATGAATCTTATATATCAAATTTATAGGGGTGCAAAGCTTTACTTTCCTACCTCATGTCTTGGCTGCATGATTTTTTCCGAATAGTATCTTAAATATCCAGTGCGCTTTTGTAAAAATACTTTTATTAATCAATAGTTAATTATCTTTTAATTTTTAATTTAAATAATAAATCCATACACTAAAAAGTGTTTAAGGAATATTCTCAGATAAAAAATTAATTTCAGCTATATTTCTGAAAGTATAGCTTAGGAGAGAATCATGATGTGTTAAATTTCGTTGTTTTACTTATGTCAAATATTTTTAATTTTTAATTGGTATAACTACAGTAATCTAAGCGCTGGAGCTAAAGAATTAATCAAAAGTTGTAGCTTTAAAACCGATATTTTTAAGTATTAACACTTATATTTAAAATTTATATCAAAGATTTCTTACGGGATATTACAGAAATAAAGGGTTGCGGCGTTTGCCAGAGGGGTAGGCGATCGCTTATAAAGTATATAGTTAATAAAATGGTAACAATTGATATTTTATGTCAATTGATTTAATAAACAAAATGTAAATTATTCAATAGGAGCATGGGATTATGGATATGCAAGTCCTGAGAGAACGTGCTGGGCTTAGCCGTGCTGAGGTTGCCTTCAGGCTTGCAATCAGTGAAACCAGTGTTCGCAACTGGGAAGCTGGGCGTACTGAACCCACAATGACACCAAAAAAATATTTAGATGCTTTGCGTTTGTTCAAATGCACACCTGAAGAATTAGCAGCAGCCAGTGAAAAGTCAATAAATCAGCGGCATAAACGCAAACCAGGAAGACCAAAACGCTTTCCAGACCCAGTGGTAGCTCAAGTCACTGATTCGCTTGCCAGTTTGTAGTAGTAGGGACTGGGGATTGGGGACTGGGGGATAAGGGAGATGAGGGTACAAAGAGACAAGCACAATAATTCTTAACTCAGCACTCAGACCTCAGAACTCAGCACTCGGCACTTTCAAGCCAGAAGGGACAGGGGAGATATAATACCTGTGCAATTTCTGATGCCCCATACCCAATGCCCTATGCCTTATGCCAAAATTTCCAAGTAGTGCGATCGCTCACGGTATTTGCCACGGTGGCGCGATAAGATTCTAAAACAATAATTGTGAATACAAGGTTTAAATGGCAGAAACTCTTTTCTTCAACGCCCTCCGTGAAGCCATTGATGAAGAAATGGCGCGTGATTCTAATGTATTTGTTCTTGGGGAAGATGTCGGACACTATGGCGGTTCCTACAAAGTTACCAAAGACCTTTACAAAAAGTATGGTGAACTAAGAGTTCTTGACACCCCTATTGCCGAAAATAGCTTTACTGGCTTGGCCGTGGGAGCTGCGATGACTGGGTTAAGACCCATCATCGAAGGCATGAATATGGGTTTTTTGCTGCTAGCCTTTAACCAAATCTCTAATAATGCTGGGATGTTGCGTTATACTTCCGGCGGTAATTTTAAAATTCCAATGGTAATTCGTGGCCCTGGTGGTGTGGGTAGACAGCTAGGTGCAGAACATTCCCAGCGACTAGAAACTTACTTCCAAGCTGTTCCTGGATTAAAAATTGTTGCTTGCTCTACACCTTACAACGCTAAAGGACTTCTGAAATCAGCAATTCGCGATGATAACCCAGTACTGTTCTTTGAACATGTTCTGCTTTACAACTTAAAAGAAGACTTGCCAACAGAAGAATATTTACTTCCTTTAGATAAAGCTGAAGTTGTGCGTCGTGGTAAAGATGTCACAATTCTTACTTATTCACGGATGCGCCATCATGTATTACAAGCCGTGAAAACTTTAGAAAAAAAAGGTTACGACCCAGAAGTCATTGATTTAATATCACTGAAACCATTAGATTTTGATACCATCGGTGCATCTATTCGCAAAACCCATCGCGTGATCGTCGTAGAAGAAGCGATGCGGACAGCGGGTATTGGCGCAGAAGTCATCGCTTCTATTAATGACCGCTTATTTGATGAATTGGATGCGCCTGTATTACGCCTTTCATCTCAAGATATTCCCACACCATACAACGGTAATCTAGAGCGTCTAACCATTGTTCAACCAGAACAAATTGTAGAAGCCGTAGAAAAAATGGTGGCTATGCGAGTTTAGGTTGGGGATTGGGGACTGGGGATTGGGGACTGGGGGACAAGGGGGTAAGGGGAACAAACAGCAATTAGCAATTACCTATTACCCATTACCGATGCCCTATTCCCAATGACGGCAGATGCTTCAATCCGGGAAACCCGTCCAACGCACTGCCTCCCCTATTCCCCATGCCAGTAACAATTCTTACTAATAACCAATAACTCATAACGATTAAAAAGAGCGCTATTATAGCCTTTGTCAGTTGCGAGTGATGGTTATGATATGCAGAGACAGCGATCGCTATTAGCTTTAATTTTGGTGTTGATTATCGCCGCTTTTGCGGTGATTTTTACAATCCCTATTCCTCTCGGGTTAGATTTGCGGGGAGGTTCACAACTCACAATTCAGGTGAAAACTACCCCAGAAATTAAGCAAATCACCGAAAAAGAATTAGAAGGGGTGAAGAAAGTTGTTGAAGGCCGGATTAACGGACTTGGCGTTTCTGAACCAGTAATTCAAACTGTAGGTACAGACAAGATTCTAGTACAATTGCCAGGGGTTAACGATCCAGAGCAAGCAGAACGAGTACTAGGTGGTACAGCACAGTTAGAATTTCGCAAACAAAAATCTGGTACAGAAACTCAACTGTTTGCTTTTCAAGCATCTAGAGCAGAATTAAAAGCCAAGCAACAGGAATTGAGAACCAGCAATGATGCTGCTGCGATCGCCAAAAATCAAGAAGAGTTGCAGAAAAATAATCAAGCGATCGCAGAATTGTTTGAAAGTACCGAGCCACCTCTGAGTGGTCAATATTTGGAAAATGCCTATGGCGAACCCACCCAAGGTAACAACTGGAATGTTGCTCTCCGCTTCAAACCAAAAGGTGGTGAACTGTTTGCTGAATTAACCAAAAGCCTTGCGGGGACAGGGCGTGGTATTGGCATTTTTCTCGATAACGAATTGATTAGTTCTCCTAGTGTCGGCCCAGAATTCGCTGCTACAGGGATTACTGGTGGTTCTGCGGTCATTACAGGTAGGTTTACTGCTCAACAAGCTAATGACTTAGGCGTGCAGTTACGTGGTGGTGCATTACCCGTACCAGTAGAAATTGCCGAAAGACGCACAGTAGGCGCAACCTTAGGTAAAGATAGTATTCAAAGCAGCATCTATGCTGGGATTGGTGGTTTGACTTTAGTACTTATATTTATGGTTGTGTACTATAGACTACCAGGGCTAATTGCGGATATTTCATTAGTAATTTACTCTTTGTTAACTTGGGCGTGCTTTGCGTTGCTGGGTGTAACCTTGACTTTGCCTGGAATTGCTGGTTTTATCCTCAGTATTGGGATGGCAGTAGATGCCAACGTACTGATTTTTGAGCGCACCAGGGAAGAATTGCGCGCAGGTAAATCATTGTATCGTTCTGTAGAATCTGGTTTTTACCGAGCATTTTCGAGTATTTTAGATAGCAACGTCACAACATGGATTGCTTGTGCTGCTCTGTTTTGGCTAGGTTCTGGGTTAGTAAAAGGCTTTGCCTTGACTCTAGCTTTAGGGGTAGCAGTGAGTATGTTTACTGCAATTACCTGTAGTCGCACATTGTTGTTTTTGGCAATTTCCATTCACTCGTTACGGAAGACAGAACTATACTGTCCTAACGTACCAGTTGCGAATAAGGCAGAGGTCGCACAATGAAACTGACTGTTAATAAATCGCGATCGCTATGGTGGGCTATTTCCGCTGCCTTTATCCTCAGCGGTATCATCTCAATGGTGATTTCTTGGCAAAATCCTAATATCCATGCACCCCTACGCCCAGGATTGGATTTCGTTGGTGGTACGCGGTTGCAATTTGAACGCGACTGTACAAAACCAAGTAACTGCGACAAACCAATTGATATTGGTGTGGTGCGGGATGTCGCCAAAGCACAAGGGCTAGGTGATAGTAGTATCCAAATTGTGGGTGAGAACGGTATCTTAATTCGGACAAAAAACCTGGATGCCGATCAGCGTACCAAATTACGCAACACCTTAAGCGAAAAAGTTGGTGAGTTTGATCCGCAAAAAAACCAAATTGACTCTGTTGGGCCGACTTTGGGACAAGAGTTATTTCGCTCTGGGATTCTGGCTTTGGTTGTGTCTTTCGTGGGAATCACCATTTACATGGCCTTCCGCTTTCAATGGGACTATGCCATTTTTGCGATCGTTGCTCTATTCCACGATATTTTAATCACAGTAGGGTCTTTCTCAATTTTGGGTTTGCTATTAGGTATTGAAGCAGATAGCTTATTCATTGTCGCCTTGCTGACAATTACAGGTTTCTCCGTGAATGACACAGTCGTAATTTACGATCGCATTCGCGAAACTATCAAAGTTCATCCAGATAGACCAATTGCTGAGATTGTCGATGATGCAGTTAATCAAACTTTAACAAGGTCACTCAATACGACCTTAACTGTATTACTGACATTACTTGCTATCTTTCTGTTTGGCGGAGAAACTTTAAGAAATTTCTCCCTAGCTTTAATTATTGGCTTCATAATGGGAGCTTATTCGAGCATTTTCATTGCCAGTACTCTATTAGCTTGGTGGCGAGAACGTACAGGTCAATCTGTAGCAGTAGCAACTGCTAATGCAACTGATACCTCCGCCAGTTCTTAATAGAGTTAAGCTGGTTTATGTTCATAACTGGGTCAAACAATTTTGGATTTAGATTTGAGATTTGAGATTAATGAATATCACTGAAGATTAAAAAGTGAAATTTTGGTGAAACACAGTCCAAATCAGTGTTAGTAATCAAAAATATCAAATTCTAAATTCCAATTTGGTATAACCCAAATCTTGCAGTTTTACAGGATATGGAACACTCGGAACAGCCATCAATAAGTGGCAATAATTTTGATAATTCTGACCCAGTTTTTGGGCAACAAGTCCAAAGACTACATCAGCTGACAGTATACGGACGGTGGATATTTGTAGCTTGTTTATGGCTCACAATCGCACCTATTTCCTTGTGGAATCTACAATCAGAAATTGCACTTTGGAGACAATACTTTACCTGGGTAGCAGTGCGATACGGTCTTGTATACCATCCACTTGCTACGCTTGGTTTATCATTTTGTATTGCCATGACAGCTTCGGTTTTAATTTGGCAAAGTCGTAATATCTTGGTAGGCCTCCCAGAACCCGAAAAGCAACGTTTAGAAAAGCAAGTTTTTCACATCCGTCAGCAGGGACAAAGTCATCCTTTATGGAAGTGGGTTTGTCAGCCTAAGTGAGAAATTAAAGATTAAAAATTCTTGAGCAAGATGACTAGGTCTCTAGGAAAAATCTAAAATTGGCTGATTCTAAATTAATTACTATCAGGGTAAGTCTAGGATTGAAATTAATTTGGTTTTACTTTGTTTCTATCGGATAAATTAATAGCACTTATAGCTGTATTCTTTCTATCAAACAAAAAATAAAAAATTATATTTATGCAAGAAATTGAAAATTTAGGAGTGAGTGTAGAAGAATATTTAGATGGATTAGCTGCAGGAATTGACATTTTGTAGTTGAAGCGCTTAGAAACCCAGTTAATTCCTGCTCACTGGGCGTTAGAAGTCATAACTATCAATTAAAAGATTATCGATGGTGGAGCCATACCGGAAGATATTGTCCGAGGATTAATGATTTTGACACTATCTCTCAGACAACAAATTGAATAGTTCCTTAAAATACCGCATTATTTCGTTATTATCAGCTAGATAAAAACTGTAAGATATCTTATACCAATTCAAAATTCAAAATTAAGAAAACCATATGTAGAAAGGGGTTTTTAGTTTGGATCTGTTGCTGAATTTTGGAGAATTGGTATTATATGCACTGATAAAGAAAAATTCCCATCAAGAAATATCCGAAAATTTCAGAATTTCCGGCAATATATTATGGAAAGTCTTATTCAGTGATGGTTTTAAATTCCGATATGAAAATCAAAAAAGCTATTTTTTGCCTTTCTGATTCGAGGCTGCACCAATGACAAACATTAGTGCGATCGCTCGAGATAATTACCCCTAAAATTAGCGCTGCATCTGTAGCAAAATCTGTAAAAATAAAAGTGAAAAGTGGTAAAAATACTGCTAAATCGGGTGTTGTACATGAACTATCCTCAAATTCAATTTAGCGATCGCAAGTCTGAAATTGATCTGGAACAACTGCAACAGCTATTTAATCTCTGCGCCTTTTGGGCCAGAGAACGTAGTATTGAAGATTTGAGTATAGCAATTAGTAACAGCGAACCAGTAATTTCTGTATGTGATGGAAACCGACTCGTTGGCTTTGCTCGCGCCACTTCTGATGGAATTTATCGCGCCACAATTTGGGATGTCGTTATTCATCCAGACTATCGTGGTACAGGATTAGGCAGCAAATTAGTAGAAACAGTCTCGAGTCATCCTCGCATGAGGGTTGAGCGTGTTTATCTCATGACTACTCACCAGCAAGGTTTCTACGAAAAGATTGGTTTTCAGCGCAATACGACTACCACTATGGTGCTATATAACCAAGCTAACCTTGAGCCTCTACCGGCTGAGGAAATTCAGCTTCAGGAATTACGAGGGGGATAGATACTTGCAGCCTGGTTAATTCTGAAATTTCTGCTTGATGGGTTGGGAATGGCACAATTTCCAACTTTCCTCCCATTTCTTCCAACAAGGTTTGATTGAGTAATAGCCTCATTCCTGGGGTCAATGTAGAGTTCTCTGTTTTGTCCACAATAGCTTTGTCTGGCGAGTTGACGAAATCTATCGATTTAATAAAATCTATAGACTCGCTCCCAGGTAGAGTATGAATTGGCACATCCAACCAAATATATACAGAATCATTGCTAGATGAAAGACTACTAGTAATGGAGATTCCGCCTTCTTCCATTTGAGAAATGCTGGTGTCTACTAAGCTAATTAACACTTGGCGTAGCCATCGGGGATCTGCCAAAACATAAATACCTGGATCTGGCGGCGACACTTGCAACTTAAAGTTACGATTCGCCGCCAGCATATAAGTTAATTTATCAACTTCTTGTAAAACTTCTTTGAGTGACAGGGGTTGAATATCTAATTTATTCGTTCCATGCTCAACTCTGGCAACATTGAGAACTTCGTCAATCAATTTGAGTAGCTTTAATGCTCTTTCATGTGCTTGAGCTACAAATTCTCGCTCTTCCTCGGAATTTTCGCACAAATCCGACAAAATTAACTGATGTAAACCAATTAAACCATTGAGAGGCGATCGCAATTCATGGGTAGTCCGCGCTAAAAAGCCCGCCTTGAACTGGCTCATCTCCTTTGCCATTTCATATGCCAGCTGTGTTTGCTGTAGCTGTGAAAAATGTTGTTGTTGTGGCTGTGTAGTTTCTACTAGCTCATTGCTATTTTTAGCATTGGCAGATTTGGGAAATAACCACCGCAAACTTATACCCAGTGCCAGCCCCGATCCTAAATATACCCAATTCATCCAATCCATAATATTTAGCAGTTATTCAGCTTTATTCGTTGACCGCAAACTCCCAAAATCAAGTTCCTACTTCTCATGATTGATAACGGTAAGATTTCCGAGGTTTTGTAGAAGTTGGAAACAAGTTAACAGTCTAATAATGGTAAATAAAGATACCATACCCTAAAAAGTTATAGCAGTTGTTAATTTAAACCACATTCCATTTATAAGTAATACCAATTTGAAAAAAGAATTTTGTAGGGGAAAAAGTGAAAGAGTAATGATTAAAGGTTTTTCTTTGCCTCTAACCCTTACCCTTTTGCCAAAAATATAAAAAGATAATTAGCGCGATTATACTTCTATAACTCGATCGAACCTTGTCGCAAAATTTGCCAACTCGTCCCTGTCCATTTGGCGACTGTAGAAGGCACACCTATAGCTGAGACTTCCTTTTGAAATTCTTTGGTGATTAAAGTCAAGGCTTCAGGAAACTGGACTTCAATTTCTGCCATCGTCTGCAAAGGTGGCTGGCCAGAAAGATTAGCGCTAGTAGTAGCCATAGGGCCTGTTTGCGCCAAAATTTGTTGGGCGATCGCACTTGCTGGTACTCTAATTCCGATTGTTGTGGGGTCAGTTGGGTTCATCACCTTTGGTACTAAAGCTGATGCAGGTAAAACTAAAGTGAGACCTCCTGGCCAATATTTAGCTGTTAATTCTTGCCAAATGTGATATTCGCGATCGCTTCCTTGGACATAAGGCCACAAATCTGCTCCGCTAGCTGCCATCAAAATCAACGGTTTATCTTGACTGCGCTGTTTAGCTGCAAATATTAAAGCCGCTTTTTCTGGTAACGTTGCCAGTGCGGGGACTGTATCTGTAGGAAAGCTAACTAAGTTGCCAGCACGTGCGCCAGCTACCAGTTCTGCCAAGGAAACTTGTGTCATTGGAAGTATGAAGGATGAAGAAAACTCATAAATATTATGAGGCTATGGTACAAATGCTTGCATTTTGAACTCAGAATTGGATTTTAGAAAAAGCGAAAGGGAAAGGGTAAAGGCTGTTCTTGACCTTTTCCCCTTACCCTTTTCCCTTTAACCCAAAACTTGACGAAGCAATCAGAGGCTAAAATCTCCAATTTTCCGCCTTTCATTCTTCATCCTTTAAGTAAGCTAGGGCAAAACGTTCAATTCCCTCCAAATCAGAGTGAATTTGAATATTTCTATAGCTACCGTGATTTTGCAAAATTTCTCGCACGCTATCAGCCTGTCCTGCCATCATCTCAATGAGCCACACGCCACCAGGCCGTAAATAACTAGGAGAGATTTCAATTAAATGGCGGATGCAATCTAAGCCATCAGTACCACCATCTAAAGCTAAATGAGGTTCATGGCGAATTACTTCTGGTTGTAGGGTAGGTAAGGTACTGGTAGGAATATAAGGCGGGTTCGATACCATACCACTAAACTGACCTTTCATCGGTGTCAGTGGCTCCCACCAGGAACCTTGATAAAACCTAATTCTGTCGGCAAATCCTAAATTTTGAGCATTTGCCGCTGCGATCGCCAAAGCTTCAGGACTGTAATCAACGGCGTGAATAGTTGACTCTGGAAAGACATTTGCTAGTCCTAGAGCGATCGCTCCACTACCAGTACCTAAGTCCACCCAATGTCCTTGTTTTAACGATGGGATAGTCCCAGTAGTTGCACCTGCTGTTACAGCTAAATCAATTAAGCATTCTGTTTCTGGCCTGGGAATCAAAACTGCGCTCGATACGGCAATTTTAAATTGTCGCCAAGGTGTAACTCCTGCAATGTACTGTACTGGCAAGCGATCGTCTAACCGCCTATGCCACAACTGGTCTAAATCCTCTAAAGACAACTTCAGTTGAATTTGAGGCCAATTTTTGTAAGATTCCAAACGTAGTGCTAAGCGATCTAAACCAGCTATTTCTTGTAGCAGCCAATCAACTTCTGCTACTGGAACATCTGTGGCGATCGCAGCTTGAATTGCTTTCTGTCGCCACTGCCAAAGTTGTAAACCAGAAATTACTTTTGGCTGTGTATCCGTCATGCTTTCAGGTTATCGAGGCTTGGGAGCCTGTGTATTATTCCGAGCAGGAGCCGCAGGGGCCTTCGGTGCATTGGCATTATTATCCCTAGGCAGGGTCTTGATATATTCTCTAGATTCGGCGGATGGTACTAAAACAACTTGATTGAGCCAAGGATCGTTCTTATCCTGCAATGTTTTAATCACTCCATCTACATCGATTACCTGAATATCAGCTTTGGGATATTTCGGCTTCACTTGGTTTAACAAACCCAGTGCATCTTGTTTACTCAAAAACAAAGGAATTAATTGCTGATTATCAGCGCTCAGTTTAATGGGTACATATCCTTGATCTGGTGCAAATCTCACCGCGAAAATAGGCACACTCTTAAACTGATCTACCTTTTGCCCACTTTGACGTAGCAAGTCCATTGCCCCTTGAATTTCCTGATCTACAGGTTTAAAGGCAAATAAAAGACGATTGGGCTGATTTTTGCTTTGTTGTAATTGCTGATAAATTACCCCCAGAGGTACTGCGGTTACCTGGAGACTTTTGAGCATCTCTTGAATTTTTGGGTCTTTTTCTTTGGTATTTCGCAAATCGTTGATAAATTTTTGGGCTTCTTGCCTGCTCAAATAAACTCCTGTCACTGAACCACCAGCTTTTTGTCCGTTTTGGTTTTCTGGTAAGGGACGGCTGAGGGGTAAACCTTTTTCATTAGTGACCAAATATACAGGTACAGAATCTAACTTCTCTTTGATTTGCTGTTCGGACAATGCCAGTACTGGCATATTACCTGCAAAAACTGTTCCCAGGAGAGTACTACCAACTAGACCTAATGTTGCGCCCCAGCGAACCAATGATTTCATGACTACTCCTCGTGTCAACAATTTAATTCATTCAAAGCAAACAGTTGGATTTGTACAGTACCAACTTGTTTTAGTTATATAGCAATCCCTTAAAAATGTGAAAAATTGCTGCTATCTATTGCATGTAAATAGACAGCCCTCAAAAAGTAATATTCTCCAATAATTTAGGATTACTACAGAATCGCCTTCACCTATTGATGATGCTTAAATGCTGCTTACTCAATGTTAACCAGGCTATTTTTGCTCTTGGGCAGAAAATGCCGTAGATGCTTATTATATGGTGTGATCCAGAGTGGATAAATTGCTCAAATTATTTCAGCGCTAAATGTCATTTGATTTTCTTTACCCTGCTATAAATGACGACATTATATAGTGAATCGTTCCAATTGCCTTGAATTTCAAATCTACTGAAATTTGCCTAGATATGTATAATATTCAGGCTCCAGATAATTAGCTCCTAAACTTACAATTTGTCTATGATCGCTCACACAATAGCCTAAGAGCAGACAAGCTAAATTACACTTCTCCGAAAAAATATCTAATTTAGCGGTACATATATTGGACAAAACAAACCCCCAATCGATTATTGATTTTTTTTATTGAATAATTAAAAAACCGTAGCTCTAGTTATAGAACTACGGTTTTTTGATTCTAATTTTAATCGGGATGACAGGATTTGAACCTGCGGCATCCTGCTCCCAAAGCAGGCGCGCTACCAAGCTGCGCTACATCCCGTTAATCAATCTATCTTTCAGTTGCGCGATCGCATTCTGAATGAATAGCTTGAGCATTGACCCACTACCAACGATTTACTAATCAATTCTGTAGTTGAGCAAGGCACTATGCTGATTATATCAGACTTAGCAGATATTGACCAACTTTTTTTCTGCATCTGCCAATAGTCTAGATTGTATCAGCTTTTAGTAACCATAAATATAATTAGCAGCAACCCAGGTTAACCATAAAGCTACTTGCTGGCATCCCGAATAAACCTTTTAAAATTAGTTTTTAGGAGATTTTGCCTATATTAACTATATGAAAGTGGCAAGTCAGTTATTTCTCTAAAAGATTTAGTGAGGATACCAGAACATACCTTTTATACCTTCTGGGTCGGCCATAAAACCCATAGTCCGATAAAAATCGACTACATGGGGGTCAGCAAAGAGAGTCACATTACTAATCTCTTCGCTTCTGAGTTTTTTGAGGACATATTTCATCAACGCTTTCCCCAGTCCTTTACCTTGAAAGTCTGGGTGAACTACCACATCCCAGATTGTGGCATTAAAAGCATGATCGGAAGTAGCGCGAGCAAAACCAATGAGCCGCCTTTGATTTCCGCGTACCTGCCACATTGTGGCGACGAGAAAACTATGCTCAATAGCTTTTTTGACTTTTCGCAACGGACGACGCGACCAACCAACGGCATCACAGAGTTCTTCGAGTTCATACAAATCAATCTCTCGCTCTGTGCTAAAGACTATGCGATCGCTACTGGGGCTAGAGTTGCCCATCACATCCGCACTCATCTCTTCAAAGGCACCTGTTCTGGTTGCCGCAGTAGATTCAGAAGTACTAAACCAAGTTTTCCAAAAACCCATGCCAACGCGGTTCGGGTAGTATAACTGAATTGGTTGCCACTATCAAAAGTGGTGATTCACGTTTCACAAAGTCAGTACCATCTAGTATCCCTCACACTCAAGGTTGTTTTGGTGTTTTGCGGATGCTCAATGGCAACAGTCTGCTATGGCGTGTTTCGCACCAATCATTTTCAACTTTAGCATTTTGTTGCAAAGCTAGGAGAAATTCACCAAAAGGGAAAGATAAGTAGAGTGAATTTTATATAAGGATTAATGACTGAGTATGAGAAATGGAGAAATAATTAGTCGCCAGCGCCTATCTTTATATATATGGAGAAAAATTATAGGTAACCGTATACTGCAACACTTAAGGCGTACTGACTTCTATCCAGCACATTCACCCGTGGAGTTACTCAGTCCTTAGTGCCCATTGTTCATCTCTAATTTCCTAGCTCCCAGTTCCTAGTCCTTAGTCTCTTGTTGACTTATCTCGCGAGTCTTACACCAAAGATGGCTTCTGGTTTAAAATCTTCCACACTTGAACTTCTAAAGCGCTTTAATCGAGCGTTTCCCCAGTTTTATGAACAGTTTGTTAGTAGTGAAATTCAACTGCAAAATTTACGATTAGCCTACCGTCTCTATAAAACCAGACGCGCCGTAATCGAGCTGAAACCGGAAGGTAGTAAAAGTGCCCTACATTTTGCCTACCGTAACCAGTCTTTTCTCCTCAGTGATATTTTTGGCGTACTGGCGGCTTATGGGCTAACAATTCATGGTTTAAGCTTATACGGTCAAATTCGAGCGCCGATGCTAGTTTTTATCAAACTGCTGGTGTCTCGCGGTAGCAAAGCTTTAACCGAGAAAACCGCTGATAATGTCTGTCGAGCAATTCGCGAAGCATTAGGAGGACGGTTTGAGGTAGAAGAAATGCTGGCTGTAGAATTCAACCTCGATAACGGCTTAGATTTAGTACAAACTGAATTCTATGTCGATCCAGTGTTTCATCTCCCTGCTCTGGTTATTGAGGCTGATAATCAACCGGGATTATTTTACAAAGTCATGTACGCCATCTGGCAGGAAGACCTGTTAGTAGTCAACGCCAACTTACTAGTTTGGCGTGGACGTACAAGGCTGATTCTTTACCTGCTGGGCCCCAATGAAAGCTTGATTCCCGAATATTTAGGTCACAAAATTGCCGAAGGAGTCCGGCACAGGTTATTGGGTAAATAAATTAAGAATTATTAATTAAGCGGCAGAAAATTTTTCTCCCTTTGGCGTTTATCCTTTATCCTGCTGTATTCCGTATTTAGTCGTACCCACCCTTGAAGGTACGATATTAAGTATGGCAACCATCGAAATCTTGGGCGTTCCCCACGCATACGAATTAACAGCTCCCACCTCTTGCCCTCATACTTTAGTTTTTATCCACGGTTG
This sequence comes from Nostoc linckia FACHB-104, assembly GCF_014696615.1. GTDB lineage: Bacteria > Cyanobacteriota > Cyanobacteriia > Cyanobacteriales > Nostocaceae > Aulosira > Aulosira linckia_A. Next base: position 95,762 of record NZ_JACJQJ010000023.1, on the reverse strand, counting down.
GCTAAATAGCCGTGGATACTGGCAGCCTGTTATTTCGCGGCTGTCATTAGATTTTCAGTGCTTGTCTTATGATTTACGAGGTTTTGGCGAATCGCAGTCCCAGCCAGAAAGGGATTTTAATCGAGAGCAAATTTCTGTAAATCTACTTCCAAGCCCCAGTAGTCCAGTTGGCTCAAGCTTCGATCCTCTATATACTCCATCTGCTTACGCTCAAGATTTAGCAGTTCTATTGCAGCAGCTAAATATTACTAGTGCTTGGCTAATCGGCCACTCTTTAGGCGGTACGATCGCTCTTTGGGCAGCAGCACAGATGCCTGATTGTATTCAGGGAGTCATCTGTATTAATGCTGGTGGTGGTATTTATCTCAAGGAATCCTTTGAGCAGTTTCGTTCGGCTGGGCAGCGATTTTTACAAATACGTCCTCGCTGGCTATCACAAATACCTTTGATTGATTTACTGTTTACCAGAGCCAGTGTAGCGCGTCCTTTGGAACGTTATTGGGCACGTCAGCGAGTTATTGATTTTGTCGTAGCCGATCCAGAAGCAGCTTTGGGATCGCTATTAGATTCGACAACCGAAGAAGAAGTTAACCGCCTACCACAATTAGTCTCCCAACTGAAGCAGCCAGTTTATTTTTTAACGGGAACCAATGACAAAGTTATGGAACCCAAGTATGTTCGCCACCTAGCTAGTTTTCATAGGCTATTCCAATACTCTGGAGACAATGTGATTGAAATTCCTGATTGCGGACATTTAGCAATGTTAGAGCAGCCAGATGCAGTGGCTAGTCATATTAGCTCAATTGTTGGAGTTTGATGAAGGAGCAGAGGAAGCACGAGAGAGATAACCCATGTCCAATGCCCCATGCCCACTACCCGTTTTGATACAGCTTCATCACTTGAGCCAAAGACAACCGTGATTCTACGCCTAGCGTTAGGGGAGAGGTATGCCCTCGGGATAAATGTTCGGCGGCAGCACAGGCAATCATGGCAGCGTTATCGGTACAAAATTTTAAGGGCGGGAAGAGGACGCGCAAGTTATGCTCGGTAGCAGCAGCTTGTAAGTTCTTTCTTAACCCGCTATTAGCTGCTACACCTCCACCCACGGCAATTGTGCTGAGCCCATAATCTAGGGCACAGGCGATCACTCTTTTGGTAAGCGATCGCGCTACAGTTTCTTGAAAGCTGGCTGCAACATCGGGGATGGGGATGGGAGTATTATTCTTCTCTAGTTGCTGCACTAATCTTAGTACAGCCGTCTTCAAGCCGCTAAAACTGCCGTCATAGCGATGATATCCACCCCCAGGGAGAGAAACTTTGCCTTCTGGCAAAGCAAAGGCTTGGGGATTGCCTGTTTGTGCCAATTTATCAATAACAGGCCCTCCTGGATAACCCAACTTTAACAACCGCGCTATTTTGTCAAAAGCTTCTCCTGCCGCATCATCACGGGTTTCTCCTAGGGTTTCGTAAATACCACAATCCTTGACATAAATCAAGCTTGTATGTCCTCCCGAAACGAGTAAGCTAAGGAAAGGGGGATTTAAAGTTGGCTCGCTCAAGTAAGTTGCGTAAATGTGGCCTTCGAGATGGTGAACTCCCAAGAATGGCTTTTTTTGGATGATTGCTAAAGTTTTGGCAGCGGTTAACCCTACCAACAGCGCGCCGACAAGCCCAGGGGCACAGGTGGCGGCTATGCCATCAATTTGCTCCCAGCTTAATTGGCTTTGCTCTAAGGCTTGAGCGATCGCCCAATTGATCGTTTCTAAATGTTGGCGAGATGCTACTTCTGGTACTACTCCGCCATACTGCTGATGGATAGGAATTTGGGAAGCTATGATGCTGCTACAAACCTGACGATTGTTAACAATTGCTACGGCAGTTTCATCACAGCTAGTTTCGATTGCTAAAACGGTTGCCATTGCTACACAAGAATTATGGGTATTGAACGAGGAGTCTCAAGTCCTGGGTTTTGGCGTTCAGTAATCAGCCTTAAATTTGCTCAAATATTACGAAATTTTAATCGGCAGTTAGCACGCTGAACTCAGAACTCAATAGAAACTTAGTTGAGAAGCTTTAACTTTTATTTACTTAAACTTTACTCGGTTCCCCGGCAAGAGTATGATGACTTGCTAGTTATCTAAATAAACACTGTACAAGCCGCTTCGTTTTGTACAAAAAACTTTTTGTTTTGTAATAAAAGGAAACAACTCCATGCGACGATTGTTTGCTTTGGCTCTAGCGATTTGTCTTTGGTTCAATTTTGCCCCGCCTGCGAAGGCGCTGGGTGCTGATCTGAAACCATGTGCAGACACTCCCGCTTTTCAAGAGCTAGCAAAAAATGCCCGTAATACTACCGCCGATCCCCAATCAGGCCAAAAACGGTTTGAGCGTTATTCTCAGGCTCTGTGTGGTCCTGAGGGTTACCCCCATTTGATTGTTGATGGTCGTTTAGATCGTGCAGGTGACTTCTTAATTCCCAGCATTCTTTTCCTTTACATTGCCGGTTGGATTGGTTGGGTTGGTCGTACTTATCTGCAAGCAATCAAAAAGGGATCTGACGCTGAACAAAAGGAAATCCAAATCGACCTTGGTTTGGCGCTACCAATTATGGCAACAGGCTTTGCTTGGCCTGCAGCTGCTATCAAAGAATTACTCTCTGGTGAATTAACAGCTAAGGATACAGAAATCCCTATTTCCCCACGCTAATTCATCACCACTAGTTAACTTGTTTTGGAGACTAAATTTATGGCAGACAAAGGCGATAGCTCATCATATTTGATTAAGTTTATTTCCACAGCACCTGTAGCAGCTACCATTTGGTTCACGATTACAGCTGGGATTTTAATCGAATTTAACCGCTTTTTCCCTGACCTACTTTTCCACCCATTACCATAATTAGAAGACATATTTTTCAAATGTGAATTTGTTGTCTTCTGACGAATGTTGTGTAGTTATATAGTTCAACCTAATGGGGTGAAAAAATAACTACAATAGGCGTTACCAATAAATGAAACTCGTAATGCTGTCAACAGGTTGCGAGTTTCATTTATTGAAATTAGCTAAATTAATTTTTCTAAACTTCTCTGCCAAAAATCACCGTTAGATACAATTATTATTAATATAAAACTGCCACAATTCTAAATTTAGAGGCAACATAAAATATGCAAGCAGTAGATGCATCCAAAAATAATCCCGCCGATCCTAGAAATCGTGAGGTTGTTTTTCCCGCAGGACGCGATCCACAAATAGGCAACCTAGAAACACCAGTTAATTCTTCTCCCTTAGTGAAGTGGTTTATTGGTAACTTACCCGCATATCGTCCTGGTCTCACTCCTTTTAGACGTGGGCTAGAAGTTGGTATGGCTCATGGTTACTGGTTATTTGGCCCCTTTGCTAAATTAGGCCCACTGCGGAATACACCCAGTGCGGACTTAGCTGGTTTACTCGGAGCAGTCGGCTTGGTTGTACTTCTGACCGCTGCTTTGTCTTTGTATTCCCACAGCAATCCTCCCAAAGCACTTGCTAGCGTTACCGCTGGTAATCCTCCAGATGCTTTTACTAGCAATGAAGGCTGGAACAACTTTGCCAGTGCTTTCTTAATTGGTGGTATTGGTGGTGCAGTAGTTGCTTACTTCTTAACAATTAATTTGGCACTCATTCAAGGCCTAGTAGGTTAAATTAATCTGTTGTCATTCCACCAATTCCTGTGGTGGATGAGAGTGACATGGGGCATAGGGTATGGGGTATGAGATATGAAACAACTATCAATGCCCTGTTCTCTATGCCCCAAGTATTTTGCTGGCTGTTCATACCATCATGAAGTGGGATGAACAATCAAGCGCCGACTAACTGTAATAAAGCCAACAAGGACATATAAAACAGCTAAGCTGTTCTATATGTCCTTTTTTTCGTGAATTGTTAAACCACTGAAGCTGGGAATAAAAATGCCAAATTAACCGAATAAATCTGCTTCTAGCGCATTTAAAGCGGTTTCAAAATCGTCATTAACGATTTGAACATCAAATTCATCTGCTGCTTGAATTTCTTCTTGAGCGCGGCGCAGACGACGAGCGATCGCTTCTTCAGAATCTTGAGCGCGACCGCGTATGCGCTTTTCCAGTTCATCGAAGGAAGGTGGCAATATAAAAATGCTATGGGCACTAGGGAAAGAAGTGCGAATTTGTCTTGCTCCTTCCAACTCAATTTCTAGTACCACTAACTTTCCAGAATTGACCTGGTTAAGCACAACTTCACGGGGTGTTCCGTAGTAATTACCAGCAAATTCTGCCCATTCCAAGAATTCGCCTTGGGCCACTAATTGTTCAAACTTGCTACGGCTCACAAAATAATAATTTTTGCCGTTGATTTCCCCAGGACGAGGAGAACGAGTCGTCATGGATACAGAATAATAAAGTTCCGGATGACGTTGCAAAAGTACACGCATTAAAGTACCTTTGCCAACTCCACTGGGACCAGTTAAAACAATCAGCCGACCATGAGGCGGGCATTCTTTAGTAGTAGCAGCACTCTGGATGGGTAGAACTTGCATCATCCGCTAAACCTGTGAATTAATCGTTAGACGTGATTTCTTAGTCTAGTATTCGTTAACTTGTAACTTCTGACTAAAAAATTAGTAACAGGGGTCACATAAAATATCGTCTAATTCACATAGTACTGCCGATGTGGTGCAAATAGGGTAGGGCTAATAGCCCACCCTGATTTAATTTTCTACATTTTGATGTTCGCGGGAAATGACGAAGCGATTTGCTACTGTTTCCGGTTGAATCGCGGACAAAATGACATGGCTGGAATCGGTAATAATCACAGCTCTCGTCCTACGTCCATAGGTTGCGTCAATCAGTTGACCTCTATCGCGGGCATCAGTAATGATCCGCTTAATCGGTGCAGACTCTGGACTAACAATGGCAACTACTCGGTTGGCGGATACGATGTTGCCAAAACCTATATTAATTAATTGAATTTCCATAAAAAAACGGATACCTAATGGTATGTGAGCAGTCAGTACATAATTATTTCCATGTTATCCCTAAAAAATTCGAGTTACAACGCTTAAATTCACGTTATTCCTAGTTTTTATATAAAAATTGCTATCTTTAGCGATTTATACACTAATTTGCCCAAAAATCTTCCTAAAGATATATGCAAAATAAACATTAAACAAATTATACTTACACGTCTTTTTTAATACATGAACCTATTAATACCAATTCTTGAGAATTTGGCAACAGGCTCACACCCTCAAAGCTATACTATCTGAGATTTTCGTAGTTCCTAATGGGTATAAAATAGCAAGCAGTGCTTAGACCAATTGAAAATATCTTCATCAGCACATTAGTGATTTGGACTGATGCGCTACATTACGTCATGATGCGTTTATATTAATTATGCAAAAAAATAAGGGATAAATCATTATTCCCTTACTTTATGTTGATAAATATAGCTAGAAAGCCTAAGGCATTAATTTTTTGAATTCGGTTTATGGGTGCTAGTTTTTACTTCTTGCCATCGTTGTCGTAGTTGCTGCATGTTAGGAGTATGGCTACCATAACGCCATTTCACATAGGCTTGACAAATCTCATTGATTATCTCGGCGTTTGTTGGTGAATGATGCTGGTAAGCTACTCTGGCATACTCTAAAGGTGTTTGTGCAGGATGCTTACCTAAACCTTGTTTAGCTGTCCATTGCAGCATTTGTTGATAAAGGCTTTCCATTGGTAATAATCTCTTTAACCACCGACGGTTCAGCCACTTACGCCACTGCACCCAACCCAGCCAAGTAAAGAAAGCGGTTGTGGTGGACAAAATTAAGCCAGTCAACACACCTAGCCAACCTTGAGAGAATAAAGCAAAAAACCAAGCGATCGCTTTACTCAACCAGCTAAATATTGTCCCAAATAGATAATCAAGCCAGCCTTTCACTGGAGAAGGTAACCAGCCAGCCACCCACCGCCACAGTTGGTTGAGCACACTAAAAGTCTGAGTATCTTCTATTGATGGGGGTATCAGAGGATGGTTGGGAATTGGATCAAAGGCAAACCAGCCATATTTAGGAAAGTAAACTTCCGTCATGGCATAGGCATCAGTATTGCGGACAACATACATCCCCGTAAAGGGATTGAACTGTCCTGGGCTAAATCCTGCTACCAAGCGTGCGGGAATGCCTATAGAACGCAGCATGACGGTGAGTACTGTAGAGAAATGATCTGGGTAGCCACCTTGATACTTAAACAAAAAATTCTCCACCAAGTCTTCTTTCTCATCCAAATAAGGTAGCCCTAAGGGATTATCGGGAATAGAATAGTTTTGTTTTAAGTACTGGGCTAGGTAAAGCGTTTTTTCATAGGCAGAATCTAGGGTTTTATTTGACTTTGCTACCCGTTCTTGATTGTAGTTAGCGAGAATTTCTTCTGTGTGTTGTCTAACTTCTTCGGCAATTTCTGGAGGGATTTGCAGATAATAATTTTTGATACTTTGAGGATATTTAGTAGACGCTTGTCCTAACTTAGTGCGATCGCGGTATGGTACTTCCGAAATGACTGTATAGGTGAGATCCTCTGATAACGCCACAGGCGATCGCAAGCCATTTTCTTGATCGACAGCGATCATCGGTGTAGGAAAGTAAATTTCTTTGGGGTAACTCAGTGCGGGGATTAAGTTAGGTAAATCTGAGACAACCGTATATGTTTGTACTACCTCTTGAGTTTTGCCTCCAATAATCGGCCGCGGCAGAAAAATCTGCGAAGACCAAGGCGCTCGCCGCAAGGTAGTAACATCTTCATTGCGAGATACTTCCCAGCCCTTACCTGTATAGCGATCAAATGCTAGTACTCGCCAAAAACCCTCAGCTTGCGATCGCACCCGCATCACTACCTTTGGCTTCATCGCGCCCCGCAGGTTTTGGTTCATTTGGCTATTAAAACCGTAATAAAAATTATCATCTATTTTGCCAGGTGTACCGTTTGCACCTTGGCCATTGCCATTGTTACCATCGCCTTGACCTTTGTTATTGCCTTGGCGGACATAACCAGGATTAATAATGCTCCGTCCTGTAAAATTACCTTTGATAGGAATAGAGGAACTGACAGGAAAGGTACGTAATTGATAACCTGGGAACCTGGGCAAAACTGCAAAAATCGCTAGCCCCAAAACCAAAACTAATGTAAATATTAAAAAATAAAAAGGTAAAAGAGAAGATAATTTTTTCTCTTTTACCTTTGCTTGTTTGAGGTTTAGTTTCTCCAAGCCTAGTCTGGAGCGATAATCTTGGACTAAAGTTGGCAGTGCGATCGCTAAAAACAACAACAGCACAGGCGCAAATGCTAAAGTTTGACTTAGTGTCGCTGCCACACCTAGTAAAATTAGCCCAATGACAATTGAATAGCCCAAATCTTTCCGACGGGGCGTATCAAAGCTGTGGAGTATTTGAAGTTGAATCAGCAACTCTGCTAAACCCAACCGCGTATCATTTAATTCCCCTAATAACCGCCCAAAGAAAGCACCCAGTGCTACTAACATTCCTATGGCAATGCAGAACTTGACTGTAATATTGGCATTGCGGCGACTGCGGTAACTCCAAATTGCACCCATGACGCTTACAGGAATAGCCCAAAGACTAAAATTCGTCTGGGCGGCAATATCTGTTGCCACAATTCCCGTAATTACCAAAGCAATTACTAGCACCCGTAAGGCAATTGAATCTTCCACTTCTATAAAAGGCGACTTCTGCTTGTTTGGTCGCCAGTCGTCATATCCTACAGGTAGACGCCAAAACTGATTGATCCTGGATAAGTTAAACATTTAAAGTACGAGCCAAGCGATGATGTAGACGCTAAGACACTATGCTGGGTATGGAAGTTAACTAACCAGCCTCCAGCTACTACCCTACCCTACTCTATGAAAATGCCTTTAGCGAATGGGAATTTCCTAAGTAAAGTGGTAGCTAAATATAAATAGCATCTCTGTGAATCTACGCGTCTTGTGCTAGGTTCTACCAATCAATATATGTTTGCGTAGGCTCCTTCAATACCGCTTGTTGAAAAAAAAGATAAGTTTCAAAACCAGGATAATCTTCAATTATCTATTGACGTTTATCAAACTAGGGTGCTAGGAGTGACCATTTCACTTATGTAGGATTAATAACAAACAATAGTGGCTGTTGGTCTATTTCTGGGAAATCCACTTCCAAAGTATAAGTTTGGTTGATCTGTTGGCAGGGTAATTCTACAACCAGGCTTCCAGTATTAGAAGACTGCGCTACAGCTCGGGTAGCATCACCTTGAAGTTGAAAAATACCTCTTGTGGGTAACTCACCTTGAACACGCAGTTTTCCTCTTTGGGATTGGTATTCTATTTTTAACTTCAGAATACCTGCACTAGTTAGCCATTCTCTTTCTACCACAGGATGGGTTAGTGAGATGGGTATAGTCAAAGTGTCTAACAGTTGTTTAACTGTGAGTAAGGACAATGCCATTTGTTGAGGTTCTCTTAAATCTGAGTAATCGCTCTGAAGATTAGGCATGGCCTCCAGTGCGTCTATAGATCGACTAGTACCACTTCTGAGAACTAATCCAGCTATGTCGTTTAAGGTTTGGGGATTATGGCTAGGGAATAACTCTTCTACAGCCTGAACTAATTTTGCCCCCAAAGGTAGGGAAGATGTCAGTAATAGTTGACATTTTTCTAACAACTGACGGAAAATGCTTTCCGGCAGTGCAATCGGCAAATTCAGCTTTGACTGTTGTGCTATCCAACCCCAAGCGGGAACAAAAGCTACCGATGGCTCGTCGGCATAATCGGGATAGTCTACTAATTGTGTTTCCCAAGGGAATAAGGGAGGACGGTTTTGAATTTGAAGTTGTAACCGATGTTTAATGACGGCTTGAAAACGTTCTTGCACAGTAGGAATTTCTCCCAATTGAAAGATTTGGGGTGTCCCACCCAACTCTTGCTTCCCACCTTCAAATCTGGCAGTTTGCTTAAGTGGGTTTTCCACCCCGTTAATTTCCTGACAATCTACCGAGGAGAACTCAGTGGTGGTGACATCGTCTGCCAACACCAAACTAAGTAATTGGTGATGAAAGGATTCTGAGTCACTATTCATGAGTAGATGCACCCGATCCGGACACTAAAGAGTTACGAATTTCCCAAGCTTGTTCCAAAATTTTAAACCAGCGTTTTTGCAGTTGTGCCATAGACAAACCTAAGGTTTTGGCAATTTTTTCGTCTGGTTCTCCTTGTTGCTTCATATCTAGTAGAGACCGCTGTTTTTCATCTAGCTCTGCTGTGTATGCTTGCCATTGCTGAGGTGTCAAACCTAAATTCGTAGGCAATGAAGCTTCTAACCATTCATGAACCAATTCCCAACGATGCAACAAGGCAAACCGAATTAAATGATATTTAAACCGTTGCTGTAAGTAATCCCTCTGGCGAGGGGTTAAGCCCAAAATCGACTCTATTTCCTGTGCTGAAAGATCCTGAAGGCGGAGACTGAAGTAATCAGCACAATCTGTTTGTTGACGTTGTTCCAGATAATTTAATAATTCCGTAATGACAACAGAGCGTAATGTGTCTTCTTCTGGTTCTGGTTCTGCTTGGGTAGCCATTGCCGAACGCAATTGTTGTACTGCTGGTTCTTCCCAAGAACCGTCAGCCTCGTTAGCACTACCTTCTGAGGCTTGTTCAATATCTACACTTGTTTCTGGAGGTTGCTGTTGTGAGAAGGTTTGCGCTCGAAGAATAATCAGCTGCTGTTGTCTACCTGGCAAAGGTATGCGGCGCTTACCATAGCGCTCGGTAAATGCCATGTATTCCGCCAATTCCAATAGTGTTTGGGGGCGATAGGCACTACCCAATTGATTTTCACGGCGGAAAGCGTTCAAAGCCTCCAAATAAAAGCTCTGTAGGAAATCTTCAATGATAGTTAACCGCCCTTGATAACTCAACTGCTTCTGAGGCGGGTTAATATAACGATAAATGATGGCACTCAAAGTGCTATGTAGTTCGACCCTACCCCGATTTGAACCCAACTGATAGTATCTAATACACTGTTGCAGTCGGTGTTTAGCTAGGGTCATCGCTGAGTTTTCTATAGCACCGGAAGCTTGGATACGTTTACTCTCAGTGCAAATGCGGTATACTTCGGCGGCAATTCGTGTTGCCACATCATGGCAATTCCGTTCCGAAGCTTTGGTTGACTGTTTAAGCTCCTTAAATAGGAGTTGAAATATCACCTCCACGCCGATAGAATCTTCTCCCTGAATAGTTGCGGTTGCGGCTGAATTCATAGTCTCTGTTTTTAAAAGACCCTAACATACTTAAACACAACCTGTACGACCGTGGGTGTTGGCTTGATGATTTTGCGTATAAGCTAAACGCAGACCAATCCTGCATTCAAGATTTGGTTTAATTTATTATTCCCAACTTGGTTGGGTTGATCATACTCTGTTTTGATGTTATGGCCATTACCCAGGAGCCGTGGACAAGTCATTATGGATTTAGAAGCACAAATTCAATTGTTGATTGATAATGCACCTCACGATGGTATAACACCACAACTTGTTACAGCAATTGCCCCTGCTTTAAAGGCGATCGCTTATCAGTTAAGTTACTCTCAGTATTATATTCTCCAAAGTGTGGAGTCTGAGTGGGTTTTAACTACATTGAGCAATCGGGCAAACCCCAGATTAGAAAAACGTGTTATTTACGCGTTTTCTACCTTAAAAGATGCCTCACTGGCCTCATCTGCGGGGGTTGAGGAGCAAGTAATAGCTACAGAAATTCCTGTAACTCATATTTTGTTCCAACTGGTGGCACTAGAAACCGTAGATAGTATAGTATTTTTTGAAACTTCTGGCATGAGTACAAACGCTGTCGAGGTGCGACGTTCTGAGTTACAAAACCGGATTCAGCAACAACTGCAAAAAAAGCGATCGCCAAGACAAGTACCACCTGATATTGCTTGAAGGGAATGGGGCATTGGGTATTGTCGTATACTACCCAGTCTCTAGCCCCTAATCCCTAATACAGCCTACTCAGTACATAGTTAGCCATGTTAATTAAGGCTTGACGAGATTCTGAATGTGGTAGAACTGCAATATGTTCAGTGGCGAGTTTTGCATGGTGATCAGCTAATTCTCTGGCCTGCTGTATTCCTTGGCTTTCTTGAATCAGCCTTAGCGCTTGCTCTAAGTCTCCTTCTTGAGCAAACTCTCTCTCAATCAATACTTCTAAATAAGGTTTTTCCGCTAAAGCGAATAAAACTGGTGCAGTCAGATTTCCACTCTTGAGATCAGATCCCACTGGTTTACCCAGGGTCTCTACTGAACTCGTGAAATCGAAAATATCATCCACAATCTGGAACGCTAGACCCAGGTGACGACCATAGTTATACAAATGCTCAACGGTTTCTGGGGATACATCACTGAGTAAGCCAGCTGCTTTAGAGCTGTTGGCAATTAATGAAGCAGTTTTGTAATAGCTCTTGTTTAAGTAAGTCTCTATCGAGATATTAGTATCAAAGCGATTTAGTCCCTGCTGGATTTCTCCAGCCGCCAAATCCATAATCACTTCAGAAAGCAGTTTCACGACTTCCAAATTGTCCAAGTTGGCTAAATACCAGGACGATTGGGCAAAGAGAAAGTCTCCTGCTAATACGGCTATGCGGTTACCAAACAAACTATGAACAGTCGGGACACCACGTCGCATCTGAGATTCATCAACTACATCATCATGTACCAAGCTTGCTGTGTGGATCATTTCTGTAATCTCAGCTAAGCGTCGGTGACGGGGCGTAATGTCTTGTTCTAGCATGGTCGCTCGCGCTATCAGCAGAACTATAGCTGGTCTAATGCGCTTTCCCCCAGCACCAAATAGGTGTTCGGCTGCTGCATAAAGTATGGGGTGGCGATTTCCAACTAGCTGTTTGAGATTATCTGCTAGTATTCGCAGGTCTGCTTCCACAGGGGTAAACAGGGAGGTGGCTGGGGTCATGGATGGGCGGACTCTGGCTTAGGTTACGAAAGTTTACATATCCTATACTCATTTTAAGATAACCCAGGGCCAGCGCAAACTTTTGATCCAGGAATACCTCACCCGGGACTCTTGAGTAAGAGGCAAAAGTCTTGATATTCCTGATTTATTTTGATTTTTATGTTGATTAAAATAGCGGACAAGGCAAAATTAACTGTTATCAGCCGCCGCCAAATTCTCATAATTTTTATCTGAGACCCTGCTCTATTGCCTTTTGAGCGCTTTCAGGTGATACTCATGCCTAGTGCTGATGACAAGAGTTTTGGTGAGTGCATAGGTCTTGAGCAAGAAACTGCTGAGGCGTTAGCTCAGCCACGATGCTAGGGGAAAAGCTCGCCAAAGTTATACCTTTGCTGAAGTTGTAGCTTCTCACAAACAGAAACAACACTTCCTCTAGCAAACTCATGGGATGCTATTGCGTTTAATTTGAGAAACTTGCCTAAGAACTTCCAAGGAATAAATTACTAAATTTGTGCATCGAATGCTTCTCAAGATGAGGAACTAAAAGCTTCTTGTAAGTTTGACTAACTAAACTTATTAGACAAAATGTATCTTCAGCTACAGCAAAGCGCTATAATTATCTGCATCTTATTTTTTTAGATAAATTTAACATCCATTAGGTTTATAAGTTCCTTGGATGGGTTCACGATATCTTTACAAGAGAATAATAGTAATTACTTAAGTACTACCGTATTATCTCGTAATAAAAGTTATTTTTAATACTTTAAAACTAAGTCTAACTACAAATAATTTGGCAGAACTATATTTCTTTATTCAGAAAATTTATTATTTCACTTTTATTTACTGAGTGATTTTTATGACAATGAATAGTTTTGTCCATTTACAAATTATTTAGTATAATTAAATACCTACAGTATTAGTTGTTGAGCTAAATTTTTCTCACTTGTTTAAGCCATTGAGAAATTTTAAAATTTAGCCACAAAGTTGGCTTAAAAGTCGGGAACCTTGTGTTACGCTAAGATCTAGGGATTTTAAATTTTTCAGATATTCACTTGCCAAAAGTAAATTACCACTAAGTAATTATACTCTTTAGGTGTTGTGAGTCAATAAAATGTCGCGGTTGAGTCAACGGAGTAATTCCTGATTTGATGGCTGCGGCCTGCAAGCCTGTTGGTTTGGAGTTATACGCTACCCATACAGGGAACCGCTCGGTTTTACTTAACATTGAGCTTTGGCGTTACTCCTGTAAAAGCGGTGTGAGCAGCAATAACACGGGCTAGGTAGACTGCTGAAGAGAGTAGTTAGGGATTGCTGTATGGCAATTTAACTGCTCTGGAATGTATAGTCCGTGAAAAATTAAGTTAAATACTAAATCCGTTTTCCGTAGAGAATTTATCCCTACGGAGTAGTCTAGCATAGCAAACTACAGCCATCAAGAATTCTCTTGCTTGGTAGAAGTTTTACTTATGTGTTGAAAGTGCATATTCGTTTGAGAAAGGTGCTGGTAGAACAATGATTTACGGAAATATGCCTATGATGATTTTTATTTTAGCTGCTGGATATTTGTTCACCGTTTACCTACTCTTAGCACTAGCAAAGCGAACAGGAAAAAACAGTGATCCTACAAATGTAACTTTGGCAGGGCAGCAGAAACATACACAAGAGCTATCAGTAGCACCAAAGGTGACTGAAGTTGTTAATAGTCAGTAGTCAAGTGTCAAGAGTCAAAAGTCAAACAATTTTTCTGGACTTTTGACTCTTGACTTGTAAACACTTCTACAAACAAATTTTTTTATAGATAAGAGGCTTTAGCTTCACTGAAGCTAACTTCCTCAACTAATGGAGTATAGCCTAACCACTGCAATCCTGATTGGGCAAACTGTTGGGCGCAGCCGCTAACCGCAAAGCGTGTTGGTAATGGGGGATGGGTATTCCTTAAACCTAATAAGTCTAAATCTTGGATACAAGCGGCGACAACATTCACAGCTGGATCAACTAGCTTCACATGAGAAGGAAGAAGCGATCGCAGGATAGGGGCAAGGTGAGGATAATGGGTACAGCCGTAAACTAAAGTATCGATTTCCTGTTTGATTAAGGGTTCTAAATATGAGCGAGCCACTTCAGTTGTGTAGGGGTCATGAATACGGTTTTGCTCAATTAAAGGCACAAATTCTGGGCAACCAACTTGCCAGACTTGGACATTGGAATCAATCTCTAGTATAGCTTGCTTATAAGCATTACTTTTAGCTGTGGCGGGGGTAGCAATCACACCAATCCGCTTGCCTTGTTGCACTGCGGCTCTAGCTCCTGGGAGGATAACGCCGAGAATTGGCAGATTAAATTCTGCGCGGACGATATCTAAAGCTAAAGCCGAACTAGTGTTACAAGCCATAATTACCATTTTGACCTGTTGCTGTTGCATCCAGGTCAAAATTTCGCGCACATATTGTAGAATTTCTGCTTGTGAGCGAATGCCATAAGGCAGTCGCGCTGTATCGCCAAAATAAATAACAGATTCGTTAGGAAGTTGCCGATAAACTTGTCGTAATACCGTTAAACCACCCACGCCACTATCAAAGATACCTATGGGGGCGCGTTGTGGTTCTTGCTCGGAAAAATTATAAAGATTGCCTTCAAAGATGGAAGATGAATACACGGGCAGATATGGGTTGAGGTTTTTTGATTTAAGATACAGGATTTAGTAGCCAATTTGCTAAGACTCATAAATCCTGTACGCAAAAGAAGTCTGATATCACCTCTTTAACTAGTAATTTCTACTACATTTTTACCTTCTTTGTAAGTACCTGAGAATGCCATTGGCGATCGCATCAGCCATGCGATTCTGGTAATCGGGGTTACCTAATCTAGGGTTATCCTCTCTACCAGTCATATAGCCAGTTTCCACCAAAATTGAAGGCATAGAACTCTTTCTGAGGACGTAGAATCGCGCTTTACGCGTGCCTCGGTCTTTGATTGTACCGATATTTTGAAGAATACTCTTGCGAACTGCTTCGGCTAGACCATAACCGCTGTCGTAATAATAGACTTCTAATCCATTAACCTCAGGGCGATTCCCTACGGAATTGGCATGAATGCTCACAAATAAAGTCGCATTTACTCGCTCGGCGATATCTACTCGTCCTTGAAGTTCAACAAAAAAGTCAGCATCCCTGGTTAGCACTACTTGTACGCCATTTTGCTGCAAAATAGAGGCTACCCGTTTGCCAATGGGTAATACCACATCCTTTTCTAGCAATCCCCCTAAACCAGGTGCGCCAGAATCCTTACCACCATGTCCAGGGTCAATCACTACTAACAATTTGCCTCTAGGAACTGTGGGGCGTGGTGTTGGCTGCGGTATAGTTCGGGGATTATCTGCGGGATCTGGTAATTGCCCTTGGGTAGGTGGTAGCGGTGGTAAAGCTACAGGGGGTATTCTGGGCGATGTAATTGCTCGAGAGCGTTGTAATTGTAACGCTACTAACTGATTGCCAATTTGATTAAGTTCGCCAATTTGTACGCCTGCTGCTGGTTGGACAAAGACAACCACCGTATTTGGTTCTTGGGGTTGCAGTTTTACTCGCAGAATTGGGCTAGTAGCATTCAAAGCTGGCCCATTCACCCTAGGAGCTAACTTAGCATTAGGAATTGTAATGCGGAACATACCAGAGGATCTATCCCAACCACCTGTAGCAGATAAAGCTTGGTCACCGCGAATGAGTAACTGTGTACCATTCCCAGCCAATTCTACAGATTGAATCGTGGCTGGCGAGTTGGTATTGGGTATAACAACATTGGCATTATTATTCCCAGCAGGTAATCTCACCCCACCACTATTGGGTAAAAGTACAAAGCCACCCACACTGCTATTACTTGCGCGCCAATCGGGACTATTGCTATCCACGCGCATTGTCATCCGCACTACAGGTGGTTGTGATTGTAATTGGCTGAATTGAATGCGATTTACACCATAGCGGTTAATTAAGACATCTTGCTGCTCAAATGTTGGCGCTAAAGCAGCCCCAGCAATATCAATATTAATTGTCTTTCTATCTTCAGTGCGATTGACTTGAATCTTGGGGTTACCACCATTAGTACGGATGAAAAATCCATCACCTGTGGGTTGTAATTTCTGAATTTGAGTTGCGCCTGAACTAGAGTTAACCGCAGTTCGATTATCGATGGGGGTAACCTGGCCAGTTCTCACTACGTTGTAAATATTTCTCGGCGGTAATGCAGTGGCTGGTGGCTGAGAAGGAGTTACAGTTCTAGGAACTGGTGTTTGTTGCGCTGGAATATTATTAGACGCAGACACCTGCTCCATTTTAGGATTAGGTAACTTTACTGTCCAACGACTGGCGGTGATACCTGCAAATTTTATTTGTTGAGGGTCTAGGGTGTAACCTGGGTTAAGTTCGACAACAATGCGAGTTGTTTCTGGGTCAAACTGTCCCACACGCACTGAACGAATTCCACCACCTACTGGTTGCGTCACCTGGGGACGACCAAATACGGTTTGAGGTAAATCAATTACTAAACGGGTAGGGTTAAAAATTAGTTGTGCCTTTGGTTGTACACCACCGGCAGTGTTGATTTCTAACTGATTTTGACTGGCATCAAAACGCCAAGATTCTAGTCTCGCTGCAAAAGCCGGCGACGACAGTATGAAGATGGTTCCAAAAGTACCGGGTAGTAACCAGTGTAATTTCACAGTCCTTTCTCCTGATTCGCATTCATGGGAGCCGTTAAGCTTTCAAAATATTGATAAATCCTCACACCGTCACCGCCCAAACATTAGCTTTAATGCAGCAAAAACATTTTGCGCTGGCATTAACAACATACTTAATGGCGTGAAATTTTAGCATATCTCTGTAAGTTTGCCATGCTGTTAATGCTGCTAGATTCCACCTCCAAAGCATCAGGGTACACCAAAAAAAGATAATTAGAATTAAACTGACCATTCAAGTATGAAAGATAAAGGATAAAGCATGAAACAACAGAAATTTGTACAGAGTAAGTAAATTTAATTAGGTCAAACAAGAAAGATATATTTCGAGGGGTAACTGCGATAGGAATTAGGTATCTTGTTTTGAGCTAGCCGATTTATCTTTCATGTCTAAGCTTCATAACTTTATGCCTGACACTTTATCCTTCAGTTAACTATTTGATTGCTAGTAATTAATGCACCTAGTGTAAAAATCCAACTACTCTTAACTTGTGTACCTAGGCTGGTGACAGCCACTCTTTAATATTTAGAAAAATATTTTATAGATGGGTGTGTCGAACTGTACAGATAAGGTTAATTGCCTTTATCAGAGATTTGTTATTGTCTGGAAAATATGGCTGACTGTCGAGTGTTGATGGGGAAGAAAGATTTTCATAGATAATTTTGGGATGTTAATGTTATTAGCTGTTTTGAAAAGGGAACATGAGCATGAGATATTCACAGATAAGTATTTTCATCCTGAACTAGGTGATGGAATTACGTAATTGTCTATCTTGAAGAAGAAATTGGGCTATCTAGTGAAATTCCTCTAATTTTGCTATTTCATTATCTTTGTTTGAGATACTGGAGGATACCCCGAGCGATCGCTTCCGCCATTTGATTTTGATAATTAGAGCTTTGGAGGTTGGCAACATCCACTCGACCAGTTAAATAGCCAGTTTCTACCAAAATAGAAGGCATCGAACTTTTTCTGAGGACATAAAACCTAGCTCGTCGCACTCCGCGGTCTCTGACATTTAAACTTTGGAGAATGTTGCTATGAACAATGCGAGCTAAACTTAGGCCACTGTCGTAATAATACGTTTCCAATCCATTCACATCAGGACGACCTGCGCCGGCTGAATTAGCATGAATACTGACAAAGACATCAGCTCTTGCTCTTGCTGCCATAGCAACTCGCCCTTCTAGGCTGACAAAATAGTCAGAATTACGGCTCATAATTACTTGCACGCCATTTTGCTGCAATATCTGTGCCACTTTCACGCCAATAGGTAAGATGATATCCTTCTCACGCACTCCGCCAATACCAATGGCTCCTGGATCTTTACCTCCATGTCCGGGGTCAATTAGCACGACCATTCGCCCATTGGGAATTGTGGGACGTGAATCAGGTTGGGGAAGAGTGTTATCTGGCAGGTTTAAAGGCGGTAGCTGCGTTGAATTTAAAGGTGGTCTAACTTGAGAAAAGCGTTGTAATTGTAGCGCTATCAGCTGACTACCAACTTGGTTAAGTTCGCCAATTTGTACTCCGGATGCTGGTTGAACGAAAACAACTACTGTATTTGGTTCTTGGGGTTGAAGCCTTACCCGCAAAATCGGACTTGTAGCATCTAAAGCTGGCCCCTTGACCCTAGGAGATACCTTCGCGTTGGGAATTGTAATGCGGAACAAACCAGAGGATCTATCCCAACCACCTGTAGCAGATAAAGCTTGGTCACCACGAATCAGCAATTGTGTGCCATTCCCCGCTAATTCTACAGATTGAATATTAGCTGGGGAGTTAGTAACAGGTGTTACAGGCGGTCGATTATCATCTTCGCTTGATGCCACGCCACTATTATTGGGCAAAACAACTAACTCACCTACTCTGCTACTCATAGCCCGCCAATCAGGACTATTACTCTCTACCCGCATTGTCATTCGCACTACAGGCGGTTGATTTTGAAATTGGCTGAATTGAATCCGATTCACGCCATAGCGGTTAATTAATACATCTTGTTGCGCGAATCTTGGTGATAAAGCAGCGCCGGAGATGTCGATATTAATTAACCTTTTATCCTCAGTCCGATTCACCTCAATCTTGGGGTTACCACCACTCGTCAGGATAAAAAATCCATCTCCCGTGACTCGTAATCTTTCAATTTGAGTAACTCCGGCTGTGGCGTTAATTAATGGGGGTAACTCAGGTTTGGGTGCAGAGTCTCTGGGAGTTGCATTATCAACATTACGATCGCCAGATGGTAATTTCACCACTTCTGGATCGGGTAATTTTACAAGCCAACGGCTGTCATTAATAGGTGTAAATTGCACCCGCTGGGGGTCTAAGGTATAACCCGGGTTGATTTCGACAACGATGCGGGTTGTTTCTTTATCAAACTGCCCGACACGAATTGAGCGAATTGCCCCACCCAAAGCTTGTGTGATTTGAGGACGGCCAAATACAGTTTGTGGCAGATCAATTACTAGACGAGTAGGGTTGAAAAGTAATTGTGCTTTCGGTTGCACAGCACCTATTGTATTGATTTCTAGCTGGTTTTGATTGGCATCAAAACGCCAAGAATCTAGCCTAGCTGCCAGCGTTGGTGATGCTAGCAACAAAACAGTTCCTAACGTACCAGGTATTAACCAATTTAGTTTCAAAGTCATTTCTGCTGATTCACATTCATGGGAGTAGTTAATATTTCAACATATTGGTAAATTGTCACACTTGCATCACCTAAAATAAATTTTTATGCCTATTTGAGCTTGAACATTGCCATCAAGACATAAATATAGGCATAAAATTTTATACGCACTTTGATTTTGCTATGAGGTGATCGCATCAGGTCACAACCACAAAAAATCACCAGAATTGACTTTAAGCAGTAAATCCCAGCCAGTAAAACTTGAATTAGTCAGGAATTAAGTTCAAGTTGCGCGATCGCTAGCAAAAGTTCTGAGTACAGAGTTCTAGTAAAAACTACTAGTCTCTAGCCCCTTGCTGATCAGTGGTGTATGCCGTTCATGACTACTACTTATTTCCTCACTGCTGAAAAAATAACCAAACAAAGAGAGTAAAACAGGGAAAAGCTAGCAACCGAATCACATGCCAAATGCTGGTCTGAATGAGAAAAAACTCAAATTGATAATTTTAGGGGACGGACACTCAAAGCTATAAGTTTCCCGTGGCCACAGGAAAATACTCAAGTACATTGAGAATCATGACCAAAGAATCCTACGTAGCCAACACCGAGAGCGATCGCATTTAACGTGACTGAGTTCTGAATAATTACAACTCAGAACACAGTCTTAATCTACCTCAGTAGGTAATCAACAGGGTGTTTCTACTTAAGAAATTCAATTAACTGTCTGAAGAATCCGAAGCCGATTCTAAATTAGCCACATCTGGCGATTGTGAGGTTAGCAACTGAGGTTGTTCGATTGTCAAGGATGTAGCTCCAGCACTATCTAATATCAATTTCTCTGGATCTGTTGTTTCGTTAGCTGGATCTGGAAAGACAAAACGTAACAATGGTGGTGCTAAAAAGGTTGTCAAAATTACCATCATGATAATTGCTGCTCCCAGTGGTTTGGAGAGTACTCCACTAGCAGCGCCAACACCAGCAAATACCAATCCTACTTCACCTCTGGGAATCATTCCCACACCAATTGCCAAACGGTTGATTTCAGGCTGACCAAACACCGTTAAGCCTGTAATTACTTTACCAATAATGGCTACGATAATCAGGAAACTAGCCATGACTAAACCTTCCCGATTAGAGGGAATAGCAGGGTTTAATACACCCAAATCAGTTTTTGCACCGACAGTGACAAAGAAAATTGGTACAAACAGATCAGCAATGGGAATCACTTGCTTTTGCAATTCCTTGCGCTTATCTGTTTCTTCCAAAACTAAACCAGCCGCAAAAGCTCCCAAGATGGCTTCTAATTGAATCACCGCAGCAAGATATGCCATCACAAAAGCGAAAATGAATGCTGGAATTACCAATTCACCCCGCGTTTTGAGACGGTTGACGATTGCCACAAAAGACTTATTGAAAAAATTGCCCAGCAAAATTGCACCCAGCAGGAAAGTAGTTGCACTGATAATTAGAAAAATGACTTTAGTGACATCTACTTCGCCTTCTTTAGCTAAGCTGGCAACCACTGCCAAGACGATAATTCCTAGTACGTCATCAATTACAGCCGCACCCAGAATAATTTGCCCTTCTTTAGAATTGAGCCGCCCAATTTCTGAAAGTACCTTGGACGTAATCCCAATACTAGTAGCAGTCAACGCTGCGCCAGCAAAAATTGCTGGAACAGCATCGATACCAAACAAAGTCATCAACCCCACAGTACCCGCAGCAAAAGGTGCTACTACCCCGACGACTGCAACAATCGTGGCTTGGATACCAACCGCCATTAAGTCTTTTAAGTTCGACTCCAAACCAATTTCAAATAGCAGAATGATCACACCCAATTCTGCTAAGACAGAAATGACTTCTGACTGTGCGGCAAACACGCCATCAGCAGCTTGTGGAGTTAACCCAGCAGTGGATTGCAGGAAGGCGATAATTAAAGAGCCAGAACTATCTGTACCACCTTCAGGGAATACTAAAAGGTGTAACACAGAGATACCGACGACAACACCACCTACTAATTCGCCTAAAACTGGCGGTAAACCGACCCTGTTGGATAACTCTCCGCCAACTTTGCTGGCGAAGTAAATTACCACTAAACTTAGCAGCACTGCTGCCATTACCATTGAACTGTCTGCTGTCTCTGTGGCGCTGGCCAAGAGGGGAACAGAGGAGTTGATTGCATTTAAAAACTGCATTGGTTCTGCGAAAATCTTTCTCTTTATTTTTACCTGTTTACACGATAAGGCTGCCGCTATCTCTTCAGATTAAGGCAGAGGGCAGGGGGAGAAGAAATAATATTTAGTTACGCAAGATGTGAATAGAAACCTTATTCTTACGTAACTCTGAATAAGAGTGTTACATTTTGCTGTCTGCTAACTGCATTAAGCGTTGCCAATAGGATTCCGAAACTGGGACGACCGATAATCTAGGGAGCTTTAGTAAGTCAAAGTCTGTAAAAAAGCTATCTTGCTTGATTTGGGCTAAGGTAACAGGCTGTTTGACTGTGTTTACTGCCCGCACATCTACGACTGCGCGTTTGGCATCATTTAATGCTGGATCAGCGTAAGGTTGACTGACTATTTCTGCTAGACCTACAATCTGTCGTTCTTTACCTGTGTGGTAAATCAAAGCCAAGTCACCGCGCAGCATTGTCCGCAGATGTTTCAAAGCCAGAGGATTGTTTACTCCATCCCAAACTGTACTACCATCTCTTTCTAAATCAGAGTAGGAATAATTATCAGGTTCAGTTTTCAGCAGCCAATACGCCATCAAAATCTCCACAGTCAGATGTAATTTTTTTAGTTTCAAAAAATGAAACCATTTCCGTTTTTGACTGTAACAGTGTCAAAGTATAAACATACAAATCATATCTATTCAATCCCATAAGAATTGTGAAAACTTAGTGGTGGCGGTTGACTATACGCAGTTAACCGTTAAATCTGGATTGTTAGATATGCTCTATGACAAATATCCGAGATAATTTTTTTTGAGGAGTGCAAATTTTATGTTGAGAGCCGCTTTATTATCCGGTTCAAGGTTTAATGTTGGCAATTTTTGTAAAACCTTGCCTTTAGCTTTGTTAGTTTGTGTAACTTTTATGCAGCCAGGGTTAGCCCAAGAAAAAGAAAAATTGTGGCGAACACTGACTGTTAGTGGTCGTGGTATGGAAGCAATTCCTACTACCTTATCTTTAGTTAATTTAGGGGTAGAAATTCAAGGGAAAACAGCCCAGGAAGTACAGCAAGAAGCAGCCCGTAGGTCAGCAGCAGTAGTAGCGCTACTCAAGAGCCGCAATGTGGAGAAGTTACAAACCACAGGTATTCGCCTGAATCCAGTTTATAGTTATACAAATAACGTGCAGCGAATTACTGGGTATGCTGCTAGCAACACTGTCAGTTTTCGGATTGCAACAGAAAAAGCTGGCCCATTATTGGATGAATCTGTAAAAGCTGGTGCTACACAAATTAATGGTATTAGTTTTGTGGCAACTGATGAAGCGATCGCATCTGCTCAAAAGCAAGCACTCAAAGAAGCTACCGAAGATGCACAAGCACAAGCACAAGCAGTTTTCAGTTCCTTGGGTTTAACATCGAAAGAAGTGGTGAGTATTCAAGTTAACGGTGCGAGTGCGCCACCACCATTACCCGTTTTATACCGTGCTGAGTCTGCGAAGCTAGCTCAAGCTGATGCTGCAACTCCCGTCATTGGTGGCGAACAGCAAGTAGAAGCATCGGTAACATTGCAAATTAGTTATTAGTCAACAGTCAACAGTCAACAATCAAAGTCCAGGGTCAATAGAGTTTGACCCTGGACTTTTGACTTTGGACTCATTTTAGAAATGTTCTGAGGACATATCTGTCATTGCTGCTTCATTATCGCGTTTAGAACCTAACAACTCTAGTTGGTCTACTCTGATAATTGGTGTAGATCTACTTGCTCCGGTTTGGCGATCGCTCCATGTGTCAAACTTTAAGGAGCCTTTGATACCAATTAAGCTACCTTTACGCACATAATTACCAGCAATCTCTGCTGTTTTATCCCATAATTCTAATGTGAACCAATCAGGCTCATCTCGATTTCGCGATCGCCTGTTAACTGCTAACGTCAATCTACACTTGACACTACCTGACTCAAAATATTTAATATCTGGGTCGCTACCTACACGGCCAACAAGGGTGACAACATTGATGCTCATGTGCATTACCTTTCAGTACATACGTACTTATTTATTCTGAATTCCATGATAGCGAATTGTGAAAGTGTTGAAAATATGTTAAAGAATTAGCAATATAGTTGCGTCTAAAAATGATACAAATTACCCAGAAGATTGTAGAAAAGTTTACGGATATACTGAGCCAGTCACAGAAGATCAAAAAATAGAACGACTGAGTTGTCGTAAAGATTGCCAAAAGTTATTGAAAAAAATAGCCTGCTTTACTGGACTCAGGATCAAAAACATAATAGAATCCAGCACGATTAACCTAACCATTTTAATCATCAAGTATTCCAAATAGGGGGCGTAGGACGCGTGGGTCTTTTCAGGAACTTTCGCTCATCGTGGGATATGGGTATCGACCTCGGTACTGCTAATACCCTCGTTTATGTATCTGGTAAAGGTATTGTACTCCAAGAGCCTTCGGTAGTAGCCATCGATCAAAACGAAAAGATTGCACTGGCAGTAGGCGAAGAAGCTAAAAAAATGCTCGGTCGCACACCAGGAAATGTGATTGCCCTGCGCCCCTTGCGCGATGGTGTAATCGCTGACTTCGATACAGCCGAGCTGATGTTGAAAAGCTTTATTCAACGTGTTAATGAAGGCAGATCGCTGATTTTACCCCGGATTGTCATTGGCATTCCCAGTGGCGTAACTGGGGTAGAAAGAAGAGCAGTGATGGATGCAGCTACCCAAGCTGGCGCTAGAGAAGTTTATTTAATTGATGAACCAGTTGCTGCGGCTATTGGTGCAGGATTACCAGTTGCTGAACCGACTGGTAACATGATTATTGATATTGGTGGCGGTACCACAGAGGTAGCAGTACTTAGTCTTCAAGGTACAGTCATCAGTGAATCAGTCCGTATTGCAGGTGATGAACTGACTGAAGCCATCCTGCAATATATGAAGAAAGTTCATAATTTGGTGATTGGAGAACGTACTGCTGAAGACATAAAAATTCGCATTGGTTCTGCCTATCCTACCAATGATGATAATGATGCCATTATGGAAGTCCGAGGCTTACATTTGCTTTCTGGTCTGCCTCGAACTGTGACTATCAAAGGCCCAGAAATTCGTGAAAGTATGTTGGAACCGCTATCAGTAATTATTGAAGCGGTGAAGCGAACACTAGAACGTACACCTCCCGAACTAGCAGCTGACATTATTGATCGAGGAATTATGCTGGCTGGTGGTGGTGCTTTGCTCAAAGGATTAGACACTCTCATTAGCCATGAAACAGGTATCGTCACACACATTGCTGCCGATCCTTTATGTTGTGTGGTGTTGGGAACGGGTCGTGTGTTGGAAAACTTCAAACAACTGGAACGGGTATTCAGCGGGCGTTCTCGCAATATGTAGTAAAAAATATCAGATATTGAGTTCTAAATACGTAGAATTCATTATCTGATATTGGGTTTCCTAATAAATAGAACCCAAAATTCTTCACAATATTCAAAGATATAAAAATCAGGTATGGATAGATGGTTATCTTACGTCGTTGGTGGGAACGCAAAGGCTTACAAGTTGGATTAATTGCTCTCGTCTTAAGTAGCGCTTGGATATTACGTCAAACCCAAGGCGCACTTTTGCTGGAGATGTATCAAACCATTACCCGTCCTTTGCAAATGTTACAGGCGGGGCCAACTCCTGAAGAGCGCCTTAAAGATGCTCGGACACTGGAGTTGCGATCGCGCATCGCCGATTTGGAAAGTCAAAACAAAAAGTTACAAAATTTATTAGGCTACGTAGAGAAGGAGCCAATTACTTCTCGTCCCATTACATCGCGGGTAGTTGGACGCAGCGCTGACCATTGGTGGCAGCAAATCACCTTAGATCGCGGCTCAAATTCAGGGATTCAAGAAGGTTATATTGTTAGGGCAGAAGGCGGATTAGTGGGTTTGGTAGAAAGCGTCACCCCTAATACTAGCCGCGTTTTATTAATTAGTGACCTGAAAAGCCAAGTTGGTGTGACAATTGGTCGCACCTCAGCCAAAGGAGTTTTGCGCGGAGATTCTTCGGCGGAAGCAGTGCTGGAATTTTATGAAAAAGTCCCCAATGTGAAGGTGGGCGATTATGTTTCTACCTCAACTTATAGTCAGAAGTTTCCTGCTGGTGTCGCAGTTGGCAGAATTAAATCTTTAGATTTAAAGAAACTTCCAGCATCCGTAGCTAAAGTTGAACTTTTCCCACCAATTCGGTCACTAGATTGGGTATCTGTGTATCCAAAACCCGAAAACCCCATTCCAGCGACAGAAAATCCTCAACCGACCAACCCAGAACCGCAAAAATCTAATTAATCAGTTCGTAATACCCTGCGGGTTCGCCGCTAGGCATTCTCGTTAGAGTAGCCGCTGCGCGTCTACGTAATTCGTAATTCGTAGTTTGTAATTAAAACATAGTTTCAAACAATAATTTCGACATCTGTTGCAAAATTAGTTGGTGTTATCAGCCCTAATACCTTACTCAAGACAAAAATTGCTCAGATGCTAAAAACGCAAACTCTATAGATTTTTTGCGTCAATCCTCATTACGAATTAGAAATTACGAATTAGTAATTAATTCTTACCCTCCCCATAACTGTTGCACCACCATGAAGATGCCTGCATTTACTGGTCGCCGTCCAAACAAGTCAAAACCGTCAGCGCGGAGAGCCAAATTTAAAATCCCGCCGATCGCACGTTGGAATCCCCGCATACGTCAGTTTGTTGATTGGGCGGTTACAGTAGGGTCGGTGTTGTTATGTTTACTATTGTTACCAGCCCGTTTACCAGGGATGGAACTATTGGGAATTGGGCCGAACTGGTTGTTAATTTGGGTGGTGGCTTGGAGTGTTAAACGCACAGTTTGGTCTGGGGCATTTGCTGGCATAGTTCTGGGCTTACTTCAAGATGGTATGACATCGCCTAATCCCACTCATGCCTTATCGCTGGGAATAGTGGGAATGTTGACTGGTTTGCTTCAGAAGCAGCGTTTTATTGAAGAAGACTTTATTTCTATTGCCTTGATTGTCTTTGTGATGGCAGTTGTCGCTGAGACAATTTTTGGAGTGGAGTTGAGTTTAATGGGCGATCGCAAAACTGAATACATCTGGACTTATTATCAACGTGTCGCCTTAGCTTCTGCTATCCTCAGCAGTCTTTGGGCTCCAGTAGTTTACTATCCCCTGAATCGTTGGTGGCAAGAAATGAAATTGTTCGAGCAATCTTAAATTTGCTCCGCCAATGAGTTTTTAGGTGTAATCGAGATTAAGGAAAACACCATTTTGCAAGTAAATAAACCAAACTGAGGGCACAACAATGTTGTGTCCTTTTGATTTTTCAGCAACATTCAGGCTTGGAAGTACAAAGTTCTTGTTCTGAACTCGAACATTCTAGTTTTGAGGTGCAACGTTCGTGCTTTTTGCTTCAACGTTCTTATTTTGAAGTCCAATGTTCGTGCTTTTTGCTTCAAGTTTCGCCTTCTGAACTCGAAGATTCTCGTTCTGAGGTGCAACGTTCTTGTTTGAAACTGGAACATTCTCGTTTTGAAGTCCAATGTTCGAGCTTTGAGCTTCAATTTTTGCCTTCTGAACTCAAATTATGCACTGCGCGATCGCCTTCAATCACAAATTAAGTAAATGGGCAAGAATATTTACAGTCATTGCGAGGGAAGGAAGGCGATCGCAAAAGCTGGGATTGCTATTCTTGGGGAAGGCTTTGCCTACATTCCGCTTCCCTTTGCTACGCAACGCTACCGCGAACGGGACGCTTCGCGAACACTACATTCGCAATGGCTTTGTGTAATTAATTTATCTGACTAGTTATTTAACTCTGCTACTCAAACAACTCGTTGAGCGTGTCGGGGTCAGTAATACCCCGCAGGATAGCATTGATAATCGGAGCTTCAATAAAATTCAAAGGCTCGCACAGCACATCTTCATCCCTCTCACCGCCTAATACCAAGCGAATAGCTGCTACGAGATTACCCCAACCAGCGTTAACCCATTCTTCCAGCACAAGTTCTAACTGTTGCCTAACTTCTGCATCATTCACCACTGCAACAACCCCAGTAATTAACTGCCCAAACTGGCGTAACTCATAGCGCGTCCCCTCGAATGCTGCCTTTGTCTGCCGCGACAGGCGACGATAGTCTTTAGCTTGGGTAGTGTCGCCTAGTTTTTCAGTAATATCTGCCAAAATACAGTAAGTTTTCCAAATCTCAGCCGCAGCAGGGTCTAAAGTTTTGTCGATAGCTAATGCTTCTGCTGCTAATTGCTGCGCTTCTAGCAGGCGGTGGGGTTGGTTTTGCAGAAGGTAAGCGAGGTTGTTGAGTGACTTTGATGCTTGTAACCTATCTCCCGCAGATTTTGCACCTGCGATCGCCTTGCGATACCAAGCCTCTGCGTCCTCCAGTTTGGCAGTGTATTGATTGACTAAAGCCAATTGATTCCAAGTGGTTGCAGCACCTCTGAGATTACCTTGAGATTCCTTAATTCTTGCTGCTTCTCGGTAGGCATCTTCGGCTGTGTCCCACTGCTTGACTTCTTCGTACAGCCTACCCAGGTTATGCCAAATCGTAGCTTCCATTGCTGGTTCATTCAGTTGCTGGAAAGTAGCCAGGGCTTCACGGTAGCGTTGTTCGGCTTCTGGGAAATTGCTTTGTTGCAAGGCGAGGGTGCCGAGTTGTCCATTTGTAACAGCAGCACCACGAAGATCGCCAATTTCTTCTTGAATAGTCAATGAAGCTTCATAAGCTGTTCGCGCTTGATCATAATCCCCCATATCTGTTAGTACATTTGCCAATTCAGTCTGCAAATTTGAAGTCTCGCGCTTCACAGCATCAGACTGTTTTAACTGTGTTGCCAATACCAACCCCTGACGGTAAGATGTTGCTGCCTGTGCTGCTTGTCCTTGAAACTGCAAGCATCGCCCTAACCCACCTAAAGTTAGACAGCGTTCATAACTCGATTCCTCACCCAAACCAGCTAGTATCTCACCAAACACCTGCGCCGCTTGTTGATAGCGGCCGGCGTTAAATAATTGCTCACCTATATTAATCCGGGCGAGATACCATGTCTGGGAACCCACTTCTATCTGCACCTGTTCAACTCGTTGGGTGAGTGCATCCCTATCTTTGTTGAGTCCGAAGTCATGGAGAAACTTATTTACACATTCAACAAACTCTACAGCCCATGTTTCCCCTACATCCAATGCACTGTGGACTGCGTAAAGTAAATTCGGCAGTTCTATCTGGGCAATGGCACGGGCAAAATAGAGATTTTTATCATCTTGATAATATAAGTATTTAGATAATTGACAATACCGCAGCCGATGACGGGCAAGGAGTTCCCCCTGTGCTTCTAATGATAGGCGTGACCAGAGCACAGGGGCTAAGGTGGGGTGAAATTTCAGGAAAGGAACAGCAACACCTGGAAGATTTTCGATTTGTATCAAGCCTGTGTTTTCCAATGCTGGGCGTAGCTGTTGCCACTGTGACTCAGAAAATTCAGTAATTTCCAACAAATCTAATTCAAACGCCCCTCCCTGAAACACGCCCAACTTCGGCAATAACTCCCGTGTCTCATCATCCAAGCGTTCCAAGGATAAATTCAAGGATGCTAACAAGGGATTATCGGGTGTTTCCTGAATCAACGCCGCCAACCTTTCCCCCAACTCTTCCACTGGGCGAATTTTCAACTGTCGCGCCAATAAGCCAAGGGAGAGGGGATGAAAATCTACTAATCTAAGTAATCGCCGCAACTCATGTCGTTCCGGCAGTTTATATATAGGTGATGGCGGTAGCTTCCACAAACTCTGGATATACGCCAGAGTATCTTCCCACTCTAACCCTGACAATGGCAAGGAGCGATGTTTCAAACTGCCTTCAATGGCATAATCTGAATGATGAAAATTCGGTGTGCGGCTGGTGAGTAATAGGCGACATTCCCCCACCTCTGACCATTGTTTCGCCACGCTTAACAATTCTTGCAGTGCTTCTGCCTGCAAGCTTTCCAAGTTATCTAAAATTAATAACGTCGGTGTTTGCCCTAACGCAGCAGTCGCGGCTGACACATCAATTAAATTCTGTCCCAACACTGTCGCTAAGGTACTGACCGCCAACCCTACAGCATCCACACCCTGAAACGCGGCATAATTCACAAAACATACTTTCTCAAACATCCCCGTGCGGAACAACCACCGCCCCGCCTCGGCTGCTAAATAGGTTTTTCCCTGTCCACCAAAGCCGGATATGGTAATGCGTCGCGTTCCTTGAATAAACCAGCGTTCTATTTCCCATAATTCCCGACTGCGACCGAAGAAACCCGCTTCTTGGAGTTCGGGGAGGTTGGTGGATGATGGGGGAGATGAGGCGGATAAGGGAGATGGGGGGGATGAGGGGGTTAATAAAGGGGTATCTCCTGCGGCTTGGTATAAGGCTGGGAGAAACCAGTCTTGTAATTTGAAAATTATTTGCTTGTCTCCTCTTCGCCTTTCGCCGCGTTCTTTGTTGAGGTACAAGTCCCGTCGCCCATTATCTAAGGCTGCGCCGATACCTTCAGCCCGCACTAAGCGTTGATAAAATTTGGCAAACAATTGATGGGCTGTGACTACTAATACTGAATAGGTCATGGCTAATACCGCCGGAATCCCTGCATGGGTTAATCTGGCGGCGACACAACCCATAGCATCCTCACCCGCCACTGTTGCTGACTGACAAGCAGAGAGAACAATTAACCCGACTTTTTGACGGTGCAGCATTTCTCCCAGGGTTTCGGCGCTAATCAACGCCATTTTGCCCTCGGGATTCTCAAACAACAGATAACCCATATTGCTACCGTTGCCATTTTCTCCTTTGCTGGCTCCTTCAGGGTCACTAGATTTCGCTAGCTTATGGAATCTGCCATCAGGGTCATATACGCCATGCCCATCAAAGTGGACAATATCAATCGCTGGTAGGCGTGAGTCTTCTAAACGGGCGACTAAATTATCCAAAGTCGCAGGACGCAAAAATTCTACCTCAATTTTGCCTGCTGCTTCTTGAGCCACAGCATCTAACACCGCCTTAGCTTCTCCACGGGGGTCAATAAACCCCGCATCACTGGGACGACTGACCACAAACAGCAACCGCAAACTCTCTTTTGGCTGAACTTTAAATGGTCTGCGTCCACCTCCCGCCCCCGCCAAGCGCCGACGCACAGAAATCCGGGGATTTTCGTTAAATAAATAGATATCTGATGCGGGGTCGCGTAACAATTCCCAAGGTAAAGATAAAATTGCCGGATGACTGGCGCTGATCGTTAATAAACGTCCTGGTTCATCCGCATCTTGAAAATCATTAAATATCCTCTGGGCGGCGCGATTCTGAAAAACAGCCTCAAATAAGCTTTCTCCCCATTGTTGAAAGTTGTCCTCAATCCGCTTCGCCCGTTCATCATCCACATCAGCCGTGTAACTTTTAGCATAGACTTCAAAATACCAGCGAATATCTTCCAAGTCTTCCGCTGTTAAGGGAGATATAAAATTTAGCGTGTTAGTTTCTTGGTCATCAAGCCTGACAATAACTTGATTAATCTCCGGAAAACGCAAATTTAATTCCATATTCAGGCGAATAGCAGCTTAAGTATAAGGATGATTCGATTGTAAATAAGCTACCGCCACATTTGCTGGATTCCCAGAGTTTGGGGAAATAAGAGATGAGGCAAGGGGTGCAGGGAGCAAGGGGGAAGATATTACAAAATTCAATGCCCCATGCCCCATGCCCCATGCCCAAACCCCTGTAAGTTAAGATCACCAAAAGTAAAAGCTGAATATTACTGTGAAAATATCGCGCAAAAGAGCAGCTAGCGTGGAAAATATTTAGAGTGTTGCCCAAAATTATGGATAATTCCCCTGTGGTCGCTCAAGCAGATGCATCTCTACCTAATTACACTCCAGAAAATACGCTTCCAGTTGATTCGGCTGGGAACAAGGTAGGGAGTGATTTTGATTCCCTGATGATGCGGCGATGTTTGGAACTCGCCCGTCGCGCTTTGGGACGCACTTCCCCAAATCCATTAGTGGGTGCAGTGGTTGTCAAGGATGGGGAAATTGTGGGTGAAGGGTTTCATCCCCGTGCTGGTGAACCTCATGCGGAAGTTTTTGCGCTGAGAGCAGCAGGCGATCGCGCTTGTGGTGCTACTGTCTATGTGAGTCTGGAACCTTGCAACCATTATGGGCGCACTCCACCTTGTTCGGAAGGTTTAATCAATGCGGGAGTGGCAAAGGTGGTTGTGGGTATGGTAGATCCAAACCCACTGGTAGCGGGCGGTGGGATTGCGCGGTTACGAGCCGCAGGGATAGAGGTTGTGGTGGGTGTGGAAGAAGCAGCCTGTCAGCAACTCAATGAAGCTTTTGTACATCGCATTCTCTACAAGCGCCCTTTAGGTATTTTGAAGTATGCCATGACTTTGGATGGCAAAATTGCTACTACTTCCGGTCATAGCGCTTGGGTAACAAATCAAGCAGCCCGCGGTGAAGTTCATCAACTACGGGCTGCTTGTGATGCTGTTATTGTGGGCGGTAATACTGTGCGACAAGACAATCCTTACTTAACTAGCCATCAGGTAGGGGCCCATAATCCCTTGCGGGTAGTGATGAGTCGCCATCTCGACTTGCCAGAAAATGCTCATCTTTGGGAAACAGAGGAAGCTCCTACTTTAGTGTTAACGGAGGTAGGCGCTAATCCTAATATTCAAGAAATGTTACGGCAAAAGGGTGTACAAGTGGTGGAGTTCACGTCACTCACACCAGATAATGTCATGGGGCACTTGTATGAGCGGGGTTTTTGTAGCGTTCTATGGGAATGTGGTGGTACTTTAGCTGCAAGTGCGATCGCACAAAGAGCGGTGCAAAAAATTCTCGCCTTTATTGCTCCAAAAATCATTGGTGGTAGTAATGCTCCCACGCCTGTAGGCGATTTGGGTTTTACCACAATGACGGAAGCTTTAACTTTAGAAAATGTTCGTTGGCGTGTAGTTGGTTCTGATTGCTTGGTAGAAGGCTATTTACCCCGACAACATCAATAGCCAATAGCCCAAATTTACTGCCCTGACACTGAGGACTAAGATATTGCGATCGCTCTCGTCTTAACACTGTCGTTCATAAGCCAAATCGCGAATCAAAGACAAACGAGATTGAATGTAATCACAGAGAAAATCGGTTTCTTTCGGTTCTAACAATGCTTGGGTGTTGGTTTGTTTAACTAACCATTGCACCAAGCTAGCATCGTCTAGCTGTAAGAGGGTCTTGGTTTGCGCGGTTTCAACCACAGACCATAGCTGACGCATAATCGTAGGAGTCATCAGACCTCAATTTCATTATTAGCTTTAGCTGTTTTCAGATTACACAATTCCAGCAGCAAATAACGGAATGAATGTCGAAGCTGAGATAAGTATTATTAAAACCTTAATAAACTGATTTATTTCTTTATAAACGTTCAGAATCAGTTATTTAAATTGACAAATTCTTTTGAAGATTTGACTAATATTATACAGTATATATGCTTAATTTTACTAGTGTTTTTTGAAAAAACAAAATTAGTATAACTGCTTACAACCAAGTGAATTACAAATAAAAAAATAATCAATCGCTTTAGCAAGCAGAGGACGCAGAGGACGCAGGGGAGGAAGAATACAATTATGGTCTTTGCCCAGAAAAGTGGATAATTTAATTTCTGGAAGTCCCTCAATGGAATTACATAAAAATTGGTATAATTTTCAACTTTATAGTTGTTGCTGGTAATAAATCTCTATTGCTCCTACAGCTTTTAATAACGGTGAATCTAGGTTTTCAATCCAATCAGCAACTTCCCGCGCCAAGCCTAGTGTGACAATTCCACCTGATGGTTCTAAGCGATCGCTAATCGTTTCGGCTTTAATTTGCTGTAATTGAGCGATTAAGTTATTTAATCTATCTGAAGAGGGATATCCAGTATCAAGCATTGTTTTTCCTACTTCCAGCGCTTGATCTATCAGCTTCAGAAATTCTACTTTTTTTGCTTCCATCTTTTTTAATTAGAGATATTGGTAAATAATGTTGCGATCGCCGTTCCTGAGAAATCCAGTTTTTGGATGCTGGTAAGTAATATCGAAAATGAATTTTGCTAGGGATCGCAACTTTGTACAAATTTTATCTGGAAGTGATTAATTTAGCGCCTTTTATAAAGGACACTTAAATTCTGCTACTTGCAATGGGGTTCCTTCAGACCATTTTAAGTTTGGATCTTTGGAATCTTGAATAAATATTTGCTGTCCGCCACCTGGATAACATTGTGATGGTTCTTGCGGCGCGACTATTCCTTGATAAACTTTCGTTCCAGCCGGGACAGTGACTGTTAACATCATTTTTGCTTGGTTGCCCCATTCTTGTTTTAAAGCTAATTTTCTAATTACTTCTACATTATTTTGGTAAAGATTAGTGGTGAGATATCTACCAAATTTATTAGTATCGCTACTGAAGTAACGGTAATAAGTTTTGGCTTCTGTGAGTTTCACTTCCTGACATTCAGATTTTAAAAATGTTACCGCAATTTCTGTAGGTAAAGGGCAAGTAGAAACAGAAGTAGTAGTAGAAGTAGTGGCCTGTGCTTGTAAGCTAGCTTGATTTGCAGCTTTATTTTGAGCCAAGCTACTGCTAGTCAGAGTAGTAAGGGAGAGAGAGCATAAAGCAAGGGTGGTAAACAAAGGCTGGTATTTTGCCATACTGGTATCACAATCAAAAACTCATTGTTGCTTAGTATATAATTATACTGTTTGTGTTTTAATTTGTACAGAAAGACTGAAGTAAATCGTAGGTTTCCTCATTCACGCATAAAAAATAGCTTCCCAATGTTGATTCGGGAAGCTAGAGGGTTAACCAAAGCAAGCTCTAAAAAAGATTACTCGTGATACTCAACCCAGCTATTCGCTGTTTCTGAAACTCTTACTTTTAGTTCTACATTTGGCGGTAACTGCTGCTTAGTTCGGTCATAAATATACTTGGCAATCATCTCAGCAGTGGTTTCATATTCTGGAGGTAAAACTTCATTAAGAACGCAGTGATCAAGTCCTCCTTTAGTTACGTCTTGTTTCGCCCAACGCAAAGTTCTAAAGTCAGCCACCATAACCGGATGTGGACAAAATTCTGAAGAGTGAAGTTGTGATGATTTTGCCTCCATTCTGACTTTATAGGTATGCCCATGCATCCGGCCACAAGGGCCATCGTAATCTTTGATGTAGTGAGCGCTATCAAATGTAAATTCTGTTACTAGTTTCCATTCGGGCATTTTGCAATCACCATAACGAGTGCTATGTCAGGAAGCAATTTCAACTTAGCACACAGCACACTTGCCCCATTAGGTTGTCAGTTACGTATTCCATCACTACAGGTTGTTGGCTATAGAGTCCTGATTGCTGTTCGAGAAGCGATCGCCTTTGTAAAGACAAAAGTGCTTCTAATAATTCTCCTTCAGAGATTTGCGGTACAACATCCTGTTGCAATTCCGTTAGCGTTACCCACTTTTGTTTGATTGCTAGGGAGTACATGACTTGCTTTTCGTTAGCAGACAGGCGGTGAAACTGTTGCTCTAAAATTACCCAAATGTCACCGAAAACAACTGGCCCTTGCTGTAAAAATTGGGAAATATCGCCATCAAATAAGCTCTGGATAGTTGTTGCAGCAATTTTCAATGCTAAAGGATTACCTGTATAGGACTGAATTAGCTGCTTAGTTTCATCTGCTGAATTTGCTAATCCTTTGCTGGAGAGGATTTGCTGCGATTCTAATTGTGGTAACCCAGTTAATTGAAGCGATCGCACTGGCAAAGTTTCACCTTCCCTAGCAGTAAAACCGCTGGGAGTCTCTCTAGTAGTAAATATCAGGCAACTTTGATGTACTTCGTCTCCCACACGCCGCAAAAGTTGACCATATCCCTCATATCCAGGACAATAATGTCCTGCAGTTTCCCCTTCCTGAAAAATCGATTCGATATTATCCAGCAAAATCAAGCAGCGTTGGGAGCGTAAATACTTAATCAAACACGAAATTTGCCCATCTGTGGTTTCTGGTAAATTTACTTCTGTATCTTGCGAGAGAAACAGAATTAAATCCCGCAGTAGAGCAGAAATCGGTGGACGATTTCGGAGACTACGCCAAATTACAAAATCAAACTTAACCTGTAACTGTTCTGCCACTTTCACAGATAAAGCTGTTTTACCAATTCCCCCCATTCCTAGCAGCATCACTAAGCGGCATTTTTCTTGGATAATCCACTTTTCCAGTAATGCTTGTTCTACTTTGCGTCCATAAAAAATCGCAACATCTATCGCTTCTCCCCAATCTTGACGGCGTTGGGGTTTCGGGATAGGAAATGCTGTAGTGTTAGATCCTGCTGATTCTGCTGGTACAAGGTTGGCATAATACCTTCTTAGCACTGTTTTGACGTTACTTTTAGCGATGTTTTCTCCCAGTGCTTTTGAGAGCGTCTGCCATAATCGAAAGCCTACATCTCGGATGTAATCATCGTCATAACCTGAGGTTTCAGCAATTTCTGCATAGGTATATCCTTTCCAGCACAATCGGAATACTAACTCTTGAATGTTACTTAAATGCTTTTTCTGCAACACTGTATCTAAAACCAGCATTGCTTGCTCAAAAGTTAATTCTAGGGCTGTCACATAAGGTAGTCCTACTTAAAGCTGCACTAACATATCAGTGCTTCATCAAGACTTTATGCAGTTAAATTATGAATTTACATTTCTTAGCAAACTGAGCAAGTGGCTATTGGTAAT
The DNA here is from genome assembly GCF_014696615.1 of Nostoc linckia FACHB-104. Taxonomy (GTDB): domain Bacteria; phylum Cyanobacteriota; class Cyanobacteriia; order Cyanobacteriales; family Nostocaceae; genus Aulosira; species Aulosira linckia_A. Next base: position 59,406 of record NZ_JACJQJ010000023.1, on the reverse strand, counting down.
TGGTAATGGCTAAAAGGGATTGCTTCTTTGTTTCCTATCCCCCTCATCCCCCTCATCTCCCTCATCTCCCTCATCCCCAGTCCCCAATCCCCAATCCCCACTTAAAAATCCCCTCAGTGATATCGGGAATCTAAAAATATCACCAAGAGGATAATTTTTATCAAAAAATTTCTCCAATATTTCACACCACTTAACCCCTTGATCAAGGCAGGTAATATGTTATAATCATCTGCGTTGATTAGTGGTTACGCTCGAAACCTGGGTGCAGCATTAGTAGTAATCGTGTTGTGGTTCCGGTTGTGTTTGAGTCATTGCAAAGTTTGATGCGTCGTAAAGGTAGCGGCTTGCTTCCTCTTCTAAACGATGAATCAGATAAGGCTCGATTGCGTTGCTATGCCGCAGAGCGGCGAGATATCCATCCAAATACATCCGCATATCATCCATGCGATAACCACGATTCCATAGCTCGACGAAGGCGTCGGTCAGTCTTTGGTAATAGCGGATGGTTTGTGTGTCTTGGAGCATAACTGCTGAATTAATCTCTTTGGAATGAGAATTGTAAATGATTCACGCGGAAATGTGAAGTGTCACTTTCCCCCTGGCATTGAGTCAAAATCAATATCTCTGTTTTGGGCATTACCCTCCAGCAGCTACAAGGTATTTAGATCCTATTCCAGAAAATCGGGAATAAGATTATTTGGTAAGCTATTTTTATAATTTACTTTTAGTAACATCTCAGCTTTATCTGTGTAAGTCAACACTAAACTGATGCAAGGTGCAATCTGTTTTCACCATCAAGCTGAGAGATAAGAAAAATAAATGGCTAAAGGTTGGCTTTTTGGTGATGGAGTTGTGCTGCATTACCCCGTTGTAGGAGCTTAGATGTTCATCTAGCACTAATTTAAATAATTATAACAAAAATTTAAGAAAATTACTAATTGGCTGGGGCTAAAGCATAAGTTAAACTTTTAGCCACTATTTCTATAAGGAAATATAAAGGGAATAGTAATAGGAGTAACAAAGACTACAAAACCTTGGGACTGGGCTTGTTACTTTGAAATTCATCAACGCTAAGGGGTCTTGCCACCGTGGGTTCGGTTTGTATTGAAATCGTTGAGGGGAATCCCCATCTCAGGTCGTTGCTAGGTTGGCACTTACAACAGTTGGAATATCGAGTACACCAAGCCGCCAGCATTTATCAAGCAAGGGAAGTGTTTTTGAACCAGCAACCAACATTGGTAATTCTGGATGCTGATTTACCTGATGGTGATGGCATTGAGTTTTGCCGTTGGTTGCATCGTCAGCAACAACCTTTAATTTTAATGCTATCTGCTCGTAGTAATGAATCTGATATTGTCGCTGGTTTGAAGGCGGGAGCAGATGATTACCTGAGCAAACCTTTTGGAATGCAAGAGTTTCTCGCCAGAGTAGAAGCACTAATTCGCCGCAACCGCACACCAGTAGCACCAGCTTATTTGGATTACGGTTCGCTGCAAATTGATTTAGTGCAACGCCGGGTGAGATTTCAAGGGGAGTTTATTGACTTAACGCCCCAAGAATTTAGTTTATTATACGTTTTAGCCCAAGCGGGAGGAGTGCCTCTTTCTAGATCCGAGTTACTACGTCGTGCTTGGCCTGACGCTATTGACAATCCCCGAACTATTGATACTCATGTTTTATCGCTGCGGAAAAAAGTTGAACTCGATCCTCGCCAACCTAGTTTAATTCAAACCATCCGCAATGTAGGATACCGATTTAACATGGAAATTTTGAATTCCAATATTCCCAACTCATCAGCAAAGTTGGCTAAAGAGAGATTTAGCAATCAGCGTTCAACCCTTAGTACTCAACGTGTATAGCTGAATCAGCGCAGACAGGAAATTCAAAATTCAAAATTAAGAAATTTCATAGATTTTTGACTTTTGACTTTTGACTTTTGACTCTGGACTCTTAATCAACCCCATTCTTCAGAGGCTTGAGCTTCTGCGTGCATCAAGCTGGTGCGTAAGTTTAACCAGTCTATTTCAGACGCTGGTTGATTTGCCAACAACCGACCTTGTTGTAGGTGTAAAAGTCGGGTGCAAAATTCCTGTGCTAGTTCTAGCTGGTGATTTACCATCAGAATTGTGATGTGATGAGTGGTAGCCAGCTGGGTTAAATTTTCTATAACATGAGACGCTGTCCCAACATCCAAAGCAGAGGTTGGCTCATCTAATAATAAGATTTTTGGTTGGATAACTAGAGCACGTGCGATCGCTACTAGCTGTCGTTGTCCAGCAGAAAGTTGCACTTCAGTCCTTCCCAACCAGTCACTAGGGATACGCAGTTGTTCTATCCAATGACTTACTCGTTGCTGAATTGTCTGTTTGGATAAACCACGCAAAACTAGTGGATAAGCTAAAGCTTGCTCAACTGTCATCCCTAAAAGCTTAGACTCTTGCAATACCAGTGTCACTACCTGGCGTAACTGGAATATAGGAATTTGGCGATATTCCTGATTTTCCAGAAATATTTTGCCATTAGTTGGCTCAATCAGGCGGTTAATCAGCTTGAGTAAGGCTGTTTTCCCTCCACCTGATGGGCCGACAATCGCAATCCGTTCTCCAGCTAATACCTCAAAACTAATATCCTGCAATATTGGGTATCCTTGATGATTGCTGGAAATTTGGGTTTTGAGCTTCGTAAATAGATTGACTTGCTCTAACCTGAGTGTGGCTTTAGGGGTGACATTATCCAAGTTCAACTTGCTGGGGAAAGTGTAAAGATAATTCGTAATTGATAATAGCCTGCGGCAAGCCGCTAAAGCTTCTACGTAATTCGTAATTCATCTTACTAGGCTTGAAAGAAGAAATAAATATTTATTTGTTCCTTCAATAAATTAACTTGCTCTAACTTTTTATTTACGAACTAAGTAGACGCGTAGCGGCTTCCCGTTCGCGTAGTGTCTCCATTAGGATAAGGGTATTACGAATTAATAATTATTGATTTAAGGCTGTGGTGATAGTCCAGCTATCTACCAACAGTAATAATAACGTGAAACCTAACAAAATTATATACATCCAAGGCTGAGCTAACGGGCGAACATCTGTAGTATCTATACCCGTTTTTTCTTGTACTTGTCTTACCAGTTTGGCAAATCCAGCTACACGCACTGGTAATAAATAAGCTTGTCCTGACTGGCTGAGAAAATAATATACTATACCTCCTTGACCTGTAGTGCGAGGTTTTAATTCTTTGACATCAGACCAGTTTAATAACCAACCTTTACGAAAAAATCGCGGTACCCAGACAGGATAAGTCACTTGAATTCCTTGATCATCTAAAATGACTCGTTCGGTCAATACTGCATACAAAGCAATAAAACCAATTCCAATTCCTAGCCACAATAAAGCTGGTGGTGTAGGTGCAGCTGTTACCTGCGCTAAAAATGGTAATGGAACTGTGAGTGCTAAATATAAACTCAGCAGCGTTATTCTAATCAACGGTGAGAGGCGAAAAACAGAAGTTGAGGTGTTAACTAAGTTTGCAGTCACGGCTCAATTACAATTGTTTACTTTTATTTCATCCTAACTAAGGACTGAGCTAGCCGTTCATTTTTGCTGAGGTTAAAGAGCTTCTTTCATACTCTGGCATATAAATACAGCAAGCACTTTAGCGCTATGTTCAGCATTAAAGTGCTTACTAATTTCTAGGGCTGCTTTTGCGATCGCATTCTTAGTAGTAATTATGTACTATAAAATCAAGAATTAAGGTAAATACTTTTGGACGACAATCCAACCTGTGAGTGATACCCAAGCAAAACCTATAAACAGAATAATATTTGTGCTTACGTGTAAAGTTCTAACCCAAGTCCTTTCGGGACTAATTTGGGTAGCACTAAAAGCAGATAGCAAAACTAATGCTACTACTACCAACCCAGCAACCAAGTGAGATGAATGTCCTAGTGAACCGAAATGGCCCAAAGTGCCAATAATACCAATTGCCAGTAGTAATAGCACTAAACCGACCATACTCATACCGATTGTATAGTGGAGCGATCGCATTCCCGCATTTCCTCTATTTAAGAAAGGGAAATTAGGAGGGTGTTGCGAACTTCTCGCTTTAAACATCCAAAAGCCTGTGGTCGCTAACATCACGTATGCTAGCAAGGATAACCCCATTGACCAAGCGGCTATTTTCCACAACCAAAGAAAAGATGGCAAATTCATACATTGATTGTAGAAGAGAAAGGGTCATGGGGACTGGTGACTAGGGATTGGGGATTGGGTACTGAGGACTAAATAGGAGATAAAAAGCAAAGGGCAGAAGAAACAAACTATATAATATGTAAATTTTCTCTAACCTATTCCCTAATAACTGTTAAAACTTTTCTCTAATCAACACCAAACAACTAAACAACCACTCAACAAAAAAGGCTGCTGACTTCAGCAACCCCTAATTTTGAGAAAATTTTTTTAATCAACGGAAGCTAAACCAGCGATTGTTAAAGGTTTTGTTGTATCGTCAGTTTTTGTATTAATTGGCTGCACTATTGGTGTTTTATTGATAGAGTCTATTGCTACTGATGAGCTGCTACCCAACTCATAAGTACCATTTTCATTGATTTCAAGGCGAACACACGGAATAGTATCCGATAATATTGCACTTGCCATCATCCCCGTATGAATCTCCATTTGAGCTTCTTTAGGGGCTTCAAACACGAGCCTTTGTCCAGGAAAAACAACCCTTTCAAAATACCAATTAGGAATGTTGGAGATGCGGGCAACCTGGATTTTGCTCGTGGCATTTACGTAGCAGCAGAGAATAGTTCCCGATTGCTCAGGTGGTAGTGGATCTAATATTTGAGCCATAACTGCTGAGGAGCTTTACGCCACAATTTTACATTACATAAGTAAAAGTAACACTGGGCGATCCCCATAAGCTGTAACTCCGACTACCAACTGCACATTTCTGCAATATTTCTATCTAAAGATATGTATAAGTTGTGAAACTTTTGTAAATATATCTATTTTTTCTATAATTATACACTATAAAGGAAGATCTTGTATATTCATTCCTTGATAAAGAAGTTGTTATATAACTTCTCTAATCACAGAAATTAGGTGTAGAAGATAACGATGATCCCCTAATATCTAGCCTCTATTACAAGTAAATTTTGTTGTTCAGGCAATTCCTCGAGTTATAGATGAGAATCATCGCTTAAGGAATAGACTCAATGTTATGGTAAAGCTATAAGCAAAAAATCTTCATAAACCGAACTTACGGCAAACATACTTACTGGTATGCCCAGCAATTTTCGCTAATTCAAAAGTTACCAGTAGGTAATTCGCTTTGAGCGAAACTTAGCTTAAATGTTAAGTGCGATCGCTCTCGAACTAAGCAGCCTAAATCAATACATACAGTTAAAAACTGGATGTTTTTCACTCACTTTCCCCACAAAAACGGCAAGATGGCAGTTAACGCAAGCACAATGGAAAATCGAATTCTTTACGTTCGCCTTCCCTGTAACCCCATCTTTCCCATTGGGGTTGTCTACCTTAGCGATCATGTCCACAAACAGTTTCCCAATATTGAGCAGCGCATCTTTGACCTAGGATGCGTACCACCTTTAGACTATGCTCAAGCTCTAGAGCGCTGTATCGATGAATTTAAACCCACACTGCTAGTATTTTCTTGGCGAGATATTCAAATATATGCGCCAGTGGGTGGTCGTGGCGGTAATCCGTTACAAAACGCCTTTGAATTTTACTACGCGAAGAATCCGCTAATCAAATTACGCGGAGCTTTGGGCGGCTTGCGAATTTTCATTGCTTACTACGTAGAGTTATGGCGCAATCTGGGATTAATTAAACGTGGCTTAAACCGCGCCCAGAAGTATGCGAAAACTGCGCGTGCAGTTGTTGGCGGTGGTGCAGTTAGCGTATTTTACGAACAGTTGGGTAAAAGCTTACCTGCAGGAACAATTATTTCTGTAGGTGAAGGAGAAACCCTGTTAACTAAATTTTTAAGTGGTCAAGAGTTTCGCGATGAACGCTGCTATGTAGCAGGAGAAGCGCAACCAAGACAGCGCTTAATTCACGAACAACCAACCCCCTTAGAAAAGACTGCCTGTAACTACGACTATATTGAAAGCATCTGGCCAGAATTTAACTATTATCTCCAAGGGCAAGACTTTTATATTGGTGTCCAAACCAAACGCGGATGTCCTCACAACTGCTGTTATTGTGTTTACACCGTAGTTGAAGGCAAACAGGTACGCATCAATCCAGCCGATGAAGTAGTAGCGGAAATGCGTCAATTATACAATCGCGGCATTCGCAACTTCTGGTTTACCGATGCCCAATTCATTCCCGCTAGAAAATTTATCGATGATGCAGTGGAACTGTTACAAAAAATCGTCGATTCTGGGATGACGGATATCCACTGGGCAGCATACATCAGAGCTGACAACCTCACACCCGAATTGTGTGAATTGATGGCGAAAACTGGGATGAATTACTTTGAAATTGGAATTACCAGTGGTTCTCAAGAACTAGTACGCAAAATGCGAATGGGTTACAACCTACGTACTGTCTTGCAAAACTGTCGCGATTTAAAAGCCGCTGGGTTCAATGATTTAGTGTCCGTCAACTACTCCTTTAACGTTATTGACGAACGTCCTGAAACCATCCGCCAAACGATCGCCTACCACCGCGAACTCGAACGCATTTTTGGTGCAGATAAAGTCGAACCTGCCATTTTCTTTATTGGACTGCAACCACACACCCATTTAGAAGAATATGCTTTTAAAAAAGGTATTCTTAAACCTGGGTATGATCCTATGAGCTTAATGCCGTGGACAGCCAAAAAACTGCTGTGGAATCCAGAACCCTTGGGTTCATTTTTTGGTGAAGTTTGCTTGCAAGCTTGGCAGCAAAACCCCAACGATTTTGGACGTGAAGTCATGAAAATCTTGGAAGAGAAATTGGGTTGTGCTGATTTAGAAGCAGCACTATCAGCACCAATTGAGAAAAACGACAAACAATTGGTAGGTGTTTAACCATCAGGGGTAGGCTTTTTGCCTACTCCAAATTTGATACTCGCATCAAAATGGCGATCGCATCTTCAAAAGCAACCCACAACCAAACAAGAAAATCTTTCTTCTCTAGTCCCTCATCCCTATTGCCAAAGCAGTAGCAATTACAACAGCTTGATTTACATAAGTTAACTTTTGTATAAATATTCAGACTTTTGGTCTGTAGCGTAATTCATACAGCAAAAAGTAAACTGAAAAAGTTATAGACAAAATTAAAATTTTTTATCTTACGCCCACCTTCGCGGTTGATTTAAACAAACCCCATGTTAGAAGGCTCCATACTCCAACAATTAGAAAGTAATCATCGCCGTAGTGTTAGACCAATTCGCTTCGGAGTGTATTACAAAAATACCCTAGTTGCCTTGTGTCATGCCTTGGAAGACCATATCCTCAAAGATGATGGTAAACCCTTAGTAATTACTGCCTTCCAACGAGGTAAATGGTATCTTCAAGAAGCAGAAAGATACGCAGACATCGCCCAAAATAGCGGTCAGATTGCGATTATGGCTGCCTCCGATAGTGGCTTTGCAGAACATTCCACAAGCCTTCTACCCAATGTAGACTTAGTAGCTTTAGATCCAACCGACCCTGTAGCTCAAGAGTGGCATTTAATTATCCTGTCATCTAATTACACAGCAATGGTAATTTGTCAAGAATTATCAGAAGCTGATTATGGCAGTACTGGGGTACCGGCATCAGACTTAGAGCGTAAATTCTATGGCTTATGGACATTTGAACCAGAGTTAGTCAAAGAGACAGCAGAATTAGCGATCGCTCACATTAAACCATTAAACCCAGAACTAGCAGACAAGTTAACTGCCTATAAAGATGCCATTAAGCCTAGTTTTGTAACGCCAGAAGATTTGAGTGCAGTTGTTTCCCTTGTCGTTGATTACCTCCAGACTGGGCAGGAAAATTTACCTGTTCCCACAGCGTTGCGTCAACAATTACTAGACAACAACTTGGTTTCTAACGAAATCCAAGCATTCTTACGAATGGCGCAATTAATAGATTTGGCAGATATTAATAACCCAATGGCAGCGTCGGAAGTCGTAGCCCTATCCGAAACAGTGGGGCAACTATTAAATCTCCCCGCATGGCAGATTAAAAGATTGCGCCTCTCCGCTTTGCTACACCGCATAGATCCTTTACAGAAGGCAGAAAGCGTTCTGGTGCCAGGTAGTTCTAGACGTTACCAAGAAGAAGATTCTGATTGTCCCTTAAGCTGTCCCTTAGTACCAGGCGCACAAGTATTGCGAACCATGCCCAGGTTACGAGCAGTTGCTCAAATTATTACTCATCAAACCGAGTGGTGGGATGGTTCAGGAGAACCAGCTGGGTTAGCTGGAGATGAAATTCCCTTAGAATCGCGAATTTTAGCCTTAGTTGCAGATTTTCAATGGCGAGTCAATCAGAAAAAATCCTCCCAAATCAGCCGAGAGGAAATTTTTACTCAAGCTTTAGATGAGTGCAAACAACAATCAACCCGCTTTGACCCTAAACTTGTAGATACCCTAGCTTTGTTAGTCATGGGTTTGCAACAAGGATTAGACTTACCCTTAATAGAAACCAAAGTCAGTGCCGGAATGTGGCTAATCGATTCCCGTTGGGATAGTCACAACAAGAGTAGTGAGGAGATTGGTAGTTACCCACAATGAATATTGAAGCTATTAAATTAGGAACTCTCAAACAACTCCCAGGAGCCAATTTAGAAGACGAGGAACTCTCTCAACTTGATTTAAGCCGGATCAATCTTGCAGGTGCTACCCTTGTAGGTGCCAATTTCACTGGTTCCAAATTTGAAGGTGGACATTTAGAAGGCGCAAATTTGATGGGAGCCAACCTCCAAGCCACCGACTTGCGGGCAAACCTCATGGGAGCAAATTTGATGCAAGCAGATTTAACTGGTGCTGACTTGCGTGGTAGCAATTTGCGCGGTGCTAACTTTATGGGTGCGACACTCAGTGACGTATCATTGACAGGTGCTTTTTTGAGTGGTGCTAATTTGATGAACGTCAATTTACAAGGCGTTGATTTACGCAGTGCTGACTTGCGCGGTGCTAACCTCACAGGGGCAAATCTCAAAGGTGCAGACTTAGCTCGTGCTGATTTGCAAGGGGCGTTGTTAAGCGAAGCCAATCTCGAAGAAGCCGATTTGCGTGGAGCAAACTTAGCTGGTGCCAATTTTACTGGCGCAAATTTATTATGTGCTGAGTTAGAAGGTGCGAATTTAAACGGTGTGAATTTAGATAGGGCTTGCGTAGTAGGAACGGTTGTTGAAACGTTTAAGTGAGCAATCTTTTCAGGTAAAGAAACCAAATTTACCTGAAAAACTTACACCTAAAATACAACCAACCACATAACTATTTCATGACCATACCCCCTGAATAGAATAGGCATCAAAAGCTGGATCGCGACTAATCAAAACAAGGCAATGATTCATTGCCTGCGCGACCAAAATCCGATCAAACGGATCTCGATGATGCAATGGTAAATAACGGAATTGAACAGTATCAGCAAATGTAATAGGAAGAATTGTGATACCCGCAGCTATAGTGTTTTAAGATCAAGCATATTTTTGCCAATAGAGTTACCTTGTCCTCTGCATATACCTTAATGCTTCATGTTCCTGCCTCGCATCCATAAAGCTAATATAGTCATAAATAATACCCCCATCGCACCTTGTAAAGGATTATTATTCACACCTGTCACCCAATCAGGAACTTGCCCAGAATATTTGATTAATTTCCCAATATTAATAATGTAATAGCCCCAAACTAAACCACCATGTAATCCAATTGGTAAGCCAAGTCTGCCTCTACGCCAGCGCTTACCCCATACCTGCGTTAATCCTAATAATACTAAAGCTGGAAATTGTGGCAGTGTATGAATAATTGCTGCTAAGGGCTTAATAAAGTGCAATCCCGCAAATACAATTGCATCTATCCATAAAGAAATATTTGGGCTGTGATTACGTTCCAATTCATTCAACAACCAACCTCGGAATAATAATTCCTCTGCAAAACCTACACCAAAACCAACAATTAAACCTTCTAAAACAATTTTTAATAATAAAACTTGCGGTTGTTGCCACACTAACCAACCAAAAGCACCTTGTAATCCAAATACTATCAATACAGTAATTAATCCAATCGCCAAACCACGCAGCAAATCTACACCGTTATGGCGAGAAATTTCTAAGCCATAATGCCGTAGTATTTGAGGTTCTTGATAAACATACTTACCCCATAACCGCAGTAGCACAATAAATTCTACATATAGCAATACCATTGTTAATATACTTTCTAAATTAGAATCATGCACTAGTAAGTATATTGGTGCAGCAAAAGGCAACCATAGCAATAACAAAGCCAAAATAAAACAACCCAGCCTTATAGGGGCAGGGCGTTGAGCTAAATCGAGCAGGTTAATTTTCATGTAAAATTAGTCAACAGCTACAAGTCAACATTTTAAATTGAGACTCATAATTGATGACGTATGATTATTCATCCGGTTCAATAGTGCTACTCAAACCGTGACTTTTCAAAGTTTCACAGTAGAACTCAGCGTGTTCCTGAGCGCAAGTAATCACTAAAGCTAGCCCATTAGTGTGGGCTTCCATCATAATGCTAATAGCCTGAGGCTGGGTGATGCTCGGCACTGTGGTCATTAGTACCTGTACCACGTACTCCATAGAGTTGTAGTCGTCATTATGGAGCAAAACGCGATACTGAGGCGCGAGCTTGCGGGTTGTGGAACGCTTCTCAATGGTTTCGACTGACACGGCTCTTGCTCTTTCTTCGTTGATTTACTACAACAGAGTATCTGTCTTGCGATCGCTTAACAGTTATTCACCTATTTTATAACATTTATATTCAGATACCGTGGTGGGAAAAATTTTGCTGCCTGAGTTTGATTGCGAAATCGAGGTCTAAAAAATTGTAGCTGTCATAGTCTTACCTTCAGGTTACACCTGTAGTGCCATCTCAGTTTTACCATGAAGAAAACTACAATATTATTCCTGCTGCTTTAAGCTGCTTGATTATGGAGATAAGCCTGGAATTTCAATCAGGACAAATTGTTTCGTTAAAACATGGTGACAAGAATTTATATGCAGAAGTCATTCAAGTCGTGGTTTCGCGCCAGTTGTGCTGGGTACGTCCTTTAGTGCTGGTAGATTTTTTTACAGAACCCCCGCAAATAACGGACTTACGAGATGCATCTGATTTGCTATGGCCTGTAAATTTATTTCAACCAGCCTTAGACACAGAAGTCATTACGGTATTGAGTGAGGTTTTAGCGAAAGAACCCAAAACAGAACCTGACGCACTAGCCAAGCAGCAACTGCATCATTTTATTCACTTAGTTTGGCAGGAAGGATTTAGGGGGTAGAGGGATGAGGGGGATGAGGGGGATGAGGGGGATGAGGGGGATGAGGGAGACAAGGGGACAAGGGGACAAGGGGAGAAATTTCCATTACCTATTACCCATTACCAATGCCCCATATTCTCATGCCTCATATTGAATCCCAGCATCTTTTAGGCGTTGAATGGCTTCGTGCATTCGTTCATCAGGTATGGTTAAGGCTATCCGGAAAAAGCCTTCTCCAGATGCACCATAACCATTACCTGGAGGCACAAGAATGCCACATTTGTCAAGTAACAGCGTGACAAACTCTGTGGATGTATATCCTGGGGGAACTGGAACCCAGACGTAAAGAGTTGCTTGTGGAGGCTGAATTGGCCAGCCTAGAGATTGCAACCCTTTGACAATAATGTCTCGACGATTTTGGTAAACGGAGATGAGAGATTGCAGTTCTGCTTCATTGGTAGCATAGGCGGCGATCGCACTTTGTTGAATTGCCTTAAATACCCCAGAATCGACGTTACTTTTCACCTGGGTTAAGCCTTTAATCCCAATCGGATTCCCAACCGCAAAACCAATCCGCCAGCCTGTCATATTGTAGGACTTAGACAGACTGTGAAACTCAATTGCTACATCTTTGGCACCTGGAACCTGTAACACACTGGGCGGTTTGTAGCCATCGTACGCCATTTCTGAATAAGCGTTGTCATGGCAGAGCAAAATATCGTACTGCTTACAGAAAGCTACCAATTCTGCAAAAAAATCTACTGTTGCTATTGCCCCTGTCGGATTATTAGGATAGTTAATCCATAAAAGTTTCGTCTTATGGGCAACTTCCTCTGGAATCATATTTAAGTCAGGCAAAAATTGATTTTCTGCCTTCAGAGGCATTGTATAAGGCTCACCACCAGCAAATAATGTTGCAGTTCGGTATACAGGGTAACCAGGATCGGGTATGAGCGTATAGTCTCCTGCTTCTACAAAGGCTAAAAAGGTATTGTGAATCGCTTCTTTAGAACCAATCGAACACACAACCTCTGTATTTGGATTTAAGTCGACCACACCAAACCGACGTTCCATCCATTGAGCCGCTGCTTCCCGAAATTCTTGAGTACCTTGATACGGTGGATAGTTATGGGTAGCAGCATCATCTATCGCCTCATGCATGGCCTGGAGAATATGAGCCGGAGTTGGTTTATCTGGATCGCCGATCGCCAAATTGATGATATCAACTCCCTTAGCTTCCAGCTCATGCCGTTTGCGGTTAATTTCAGCGAACAGATAGGGAGGAATTTTTTCTAGGCGTTTAGCGAACTGCATGGCGACTTACTACTAATGCAAATTTTTGATGCTCATTAGCACAGTTTACGCCAGAGTAGGTAACGAAATCTTCAACTCACGCAAAAATAACGCCAAGCGAAGGGCATTATGTTGGTATCGCTACGGTGACAGACCAACACCAAAAGGTAAAAAATCAAGCTGCTTCAGAAATTCGTAGATGTGGATATGCTGACCATTCGCGCTTCAACGGTTCCCTAGGTTAGGTTCAGGTAGCTTTAATTTTACCAAGCTGTACTATTTGTCAAGGCTGTAGTCTTACAATTCTGTGAAATATCGTAAATTTTTATAGCTCTAGATAGAGGCAAAAGCGGCAAATCTCAGCGATTCTTGTTACTAACCTAAGCTAGGAACCAATTTAATTCGGCCTGCATCCATCTCTGCCATTAATAACTCTAAAGCTTCATAATCAACGTCAGATATGTAACCCATTTCTGTCAATTCTGAATTGATTTCATCTTCAATTTCAGGAGTTAATTTTTGAATATAAAGGGCTTTTTCTACCAATTGACGAATAGCATGTCTAGTTCTCATAAAGACTTAGCCAATTTGTATTTGCTGTTAATTATCCAAGATAAAGTTTGGTATAAAAAGTGATCCAAATGCCCAAGTCAGTGTGATATAGATCACAAAGAACTTGTAAAAGGCGTACAAGATTAAAGTTAGTATCTGCCGCTGACAGAGTCGAAATATAAGGGCTTTTACTAATAACCAAACTTAGTGTAAATCATCCTTAGCTATAGATAAAATCAACTGTCTCAGCATAGCTACGGAGATTGATTCTGCTCTTGGAATTGCTATGTTGATTGTTTTTGAACTTGGGTGAAAAAAAAGTATATATACATACATTTTAACTATTAATTATGACAATCTTTAAACAGAGGTACGAAACCTATAAAGATTTAGCAAAGAAACATAAGACAAATGGTCGATGTTATGAAAAAAAGTTTATGTTCAAATACATCTAAGCTTTAAGGTTCAATAACTTTAAATTAGGATTTCATTATGCAAGCGGTACTTAAATGTCCAAAAGTTACAATTATTCGTCCTCAAGGCTGCCTTAATGCCGCCAACGCTTTAGAATTTGAGCGGGATCTAACTACAGCGTTGACGCAAGATGACACCTCTATCTTGTTAGTGGATTTGGCAGCAGTAGAATCATTAGACAGTGCAGGATTGATGGCATTGGTATCTGCGCTGAAACTAGCTGGGAGTTTAGGGCGAAGCCTCCATCTGGGCTCAGTGTCTCCGTCAATTAGAATCATTTTTGAATTGACACAACTCGATCAAGTATTTGAAATCGTTTGAGGCTAACCCTGATGTTGCAGCAGCTTGATTTCACAAGAATTAAGTGATGCTGCTGTTGAGGGTGGCTCGGACAGACAGCTTTGTAACGGAATTGTAAGTTGCGGCCAACAATTCTGTAGAAAGACCTAATCAATGCTAATGTTGGAGGTGAGTAGCTGTAATTAAGGTAGCTAGAAGATAGCACAGTGGCTGTTGCAGTTGAAAAGTTAATCACACCGGATATTTTAAAACCAGCGCGTTACTTAGGTAATGAGCGCTTAGCAGTACATAAACCTTGGGACACAGCATCAATACGTTGGGTGTTAACCTACCCAGAAGTATATGAAGTTGGAGCTTCCAATCTAGGGCATATTATTCTCTATAACATCTTGAACGCCCAGCCGCGGCAGTTATGTGATCGCGCATACCTCCCTGGGCCAGATCTGTCAGCTAAACTTCGGGCAACAAACACACCATTGTTTGCAGTCGAGTCGAAGCGATCGCTGACAGAATTTGACATTTTAGGGTTTAGTCTCAGTTATGAACTGGGAGCCACCAATATTTTAGAAATGTTGGATTTGGCAGGTATACCCCTAACTTGGCAAGAACGCACAGCAGGTAATTACCCCCTGATTTTTGCGGGAGGGCAAACAGCAACCTCTAACCCAGAACCTTACACAGACTTCTTCGACTTTATCGCCCTCGGCGATGGTGAGGAACTACTGCCAGAAATTGGTTTAGTCTTGGAAGAAGGTAAGCAAGCTGGATTGAGCCGCAAAGAATTATTGCTGGACTTAGCTCAAATCCCAGGGGTATATGTCCCTCAGTTGTATCAAATGGCAGCAGATGGTTCAGTCCATCCTGTCGTGGATAATGTCCCCAAACGAATTCTCAGACGGGTGGCTACACCCATACCTGCTTATTCCATTGGGCTAGTGCCTTATGTCGAGACAGTACATGATCGCTTAACAATTGAAATTCGCCGTGGTTGCACTCGTGGTTGTCGCTTTTGTCAACCAGGAATGCTCACCCGTCCAGCGCGAGATGTAGCACCAGACAAGGTAGTAGAAGCCATTGAACAGGGAATGCGGGCGACTGGTTACAATGAGTTTTCCCTCCTATCCCTGAGTTGTTCAGATTATTTATCCCTACCAGCAGTAGGGATGGAAATTAAAAATCGTTTAAAAAATGAAAATATTACTCTGTCTCTCCCTAGTCAACGAGTAGACAGATTTGATGAAAATATTGCCAATATCCTAGGCGGAACCAGACAATCAGGGCTAACCTTCGCCCCAGAAGCCGGCACCCAGAGAATGCGGGACATTGTCAATAAGGGTTTGACCAATGAAGAACTGCTCAGGGGTGTAAAAACAGCTTGGGAGCAAGGCTGGGATAAAATCAAATTGTATTTTATGATCGGCTTACCAGGTGAGACAGATGCCGATGTGATTGGCATTGCGGAAACGGTGAGTTGGTTACAAAGAGAGTGTCGCGGCCAGGGCAGAAGACCGCTAAATTTTAACTTGACAATTTCTAACTTTACCCCTAAGCCCCATACACCATTTCAATGGCACTCAGTTTCTACTGCTGAATTTCAACGCAAGCAAAAGTTACTCAGACAAGAATTCCGCCGCATTAGAGGAGTAAAAGTAAATTTTACTGATGTGCGGCTGTCGGCAATGGAAGACTTTATAGGTAGAGGCGATCGCACTTTAGGAAAAGTTCTCCGCCAGGCGTGGGAATTGGGTGCAGGTATGGATTCCTGGTATGAAAGTATAGACAAAGCGTTTGCAGCTTGGGGAAGCGCGATCGCGCAAGCAGGTTTAGACTGGAAATACCGTCAAGTGGAACAGGGGGAATGGAATTTGTTTGCCACCACCCAGGAGCAAAGCAGTGAAGTTGGATTGTCTTCTTCCCTCGATGCTCCCCTACCCTGGGACCACATTGATACAGGAATTGACAAAAAGTGGCTCAAAGAAGACCTGCAACGTGCCTTAGAAGCCGCGATCATTCCTGACTGCTCTTTTGATGGGTGTTCTCACTGTGGTGTCTGTGGCACCGATTTTGGACATAATATTGTCATTGAGCCACCAGCAGTCCCAGAATTTGCTGGGGAATTTGTGCCAAATACCGCTAGAATCCAACGCTTGCGAGTCTGGTTCGGCAAGCAGGAAGACATGGCTTTAGTGAGTCATCTAGATTTGATGCGTCTATTTGATAGAGTAGTGCGAAGAGCCAGCTTACCAGTATCTTTTACTGGTGGTTTTCATCCTCATCCCCGGATTTCCGTGGCTAATGCTTTAGCCTTAGGAGCTACAAGCACAGGTGAAATTGTGGATTTTGAGCTAACTGTGCCAGTAGATGTCAAGACATTCCAAGCCAATTTAGCGAAGGAGTTACCCCCAGACATACCTATATATGATGTAAAGGAATTGGATTTAAAAGCTCCCGCAGCTAGCCAAGTCATAGAGGCAGCAGAATATTTAATTACTGTCTCCACCACAGGGGAAGCCACACCTGCACAATGGCAAAGCTGGATTGAGCAAATTCAAGCCAAAAAAGAAATTCTCTGGGAACAAATTACCAAGTCCGGTAAACACCAAATCGTAAATCTGCGCGATCGCTTGTTGGAACTAGAATTAGTCGCAACTAACACTAATCAACCAGAGCCTACAGCTACCTTGCGTTATCTAGGTATCTGTCGTCCGGATGGTGTGCTGTTGCGTCCCGAACAAATCCTGTTTATGCTAGCAAATGTAGCTAACACAGAATTTCATCTCTGGCATATCCAGCGCAATCGGCTCGTTTTGGGTATATAATCCGTCAAGGGTAACTGGCTAGTAGTTGCCCTGACATCATACATCGTGGGAATTGATTTTTGGCAAGGTTGCGTTAGAATGGGATGAAGAGAAATTTTCTGGCGCTGCATTGAATCAGCTGGTTCACAACCCTGATACTCAGGGAGCAAAGGCAAAGATATGAGAGTGCAACTTCTAGGATTTTATCCCAGATAAACTGAGGCAGGTTAAAGAACACACTCTCTCTATAGCTACCGTGTGAATCAGTAACTCACAATAGGCTCCGTCGGCAACTCTTCCTCTATGCTTTTTAAACAACTGCTGAATACCTAATCTTTCAATGGTGAAGGTATAGCATCAAAAATCAACCACAGATGGTTGATGAAATTGCTTAAACATATGCAGCCTTTCTGGAATAATCAGGCGTGTAAACGCAATCACAGTATCCATAGCTCTTTAACTAGGAGCTTAAATTCACAATTATTATTATCAGCTGCACCTTTTGGGGCTTGCAGGGGAGAGAGGCTAAAAAAACCTCCTTTACCCATCGGTGCAACGAATTTTTGAGGGAATTGAATGCCAAAGCAAATTATCATCGCGGAACAGCATCAAATTGCTGCTGTATTTTCGGAAGATCAAATACAAGAACTTGTTGTAGCCACCGGTCATCACCAAATTGGTGATATTTACTTAGGAGTGGTAGAAAATGTATTACCAGGTATTGATGCGGCTTTTGTAAATATTGGTGATCCAGAGCGTAACGGCTTTATTCACGTCACTGACTTAGGCCCGTTGAAGCTGAAGCGGACAGCAGCAGCAATCACAGAATTATTAGCACCACAACAAAAAGTGTTGGTGCAGGTAATGAAAGAGCCAACGGGGACAAAAGGGCCAAGGCTCACAGGTAACATCACCATGCCTGGACGCTACGTAGTCCTGATGCCTTACGGTAGAGGTGTAAATTTATCTCGGCGGATTAAAAGTGAAAGTGAGCGTAACCGTCTGCGGGCACTAGCAATTTTGATTAAACCCGCAGGTATGGGTTTATTAGTACGCACAGAAGCAGAAGGTAAACCAGAAGAAGCAATTATCGAAGATTTAGAAGTATTGCAAAGGCAGTGGGAAGCCATTCAACAAGAAGCACAATCGACCAGGGCCCCAGCATTGCTGAATCGAGATGATGACTTTATCCAACGCGTCCTGCGAGATATGTACGGTGCGGACGTGAATCGGATTGTAGTTGATTCCAGTACTGGTTTGAAGCGAGTTAAGCAGTATTTACAAAACTGGAGTGGGGGTCAAACACCGCAGGGATTGTTAATTGACCATCACCGCGATCGCTCACCAATTTTAGAATACTTCCGGATTAACGCCGCGATTCGAGAAGCCCTCAAACCAAGAGTAGACTTACCTTCTGGTGGCTATATCATCATTGAGCCAACCGAAGCCTTAACAGTCATAGATGTGAACTCCGGCTCCTTTACACGTTCCGCAACAGCTAGAGAGACAGTACTGTGGACTAACTGCGAAGCCGCTACAGAAATTGCCCGACAGATGCGTCTGCGGAATATTGCTGGGGTAATCGTGGTCGATTTCATTGACATGGAATCACGACGCGATCAACTGCAAGTGCTAGAGCATTTTAACAAAGCCCTCAAAGCAGACAAAGCCCGTCCCCAAATTGCTCAACTCACTGAACTAGGTTTAGTAGAACTCACCCGTAAGCGCCAAGGTCAAAATATTTACGAATTATTTGGTGAAACTTGCCCGACATGTGGAGGTTTAGGGCATACCGTGCGTCTACCAGGAGAACTAGAAGGTAGATTGCCCACCATACCCACAGAGATACCAGAACGCTTTATCCCCCTGCCGAATAGGGAACCAAGAGAGGCGAGAGAACCACGGGAAGCACGAGAACCTCGTCAGCCAGTTGCCCGCATTCCCGATCCACGGGAAACCTACGATGGATTTGGTGATGCATTTGAGAACGATGCTGACTTGGGTGCCCTCAATTTAATGAATCACCCCAGCTATCAAGAACTGAGCGATCATAACAAGCGTCGTACCCGTACCCGTCGTAGTCGCATTGGTATTGGTGCGCCAAATGGCAAAGATGAAGGACGGATTGTCAACAATCCACTCGCTTTTGTTAATGACCCAGACTTAGACCTAGATGCTGATAATGAACTAGCACCAGCACCTGAAATTCCCCCACCAAGCTTGAACAAACAAGGTTGGAATGAAAGAGGAGAACGAGCTAAAGTTACCAAAGTAGAACCAGTCAAACCAGTGGTAGAACCACCGGAAATTAGGACTGTAGAAATGACTTTAGAGGAACAAGATGTTTTCGCTTTAATGGGTGTCTCTCCCTTGGTGAAGCTGGATCGGGAAGTTAAAAATCCGAAATCAGTAATTATCAATATTGTGCAACCAGGACAAATTCCGACTCCGTCTACAGAATCTACCTCTGATGCCACGGCCACTGAAAAAGTCAGCAGCGCAGTCAGCACCATTAAAGTACCTACACCACAAGTTGAGCTAGAACAAAAACCATCACCCCAACCAGTAATTGAATCAATTGGGTTCACCGCGATCGCAGAAGAAGCTGAAGCTAGTGAAGCTAATAGTGCTTCTGCTGCTAGTCGTCGTCGTCGTCGTCGCTCCTCAGCCATAGATGACAACAATGAAGAAAGCTAACTGCCATGATGGTAGAGCCAGAGCCAACTGCCGCTAATAATAAGTCTGTAGTACCTCCAAGTGAACTGCTGTGGCTAGAGTTGTCAACATTAGCAGGTACTGCGGATATGGCTGGTGTAGATGAAGTAGGGCGAGGTGCTTTGTTTGGCCCTGTAGTTGCGGCAGCAGTTATGCTACCAGAGAGTGCTTGGCCTGAATTGATAGCAGCTAAAATTAAAGATAGTAAAAAGCTGTCTAGCTCTCGCAGAACGGAACTAGCACAGCAAATTTGTGCATTAGCAATTGACTGGAAAATTGGTTTCTCTTCCACTGCTGAAATTGACCAAATCAACATTTTGCAGGCGACATTACTAGCAATGAAGCGGGCTGTGCTAAAACTGAAAGTACAGCCTGCTCTTTGCTTAATAGATGGTAATCAATCGGTAAAAGACTTATTATTACCGCAACAAACAATAGTCAAAGGAGATGAGCGATCGCTCACTATTGCTGCAGCGAGTATTGTGGCTAAGGTTTGGCGTGATGAGCTAGTACTGCGCTTGGCATCAAAGTATCCCATGTACGACCTAACAAGTAACAAGGGTTATGGTAGCCAAAAGCATTTGCTAGCTCTAAAAAAATACGGGCCTTCACCTTTACACCGTAAGTCTTTTCGTTCTTGTCAAATTCAGATTTGAGGTCAAATAAAATCCAGAGGTTCTTAGAGTAGCTAGTGTGACTTAGTCTGCTTAAGGCTAAATCTGCTGGAATTAAGAGTAAATTTACTCTATATTTAAAATGGGAAATTCTCCACTATCGTCTTTAAGGCTTGGGACATTCGTTTGAGAAATTACCCAGCGACGATAATCAGCTAACAGCTGATGTAGTAGCCGTTGTTTTACAGTCAACAGCACACTCTTAAGCAAACCATTACCAGTGGTTTCTAAAATTGGTTTGGGAGTAAAGCAAAATGGCGGTGGTAGCTCTACTTGTACTTCTAAATCCGCTTTGCCTTGTAGGTGAGTACCTGTACTGAGTTGTAATGGTGATAAGTAGCCTTTTAAATTTAATGCAAACCGCTGATTAATATACTCAACACCGAGAATTTCACAACCTACTGATCGCAAATAAATAGTTCCATTAGATTCTGCCCATACTCTCATGTCTACAGTTGGTTGCAGGCTAAGTGACATGAAAGTCAGAGGACGCATTTTTAACCGAAATACTTCTTCTGAAATTTGCTGAATGCGATTATTGTCAACCAAAGCATGAACTAAACGTTGGGGTTGACGTAAGTAGTGCTGGATGGGAATAGGCTGCTTTGGAACAGCAATTTCAACTGATTGAGAAGCCGTAAACCGGGTAGCCATGAGTAAATGAATATATATGTTGTCTAATTTTAATATTTTTTAAAATATTAAAAATATTTTGAGATAAAGTTGCAACTTTATTGATTATAAAAATTATTGTGTCTCATAACCTGTACATTATGAATAATAAACTTAATAATTTGATTACTATCTTTAGTTAGAGAAATATACTAGTAATTATCAACATTAGTGATTGACAAAATAGATAATATGTGTATCAAGAACGATAAAAGTAATAAAATTTTTATCAATTCTCTGAAGAATTAAAATACAGGTTAATCAGCGCAATTATTTAAGACAACACCTGTCAAGAATGTGTAGTTTACCTATCTGTAAACAAATCAAATTTGCATCTCAAGGTTAAGAATATGACACTAGCGATCGCACATTTAGGGCCACCTGGTACTTATGCAGAGCAAGCAGCTGTTTTTTATCTCAACTGGCTGGCTCAAAGCACAGGAGTTGAAGCCTCCTTACGTCCTTATCCCAGCATTGCTCAGTCACTCCAAGCTGTTACCCGAGGTCAGACTCAATTAGCAGTTGTGCCAGTGGAAAATTCCATAGAAGGTAGTGTCACCATGACAATGGATACACTGTGGGTATTGGATAGTTTGCAAATACAGTTAGCTTTGGTATTACCTATCGCCCATACTTTAATTTCTTGTGCAACTAGTTTAGATAACATTAAAACTGTTTATTCCCACCCCCAAGCTTTGTCCCAATGTCAAGGATGGTTAGGACAATATCTCCCCACAGTGCAGATCATTCCTAGTAATTCTACAACTGAGGCATTACAACTATTAAAGGAAGATTTAACAGCAGCAGCGATCGCATCTATGAGAGCAGCTGAACTATACAATCTGCCAATACTAGCTACTGGTATCAACGATTATCCGGAAAACTGCACTCGCTTTTGGGTAATTAGTCAAGCTCAAACTCAGATTTCATCCCAGAAATCTTCTACAACAAATACTCATACTTCGCTAGCTTTCAGCTTACCTGCTAATCTCCCAGGCGCGCTTGTCAAACCACTGCAAACATTTGCCCAACGAGGAATTAACCTCAGCAGGATTGAATCTCGCCCTACAAAGCGTTCTTTGGGAGAATACTTGTTTTTTATGGATTTAGAAGCAGATAGCAATTCATCCAAAATGCAATCTGCTTTAGCAGAACTCAGCACCTACACAGAAATTTTAAAAATTTTTGGTAGCTACAGTATCCTACCTATTACAATTCCACAGTCGGTGGAATCCATTGATTAACTTATAACTTTTGATTAAAGGTGTCTTTGAGAACTGTACGAGCTGCCAAGTGATTTCGAGTAGAAGTCAAAATTTCTGATTCTCTTTCTAACCGAGCGGCTGTATCTCGCATTTCTAGCAATGACTGCTGCTCCGCAGCTACGCCATAAAGGTTACTTGCCACCCAATAAGATAACTCTGTAGGCAAATCAGGTACATCCTCTGGTAATTCAATATTTTGTTCTGTTAACTTCGCTGAAAGACGCACAACATCTCGTAACAGCTGTTCTACTTCAGAAGCTAAAGGTCGCAAATCCTTGATTGGTGTTTGGTCTTCAAACCACTCAACCAAAGCCACGCGGTAGGGTTTTTCTCGAATATACTCTAAAACACGGAATCTTTGCTGACCTAAAGTTAACATCTTCATTCGGTCATCTGGCAGTCGCTGATAATGAATAATCTCTGCACAGCAACCAACATTAGCAATGGTACCTTTGACCGGATCAACCATCAAAACGCCAAACCTGCGATCGCTTTCGAGAATCGTGTTCATCATGATTCGGTAGCGAAATTCAAAAATATGCAGGGGTAATGGTCTGCCAGGAAAAAGAACTACTTCAGGTAACGGGAACAGAGGTAGTTCGCGAACTGCAATTCTAGAAGAGGATGTCATAGTTACTCTGGTATAAATTTAATCGTTAAAATTTATGAGTCTCTGTTTCTCCCGTACTATGTTTACATTCTATCATTTGTTTTAAAGCTCAGAAAAAGCCCTGAGAGATATTTCTTCAGGGCTATGTAAGTATTAATACAAAAGTCATTGTCAAAAGGCAAATGTCAATAGTTATGACTTATTTGACTTTTGACTCTTGAGCATAGAATTAAAGTTTTACTTCGATGTCCACACCAGATGGCAGATCCAGCTTCATCAGCGCATCAATAGTTTTAGAGGAAGGTTGATAAATGTCAATAATCCGGCGATGGGTGCGAGTTTCAAAGTGTTCGCGGGAATCTTTATCTACGTGAGGCGAGCGCAATACACAATAGATCTTACGTTTTGTTGGTAAAGGAATGGGCCCGATAGCTGTGGCGTTAGTGCGGTTAGCCGTGTCTACAATCTTCTCGCAAGATGTATCCAATAGACGACGATCAAAAGCTTGTAAGCGGATTCTAATTTTCTGCTGCTGTAGAGTTGCCATCTTTAGTTTTCTAGGTTCTGAGTATTTAAGGGACTGGAAGGGAGTGGGGATTAGGGGTAATGGGGGCTGGGGATTGGGGAGTAGGAGATAAAATTTCCATCCCTGATCCCTCATTCCCATCGCTAATCCCTTTAATCGAAGGAAAGAAAGGAGCAGAGAAGATTTTGCCATCTCTGCTCCTTTTTAATTAAGTTGAAAGGTGCTATTTGACGATCTTAGAAACAACACCAGCACCGATGGTACGACCACCTTCACGAATCGCAAAGCGCATCCCTTGCTCAATTGCGATTGGGTTGATCAATTCTACAGTCATCTTGATGCGATCTCCTGGCATTACCATTTCTGCCGCAGCGCCTTCATCAGTGGTGAAAGCTTGGATGGTGCCGGTTACATCTGTTGTCCGTACATAAAACTGGGGACGGTAGCCAGCGAAAAATGGGGTTTTCCGACCGCCTTCTTTTTCTGTCAGAACATACACTTCACCTTCAAATTGAGTGTGAGGTGTAATAGAACCGGGTTTAGCTAGTACCATACCCCGTTCAATATCTGCCTTCTGGATACCACGCAGTAGCACACCTGCGTTATCACCAGCTAAACCTTCATCCAAACTCTTCTTGAACATTTCAATCCCAGTAACGGTGGTGTTACGGGTATCTCTAATGCCCACTAACTCAACAACATCACCAACCTTAACTTTACCCCGTTCAATCCGACCGGTAGCAACGGTACCACGACCAGTGATGGAGAATACGTCTTCTACAGCCATCAAGAAGGGTTGGTCAACAGCCCGCTCTGGGGTCGGGATATAGGAGTCTACAGCATCCATCAGTTCATAGATTTTATCTACCCACTGATTCTCACCACGCTGGGTTTTGGGGTTAGCAGTCATTGCTTCCAGTGCTTGTAGGCCCGATCCTTTAATGATGGGGATGTCATCGCCAGGGAAATCGTAGCTAGAAAGCAGTTCTCTTAGTTCTAGTTCTACTAGTTCTAGAAGTTCAGGGTCATCCATTAAGTCTTCTTTGTTCAAGAAGACAACCAAGCTGGGAACGCCTACCTGTTTTGCTAACAGGATATGTTCACGGGTTTGAGGCATAGGGCCATCGGTAGCAGCCACTACCAGAATGGCTCCATCCATTTGGGCTGCGCCAGTGATCATGTTTTTCACGTAGTCAGCATGTCCTGGACAGTCTACGTGAGCATAGTGGCGATTTTCGGTTTCATACTCAACGTGAGCGGTATTGATAGTAATACCCCGCGCCTTTTCTTCTGGTGCGTTGTCAATTTGGTCGTAGCCTTTAGCTACAGCTTGGCCTAGAGCCGCCAAGGTCATGGTGATGGCTGCTGTTAATGTTGTT
The DNA here is from genome assembly GCF_014696615.1 of Nostoc linckia FACHB-104. GTDB lineage: Bacteria > Cyanobacteriota > Cyanobacteriia > Cyanobacteriales > Nostocaceae > Aulosira > Aulosira linckia_A. The sequence continues at coordinate 34,702 of NZ_JACJQJ010000023.1, read as the reverse complement.
TTACCGTGGTCAACGTGGCCAACAGTACCGATGTTAACGTGAGGTTTCTTCCTTTCAAACTTTGCGCGTGCCATGAATGCTCGTTTCCTTTTTTAATTAAGCGTTCCCTTTGCTTTTTGCAATGATTGCCTCAGCCACGTTGCGAGGCACTTCGTCGTAGTGGCTAAACTCCATTGAGAAGATGCCCCGACCCTGAGTCTTCGACCGGATATCGGTGGCGTAGCCAAACATTTCTGCCAATGGGACTTTAGCAGTCACTTTAGCAAGACCTTGTTCAGATCCCATACCCTCAATTTGCCCACGACGGGAATTGAGGTCACCCATGACATCGCCAAGGAAGTTTTCTGGAACTTCAACTTCAACTTTCATCATAGGCTCTAAAAGGACGGGTGCAGCTTTCGTTACTGCTTCTTTCAACGCCATAGAACCGGCGATTTTGAAAGCCATTTCTGAAGAGTCTACATCATGGTAAGAGCCATCAACCAAAGTAGCTTTCACATCAATAAGTGGATAGCCAGCTAAAATACCAGATTCACAGCATTCTTTCATTCCTTGTTCTGCGGGGCCAATGTACTCTTTAGGTACAACACCACCCACAATCTTAGAAACAAATTCAAAGCCGCTTCCTGGTTCACCTGGTTCTAAATCGATCACAACGTGACCATATTGACCTTTACCACCACTTTGGCGGATAAACTTACCTTCTACTTTGGAGACTGATTTACGAATTGTTTCGCGGTAAGCTACTTGGGGCGCACCCACATTTGCTTCCACTTTAAATTCACGTAACATCCGGTCTACAAGAATTTCCAGGTGTAGCTCTCCCATCCCTGCAATCACTGTTTGGTTGGTTTCAGGGTCGACGTGGACACGGAAGGTCGGGTCTTCTTCTGAAAGAGATTGCAGCGCCTTGGATAATTTATCCATATCGTTCTTGGTTTTGGGTTCAACCGCCACCGAGATCACAGGCTCAGGGATGAATAGAGATTCCAGAATTACTGGTGCTCCTTCATCAGTAATGGTGTCACCTGTTAAGGTATCTTTCAAACCCAATGCTGCACCTAGATCCCCAGCCCGCATTTCTTCGACATCTTGTCGTTCATCTGCTTTTAAAATAACTAGGCGAGAGATGCGTTCTTTCTTACCCTTAGTAGCATTGAGAATGTAGCTACCCTTCTTCAGGACACCAGAATAAACGCGCACAAAGGTTAGGCGACCATATGGATCAGCCATAATCTTGAATGCCAAAGCAGATAAAGGTTCGTTATCATCAGCCCGACGTTCAACGGTATCACCATTGGGTAATGTGCCTTGAATTGCTGGGACATCAATTGGTGCTGGTAGGTAATCTACCACTGCATCCAGCATTAGCTGTACGCCTTTGTTTTTGAATGCTGAACCACAAAGCACTGGTACAATCGTACCTGCAATTGTTCCTTTCCGTAGAGCAGCCTGAATTTCCGCTTCTGTAAGTTCTTCACCCTCGAAGTACTTAGTCATCAGATCGTCGTCGGTTTCTGCTACCGCTTCGATCAGTTTGGTGCGGTATTCTGCTGCTTGCTCTTGCAATTCTGCGGGAATTTCAGTTTCCTGAATATCTGTTCCCTGATCGTTGTTGTAAATATAGGCACGCATCCGTACCAAGTCAACGATGCCTTTAAATTCGGTTTCGCTACCAATTGGCAGTTGAATGGCAATAGCATTTGCTCGCAAGCGATCGCGCATTTGCTCGTGAACTCTGTAGAAGTTCGCGCCTGTACGATCCATCTTGTTGATAAAGGCTATCCGCGGCACTTTATAGCGGTCTGCTTGTCGCCATACTGTTTCTGACTGTGGTTGTACACCACCCACAGAACAGAATACGGCGATTACACCATCCAACACACGCATGGAGCGTTCAACTTCGATAGTAAAGTCAACGTGACCTGGAGTATCGATAATGTTTATTTGATGATCTTTCCAGCTGGTACTAATAGCAGCCGCGGTGATGGTAATTCCTCTTTCCCGCTCCTGCTCCATCCAGTCTGTAACGGCTGTTCCTTCATGAACTTCGCCAATTTTATGAATTATCCCAGAGTAAAACAATATTCTCTCTGTTGTTGTTGTCTTGCCCGCATCTATATGCGCCGCAATACCGATATTGCGTACTCTCTCTAGCGGGATCGTACGTGCCACAGTAGCCTCCTATAGTTTTTGCCTCATGATATCTTGTATATTACTCTTTGTTAAGATTCTATACTTTTACGGAAAACCGTCTGCTTTTCAAAATCCGCGATATATCGCTCTTGGATGTACGATATATCGCTTCTAAAATTAGTAACGATAGTGAGCAAAGGCTTTGTTGGCTTCTGCCATGCGGTGTGTTTCTTCCCGCTTACGAATGGCATTTCCGGTTTCATTGGCAGCATCCATTAGCTCATTAGCTAATTTACCAGCCATTGTCCGTCCGGCTCTAGAACGAGAAAATTGTACCAGCCAACGTAGTGCTAGGGTAGTACCCCGTTCTGAACGCACTTCCATTGGTACTTGGTAAGTCGCTCCACCAACTCGGCGAGCTTTTACTTCTACTAGAGGCGTTGCATTCCGCACTGCTCTTTCAAAGGTCTCTAGAGCAGGATTACCAGTGCGTTCTTCAATGGTTCTGAGTGCATCATAAACAATGCGTGCCGCCAATGATTTTTTACCATGACGCATTACTCGCCGCATCATCATGCTAACTAGGCGGCTATTATAAACTGAGTCAGGCGGAACTGGTCGCCTTTGACTAACACCACGACGTGACATACTTCACCCTTAATTCGGTTTTGGCAACGAAATTATATGCTATCAGAGACCGGAAACTAAAAGCGGTAGGAAACGCCGCTCAAACTTCCTCATTTTTTCATCTTACAGATGCAGCCAGGCAAACTTACTTTACTTGTTACCTGTCATCAGACAAACAAGGGGACAACATTAATAAACCTTAATATCTAGATTAAAGCGTTGCTGCCACTCAAATACGATTCGGATCAAAATATCCTACACTTGCTCGCTTAGTGCAGGACTTGATTTGTTGATACAGACACAAGAACTATAACTAATGCTGCGATCGCAAATGCCAGTTTTTTTCCCTCAGCTATTCTAGGCAAGACGATTAATCGTAATTCATGCGATTAACCGCCTATTCCCTATTTTTTAGCTTCTTTGGGACGCTTGGTTCCATACTTGGAACGCCCTTGTTTACGGTCTTTGACTCCGGCTGTATCTAAAGTTCCACGAATGATGTGGTATCTCACGCCAGGAAGGTCTTTAACCCGACCGCCACGAATCATCACAACTGAGTGTTCTTGTAGGTTGTGGCCAATACCTGGAATGTAAGCTGTTACTTCAAATCCAGAAGTCAGCCTGACTCTTGCCACTTTCCGAAGTGCTGAGTTAGGCTTTTTAGGAGTAGTTGTGTATACTCTGGTACAAACACCCCGACGTTGTGGGCATTGCTTCAGAGCCGGAGATTTGGTTTTCTGACGCGCTTGTTCGCGTTCATTACGGATGAGCTGCTGTATTGTTGGCATGAGTTACAGCGCGTAAGCTGCTTAGTGTCTAAGTTTTAACAAATCCTAATTATAACTTTTTTCAAGGTTTAATGTCAATTATTATTTGTGATTTGAGTCAGTTGCTCAGAAATAGTAGTTTTTACGAGTGATTATTGCCCAATGAATCTTCATTCAAGTCAAAAGAATTACCACAGCCACAAATAGAACTTGCTTGGGGATTTTGGAAGCGAAAGCCACCACCCATCAGATCTTCTGAATAATCAACTGTTAATTCATCAACGTATTTTAAACTATCTGCATCTACAACTAACTGGATGCCATTTAGGTCAAATACGCGATCGCTAACTTTTACTGTTTCATCAAAAGACATATCATAAAACCACCCAGAACAACCACCAGGTTTAATTGCTAAACGAAATAAAACATTTTGCGGCTGCTTTAACTTTAATCGCTTAATTTCACTTGCAGCGGCAGGACTCAATTGAATCATGGAATTTAGTCTAGAAATTTCCAACTCCATATTTACAGTATTACAGAATGGGGATTGGGGATTGGTGACTGGGGACAAGGGAGATGAGGAAGCAGGGGAGCAGAGGAAGCAGAGGAGAAATTTCCGTTACCAATTACCAAACACCAAACACCAAATAATACAAAATCCCACCCAAAAAGGGGCGGGATGAGTATAAAAAACTTATAAGGCAAAAATAAGGCTAAATGAGCGATCGCACTTTAACGGCTTTGATCGCCAGTGCGGGCATAATCATCTTGATAGCGGATAATATCGTCTTCACCCAAGTATTCACCATTCTGTACTTCAATCAGCACTAAGGGAATTACGCCAGGATTTTCGAGGCGGTGAGCTGTACATTGAGGTACATAGGTAGACTGATTATTGCTTAATAAAACTTCTTTTTCACCACAAACTACCCTCGCAGTACCAGAAACTACAATCCAGTGTTCGCTGCGGTGATGATGCATTTGCAGGCTGAGGCGGTGTCCAGGCTTAACTTCGATGCGTTTAATTTTGTATCCCCGCCCTTCTTCCAAAACTGTAAAAGAACCCCAAGGGCGTAATTCAGTTGCTGCAACGCCTCTGGAAGTTATCGCTGGAGGTAAGGGCAGAGTGTTAGTTTGTGTTGTTTCTGAAATTTGAACCATAGTTACCTCATTTAAAGACATAACAAACCGTCTGTACTCTAGGAACCATTGATGAGAATTCTGGCGTTACCATGCAGTTGCGAAAATCGAGAATCGAATCGCACCTTGCCAACGATAACAAAAGCAATCTAGAGGATGTAAAAGACTCCTACTAAAAATACAGGGTCTATACCAATTCTTCATCAAACACACGGGCAGCTTTTTCTTAACTTTATGAAGGAATTGAGGATTAGGGATTGGGTAATTGGTAATTGGCAGAAATAACAATGCCCTATGCCCTAAATCACTTTTGTTCCAAGAAAATACCTATGCCGTTGTGGACACGTGCAGCAGTACTGGGAGAACGATCAATTAATTGCCCCCCTAAGTAAAGACTGGTAGAACTACCACCATCTAAATTGAGTGCATCTACACAACCTAGAAGTTGCATTAGCCGTGCGTGTTCCGCTAAGGTAGGGCCAGGGCCGCCAGCACGGTTATGTACAGCAGCAATCAACAAATTACCTGTGGCATTTGTGCAAATACCACTACGAATTGCTTTTTCAGCAGTAAAAGCATCACTGAATTTTTCACCTTTAGCATCGAGGACAATTTGACGGTTTTTGATGAGTAGTGGCCCGGCTCCGATGATATTGGCATAACGACTAAATTCATTAGGAACTGTGCCACTTGTAATACTAACTGCACTACCAATGGGTAATTGGACAGCAGTATTCACTGCATTACCTCGTAAAGTTAAAAGATAGCCATCTGGAGGAATAGGAAAGTTAGTTTGCCCAGCTTTACCACCTGGTAATTGATTGGTAACTTGGTCTTTCTGAACAGTCAAGATAATTTCGTTATCTGTGAGGGGAGTGTAGGTTTGACCCCAAGTTGGCGTATAACGAGCAATACCACTCTGAACATAGGCACTATTAAGAAACAGAATTGGCGATCGCAAATTATTTGGAGCAATTAAAGTTTCCTGTAAGGTGAGGCGATCAAAATAAAATTCGCCAGAATCATTCCAAGCGATCGCACCTCGGTTTAATATCGGGCCTGATATCCACTGACCATTTTGGCGAATAGCACCTAAAGGTAAGCGATTATTGCGGTTAAAATAACCACCATTAATTGCTGCTGCTGCTGAAAATTTCGGTGCCATTTGAATTAACGGTGCAGTCCCTACCGCACCATTAACATTACCGCGAATAGGTTTGAGCGTTAGCCCAAAAGCACGGGGATTAATTTCTAACCAAACCACCGGAAATCTTTCTGTGCCTAAATTAACTAACTGCTGCCGCCAGTTCAATCCCCTAGCCCAAGTAATATTTTTTTCTACTAAAGCATCGGGTCGAACTTCGATAATTAAGCGATTGGGATTAGCAACAGTATTAATTCGGGGAGACAACCCAAATGGAATACTCAAACTAATTACCGTTCGGTTGTTCACTACTTCTACTTGCTTGATTAATGATTCTGGTGCAGGGGTCGGTAATAATTGTTTGAGCAGATTTGGTATTGGTGCTGGTAAGGGTGCTGGCGGTAAAGGACTATACCTTTGGACTAAAGCTGGATCAGCAATGCCATCTATAGTAATTTTCCAGATTCTATTAGGAATTTTGGCGGGTTTAGCTGTTGCAGTGTCTGGATCTTGAGGACTTTTAACTGGTAATTCTTGTGTAACTTGCCAAGGAGTTGGGCGGTCTAAATTTATAGTGATGCGATCGCCAAAACTTTCTTGATTTTGTGAGATTTCTGTGACATTCACAGCAGGTGTAGAAATCGCTAAAATGTTGCCATTGGCTTGTATCTGCCATCCTGCTGTTTGCACAAAATTAGTAATATCTAAATAACGATATCCTCTTTGCAACCAAGCATCTAAAATTAATGGTGTTGTACTAGACGAAAACCAACTAATAGGTTGTCTAGCTGGATTGTTGCTGCTCAATAAATCTACGCCAATTAATTGCCTGAGTACACCATCACTCAGATGAGTTGTCAGTTGATCGGCAGTTCCTGGTCGCTGCAACCAAGCTCCTGATAAAGTACGACCATTGAGCGATATTTGATTGCCAGAGGCGATTACTCTAGAGAAGGGAGCTTGAGTAGACTGGGGCGTGATTGATGGTGTAGAAATATTCGTCGGGGGTAACTGTTGGGCGCTGGTAGCACTGGTAGTATATAAACAAAGCGCTGTAGCGATTATGGGCGAAATAGGAGCCAAAACAAACCTGCTATGACTTTTTTGAAGCAGAACTGTATGGCTTTTTTGTCGAAAATTATGCGGCATTTTTAACATGATTTGCTGGTACTTTTGAAAGCTATCACCCAAAATTTATGTTGACTTATGATGCAGAAATATAAAAAAATAACGATCAAAGCTTTGAAAAAACGTGATATTATATAGGGTGGCTTGTTGTCTCTTACAGACACAACCGGGCATTTTGACTAACAACCACTGCAATTAAGTGTTTTAACTGGCACTTCCAGTAGTCTAAAACGGCAGTTTTAGAAGTCAGCGCTGGATTAAAATATTCCCTCCTCACCGATGTTTGCTACTGTTGCTACTTAAGTGAGGTATAGCTAGTAGTAACGCAAGTGGCAATTGATAATTAACCAAAATCTAGATAACAACAGAAATATTTAGGAATTGTCAAATGGGCATATAGTGTAATAGGCTGATTTTGTTACCGCAATCAGGTAATTTCGGCAACAAAATTGGTGAAGCGATCAGATTGATTTTCGTTTCAGGTTAGCTATAACTAGCTTTACTTGAAAAATAGCCATCATCTGGAAAAGAAAGAATTGAGAAACTACTTAGCTTCACGCAGGATATAAATATAAAGGCATTTAGGGCAAAAGTAATTTGTCTAACTCAGCATAAACACATAAAAAAATAACGCGATTATTTTAACACGGGAGAACAACAACAACTGACCGAAGTTAAAATTTTTTTTCCCTAAATTTCGGTGAATGTCTATATTCTCCACTGCTAAATCTTAGAAATTTTTCTCATTGGCGGCGGCAAAATTAGTAACTCAGCATTTCAGGATTAGGCTATGAATAATACACCAAGGAATCAAGTGCAGAACATGTCATTTGCAGATACGGAAAAAGATAGTTATCAGGGTCAAAGGTGGTTAGTTGAGGAAAGAGATGCCTGTGGTGTGGGATTCATCGCCCATCGCCAAAATTCTGCAAGCCACGAAATTATTGCCAAAGCCTTAATAGCCTTAACTTGCTTGGAACATCGGGGTGGTTGTAGTGCCGATCAAGACTCAGGGGATGGTGCAGGTATATTGACCGCCATTCCTTGGGAGTTGTTCCGGCAAGAGTATATCCAAAGGGGGATAGAACTTTCATCCTCAGGTAATTTGGCGGTGGGGATGATCTTTTTACCGCAAGACCCCCAAGCTGCAGCCAAATCACGAGCGATGGTTGAGGAAATTGCGGCTGAGGAAAAATTTACTGTACTGGGTTGGCGCGTAGTTCCAGTACAACCTGATTCATTAGGTATACAAGCAAAAGAAAATCAACCTCAAATTGAGCAGATTTTTCTAGCTGCTGTCAACAAAAGTGGCGAAGAACTAGAAAGGGCACTTTATATTACTCGTCGTCGCATTTTTAAAGCTGCAAAAAATATCTCTGAGGACTTTTACATTTGTTCTCTGTCGAGCCGGACAATAGTCTATAAAGGCATGGTGCGTTCCGCGGTGTTGGGAGATTTTTATCTCGATTTAAAAAATCCCGCTTACAAAAGCGCCTTTGCTGTTTATCACCGCCGATTTAGCACCAACACTATGCCCAAATGGCCCTTAGCGCAACCAATGCGGTTGTTAGGCCATAACGGCGAAATCAACACTTTGTTGGGTAATATTAACTGGATGATGGCGCGAGAAGCGAGTTTAGCTAATCCAGTTTGGGGCGATCGCATTGAGGAATTCAAGCCCTTAGTTCATATTGACAATAGCGACTCTGCAACTCTAGATAACGTCTTAGAACTATTGGTACGTTCCGGCCGCAGTCCTTTGGAAGGCTTGATGATGCTGGTTCCAGAAGCTTACCAAAATCAGCCTTCTTTACAGGATTATCCCGAGATTACCGATTTCTACGAGTACTACAGCGGCTTGCAAGAAGCGTGGGACGGCCCAGCACTTTTAGTATTTAGTGATGGGCAAAAAGTTGGTGCCACATTAGATCGTAACGGGCTAAGACCAGCTCGCTATGTCATCACCAAAGACGACTACATCGTCGTCGCTTCCGAAGCTGGTGTAGTAGACTTACCAGAAGCTAACATCGTGGAAAAAGGTAGACTTGGCCCAGGGCAAATGATTGCCGTGGATTTAACTACCCATGAAGTGCTAAAAAATTGGGAGATTAAGCAGCGGATTGCTAAGCAACACCCCTATGGGGAATGGTTGCAACAATATCGCCAAGACCTGAAATCGTTGCTATCTCTTCAGTCTTCAGCCACCAATGGCAATGGCAATGGGGCAACCAACAGCAACGGTAACGGTTATTCGACAACTAACAACGGACACATACCCACAGATAAAATTGACAGACAAACCTTGCTGCAACAACAAGTAGCCTTTGGTTACACCACAGAAGATGTGGAGATGGTGATTCAACCAATGGCTATGCAAGGTTCAGAGCCAACTTTCTGTATGGGTGATGATATTCCCCTAGCAGTGCTGTCTGAAAAACCCCACTTGCTGTATGACTATTTCAAACAGCGCTTTGCTCAAGTCACAAACCCAGCTATCGACCCCTTAAGAGAAAAGCTGGTTATGTCTCTAAAAGTCGAGCTAGGCGAACGGGGTAACTTATTAGAAGTGAAGCCAGAATATGCTAAGAGAATTAAGCTGGATTCGCCAGTACTGACTGAAGCAGAATTAGAGGCGATCAAACTCTCTGGCTTTACTACTGCTCAATTGTCAACTTTATTTGAAATTGCCGCAGGGCCAGAAGGTTTAAAAAACGCAGTAGAGGCTTTACAAGCCAAAGCTGCGGAATCGGTGCGGGCGGGTGCAAAGATTTTGATATTGAGCGATCGCTCTCCCTTAGGAACTGAATACAGCTATATTCCGCCTTTATTGGCCGTAGGTGCAGTACACCATCACCTGATCCGTGAAGGGTTGCGGATGAAAGCATCCCTAATTGTTGATACTGCTCAATGTTGGAGTACCCATCACTTTGGCTGTCTAATTGGTTATGGTGCTGGTGCAGTTTGTCCCTATATGGCTTTAGACACCGTCCGCGATTGGTGGGGCGATCCGAAAACCCAACAGTTTATGGCTCGTGGTCAAATTGCTAGCATTACCCTAGAGCAAGCGATCGCTAACTATCGCAAAGCTGTCGCCTCTGGATTGCTAAAAATTCTCTCGAAAATGGGAATTTCTTTACTTTCCAGCTATCAAGCTGCCCAAATCTTTGAAGCCATTGGTATTGGTAGAGATTTGCTAGAACTGGGATTCAAAGGTACAGCTTCCCGCATTGGTGGGTTGACTATAAGTGACTTAGCCCAGGAAATTCTCTCCTTCCATCAAAAAGCTTTCCCAGAACTCACAATTAAGAAACTAGAAAACTTGGGCTTTGTGCAGTACCGTCGTGGTGGCGAATACCACATGAATAGCCCTGAACTAGCCAAAGCATTGCATAAAGCTGTAGATGGCAAGCAATACGACCACTACGAAGTATACAAAGAACACCTGAAAAATCGACCAGTTACCGCCTTGCGCGACTTGTTAGATTTCCAAAGCGATCGCGCTTCCATTCCTTTAGAAGAAGTGGAATCAGTTAGCGAGATTGTCAAACGCTTCTGCACAGGTGGAATGTCTTTAGGTGCGTTGTCCAGAGAAGCCCACGAAACTTTAGCGATCGCCATGAACCGGATTGGTGGTAAATCCAACTCTGGGGAAGGTGGTGAAGATCCAGTCCGCTACAAAGTTTTGGATGATGTTGATGAATCTGGCCACTCAGCTACTCTCCCCCACTTAAGAGGGCTGCGGAATGGTGACACAGCTTCTAGCGCCATTAAGCAAGTTGCATCGGGAAGATTTGGTGTCACACCAGGATACTTAGCTAGCGCCAAACAAATTGAAATTAAAATTGCTCAAGGTGCCAAGCCAGGAGAAGGTGGACAATTACCAGGGCCGAAAGTCAGTCCTTACATTGCGATGTTGCGGCGTTCTAAGCCTGGTGTTACATTAATTTCCCCACCACCACACCATGACATCTACTCTATTGAAGACCTCGCCCAGCTAATTTTTGACTTGCACCAAATTAACCCGAAAGCACAGGTATCTGTGAAATTAGTTGCAGAAATTGGTATTGGTACGATCGCTGCTGGGGTAGCGAAAGCTAACGCTGATATCATCCAAATTTCTGGACATGACGGCGGTACAGGTGCGTCACCACTAAGTTCGATTAAACACGCAGGTTCACCGTGGGAACTCGGATTAAGTGAAGTACATCGCGTCCTGATGCAAAACAGCCTGCGCGATCGCGTCATTCTGCGTGTAGATGGCGGTCTGAAAAGTGGCTGGGATGTGCTAATAGGTGCATTGATGGGTGGTGAAGAATTTGGCTTTGGTTCCATCGCCATGATTGCTGAAGGCTGTATTATGGCGCGGATTTGCCATACCAATAACTGTCCTGTCGGTGTTGCTTCCCAAAAAGAAGAACTACGCAAGCGGTTTACAGGGATGCCCGAACATGTTGTGAACTTCTTCTACTTTATTGCGGAAGAAGTGCGGAGTCTATTAGCGAAACTAGGCTACCGTTCGCTATCGGAAGTAATTGGACGTGCAGATTTGTTAAAACAGCGTCAGGATATCAAACTCGCCAAAACCCAATCACTCAACCTTAACTGCTTACTGCAGCTACCAGATACCAAAAATGACCGTAGCTGGTTAGTGCATGAAGAAGTTCACAGCAACGGCCCAGTTGTAGATGATGAATTGCTGGCCGATCCAGATATTAAAGCGGCAATTCGCCACCAATCTACGATCGCTAAAACCTTGAAAATCGTTAATACCGATAGAACAGTCGGTGCAAGATTAGCAGGTGCGATCGCTTCTGAATATGGCGATAGCGGCTTTGCAGGACAAATTCATCTCAACTTCCAAGGTAGCGTCGGTCAAAGTTTTGGAGCCTTCAACCTCCCCGGTATGATTCTCCGCCTGGAAGGAGAAGCTAACGACTATGTCGGTAAAGGAATGCATGGTGGTGAAATCATCATCAAACCCCCAGCTAGCGCCGCCTATAACCCTGCACAAAACGTAATTGTTGGCAATACCTGTCTCTACGGCGCTACCGGTGGAGTGCTATTTGCTAACGGTTTAGCAGGAGAACGCTTTGCTGTACGTAACTCTAAAGGTTTAGCAGTCATTGAAGGCGCAGGCGATCACTGCTGTGAATATATGACTGGTGGTGTAATTGTCGTCCTGGGTAAAGTTGGACGCAACGTTGCGGCGGGGATGACTGGCGGATTAGCTTACTTCTTGGATGAAGATGGTTCTTTCCCGGAATTAGTCAATAAGGATATTGTCAAAATTCAGCGAGTAGTCACAGAAGCAGGTGAAAAACAACTGCAAGAATTAATTCAAACCCATTGCGATCGCACTGGTTCATCAAAAGCGAAGTTCATTCTGCAAAACTGGCAAGAATTCTTACCTAAATTCTGGCAATTAGTTCCACCTTCCGAAGCTGATAGTGCGGAAGCAAATCCCCAAATTAAACAGTTGAGTACAGTTTAGTAATCAAGTTGAATTGTTAGGGATTTCCTAACATCATCAAAATCTAACTACTTCTTGTAGGGTGGGCCGGAAAGCCCGCCCTCTTTTGTTTCAAATCAGCCATTCACGCCAAGTTGTGGCATAAGCAAGGATGAAAATCTCTATTTCCCATGCCCAACGCCCTATGCCAAATACCCTTGTTCATAGGGCATAACAAAACCCACCTAAGCTTTGAGAGGCTAAGGCCAATACCTAAAGCTAAGGTGGGGTAGTTTAATTTTTCAGTTAATGTAAATAGTAAATTATTAGTAATTAATTCTTACTTTTTATTAGCAATTAACTTTTGGTCTTTATCTTGCATTTCTAAAAGTTCTGGAACAGTTACAAAACTGTAACCTTCTTTCTTAAATCTGGCAATAATACTGGGTAAAGCTTGCACTGTTTGGGAACGATTACCACCGCCATCATGCATTAACACAATTCCACCTGGTTTTGCTGCCTGGAAAACATTATTGATTAACCTTGGCACACTAGGACGGGAGTAGTCCATAGAGTCTGAAGACCACATGATAACTGCATATTTACTATTTTTTGCATAATTAGCTACGCCATTATGCATCATGCCTCCTGGTGGACGAAACAGATTTGTTTTGACACCTGTAGTTTTAAAAATAATATCTGTTGTGTGGTCAACTTCATAAGCAGCTGTTTGTGGATTCATAAAATGATACCAATGATGCCACGTATGGTTGGCAATAGTATGACCTTCAGCTGCCACCCGCTTTAAAATATCGGGAAAATTCTTCACATTCTGCCCTACGACAAAAAATGTCGCTTTGATATCATTTTTTTTGAGAATATCTAGTACTTGTGCAGTACTCTCAGGCCAAGGGCCATCATCAAAAGTCAGGGCAATGACTTTCTGTCCTTGGGTGAGTTTTGCGGCTTTGATGGTTGCCCCTAAAGCACTTGCTGGTAAAGGATAAGCCATCCCCTTAGCTTGTGCTTGTTGTTGCCAGCTAGTTAGCATCATTGCCTTTAAATTCTCTATCCGCTGTTGAGTTTCTGCTTTAGCAGATACGGTGTTTTCATTTATACTGGGCTGTCCTTGAGCATCAGAGGCATTTGGTTTGACAAGCATCATCAAGCCCAGACTGAAAGTCCCAACTAAGGCAACTAATGCAATCAATATTCCTTGTGGCCAAAAAAACGACTTACTGTTTTCCACTTAAAATAGCTCCTTCAAGGGACTAACCATCAGTTAAGTACCTGATGGTAAGTTATAACACATTTTCTCTAGATACTTAGATAAAAAGATAAATACTGATAATCCCGAAATTTGAATCAAGATTAACAGAGAATTTAGCAGTTGGTCATATAGATATAACAAGTTTCACTGAAACCTAGATTATCTGGCTTCATGATAAATACTACCCCTACAATTTTCGGTAATGTGGAATGCTCAAGACCAAAAACGCAAAGATCAGAATTTGTACTTGTAAATATCAGTAGTTAAATCTACGAAACAGTACAATCATATAAGTGACTGTACTTTTAAACATCTATGCTAGTAGGATTACTGAACTAAATCAGTTACCTGATCTAATCAGTTGATTAATTTGCAAACTCTTTACCTATTAGTAATAAGCTTTGTTTTGCTTTTATGCAAGAGGTTGACACGCAAATTGACGTAGACACTAGGCTATATATAAGCTCCCAGCATTTAACGGATTATTCAGTTTCATAGTTTATCAGGTATATTGTACTGCTCAGAGTGATTTTTTTCTTTTTAAGAAAAAGTTAAATTATCAACTCCCTAGCTGTTACTGTTTGATGCCATAAACTAAATAGACTACATTCGATTGAATATAGTTTCTCATCACTTAAATAAACTTAGTCGTTAACTTAGATACTCTTTAACCATGACAGTAAAGAAAATTTTATTGGTATCTAAACTATAGATTTTGAGACTGATACTTTCTTAATTAAGTGTTTAAGAATTATTGCTAATGTCAAACAGCTAAAATAATCAAATTTGTCTATATTTTTATGAATTCATAGCTTGAATAATTAGAGTATATATTACTATAATCAAAAACTATATATTACTGTATATTTACGGAGAAAGTCTTAGGAGTTGGCTGTAATCATATCATAACTTTCAATTAATTCAAATATAAATTCCATTGTGAGAACTGTCATCAGCAGTTTTAAAGTATTTTTCTAAAATAAAAAGTTTCAAATTATACAGGGTAATTATATTTATGTCGCTTGCATAGATATAATTTTCTTTGATTCAACAGATTTTGAATTGGCACTTAACTTAAAGGCTGAGACTAGGCATCAATAATGACACAAAGTATAGCACTTGTGTAAACAGTATTAAACCCAAGTTCGCGGCTTGATCTCGGAACAATGCAATTTAACGTAAAAAATGTCACTCAGTGATAATTACTCTGATTGCAACTGCTGAGATACTAGCTTGTAAATAGTGTTGACGGATGAATGTTGACTGGAAAGAGAGATTTTCATGCTTGCTGGTGTACGCAGTTCATGACGACTGTTGGTCAGTAGGAACAATTAAAATGAGATGCGATCGCCGCTTATGTGTCAGTTCAGTACTAAAATACCCTCCAGAGGAAAAAAGCCAGGGGTGAATGCTCAACAACAATTTTTATGAGTTCGTAGTCAGCAATAATATAGGGGAAGTCATATCATTGTGGATTTTAGATTTTGGATTGGGAATTACTCTATATATCAGAATTCTGCCAATCCATCTGCCGCAATTATTTTTTAAATTGGTATCACTACAAGCCTAAAGTTCAAATTGCTTCAGGATTAAATTCCTGGTTACGAATCTGCTAAAAGAAATGGTACGTCTATATCATGAGGGCTATTTAAGATATAAATCTATATTTTTAACTATGTAAGCATCTCTATTTTGTGGCAGATGATAAATCTTGGGTAATTTTTTTAATCAATATGGCCTCTTCCAATTCTTCTCAAATTAAGAAAGACTATTTCATATTATTAATAATTTGGTTTTTCGCGTTCATTATAGATAGAACGTGGTTTTTCTTAGATGAATCTATCCCCTCTTATGATCAAAGTGCCCATTTAACAACGGCATTACATCATTATAGAATTTTTCATAATTTTAATATTTTCTCAGGTGATTGGTGGTTGTCTTTGTGGCAACTCACTCCTAGTTACCGCGCACCTTTCGTTTATATCTGTACTGTACCTTTCCTATTATTATTTGGTACAGGATACGATCAAGCTGGTTTAGTTAATTTATTGTTTACCGCAATAATTATCGTATCCGTATATCATTTGGGCAATTATTTATTTGATAGTCGCAAGATTGCCTTAACCGCCAGTATATTTTGTCTGATATTTCCTATTTTAGGAATTATGCGGACAGATTATTTATTAGATTACGGTTTAACAGCACTTGTTATCCTAACTTTTGCAATTTTAACTATTTGGAAAAATAGCTATACAGGTTTTCATCCATTGATATTAACCCTAGGCTTAGGATTAGGTCTAGGATTAATTATGCTGGCTAAACCCACAGGATTTATTTTTATTTTAATACCTAGCATTTGGACAGTTATTAGCTTTATTAAAAGCCGCAAATATATTAAACTTCTGCAAACGGGTTTAGCCTTAATTGTAGCTTGGTTAATTTGTGGTTTTTGGTACGGTTTAAATTGGTTGACAATTATTACCTCTGCATTAAATGCTAACAATGTTGGTAAAGCAGAAGGCGATCCGCCACCCACAACTATTGCTGGATGGTTAGTTTATCCGAATATGATACCTGATAGCGTTGGATTACCAATATTATGTATAGGCATTGGTATTCTAATTGTTTATCTAATTAAAAACAAATTTAATCAGGAAGCAATTACAGCTATATGCAATAAACCAGGTTTAAATTGGTTATTAATTTTCTTATTTAGTAGTTATATAATTTGTTCACTGGGCACAAATAAAGATATTAGATTTATTTTGCCTTGTTTTCCTGTAATTAGTTTAATTTTAGCTTACTTGTTCAATTTAATTGCAAATATATGGTTTGATAGAATTAGATTTATAGCTATTGGACTAAGCGGGATAGTTTTACTCAACAATTTATTTCCCTTACCCCTAATTCAAACATGGGGAGGAAGGCATTTACCTAATAATGAGGGTAAAAAATATCCCCTAACTCAATTAATTGATACAATTAACCAAACCAATCCCTACTTAAGATCAACTTTAGGAATAATCCCTGTTTCTACTCCTCAAGTTAATGAATTTACCTTAGATTATTTCGGCACATTAGCTGATTTTCGCGTTTATGGACGAAAATTAACTACTAAATTATCTCAAGTAGCGCAAGATTTACAATATTTTTCGTGGTATGTTACCAGAGATAATGAACCAGATGAACCTGGTGAAAGGGGCGAAACTAAACGCAAATTAAAATCTTTCGTGGAATCTTCTCCTGATTTAAAATTAAAGTCGGAGTGGGTATTACCTAATGGTGATAAATTACGACTATATCACCGCATAAATCCATCTGTAGTCATTAACAAATTAAATAATAGTGATTTTCCCGTTACTTTAAAACAGGTAATAACAGAAAATCAGTTAATTGTAAGTCGAAATAATCCTATTAGTTATCAAATAACAGGTTCATGGGATGATTTGCAAAATGGCTTGTTACTTTTAAAATGGCAAAATGGGCAATCGGTTTGGTATCACGATCATGCAATTGCTTTAGGCAATTTATATTGTGGTCTTAAATGCCATCCCAAAGGTAGTTTTCAAGTAACTGAGAATCTAGCTACATTTATCCCTAAATCAATACCAATAGGTAAATATCAACTATCAGCCCTGTATTTAGATAGAAGAAATGGCAAAGTTACTCCTTTAAATATTCCTAATATTAATGTAGATGTGACGGATAGAGTAAATCTAGGAAAATCACCAGCCTTGGATTTAATATCTAGATTGTCACAATTAGCCCTAGAGTTTCAACAAGGAAAGCTAGAGAATATTTTTGTGCAAATAGATAATTTTAATCAATATGACCCTACCCAAGACTATTTAAAACAAACTGAATTAGCGGCTAAATATTATTTACAAAATGAACCAAATAACCTGAGTTGGCGTTATACTCTAGCTCTATCGCAACTTTTACAGCGCCAAGTTCCAGAATTAATTCAAAATTTAACAGAAATAACTAAATATGATGCCAAAAATCCTTATGCATGGCTTTACTTAGCGTTTGTTTATTTATATAACTTTCAACCTAGACAAGCAGAACCAAAATTAGCGATCGCAGAAAAACTTAAACCAGATGTACCCGAATTAAAGACTCTAAAAACAGTCACAAATATTATGAAATTTTTGCCGTTAATTCACTCTTAAAATATGCGTCCATTCACAGACAAAGAATGGTTATTAGCTTTATTAGTAGCTTCCCTAGTTTTGTGGTTGATATTTTTAGGAAATTTACCCTTACGAGACTGGGATGAAGGGACTTATGCGATTGTCGCCAGAGAAATTTATCGCAAAGGAAACTGGCTTTACCCTACTCTTCAGGGAGAAGCATTTTTATTGAAACCACCTTTAATGCAGTGGTTAATTGCACTGTGCTACCACATCGGAGGAGTGCAAGAATTTACCACTAGATTTCCTGGTGCGGTGTTAACAGCCTTGGGAGTACCTTTACTTTATATGGTGGGGCGTTTAGTTTTTTTAGAAACTTTACCAGCGCTGTTTTCTGCTTTAGTTTACTTAACTATGCTACCTGTGGTGCGTCACGGTAGATTAGCAATGTTAGATGGAATGACAATTTCGTTTTTTCTACTATTGCTGTTTTGTTTATTGAAGTCGCGTCATCATCAAAAGTATGCTTTGGGTGTGGGTTTTTGTTTAGGGCTAATTACTCTCACCAAGGGAATGTTAGTTGTGGTTTTGGGAGGAATTGCTGCTTTATTTATCCTAGTAAATAGGCAATTCACTTTATTAAAAAATCCTTATTTATGGGTAGGAATGTTGTTAGGTAATGCACCTGCGATCGCATGGTATTTTGCCCAATGGCAACATTATGGTGATGCATTCTTACAAGTGCATTTTCAAGCCCAAGCTTTAGATAGACTGGGAACAGCAGTAGAAGGAAATACAGGCCCGCCTTGGTATTATTTACTGGAGATTCTCAAATATGGTTTTCCCTGGCTATTGTTTTTACCAGGAGGTTTATATTTAAGCTGGAAGAAACGTCAAACTGCTTGGGGTTGTTTAATTCTCATCGGTACAATTGTCTATTTAGGAATTATTTCCTTGATGAGGACAAAATTACCTTGGTATGTAATGCCAATATATCCTTTTTTAGCTTTAGCAATAGGTGTTAACTTAACTGAAATATGGCAACAAAATAAGTTGAAATCGAACGCTTTAACTGTGTTCTTTGCCGCCTTATCTGTTGTTGGTTGTGGAGGTTGTGCTTATTTTTTAATTGCCGATCCACAGCCTAGTTTAATCACCATGAGTATTATTTTAGCAATCACTATGGGTATTACAGCATGGTTGATTAAGCAGCAGAATCGTCAGTTTATTCCAGTATTATTTTCTGGGATGTATTTAGTTTTAGCTTTGTTAATGAGTTCGCAATCTTGGGTTTGGGAGTTAAATGAAACTTTCCCCGCCAAGCCAGTAGGTGCATTAATTCGGGCAAATGTGCCAGCCGGAACGCAAATTTACACTTCTTTCGCTTATGGTCGTCCTAGTGTAGATTTTTATAGTGATTGTAAGGTTACTGCTGCGCCTGTGCCTGTTTTACAAGAAATGTTAGCTAAAAAGTCTTATTTGCTGTTAGATAAAGATGCTATGCAGAAAATAAATATAACTAATAGTAAAGTTAAAGGTGAAGCTGAAGGATTTACTCTGATTTCACCATAAATTAACTACTTTTTACTAAATAAATATACATCCTCACGCTGATATTGCAATTTAATTTCTGGCTGAGTTTGCAACTTATTGTATAAAATCTGATAATCTTCTGTGCTTGCTGCCCAACCAGGGTGACGCAGGTTCAGCAATATATAATGATAATTATTTAAGTCGTTGAGATTATATTTAAAGCTAATTAATTCTCTATGGGTTAAATGTGGCGTAATTATATCCGTAGTAAATACGCTATCTGGAGTTTTAATTAAAGCGATCGCATCTTTCGTGGCTTGCCAATTATCTACATTTCTGAGATATCTGGAGGTAAATAATCCCCATTTTCCTAATACTAAAAACCCCACTAAAGACCATAAAATAATTACTCGATTTTGTTTTATCCAGGTTTTACCACTTGCAAGGCTGGCGATTATCGCTACCATCAAAAATGGCAAGGCTGGTAGGGAGTAATGTAAAACTAAATTTTTCTGTGAGGGATGATCGGCAAGTATATTCAATGCAATGCAAGGAATTGCACCTATTAGAGGTAACATATATTGAGGGTTTAAACCCCATAATATAGGCGCTATTAAACTAACTAAATATTCTAAATTGATTGATGCAAAAATATTTTTGAAAATAACTTCTGGGTGGGATAGTAAAATTTGTATCGTTTCCGAGAATGAGTTTCCTAAATAGCTATAGCGATAAAGATGGCGGTTGAGTAATGCTGCTTCGCCGCCAAAAAATGGGATAATCAATTCATTCGCAATCAAAAACCAAGCTGTACCGCTAAAAAGTGCGATCGCACCATATAAACGCCGCTTTTCACAAAATAGTAACCACACCCCCATAGCCGCTACCGTCAGGGAAAGTACAGCTTTACAACTCAAAACCAAAATAATACTAATGCAAAACCAAATTATTCTTTGGGATCTAGCAGCAAAAATTGCTGTTAAAAGTGCAGGAACAGCAATTACATCTGGGTGAAAATCAGCCAAATTGCTGTTATATACTACTGGATATAGTAGGTAAACAGCCATCATAACAACTGCTTGAGTTTTTTCTAAACCTGCTTGTAGTGCTAGCGAGTATGTAGGTAAAGCACCTAACGCCAAGGCTAAAGATTGCACTGCAAACAGCCAATAAATGCTAGGGTAAATTTTGTAGAGTAAAGCTAAAAAATATAAAATCCAAGCAGCATGATCCGCTAAAGCATGAAAGCCAATTATCGAAGAAATTGGTGTTTTACCCTGACTAATTAAGTAAATACCTTGGTCAAAAAATGCTAAATCACCAGATGAGTTAAATAATTCATGTCTGAGGGTACTAGAGATAAATAAGATGATGGTGCTAATCAAAATAATTGCACCAACAGTATTTAATTTGGGAAAATTCTTCTCCACTAGAAGTTACTTATCAGGATTATCTATGAAATTTTAGTTTTCAATTTCGGATAAATCATATCACAATGGCGCACAATAAACCAAAGCGTAAAACCTAAAGGGAAAGCAAATAGTTTGATATATATCGGAGTTCCTAGATAACCAAAAAATGAAGCCATTTGTACTGATATGGCTACCCAGCGATATCGAGGAAAGTAAAATGCAAAGATAATTGACAAGATATCAGCAGGATAAAAATATCTTTCGTGCATTTTAGGCAGAATATAGGGCATAAACAAAACTGATATAGTTGCCAAATGTATCAGTCTGTCTTGAGTAATTTCTAGCTTATTTTTGAAAACAACAAGATAGGCTAATAGCAACATAGCTGCTACCGTTAAAGCCAAACCTATTGGCACTACAATATTATAAAAATCGTTGGGAATCCATTGATATAAATTCGGTGAACCTTTCGCTAGTTCCTTATATTTATTAGCTTGGTTAAAGTAGACTAACAGCAAATCTGGCATGGGTCTGCCTGCAAACCAAGCTGGTAGCATTAAAACTATATATACTAAAGGTACTATAGGCAGAAAATACCAAGATATTCTTTTTTTCAGCACCATAATTAATAATAAAGGTGCTAAAAACATAGCTTGTAATTTAAAAGAAACAGCCACACCGAAACTTATTAAAGCTGGAATTTGCTTATAAATAGATAAAAAGTAAACGCAAGCAACTAATCCTGTTGTATAGATAACGTCACATTGACCCCAAAGGGAACTATTGTAAATAACAGTAGGGCTTAAAATAATTGCTAAAAAAGCAAATATTGCCATTCTGCCGGCAGGATATTTTAATTTAACGATTTTGTAGGTGAAGAAGGCACAAACAAAATCCATAGACATGGCAAAAAGCTTAATTGCCAGTATTTTTGGCAATCCAGAAAGCAGCGTTGCCGCAATCAAAATCCAGTAAAGATAGGGGGGAGTATAATCAGCAAAACCATGTTTTAAGGCGCTAAATCCGCCATTAGAGGCGAGAAAATCATACCAAGGATCTAAAAAATATTTATAATCAACCGATTTATTGGGAATACAAAGCCACCGGATGAACACGGCGAAAATAATACCAAGACCCAAATATACGCTAACGGGGTAATTGAGCGGAGATTTGATAAATTTAAAAAATGTCTGCTCTGAAGTTTTCGCCATAAATAATTATCTATTCTTCAGAAATTATAAAATCTTTCTATTCTTTTTCTGCAAAAATTGGGATACCGCATCTCGTTATGAAAGTTAGTAGGGAAAACTAAGTTCTGGACAAAGGGCAAGGCTTTCAATATTCCTGTTTTCGTTAATTCAATAGGACACAGCATTGCTGTGCCCTAAAAGCCTGATCAATATTTACCCTACCCAAATTTGCTTGGCAAAGCCTACAGCTAGCCTGGCAAGTAAGATAGCAAACAAGCCCAAGGTTAAATAACCCCAGCGATGATGCCGAGATAGCAAAACACCAACGCCCACGCTTAAAGGCACAATACCATAAGCAAGACGGCTCAATGAGAGCGTACCCCCAGACGCTAACAGTAAACCAATACCGCAAAAGCCATAGATTGTGGTTACTGGGGTGAGTTGCTTACGTAATCGCCACAAAATGAAGCCGCCACCTAAAACTGTAAACAGGTTAAGGAAATTATTGATGAATTGTTCGTTAACCAGAAAGAAAAATATTCCAGCTAAAGCATACAATCCATAAAATACCTTGGCTTCAATTAAGTATTTGCGGAAGCGCCATAAAGGATAAGCGCTGACAAGTATGATGCTAAACAACAGAGGGTGCCAAGGATTTTTCACCCAAGCATCCTGCAAATTAGATGTTCCTATGGCGATTTCCACGATCATATTCCACCAACCTCGCCAATCAAACCCAAGGGAAGGTCGCCATCCACGTTGCGCTTGAATGAAAGCTAAAGGGTGACCAAATTTAATGAAGCAAAAAAGGCTGAATAGCAGGATACCAATAACTGTGGCAAAAGATGTCACATAAGCGATCGCAGGTCTACGTTGTTTCCAAGATGCGATCGCTAATGCTGGAATCAGCGCCATCCCCGTTGGGCGTGTGGCTGTGGCTAGTGCGCCCCACAAAGCTGTCCAGCGATATTGCTGTAGATCAAAAGCCCGCAAAGCTGCAGTACTCAACAATAAATACAGCCCCTCTGTATAGACGACTCCGGTAAACATAGCTTGGGGACACCAAGCCATCACAGTAGTCACCCACTGCGCGGCGATGATTCCACAATGCTGCTTCACCCAAAAGTAAACACAGTACAGGGCGGCGCAAAATGCGATGTTATTGATCAGCGTTCCTGCCAATTCAAACGATAAGCCCAGCTTCATTAACAGCCAGATACTTAGGGGAAATAGGGGAAAGAAAGCCAAATTATGTTGGCTACCATCATCAACAAACTCATAGCCAGACGTGACTATTGAGCGATAATGTACGCTATCCCAGGCATTCACAACTTCCCAACCAAAGTTAGGAGTTGTTCCGTCCGTTGGATCTGATAAATGTGGGGCTAGCAGCAGCATGGCTATGAAGATGAAAATTCGGCTGAAACCCCAGACTGCTGCCGGAAAAATGAGTTCATTTTTCCATAAAGATTTTGCTATAAATATTTGAACTTTAGCCATAGACTTGAGTTTTTCAACCGACTCCTTGATGCATTCTCTGAGTTATGGCTATCATTCTAAAATTTTTAAGTATCATTCAACACCTCACACTCATCCACTCACTCAATTAATCAACTGCAAAAGAAAAAGGCTTGTAATGTTATTAGCCTTTCTTAATCAGTAATAGCTGTCGGTTACTAATTGCACAAATTCTAGGCAATTATGATTAAATTTATAGTATTTATATACACTGTTTTGAGCAATGCTCAGGAAGAATCAACTAGAGAGGGCTGTACAGATGTCTAGAGTTGCACAGAATGAATCACGTCTGCACTCAAGAGTCAAAAGTCAAAATTTCTGGGTAAAGTATATTTCTGAATTTTGAATTAAAAAGTGGCAGTGAATCAATCAGGGAATTTATTCAAATGATATTTCTTGATCCTCTCTGCTCCCTGCTAAGGGACTTCCAGAAATTAAATTATCCTTTTTTAGAGCGAAGACCATAATTGTATTTTTACTCCTCTGAGGTGAAAGTGCTGAGTTCTGAGTGCTGAGTTCTGAGTAAAAATTCCATTACAGCTTTCATGCAAGGCTTTTGAAATTTTTTTATTGGGACTGCTTGCCAAAGCGATCGCTTATTTGTTAAAAGCGAAGCTTGTATCCTCCTTGTGCGTATATCAACAGGGCTGATAGCAGTATGACTTCTTAATCAAGACTAATTCTCTATCTTGAGTTGCATTGATTCTGCCAATGACTGTGATTAAGAGTCCTCAGCAATTTATAGTGAGAATTGTTTGTAAATCCTTAAACAATTGTGAAAGCTATTACTCTTGTTGGTTCCACTGGCTCTATTGGTACTCAGACTTTAGATATTGTCTCCCAGTACCCAGATCAGTTTCGGATTGTAGGATTGGCAGCGGGGAGCAATGTAGAAATGTTAGCTGCTCAGATTCGGCAGTTTCGGCCGCAGATAGCAGCTATTTGTGTAGAAGAAAAATTGCCAGCACTGCAAGCAGCAATCAAAGACCTTGATCCGCAACCAATTCTTCTCGCTGGCGAAGCTGGGGTGATAGAAGTTGCTCGCTATGGTGATGCCGAAACTGTTGTGACCGGTATTGTGGGTTGTGCAGGTTTGCTACCAACAATTGCGGCGATTGAAGCGGGTAAAGATATTGCCTTAGCAAATAAAGAAACTCTCATTGCTGGTGGGCCTGTAGTTCTGCCTTTGGTAGAAAAGCATGGAGTAAAATTGCTACCAGCCGACTCCGAACATTCCGCAATCTTTCAATGTCTCCAAGGTGTACCTAAAGGCGGTTTACGAAAAATTTTACTCACTGCTTCTGGTGGTGCTTTCCGGGATTGGGAGGTAGAGAGGTTAGCAGAAGTCACAGTTGCCGATGCCCTGAAGCATCCTAACTGGTCGATGGGGCGGAAAATCACAGTAGATTCTGCTACTTTGATGAATAAAGGTTTAGAAGTAATTGAAGCTCATTTTCTCTTTGGTATGGATTATGACCAAATTGAAATTGTTATTCATCCCCAAAGTATTATTCACTCGCTGATTGAACTGCAAGATACTTCAGTTTTAGCCCAACTTGGCTGGCCAGATATGCGCTTACCCCTACTGTATGCTTTATCTTGGCCCGATCGCATCTACACAGATTGGGAAAGATTGGATTTGGTAAAAGCAGGAAACTTAACCTTCCGCGAACCAGACCATCAAAAGTATCCTTGTATGCGGCTAGCTTATGCTGCGGGTCGCGCTGGCGGTTCCATGCCGGCTGTATTGAACGCTGCCAACGAGCAAGCTGTGGCTTTATTTTTAGAAGAAAAAATTCGCTTTTTAGATATTCCCCGTTGTATTGAATCGGTGTGCGATCGCCATCAAAATGATAACTGTAAAAATCCCTCTTTAGATGACATTTTGGCAGCAGATAAATGGGCAAGGCAAGAAGTTTTAACAGCAACTGAAAATTTCACAACCCAACCGCGGGTAATTTCTCTGCGATAAATTATCAAACCCAACAAAGCAATCTTGGTTTTGTTGGGTTTTTTTAAGTTTGGGGAGATATAAATTATCCATTTTTCGTAGGGAAGACCATAATTGTATTCTTCCTCCCCTGCTTCCTCTGCTTGCCAAAGCGATGAATATTTTTTTATTTGGAAGTCCCTAATATAAGGTGTTGTACTTACTCTGCATCTGACTATTTCCAGATGACATCAGCTAAATATAAGATTTTAATGAACCAATAAGTAAAAATTCACAGCTTAAGGAGGATGGTCTTGAGTATTAACATTCGAGACCGCTTTCAAAATTTTCGTCGCCGAGGATCTCAACCGGAGCAACTCCAAAAAATCCAAACGGATTTGTTGGCGGAATCAACCTTAGACGCATCCTACCTAACTTTGATTGTGGGTTCCTGTGCGATCGCTACTTTTGGTTTATTGTCCAATAGTACTGCTGTCATTATCGGTGCGATGATTATTGCGCCTCTGATGTTACCGATTCGGGGATTAGCTTTTGGTGCATTAGAAGGTAATGTGATTCTCTTCCGCAAGGGCATAATAGCTGTCGTGGTGGGTACGTTCCTCGCTGTGGTTATGGCTTACAGCCTGGGAATGCTTGTACCTATACCCAGCTATGGTAGTGAAGTGCTAGCCCGTTCTGAACCGACACTATTAGATTTAGGCATTGCTGTAGCCGCAGGTGGTATCAGTGGCTACGCCAAAGTTGAGCCAAAAATTTCTGGTAGTGTTGCAGGAACTGCGATCGCAGTCGCACTTATGCCCCCTATCTGTGTGATTGGTTTAGGCTTGGCACAAGGAAACTGGTCATTGAGTATAGGAGCAACCCTGCTTTACCTCACCAACTTGTTGGGGATTACTTTATCCTGTATGCTGACATTCTTAGTAGCAGGATACACATCTTTCTCTCGGGCACGTCGCCCCCTCATTTGGACATTGGCTTTAACCGCTGTTTTGCTCATTCCTTTAGGTGTTAGCTTTGCTCGACTGGTAAGACAAGGGCAATTGGAAATGAGCTTACGCAGAGCATTATTGAGCAGAACCGTTACCTTCCAACGCTTACGCCTAATTGACAGTAATACAAACTGGCTAGCAAATCCGCCAGAAGTTCGTCTAATTGTGCGATCGCAAGAACCAGTCACACCTCGGCAGGTACAATTATTAGAAAAATTTATCGAACGCGAAATGGGTCAATCCTTTACCCTAATTTTTGAAGTTGGTCAGGTAGAAGAAGTTCGCGCAGAAGATAGTCAAGCGAAATAATAGTATTTTCAGAATTGTAGAGACGCGATGAATCGCGTCTCTACTCAAGTGTTATTTTTTCCCATTCCCCACCTAAACTTCCTGCGTAATTTTGGGATTTTGCAGCTGATATTTCGCGATCAAATTTTTAACTTGAGCCACGACCAAGGGATGTTTGTCTTTTTGCAGTTGGGGAAGTAGTTCTACAACAACACGACGTGAAACTACGCTGAGATAGGTAATTGCGGCTTCCCTGACAAAGCCTGTAGGATGGCGCAAAGAAATCATGATTTCGGGGATTGTCAAACGAATATGGCTAACTTTGGCAAAGTGAAAACAGCAAGCTAAACACCAGTCAGAAAGGAAATTAGACAACATCAACAAGCGCCGTAAGCGATCGCTAATTGACATTTTTTCATATTCTCCTAACCCAGCTGCACCCAGAAGATAGAGTTTTTCTTCAGGCGATCGCCGATCTAAAATATTCAATAACAATGTTTTGCAAGGCAAATTCACGGTATGGTCTAGAATTTCTAACCCTCGTGCTAAATTGGTGCCGGAATCAGACCGGAGATTAAACGCTGCTGCTTGCATTTTGTCTGGAGAATAAAGCAACTTTAATAGCAACAATATTCTTTCTCTCACATCAATTTCTAATTCTGCTAGGGAGCGTTGTAGTAAGTCAAAAACTACTTTTGACTGTGGCTCTTCGCTGGTTTGTTGTTTAGTAAAATCTATAAAAGCTGCATAGATTTCACCTAAAAACTTTAATTCCTGTTCTATAAAAATTCCAACTCTACCTTCGTAGAATCTATCTTCTAAACTCTTAATTTCTGGTTGTTTATGTATTTTCAATAAGCTACGCAGAATATGATATCTGGTTGCACCCCAAGATTGTTCTAAATTTTGCCATAAACAGTCTACAGCTTCCGCAGTGCCTATTTGGCCAATAGTACGCCAAGCATACATCCTGACTATTTCCGGTTTGTAATTATTGGTAGCCAATTGCAACAGCATTTCTAGAGCTTCATTTTCTAGTTGCACTAAAGCACGCATTGCTGTGCTACGGGTGGATTTATAGTATAGCGCCGCTAATAAAGCTGAATAGTATTCCTCTAACCGAGTAGATGCAATCATTTCCAACACAGCACAGCGTACCCGTAATGATTCATCTTGTAATAAATTTGGGATATGAATCCGCAAGGCTTGTAAATAAACTGCTTCTCTTAAGGCTTTAACTCCATTCACCCGTTCTCGTTCTAGTTTATGAGTTAGCATCCTCCGCATGGTTGTGGTCGCTGCTACTTTTTGTATTGGCGTTCCTTGACGCAAAAGCAAGGCGGCGGCTGTAGCACGGATGAGTGAGTGTTGCCGGGGATTGAGGTAGTCTTCTAATACAGCTAAATTAGGATGGGGTTCAGCCAGCCAAACGTAGCGCAGAGCTAGAGCAAATACTTCTGGAGTCACACGCTGTTCGGAATATTCCAATAAAGGCCGCACATCGGGTAAATATTTAGGATTGGCCTCTGCCATGAGCATGACTTCCAAGCTTTGACATTGCAAATCTGGAGCTAACTTGACTAGCAAAGGTGCTAAAACTTCCACTGCACCTTGGAGGTCAATTTGGGTTAAAAGTTCAATACAAGAACGTTTATCTGCTAAGCTACCCTTTTCTTCTAAAGCTTTGACTACACCTTGTTGCAGTACCCGCAACCCGACGTTTGTTGCACTTAGCTCTCCGCG
This sequence comes from Nostoc linckia FACHB-104, assembly GCF_014696615.1. GTDB lineage: Bacteria > Cyanobacteriota > Cyanobacteriia > Cyanobacteriales > Nostocaceae > Aulosira > Aulosira linckia_A. Next base: position 6,284 of record NZ_JACJQJ010000023.1, on the reverse strand, counting down.
ATCAGCACTGAGAACTAATAAATCGACATAGTGCGATCGCAGTAACATCACTACTTTTAAACAGATAGCGGCTACGATCACTGTTTCCGCAATAAATACCCACCTTTGTAACTCTTGGGGAACAAACCGGCTACAAACTATCAAGGTAATAAAAATTACTACTCCCGCCAAACCTGTAGCGATCGCATCTGCGGTTCCTCCCGATAATATCTGCGTTCTGTTCCGAATGCGTTCGGGGATTGGTTGGTACAGTGCTGGGCCGCTACTCATAATAAAGGTGTAGCGCAAAAGTTCATCGCAGAATTTGAGAATTATTAATCCCCAGAAAAAACTGGAGAATTGCATTGTGGGAAAAAGATTGAATAAAGCAATCCCAACAGGTATGAAACAGCCTACAGTAATTGGTAACAGCGCCGCTGCAAAAAACACTCCAATCCTTTCGATTAAGCGGCTGGAAATAAACCACTGTGTCATTAATTCACACAGTCCCACCATTCCACCAAATAGGCCTAAGAAACTCGCCAGTTCTCGCTCACCAAAATTAGATTTCAGTTCGCGCAGATATTGAAAATCAATTAACAATCCCAGTACTTGCAACAGACCAACAAAGGCGAACAATTGCCAGATATAAACTTTAAGTGGTTTTTCTAGACGACGATGTCGGGAGGTTGGTTCTGGGGCCTGTAGTCTTTGCGGTGCGTCGGGGAAAGAAGTGCGATAGTGATGACTAAGATATAAGAGAATTACTGATCCTAAAATAATTACTACACAAGCAATAACAATTACGTTACTGAGCTTGGCATATTGCAGTAACCACGGCAAACTAAAACCGCTGATGACATCGGCTACTAACAAACCACTGCTTACCAGTGGATAGGTGCGTTTAATCTCGCGAATATTAAATAGTTGATTAGCGACTATAGAGGTATTAAGGTCATTGACTACATAAAGTGCGTCTACCCATAACCGCATCAAAAATACAATAACTACTGTTAAGTAGGAAATATGGATTTCTAAATGTAAAAATACCAATAAAACTAATGGCGTAACCATGCAAGGTGCGATCGCTACAATAACCCAGCGCAAAGGAAATATCTTTTGTAGCCAAGAATATAAAACAACCAGCCCAAAACCAATTACTGCGCTGGCAATATACATTAAAGGCAGCGGATCGGCTCCATATTCGTCTAAAAACAGCGCTACTGTACTATCTTCAGCCCACCGTAAACCTACAGATACGGTTGTATAAAAAGCAAACATCATCCATGTGCGTTCGCTTTCCTCAGGCCGGAGGTTCAACCACTGTAGCACTCGTGCCACAGCGCCTCTATTTGCAGGCAACCAGTTATTTTTCTGTTCCATTTAGTTTTACTTTCTGGTAGTTTTATCGCGTGTTGGGTGTTTGGTGTTTGTCTCCCTCGTCTCCCCAGTCACCAGTCCCCATTCACCAGTCACCAATCCCTGACCAACAGAACTTACCTAGAAATGGCAAAAGTCCTGAACAACTGAGTATTATTTTTCCCACTCAGTGTTCAGGACTATCATCTTAGGATAAATTTTACCGACTTTTGTGTCGATGTAAAATCTTCAGTTGTAATTTATACTTCTTGAATAAAACAGCTAGAAGATTACTTTTTAGGAGAGATCAGCATCATCATATTTCTGCCTTCTTTTTTCGGTGCTTGCTGCACTTCCCCAAACGGCTCTAAATCAGTAGCCATCTTCTTGAGCAATTCTTCTGCTAAGTCACTGTGTTGAATTTCTCGACCCCGAAACATGACAGTAGCTTTAACTTTGTCTCCATCTTTCAAAAAGCGCTCAGCTTGCTTGACACGCACGTTGTAGTCGTGTTCTTCAATTTTATAGCGCATCTTGACTTCTTTGACATCAGCCGTGTGCTGCTTTTTCCGGGCTTCCCGCGCTTTCTTCTCTTGTTCAAACTTGTATTTCCCATAGTCCATAATCCGACAAACTGGCGGGTCAGCCTTGTCACTGAGTAGCACGAGATCCAACTCTTTTTCTTCGGCTAGCTGTAGTGCTTCTGAGGGAGTAATAATTCCTAATTGGCTGCCGTCAGTGTCAATGACCCGAATTTTCGGGAATCGAATACGTTCGTTAATTTGGGGCAGATCGCGAGTTCTTTTTTTCTCAATCACAGGCATTATGATTTGTGGGAGCTCTTTATTTAAGAATTTGGCTTGGTTTTGATTGGCCTAGGTTTTGGTTGGTACTCCTCAGAGTTAAAATATAAAAACTACTGAGGACTGAAAAATCAGCCATAGTTCTAGATTAACTAATCTATAAAATGGTTGTGTCTGATTCTGTATTTGTCATTCTACTCATTCTGAGAGAATTTCTCTAAAATCGTTAATCTAAATTACACAACCTAGCGAAACGTTAAGTATTGTAACAAGTATTTAACACTTGGTTGACATAGAGTTTTACAAGTGTATTTCCAGAATAGCAAGTTTACACATAAAATAGTTTTTCGCCAATAAAATGTAATATTTTATACAATAATTTACAATTCGGCAGAACGTCGAGCGGTTAGCTTCTGACATTCTTGATTTTACTCTGTTTGCGGGAGTAATCGTGAATTTATAGCAGTTTGTGCAGGAATTGCGAAATTAATCGTTGAGTTAGGGGACAGGAAAGAATAACTTACAAATGTAATTTGTCAAGAAATGCGATCGCTCTCTTCGCCCTCTTAATATGGAAGTTGAGAGAGTTTTGCTCTTGAGACATGGGAGGAATATGTGACCACTGGATTACACTGGCAGCAACGGGTTGGTAATCAAAGAGACTGGATTTGGCGAGGTTGGCAAACTCGCTATACTTACATCCGTTCTGCCCAAAATCACCAAAACACAACGCCCCTAATTTTGTTGCATGGGTTTGGTGCTTCTATTGGTCATTGGCGACATAATTTAGAAGTTTTGGCAGAACACCACACAGTCTATGCCCTGGATATGCTGGGTTTTGGCGCTTCGGAAAAAGCCGCAGCTAATTACAGCATAGAATTGTGGGTAGAGCAGGTTTACGATTTTTGGAAGGCGTTTATTCGTGAACCCGTTATCTTAGTGGGTAATTCAACTGGTTCACTTATTTCTTTAGCTGCTGCTGCCGCTCATCCAGAGATGGTAAAGGGTATAGTCATGATGAGCTTGCCCGATCCTTCGTTGGAGCAGGAGGCGATTCCACCTGCACTGCGACCAATTTTAATGCCGTTGATTACGTCAATTAAAAAGATAGTCGCCTCCCCAATCATACTTAAACCAGTGTTTAATTTTGTACGCCAACCCAGTGTACTACGTCGCTGGGCTAGTCTAGCCTACGCTAACCCAGAGGCAATTACCGATGAACTCATAGACATTCTCGCTGGGCCTCCTCAAGACAGAGGTTCAGCCCGTGCTTTTAGTGCCTTGTTCAAAGCAACTATGGGTGTTAACTTTAGTCCTAGCGTCAAAAAAGTATTACCAACCCTAAAAATTCCTATGCTGTTGATTTGGGGACAAAAAGACCGCTTTGTTCCTCCTGTACTAGGAAGCCAATTTGCTCAATACAATGAGAAATTGCAACTGCTTAACTTAGAAGACGTAGGTCATTGTCCCCATGATGAATCTCCAGAGCAAGTCAACCAAGTAATTTTAGATTGGATTCATCGGTGTCTTGAGGATAGCCAACAGCCTGCTATCATCCCAAATCCAGAATCTATCCCAGAAACTCAAAAATTTTGATGGGTATATTAAATGTGATTCATCAAGACTCCAGTCTTGATTTTCAGTACTGTAGAAACGGAGCGGCTTCACTAGCCTATCGTTACTTGGTTAGTCTCAACACCTGTAGCACCATTGACTGAACGCGCTACAGAAACCATGCGGTTGAGAATCTCTTGGCTAGGAACTTTACCTTTAAGGACTACAGTACCACCTGTCTGGGCAACCCAGAGAGTATCAACATCATCAAGTTGTTGGTCTTGGTCAAATGCTAATGCTACTCGCTTAGCTAATCCACTTTGATCGTATTCTCCATTTAAGCCAATACGTTCTGCTGGGATAGATTGAGTAGTAGCAGAAGTACTGCTAGTCTCAGGAGCAAAGTTAGCATTATTAGCGTTAGAAGATTGTGGTATTGCTTGGGGAGCAGGATTTACTTGGGCATTTTGCGGTTTTTCTAAGCCAAATAGTCTTTTTAGCCAACCCATAATATTTTTTCTCTTGTAAGAGGTCTGTACAATTTGAGGATAAAATTTTTACAGACGCTCCACATCTGCCAGTAAAAAGATATCAACACTTAGAGGTTTCTGCTTACAGGATGATTTGTCCAGAAATTTAAGTTCTATCGGAAAGTGTAATCAGTGCAGCCTTGAGTTTAAAATTAGAAAACAGATTTACTTATAAATTTAGTAGGCAGTACTTGTAGGGCGGTCATTAGCTAATGTTTGTATTAGTAAAATGATGCCTGAGCCTGTGTTGGCAAAGATGAAACATACCCTTTCAGTTTTGGTAGAAGATGAGGCGGGGGTTCTATCCCGCATTTCGAGTTTATTTGCTCGTCGCGGCTTTAATATCGAAAGCTTGGCTGTTGGCCCAGCTGAGCAGGGAGGAGTATCCCGAATTACGATGGTTGTACCTGGTGACGATCGCGTGATCGAACAACTCACCAAACAACTCTATAAGTTAGTTAATGTTCTCAAGGTGCAGGACATTACCGAAACTCCTTGCGTAGAACGAGAATTGATGCTGATTAAGGTTAATGCTACTAGCAGCAACCGCTCAGAAGTCATCGAACTATCTCAGATTTTCCGAGCGCGAGTGGTAGATGTTGCAGAAGATTCTCTCACGCTAGAAGTAGTAGGTGATCCTGGTAAAATAGTGGCGATTGTGCAAGTGTTACAAAAATTTGGGTTGAGGGAAATCGCCCGGACTGGCAAAATTGCACTGACCCGTGAATCTGGTGTGAATACTGAATTGCTTAAGTCTTTGGAAGCAAAGGTGAGTTAGCAAGACTTATAAACCCATTGAAGCTAAAACCAAACGGTCATAAACTTTATCGGGTAAAAATACTTGAGCAGTGAAGCGATTTTCGCGTCTTGTCCTACGAGATAGCTCGTTTTGGGCTGTTTTGCTGTTAGTGCATGGACAACAGCCTGAGCGACAATATCCGCTGCAATTCCCTTACTTGCCATAATTCCGACTTGTTTGCGGACTGCATTCATCGCCTGTCCGTAGAGATTTTGTGCGGATTCGGGAAGATTTTCTCTATCGATGTCAGCTTGTGTTAAAGATTTATCCCAAATCGGTGTAGCGATTGTTCCAGGTCGAATAATTGAGACTGCGATTCCCCAAGGTCGCAACTCAAGACGCATCACATCAGTAAGTGCTTCTAGGGCGAATTTGGAAGCATTATAAGCACCGAGAAAGGGAGCTGCATTTTTGCCACAAATCGAACCCATATTGACAATTCGACCCTGACCTTGGCGCAATAAACCGAGAAATGCTTGTGTGACTGCCAGTTGTCCGGTAACATTAACTCGCATTTGATGTTCAAATTCGGCAAGTGGGAGCAGTTCTAAAGGGACAGGAATAGCAATTCCCGCATTATTGACTAAACCCGCTAACTTACCATTGCTGGCTTTGCTGACGGTTTCAACTGCAAATGCGATCGCATCATTATCTGTAACATCTAAAAAAATTGGGGTGAGGCTTTCTGTTTGAGTTTTTCCGCATCATTTTCTTGACGCACACCAGCAAACACATAAAACCCTAACTTATCTAAAAGCAAAGCCGATGCTTCGCCAATTCCTGTTGATGCACCTGTAATTACTACTGTACGTGCAGTTTCTGCCAGCATTTTTCTTCTCTGGGCTACAACCTCTCAAATATAGAATCACTGGCTAAATACAAATGACAGCTTTGTGACGGACGCATCTTTGTCACGCTTTTGTAATACTCACGTCAAAACCCTGTGTGATATTGGACATGGTATTTGGTTACAAAATGCTTTCAATTCGGTTAGAGGTAGGGTTTCTACCTTTAACTGATTTTTTTATAAGCAATTTTTTTGTCACAGTATAGAGACAAGATGAATAATTCGTAATTGGGTAAGCTAGAGTAGTGGACTAATACGATTTTGGATTTTAGATTTTGGATTGAGAATTAGTCTTTATATAACAATACGCTTGGGTTAAGCTCATTAGCGATTGATTTGTCACTTATTAAAGAAGCCAGAAGAATTGGGGGATTCTCCCCCAAACCCCCGATTGGGTGACGGTTGCGTCCCCC